>CAYSJJ010000013.1:0-61137 GCA_964431365.1 uncultured Geobacter sp. | reverse complement strand
CACGGATGGGTGACAGGATGCGTCACAAAATTTTCACTCGCTACCAGCGAGGGGAGAGCGTCCCGCGGAGAGAGTGTGCCCGAGTACCTGCCGTTGTAAGCGAAATGAAGCAAAGTCGGTCCATCGTGTCTGAGCCCGTAAGGGCGAGTTGATGGACCGACGCGGAATGAGCCGTACAACGGCGGTACGAGCGGCGCTACGAACGGAGCGGGACGCTCTCCCCTCTCGCCTTACTGCTCGTCATCCATGCCGAACTTGGCCAGTCGGTATCGGAAGGAGCGGAAGGTGAGCCCCAGGAGAGGCGCCGCCTTCTTCTTCACCCCCCCGGCCCGCTCCAGTGCCTGGAGCAGGAACTGCTTCTCGATGCCGTCCAGATGGGCCTCAAGGTCCATACCGTCAGGGGGAAGTTCCATGGTCTCGCAGGGGGACGCGGGCTGGCGCCCCCGCAGCACCTGCGGCGGGAGGGAGTCGGGAACAATGGTCCGGTCCCCCAGGGCGAGCGCCCTCTCCACGATGTTTTCCAGCTCCCTGACGTTGCCGGGAAATGGATAGGCCATGAGGAGCTTCAACGCCTCGGGGGTGATATGATCGCCCGTCGCCGTCCCCTGGGCAAACTTGCCGTGGAAATGCTCCACCAGCACCGGGATATCTTCGAGCCGCTCGCGCAGCGGCGGAATGACCACCTCCACCACGTTCAGCCGATAGAAGAGGTCTTCCCGGAAGAGTCCGGACCGTACCTCCTGCTCCAGGTCGCGGTTGGAGGCGGCAACGATCCGGACATCGACCTTGCGGGCGTCGCTGCCGCCGATACGCCGCACCTCGCGCTCCTGCAGAACGCGCAGGAGCTTGGCCTGCAGCTGCAGGGGGATTTCGCCGATCTCGTCCAGGAAGAGGGTTCCCCCCTCTGCCTGCTCGAAGAGCCCGGCCCGGTCCGCGATTGCCCCGGTGAACGCCCCCCTGCGATGGCCGAACAGCTCGCTCTCCATCAGGGTCTCGGGAATTGCCCCGCAGTTGACCGCCACGAACGGGCGTCCCCGCCGGGGGCCGTTGAAATGGATGGCGCGGGCGACCAGCTCCTTGCCGGTGCCGCTTTCGCCGAAAATCAGCACATTGGCCGTACTGGCGGCAACCTTCTCAATGAGGCTGCAGACGCTCCGCATGGCCCGACTCTTGCCGACCAGCCCGCCAAAGCTGAACCGGTCGGCCACCTCCCGCTTGAGCCGGTTGTTTTCCTGCTGTAGCGCCCGTTTTGCCAGGGCGTTCCTGACCAGGACCTTGATCTCCTCTACCTTGAACGGTTTTGCGATGTAGTCGTAGGCACCGAGTTTCATGGCCTCCACGGCCTGGGCCGCCGTGGAGTAGGCGGTGACCAGCAGCACCTCGGTCTCCGGCGAGATCTGCCGTATCCTCTCAAGGAGGGCGATGCCGCTCAGTCCCGGCATGTTCACGTCAGACACGACCAGGTCGAAGCTGCCGGTGGCAATCTTCTCCAAAGCCGCTTCGGCGTGTTCGGCCAGTTCGGTCTCGTACCCTTCGCGCTGCAGAAGGATGGAGAGAAACTCCCGCATGCTCAGTTCGTCGTCTACCACCAGTACCTGTGCGCTCATTTGTTTTTTCCCAACATGAATTTCACTCTGAATACGGCTATCGTGCACGCATACAACGATGGATGTTCAATCAAGAATGCTATCCGGTGAGACCCGCTCCGCATCTTGTCGCGTCTCCGCGAGAGACGCTCTTCCCGTGGCCTAACTGACGGCCGGCACCACCGGCAGGAGCACGGTGAAGCTGGTCCCCTCCCCTTTGGCGCTCTCCACGAGAATGCGGCCGCCGTGGGCCTCGATGATCCGGTAGACCGTTGCCAGCCCCAGACCGGTCCCGCCGGCCTTGGTGGTAAAAAACGGCTCGAAGATCAGGCGCCGCTCATCCTCGGTCATGCCGCTCCCGGAATCGCGAACCGTAATGCGGTTGGCCTGTTCCATGGCAAATTCGGGATAGGGTAGCGGTCCGCAGGCACTGATGTCGATGGTTCCGCCTGCGGGCATGGCCTCCGCCGCATTCACCAGCAGGTTCCAGAGCACCTGCTCCAGTTGACCCGGGTCGCCGGCCACCAGCAGGGATGGGGGAATCCCCGTCCTGACCTGAACTCCGGCAAACCGTGCATCGCCCAGCAGCAGCGCCAGCAGGCTGTTCACCAGGTCGCTCAGGTTCAACTGTACGAGGAGCGGGGCCGTCGGCCGGGCATAGGAGAGAAACTCGCTGATCAAACCGTTCAACCGGTCCGTTTCCCTGAGCACGATCTCCAACAGTTTCCGGTCCTGCTCCGCGACCCCGTCACCCTGGGCGATCAGCTGCACCGAACCGCTGATGGAAGCCAGGGGATTGCGGATCTCGTGGGCCAGGCGCGCCGCCATCCCGCCGATGGCGGCCAGACGGTCGGCCCGCTTCAGTTCCGACTCCATCATCTTGAGCCTGGTCAGGTCCTGGAAGTCGATGATCACCCCCAGCCGGTTCCCCTCGTTGTCGGTGAACGGAACCGACTTGAAGCCGAAGATCTTCCGCTCCCCGTCCCGGGTCACATGCTCGATCTCCTCCCGCTGGAAGCGGTTGGCAAGCCACTCATAGGGGAGAAAGGCAGGGATCACCTCGGTCAGGGGCCGGTCGTACGCCTCTTTCTGGGAGACGCCGGTCAGTTCCTCGGCATAGCTGTTGAAGACCCTGATCCGTCCCTGGATGTTCACGGTCAGGAGGCCGCTCTCCAGGTTTGAGACGATGGTGCTGTTGAGACGCTCCAACTCCGTATAGTCGATCTCCCGTTCCTGCAGGGCACTTTCGCTCCTGCGCGCCCGCTCGGCGAGGATGCCGGTCAAAAGTGCCGTCAGGGTGAAGGCCAGCACGTTGATGAAGATCGTCACCAGCAGGTGCCGGGCACCCGACTGCTGTGCCGGGACCGGGCTGAGACCCAGGCCGGCCAGTCTGCCATAGAACTGGAGATCCAGGATGGCGCCGTACATAATGCCGCAGAGGCAGGCGGTATAGAGCGACTCCCGTCGGGCCAGCAGGAATCCGGCACTGATGATCGCCAGGAGATAGAGAAACGGATAGGACGAGGCGACGCCGCCGGTCAGCAGGATCAGGACCGTGATGAACAGGATGTCCCAGATGATCTGAAGATAGGCGAGGGTGACGTTGATCAGGTCCGTCAGACGGAGCGTGACCAGGGAGACGAGTGAAAAGAGGCAGGTAGCGGCAACCAGTTTCCTGAAGCCGCCTGCATCACCGAGAGATGCAGCATCCGGTTCCCCGGCCTGGAGCAGGCTGATGGAGGCGAGCACCAGTGCCACCACCACCAGCCGGGCCAGGATGAACCATGCGAGACGTTTGCGATCAGGCATCGACTAGCCGCCGACGGCCCCCGCAAGCTTGAAGATCGGGAGATACATGGCGATAACGAGGCCACCGACGGTCGTCCCGAGAAAGACCATCAGGAGCGGCTCCATCATGGAGGTGAGGTTGGCCACCGCATCGTCCACCTCGTCGTCGTAGAAATCGGCGATCTTGTTCAGCATGGTGTCCATGGCTCCGGTTGCCTCACCAACCGAAATCATCTGCACCACCATTGCCGGGAACACGCCGCTCTCGGCCAGAGGGTCGGCCATGGTCTTTCCTTCGGAGATCGCCTGACGCACCTTGTAGATCGCCTCTTCCACGATCTTGTTGCCGGCAGTCTTGGCAACGATCTCCAGGCCGTCCATGATCGGCACGCCGCTGGAGATCATGGTACCCAGCGTCCGGGTGAACTTGGCCACCGCAACCTTGCGGATCAGGATACCGACGATGGGGGAACGGAGGAGGAGACGGTCGATCTTCCGCTGGCCATCCGTCGTGGCATAGTACTTCTTGATGGCGTAGGAGATACCGTAGAAGATGCCGATCATGACGATGATGTACTTCTTCAGAAAGTTGCTGAGGGAGATGACAAACTTGGTCGGCGCCGGGAGTTCGCCGCCGAAGTCGGCGAACATCTTGGCAAAGGTCGGGATGACGAAGACCAGGATGACGCCGACGACAATCACGGCGATGGCCATGATGGTGGCCGGATAGACCATGGCCCCCTTCACCTGCTTCTTCAGTTTCATCGCCTTTTCTATATAGGCAGCCAGGCGGTTCAGGATGGTGTCCAGGATACCACCCACCTCACCGGCCGCGATCAGGTTCACATAGAGCTGGTCGAAGATCGTCGGGTGCTTGGCAAGGGCATCGGCAAAGGTCGAGCCGCTCTCCACCGCCTCTTTCACCTTCAGCAGGCACTCCTTGAAGGTCTTGTTCTCCTGTTGGCCAGCCAGGATATCCAGGCACTGGACCAGAGGAAGGCCGGAGTCGATCATGGTGGCGAACTGCCGGGTAAAGACCACCAGGTCCTTGGTATCCACCTTCTTCTTGCCGAAGCCGAAGGACTTGCCCCCCTTTTTCTCCTCCTTGACCGAGATGCCGGTGAAACCGTACCGTTTCAGCTGCGTTTCCACCGCGCCGGCGTTGTCGGCCTCCATGACCCCCTTCTGCACCGCACCGGTCTTTGTTCTGGCTTCCCAGTTGAACTTAGGCATGTTTCCTCCCGCACCGCTTCCTAGGGGGTTGCTGAAAAACCGCCATCTCGCCGCCGGCCTCGCAAGCTCCTCTGTGCGGCGTAGCGCTGTGTATACCCGGTATCCGGGTACGGCGCCTCCGCGGAGCTCGCTGCGGGTGCGAAGATCTGACTGTTTTTAAGCAACCCGAGTCTTGTAACATTAGCTCACTGAATCACTCTCGTGCATCCTAACGTCCCGGCGGGCCGGGGGGCCGGCGCTGCTGCCCCGCGGGGCCGCCGTTGGCAATTATCTGCTTCAGTTCGTCAGGGTCCGAGGAGCGCCCCAACGCATCGTCCAGAGAGATGAGCCGACGGGCGTACAGGGTATAGAGGGACTGGTTCATGGTCTGCATCCCGAATTTGTCCTGACCGACCTGCATCTGGGAATAGATCTGATGGATCTTGTCCTCCCTGATCAGGTTCCTGATTGCCGGGTTCGGCACCATGATCTCCAGTGCCAACGTCCGTCCCGTCTGACCCAGACGGGGGATCAGGACCTGTGACATGACCCCTTCCAGTACGAAGGAGAGCTGGGTCCGGATCTGCGTCTGCTGGTAGGGGGGAAATACGTCGATGATCCTGTTGATCGTCTGGGCGCAGGAGTTGGTATGGAGCGTGGCAAAACAGAGGTGGCCGGTTTCCGCAAGGGTCAGGGCAGCCTCGATGGTCTCCAGGTCACGCAACTCGCCTATCAGGACCACGTCCGGGTCCTGACGGAGAACGTACCGCAGGGCATTCTTGAACCCCTTGGTATCGGCCCCCACCTCGCGCTGGTTCACCAGGCACCCCTTGTGGGGATGCAGGTACTCGATCGGGTCCTCGATGGTGACGATGTGATCGTGACGCTCGGTATTGATCTTGTCGATCATGGAGGCGAGGGTGGTCGACTTGCCGCTGCCGGTCGGCCCGGTGACCAGGATCAGCCCCCGCGGCTTCTCGGTCAGCTCCTTCACGATCGGAGGAAGCCCCAGCTCTTCGAAGGTCAGTATCTTGTAGGGGATAACCCGGAACACGCCGGCCACTGCCCCTCGCTGGACAAAGACATTCCCGCGGAATCGGGAGAGACCCTTTACGCCGAAGGAGAGGTCCAGTTCGTTATCCTCTTCGAACTTGTGCTTCTGGGCCTCGGTCAGGACGCTGTAGCAGAGCTGCCGCGTCTCCACCGCCGTGAGCGGGGGGAGATCCATCGGCTTCAGCTGGCCGTCGATCCTGATCTGCGGCGGCGAGTTGGTGGTAATGTGCAAGTCCGAACCGCCACGGTCTACAAGCTCTTTGAGCAACTGATGCAGATTCACCATGATGTCACCACCCCCACGTTGTCACTAATCGTCAGACACGGTCACTCGGAGCACCTCCTCGAAAGAAGTGACCCCCTCGGCCAGTTTCGTCAGCCCGGATTGACGCATGGTCTTGATCCCCAGGCGCATCGTTTCCCGTTTGATCTCCGCAGTGTTGGCCCCGTTCAGGATCAGTTCGCGGATCGGCTCCAGCATCGGCATGACCTGGTAAAAACCGACCCGCCCCTTGTAGCCGGTGCCGTTGCATTTGGGACAGCCGGCACCCCGGTAACAGACGACATTCGGTGCCTCGTTCGACGGAACTCCGGCATCCACAAGGGCCTTCACCGGGATTTCATCCACCACCTTGCACTCGCTGCAGACCCGACGTGCCAGGCGTTGGGCGGTGATCAGGTTCACTGCCGAGGCTACCAGAAATGGTTCGACCCCCATATTAAGGAGCCGGTTTATGGTGGCCGGCGCATCGTTGGTATGCAGGGTCGAAAGGACCAGGTGGCCGGTAAGGGCAGCCTTGATGCCGATCTCGGCGGTTTCGAAGTCGCGGATCTCGCCGATCATGATAATGTCCGGGTCCTGGCGAAGGAACGCCCGCAGGGCAGCCGCGAAGTTGAGTCCGATATCCTCGTGCATCTGCACCTGGTTGATCCCGGCAAAGTTGAACTCCACCGGGTCTTCGGCAGTGGAGATGTTCTCCGTGGTCTTGTTGAGCTCGGAAAGCGCCGAGTAGAGTGAAACGGTTTTCCCGCTCCCGGTAGGTCCGGTGACCAGGACCATGCCGAACGGCTTGTGGATCTCCGCCTTGAAATTTGCCAGGGCATCCGGTTCGTACCCCAGTTTGGTCATGTCCAGTTGGAGGTTGGACTTGTCCAGCAGACGGAGGACGATCTTCTCGCCGAACAGGGTGGGGAGCACCGAGACCCTGAAGTCCATGTCCTTCCCCCCCCCCAGCTTGATCTTGATTCTGCCGTCCTGGGGAAGGCGCCGTTCGGCGATATCCAGTTCGGCCATGATCTTGATCCGGGAGGTGATGGCGTTCTTCAGTTTCAGAGGCGGCTTCATCGCCTCGTACAGGACCCCGTCGATCCGGTAGCGAACCCTGAAGACCCTTTCGTACGGCTCGATGTGGATATCGCTCGCCTTCTTCTTGATGGCATCGGTCAGGATCAGGTTCACCAGCTTGACGACCGGCGCATCCTCGGTGGCACGCTCCAGGGAGGAGACGTCCACCTCGTCCTCTTCGCCGATCACCTCCAGGTCTTCCATCTCCAGGTTGCTCATCACCTCGTCGAGGGATGCGGACTGGTCGTAGTACTTGTCTATAGCCCCCTTGATGGACGACTCGGAGGCGACCGCCACCTCCACGTTGTAGCCGGTCATGAACTTGATGTCGTCGATGGCGAAGATATTGGACGGGTCGCTCATGGCGATGACCAGGGTCGAACCGGCCCGATTCACCGGCACGACCTGGTACTTCTGAACGACATCGCCGGGGATGATCTTGATAACCGCCGGGTCGATCTCAACGTCGGCAAGATTGATGGAGGGGACACCGTACTGTTTGGACAGGAAGGTGGTCAGGTCCTGCTCGGTGAGGAAGCCGTTCTTGATCAGGATGGTGCCGAGGCGCAACTGGCCGCCCGACTCCTTCTGCTCCACAAGGGCGGCATTCAGCTGTTCCCTGGTGATCAGGCTGTTGGCAACGAGGATTTCGCCCAATCTGCTCATCGTTTTAGACACCTCTGACAGAGATTGAACATGGCACCCAGGGCCGACTCCCCGTGCACGGGACCGGCGATCTCATTCCGCTCCCGCCCCAGGCTCGCTTTGGCAGCTTCACGGGAGAGCACGTTCGTTGAAGTATGACAGTTCATAGGCTGAATTCAAGGCTCCAGGGTCAAGACTATCCATATTCATCGGAGAATATCTAGGAAAGTTTAATCTGATTCCGTCACTGCGGTCAAAAGTGTCTCCCGCATGAGTCCGGCAGGTGGGGGTGCACCGGTCCAGATGGCGAAGGCAAGCTCTCCCTGGGCCGCGAGCATGGAGAGCCCGTTGGCTGCCGGCGCTCCCCGCTCCCGGGCCGTCTTCAGAAGCGGGGTCTCCAGAGGCGCATAGACCATGTCATAGACCATCGTCGTTGGTTGCAGACAACCGGCATCAAGTTCGGTGAACGCAGTCCCCCACATGCCGACGGATGTACTGTTGACGATCAGGTCAAAACGGGAGAGTTCCGGTGCGCCGAGGATGTCGAGGCTGCTCACCGCCAGCTCCGCACCAGCCACCCCCTGTCGGCAGGCGTTCACCAGCTCCGTCCCCTTCTCTTCGGTACGGTTGGCCACGGTTACAACCGCACCGGCCCGAGCCAGCGAGACCAAGGCAGCACGGGCCGCCCCGCCGGCGCCGATGAGCAGGACCCGCCTGCCGGCCGGGTTGAAGCCGAACTCCTCTGTCAGGGCGCGAAGAAGCCCGGGGCCGTCGGTATTGTGCCCCACCAATCGGGAACCATCGCACTGCACCGTATTGACGGCCCCCATCATTCGCGCCTCCGGGGTTACCTCGTCCAGGAGCGGGATGATGGCGTTCTTATGGGGGATGGTCACGTTGAACCCCGCCACCCCCAGGCTCCGCAGCCCGGTTACGGCCGCGGCAAGGGCATTGGGATGGACCGGGAACGGGACGAAGACCAGATCCTGTCCGCAGGCCGCGATGGCGCGGTTCTGCATGAGCGGCGACAGGGAATGCTCGATAGGCCAGCCGATGATCCCCAGGATGCGTGTACTCCCCTTGATCTCCGTCATCAGCGTACACCGAAGGTGGCAAGGGTCTGCATCACCTGAGGGGCCATTTCCGGCGCAATCTGCTCCGCGAGCCTGAGTTCTGCCACCCCTTCCCCCTTCCGGCCAAGGCGCAGCAGCGATTCACCCGCCTCCAGGTGGCCGTTGGCATAGATGAGAAACGCCTTCTGGGTATCCAGGTCGCGGAAGAACATGTCGGTCGTAAAGCCTCTGGTGTTGTAGAGTCGCCACGTCATCATATCCGGCATCGGTTGCTCTCCTTGCGCTGCGTTAACCAGCTGATAGGTTATCCCCCGCTGCAGGAAGCGGTAGGTATCGAACGGCACCGAATAGCGGGTAGAGAAATCGATCAGGACCGGCCTTCGCGGGTACTGCTCGGCCACCGACAGAAGCAGGACATTTTCCGGCGACTGGGACTCCAGCGGTATTCTGCGCAGCAGACTGTTCCTGAACAGTTCGGGAAAACCGTCCAGATACCACTTGAACACGAGGTGCGGTGTGTGGAGGAGGTCGAGGTCTTCACGCATCCGCTCCACCCCCTGCAGATACCAGAGCGGGAAGGCGCCGCTGTCCCCCCAGGTATAGAGCACCGCCCCCTGCGGCGCCGAACGGAGGGTATTGGAGGCATAGTCGAAGGCTACATAGTTGTCGTGCTGATCGTTCTCAACAAAGTTTATGGCAAAGACGCCGGCGGGAAGGGCAAAGAGGACGACCAGCGCCAGAGAGTTCGCAACCAGGGGAGCCTTGATCACACTCTGCAGGGCAGCAAAGCCGAGCTTGATCACATACCAGAGACCGAGACCGATGAAGACGGCGGCGATGAGATAGAGAGGGGTGAAGAACTCCTCGGTGAGGAATATGAGCTCGCCGGGCGTATTGAAGTAGCCGACGATGACCAGAAGGAAAGCACCGACACAGAGCAGACTGGCAACGGGTTCGACCCATCTCTTTCGCCCCAGAAGGTAGACGACACCGAGCAACAGCAGTGCCATGCCGGCAATGGTGAATTCGTGGGGCACATTGAAGGCGTTGATCTGCTGCCAGAGAAGCTTCACATCCCGGGTCGGCTTCTCCACCGGGTACCCCTTGCGCAGGAAATGCCAGAGGAACTGGTCAAGGGTCTTGGGGTCGCCCCAGTTGAGGATCGGGTTCATGGTTGCCCGGAGCGGCAGGTGGAGATTGATGGCAAAACCGAGGATGCCGAACGACAGCGCCAGAAGTATCTCCTTGACCCGCTTGATCACCCGCCAGTCGGTAACGAGGATGATGAACGCACAGGCGGGGATGATCAGGATGATGGTCTGGTGGGCACCGGTGGCCAGTCCGCAGAGAAAGGCGCCAAGATAGACGTACGATGGCCGCTCCTCGTCGACGAGCGAGGATTCGCGCCAGCGGAGGATCAGGTAGAAGACCAGGGCGGCGATGAAGGAGACCAAGGGGTACGGTTTGTCGTGGTTTGACTGGAGCCAGAGCCGGGGGGTGAACGCGAATGCCAGACTGGCGGCCAGGGCGGCCAGGTCACGGAACAGCGGCGGCACCGGTGACACTTGCCCCTCTTCGTCGGAGAGGAGGTAGCGCGTGAGGAGAAAGGCGCCATAACAGGCAAGGGCGCCGGAAACCGCGGTGGCAATATTGACCTTGAACGCGACGTTCCCGAGAGGGAGATAGGTGAACGGTTTGCCATAGTTGACGAACAGGGGATAACCGGGCGAATGGGGCGAGCCGAGGCAGGCTATGGCCGTGATGAACTCGCCGCTGTCGAAAAAGGTGGTGGAAGGCGCCAGGGTTACCAGGTACCCCCCCAGCGGGATCAGGAACGCCAGCAGGGCCAACGGATCGACGCGGGACAGGAAACGGCTGAGCATTAGGATGGCTCCTCGCGGGGGATAGTGGCGCTGACGCTCTTCAGGGAGAGCTTGGCCCGCCACATATGATAAAACCCGGCGAAAATCGTCGGGAAAAAGCTGACTCCGTGGATCACCAGGGCAATGGAGAGCGCCTTCTCCGAGGCCACGTTAAAGGCACTGAGGGCGGTGACGCAGGCGAAGTGATAGGTCCCGACGTACCCGGGTGAAGCGGGAACCATCACGGCAAAGACCAGGAAGACCATGATGAAGAGTGACCCTGCCAGCGGCAGGACGATCCCGAAGGAGCGAAGCAGGAGATCCACCGGCCAGACCGCAAAGCCCCAGATGACCAGCGAGCTCCCGAATATGGCCACCAGGTCCCGCGGCCCGGCGGTCAGACGGAGGCCGCCGATGAAAGAGCCGAGGAGCGGGATGACCTTGTCGCTCACCACTGCGGGAAAGGGGCGGAGGAGCTGCCCGATCAGGTTGAGGGTCCAGACGGTCCGGCGCTTCAGGATAACCAGGAAACAGATCGCGGCACAGTAGACGGCCAGGGTGATATACCCACCCGTCACCATTCCCTGCTGCACGCTCTCCATGCCTGGTGGGAGCCGGAGGGTGAAAAAGGTGAAGAGCAGCATCAACAGCACGGTAAAACCGTCCCAGAGACGGTCCACCACGAGGGTGGCAAAGACCGCGCTGGTCTCCAGTCCCTCCTTGCGGGCCAGGACGTAGGCGCGCACGAATTCTCCCAGCCTGGCCGGCAGGAGATTGTTGGCCATGTAGCCGATGATGGTGGCTGGATAGAGGGAACGGAGCGAGGTCCGCTTCAGCGGCAGGAGGAGAAAGTGCCAGCGGACTGCCCGGCAGAAATAGCTGGCAAAGGTGGAGAGAACGGCCGGCACCAGGTAGCGCCAGTCCATCTCCCGGAACGCGGCAGCCACCTTTGCAGGTTCGATTTTCCGGAACAAGAGGGCAAGGCAGATCGCGCTGATGGCGATACCGATCCAGAACTTAAGGTCAAGACTCTTCTTTGCCACGTGCTCTATACCCCTTCCAGGTACTCCCGGTACTCGATGAGCGGCGTAGCCGCCAGGACCTCCCGACAGCGTGCCACGTCATGGGCAATCGCCGTCTTCAGCTCCTCGGGCGAGGCGAACTTCACTTCGTCGCGCAGCCTGGCAATGAAGTAGACCCGGATCTCCTGCCCGTACAGGTCCCCGGCGTAATCGAAGAGGAACACCTCGATCACCGGCTGATCGCCGCCAAAGGTCGGGGTAATGCCGACGTTGCACGCCCCGTCGTAGATCGTCTCCCCCACCTTGACCCGTACCGCATAGACGCCGTGGGCCGGGACAATCTCCTTTTCCGCGGCCAGGTTCGCCGTAGGAAAGCCGAGCCCCTGCCCCCGGTGATGACCGTGGATCACGGTCCCGGCAAGGGAGTAGTGACGCCCCAGGAAGCGGACCACGTCAGCCACCGCCCCTCCCCTGATCAGTTCCCTGACCAGCGAGCTGCTGTAGACCACCCCGTCCTTGCCGATCGGCTCCAGCACCTCCACCTGAAAGCCGAATTCGTCCCCCAGTTGCTTCAGGAGTGACACGTTACCTTCCCTGCCCCGGCCAAAGGAGTAGTCGTAGCCGATGATCAGGTGGTGCACCCCCAGCTTTCCCACCAGGACCCGCTCAACGAACTCCCTGGCGGTCAGGCGGGCAAACTCGAAGTCGAACGGTATGACCACCAGATGATCCACACCGGAGGCCCCGATGAGGAGCTCCTTTTCGGCGGCGGTATTGATGAGCCGGACCTGCTTGGTGGTCGGCAGGACCTTCAGGGGGTGGGGATCGAAGGTGACGACGACGGATGCACCGCCGCAGTCGCGGGCGGCTTGCTTGAGGCGTCTGAATATCTCCCGGTGTCCGAGGTGCACACCGTCGAAATTGCCGATGGTGACCACGGTCCTGGCAAGCGGGGGAACAATCTCGTCCAGCGAACGGTAGACGATCATGCGGCCTCCCCCTCCTCAACCGCCGGCGCCGGCGGCTTACGCTTGCCAAAGACGAGTGCGACCCAGACGCTCACCTCGTACATCAGGTAGAGGGGAACCATGACCACGAACATGGTGATCAGGTCGGCATGGAAGGCGGCTACGATGGCGCTGGCCAGCAAGGCGTATTTCCGGTTTCGGGCCAGAAGCCCGTAGTTGACGATACCGAACCGGGAGAGAAGGAGAGAGAGTATCGGCAGCTCGAAGATCAGGCCGAAGATCAGGATGAGCCTGAGACAGAAATTGACGTAGGCGCTCAGGTTGAACCAGCTCTGCAGTCCTTCCATCTCGTAGGAGAGTGAAAAATTGATGATCACCGGCCAGATGATGATCAGGAAAAACATGGCGCCAACGCAGAAGCTGATGGTCGATGCCGTCACAAAGGGGACCACCATCCGTCGCTCCTTGCGGGTGAGTCCCGGAGCCACGAAGAGCCAGACCTGGTAGAAGACGATGGGAAGAACGATGATGAAGCCGGCAATGATCGAAATTTTGCACTGCACGAAAAACGGCTCCAGCGGGGCGCTGTAGTTGAGCCGCCGTTCCTTGACGGTGCCGGCCATTTCCTTGTCCAGCTTATAGTGCTGGTAGACCGCGGGGTACCGCTCCTTCACCTTGGCGTAGACCGTCCGCTTGATCCCGGTCAGGTAGGTTTCCCCGGTCAGAGGTTTCTCCACGAAGCCCAGGATCTTTGGGGAAAAGTTCCAGGCAATCCCCATGCCGATCACCACGGCCACGACGATGACTATCAGCCGGCTTCGCAGCTCCACCAGGTGCTCGATAAAGGGAACAACTTTTTCTTCGCTCATGCGTTGGCCAATTCCGGATTAAGAAAATCAAAACCGTGTATAGATAGCACAGCCCACTGAACCCACGCAACAGGTTTCCCCGGTCAGCGACGCCCCCTGCCGGGCTTGCTCCCCCGCTTTCCGGCGCCCCTGGACCACCCCTCGGGCTTCTTCCCCCGCACCGGCTCCCGTCGGTAGGTGTCGGTCTCCACTGTAGCGGCTCCCATTGCAGCGGTCCCGGCCAGCACGAAATCGATCTGGCGCCGCTCGGTACTGACACCAGCCACCCGGACCCGGAGCGGGTCGCCGATCCGGAAGGCCCGCCGACTCCCTTCCCCCAGGAGCTCGTGGCGCGACTCCACGAACCGGTAGTAGTCCGAGGGGAGCGCCGTAATATGGATCAGACCTTCCACAAAGAACTCGGTCAACTCCACGAAGAGACCGAACGGCGCGACACCGCTCACGAAGCCGTCGTACTCCTCACCCACCTTGTCACGCATGAACTGGACCTTCTTCAGCTCCACGACCTCCCGCTCCGCCTCCATGGCCAGGCGTTCCCGCTTGCTGGTGTGATCGGCGGTCTCGGGGAGCGTCTCGGCGAGCCGCTCCCGCTCCCCCTTCCGCAGGGTGCCTGACAGCATCCCCTTCAGGACGCGATGGACCACCAGGTCCGGATAGCGGCGGATCGGCGAGGTGAAGTGGGTATAGAGCGGGGCGGCCAGGCCGAAATGGCCGACATTCTCCGCGGCATAGCGGGCCTGCTTCATGCAGCGGAGCAGGAGCTGATTGACCATCCGCTCCTCCGGCTTGCCATCTGCCTGGACCAGGAACTGCTGCAGCGCGCCCGGGGTGACCTTCCCCTCCTTCACCGGCAGATCGTAGCCGAAATGGGAGACGAACTCCCGGAACTCGACCAGCTTGGCCGGGTCGGGCGGTTCGTGGATCCGGTAGAGGGTCGGTACCTCCCGCTGGCTGAGAACGGTGGCCACCGCCTCGTTGGCCGCCAGCATGAACTCTTCGATGATCCGGTGGGCCACGTTCCGCTCGGCCTTGACGATGGCCATGGTCCCCCCCTGCAGGTCCAGGATGATCTGCGGTTCGGGGAGGTCGAAGTCGATGCTCCCCCGCTCCCGCCGCCGGGCGGTGAGGCGTTCCGCCAGCTCCAGCATCAGCTCCAGGTCAGGCACCAGGTGCCGGCTGCGCTCCCGCTCAGCCTCGTCCCTGTCCGCCACGATCTGCCGCACCAGCGTGTAGGTGAGGCGGGCATCGCTTTTGATGACACTCGGATAGAACGAGCTCTCCCGGACGGCGCCGACCGAGTCGAACAGGATCTCGGCGGTCATGGCAAGGCGCTCCACGGCCGGATTCAGCGAACAGATGCCGTTGGAGAGCTCCTCGGGGAGCATGGGAAGGCAGCGGTCCGGGAAGTAGACCGACGTGCCACGGGCATAGGCCTCCCGGTCCAGCGGCGAACCGGGCCGGACATAGTGGGCCACGTCAGCGATGGAGACCCAGAGCCGGATAGCGGCTCCCTCCCGGCGCACGCTCACCGCATCGTCGAAGTCGCGGGCCGTCTCGCCGTCAATGGTGACGGTAAGGAGCTCCCGCAGGTCAGTCCGTCCGCTGATATCGGCCTTCTGCAGCTCCTGCGGCACCTTGCGGGCCTCGGCCAGCGTATCGGGCGGAAAGCGGTCGGGCAGGCCGTGACGCCTGATGGCGGTGAGCACCTCCACTTCCGGATCGTCGGGCCAGCCGAGCACCTCGGTCACCTTCCCGGTCGCCGGACGGCCCCCCACCGGATAGGTGGCCAGTTCCGCCACCACCGTCTCCCCCTCGCGGGCCTTGCCGGCCGCGCCGCCGGGAATGGCAAGCTGCGGCAGGCGCCCGTCGTCCGGAACCACTGACGCATACCGCCCCTTGAGCTGATAGCGGCCGATGACGGTGGTGGTCCCCCGCTCCACGGTCCGTACGATCCTTCCCTCCCGGCGGTTGCCGTGCCGCGGCGGGACCAGGCTGACCTCCACCCGGTCGCCATGGAGGTTCTCCCGCAGGTACCGGGCCGGGATGAAGATATCCTCCCCTCCCCCCTCGGGGGTGACGAAGCCGTAGCCGTCCCGGTGGACCGAAAGGCTCCCGGTCACCGTGGCCACACTCCGGCTGGCCAGGACGTACCGGCTGCCCGGGAGCCGCTCCACAGCCCCCTCCCGGTGCAGTTCCGCCAGGACCTCCAGGACCGCCTGCCGCTCCCTCCCCCCCCTGGCCACATGGCAGGCGACCAGAAGGTCCCGGAGGCGAAGCGGCTCCCCACCGGACAAGGCTGCCAAGATCTGCTTACTGATATCTCTCATTGCTCCCTCCGCTCGCATCAATAGAACCAGAACAACTCCTGATGTCAAACCATTTGGGCATTCGCTGCCACTTTCCCTTTGAAATTGAGCAAGGGGAACGGTATGATGGTGCACAGTTTACTCAGCAGAGGAGTATGGATGTTTCCCCGCATCATCATTGCCGCCGCACTGCTCACCACCCTCGCCATCCCGGCTTCGGCCCTGAATCTGACCAGACTGCCGGACGAGGCGCTGGAAGCAGCGGCCCGCGAACTCCAGTCCAGGAATTTCGTCAAGGCCTCCACGCTCGCCGCCACCGCCCAGGCCGGCGGGATGCGGGACTTTGTCTTCGGCATCGCCACCTACCGCCAGGGGCGTTTCAACGAGGCAGAGCCCTCCTTTGCCCAGGCCGCCAAATCACTCCCTCTGCTGGCCGACTATGCCCTCCATTACCAGGCCCAGGCACTGGTCCGCCTGGAAAGGCCAACCGAGGCCATAACCGTTCTCTCGGGACTCCTGCAGGCGTATCCCGACACCCCGCTCTACCGGCAGGCCCTGATCCAGCAGGCGGACCTGCTGTTCGAACAGCGCCAGTACCGGCAGGCCCTGGCCTCGTATCAGCGCTTCGTGGAAAAGTACCCGTCGGGAAACGACTCCATCCAGGCCCTGTACCGGACTGCCCGCTGCCGCGAAGAGCTGGGGGACCTGACGCCGGCGGTCACCGCCCTGCGCTCCATCTGGCTCAACAATCCGGCCACGTCCCAGGCGTCAAAGGCCGAGGAGGATATGAAGCGCCTGGCCGCCAAGGGGGTCGACATTCCCCGCCCCACGCCACAGGAGCAGCTGAAGCGTGCCGTCACGCTGATGGACCTGAGGAAATACGACCAGGCGGTCAAGGCCCTGCGCGCCATCTCTACGGAGGGAGCCGATGCTGACTTCATTGCCCGGCTCAAACTGAAAACCGGCCGGGCACTGTTGCGCGGACGGAAGTACGGCGAGGCGGAAAAGGTTCTCAATGAGCTGACCTCGGGGAGCATACGCCGGGAGGTGTCGGTGGATGCCCGCTATCTGTCCGCCCAAACCCTGGAGAAAACCAATCGTGACGAGGACGCCTTCAACGCCTATCTGAAGTTCGCCGCCGACTATCCCGCCAGCGAGCAGGCCGACGACGCCCTCCTCAATGCCGCCTTCATCCGTAAATTCCAGGGCCGGCATGGCGAGTCGGTAACGGTGCTGAAGCGGCTGCTCGCCTCGTTCCCCCGTACCCCCTTGTTGCAGCGCGCCAGGTGGGAGATCGCCTGGAATGCGTATCGGGCCGGCGATCTTCAGACCGCTCTCGACACGCTGAACAGACTGACGGAATCGGATGCCTACCGGGAGCGCGCCCTGTTCTGGACGGGGCGCATCCTCACCCTGAAAGGAGAGAAGGGGGCGGCCCAGGATGCCTTCGCCCTCCTGGCCAGGGAGTTCCCGTTCGGTTACTACGCCCTGACGGCCGGCATTGCGCCCGCCCGGACGGAGCCGCTTGCCCTGGGGGAACAGGAGTTGCGCAACCTGCTTCCGCTCCCGGACGGCTTCGAAAGGATCAAACTCCTCATCTCCTTCGGCCTGAACGACGAAGCGCAGCGGGAACTGGCCGTAGCGAAAAAAAAGGCCAACGGCAAGAAGGGGGGCGGTCTCCAGGCCCTTGCCCGCCTCTACCTGGAGATGGACAACTACCGCGACGCCATGCTGCTCTATAAACAGGAGCGACCGGACAAACTGGACCGGGAACACCGAACCCAGTGGGCCCTCTCGTACCCGCGGGCATTCAACCCTCTGGTGACCGGTGCGTCCAAGGATACGGGTGTGGCGCAGAGTCTGGTCTACGGTGTCATGCGTTCCGAGAGCAGTTTCTCCCCGACGGCGCTTTCACCGGTGGGAGCCCGTGGCCTGATGCAGCTCATGCCGGCCACAGCCGCGGCCATGGCCAAACAGAAAGGGTTCAACTCCGATCGGCTCGTCGATCCGGAGACGAACATCACCCTCGGTGTACGGCACCTGAAGGATCTGGTCAACCTCTACCAGGGAAACACCACCTTTGCGGTGGCCGCCTACAATGCGGGTACCACGGCGGTCAATCGATGGCGATCCGCGTTCGGCGATCTCCCTCGGGACGAATTCATCGAGAGCATCCCCTACAGCGAAACCCGGGAATATGTGAAGAAGGTCCTGGCTACGGCGAATCTGTATCAACTTCTCTACGATCTGAATCCGTAACTAGGTTTCTGACAGGAAAACCGATGCCGAACCTGCTGACGGTTCTCATCCTCCTTGCGGTATGCATCGCTCCCCGGGATGCCGCGTGCGCCGGGCCGCCGGTCAAGCTGCGCACCAACACCGCTCACGGCCTGGCCAATGCCCGCGGGGCAGTACTCGATGTCGGTCTCTCGCTGACGTCGGACGTTTCGGTCACCCCCACTTCACCGGAGGATGGCCGTCCCTTCCTCCCCCCCGACAAATTCATTGAAGACGCCCTGACGACCGGTGCAACCATCCTGTCAACAAGCTTCAGCGGCTGGAACTCCCTCTACGACTCCATCTGGTATCAGAAACTGGCCGACAGAGGCCTTGTTCACGTCTACGCGTACGAGCCCCGGAAGCCGCAGCCAAAGAACGCCCCGCCACCCGCGGCATTCGCGACGGTGAACAAGATCGGCGGCCTCTCCGGCGACGGCATCGAGTTCGGTGTGCCGACCTCCTACATGAACGGCAAAGGACAAGGGACGAGCCCCTCCGGCGTCACCGCCCAACTGGCCGGACTGATGGCCTGCCTGAAGCGCCTCCATCCGGATTGGAACTGGTTCGACATCAAGGCCGCACTACGGGCGACCGCAGCAAACTTTTCCACCGGCTATGATCCGCGCAGCTATGGGTACGGTGCCATCGATTACCACGGGGCAAATGCGCTGAACAGCGCGGACAGGCTCCCCCTGTTCGCCCCGGCGGCAGTTGTGCTGGCGCAGAAGGGAAACCAGATTGCGTTTCAGATAAACCCGTTCCGGCAGACGCGACGGATTACGGATGTTCTGTTCAGATTCACCACCCCACCGTCCGTGCATCTGAAAGAACTGACGTTGCCGGAAATAACCGCCATGGGGGGCGAGCACCTGTTTTCCAGCTACCTCCGGTTACCGACCAATGTCTTTTCGTACCGCGACACCCGCAATGAAACCGCGTATTTTGTCTGGTTCACCATGGACCGTCAGGGTACGTATTCGCGGATCGAACCGTATTCCGTGCTCGGCCCGATCAGATTCCGGGGAGAGTCTCCCTCCTGATCCGTCAAGGGGCGCAACGGGCCTGTGCAACAACAATTCCCCCGTGACCGACCCGCACCTACAACTCCCATCTCCACATCCTCACCATCCTGCCCAGCATTTGCACACGCGAGGGGCTGCCCACCCCACGAAGAGACTAACAATTCAAAGCAGTTACGAATGGCACGAATTCCGCATTACTCCTTTGTCAAACATGCCTGCAACAAGGGGAAAGGAGGGAATCATGCTGATCTTCGTTTCGGTAATGGCATCCATCTGGTTGGTCATTGTACTCCTCACACTCACCACAAGGAGGGAACCTGTCCCTGTCATGACACGGCAGGCAGCTACCACTCACCGGAGGAGATACCCGTGAAAATACCGGTCATTTTTTGCAGCAGCACCCGTGGGGTCGTCAACGCCGAGGAACTGGAGGGATTGATCAAGGAGAGAAAGATCGTCTCGTTCTACCGATCCAGCGGCTGGGTCAGGATCGCCTTCGATCCGATACGAGGCACCGGGGGGAAGTACGGCGGTCAGGAACGGAGAAACAAGAAACTCCTCTCACGCCTCATCATGTCGAGATTTTCGCACAGCCCCTATTCCAGCCAGGGATACGAGCGGTCGCACCGCTCCCTGCTGGCAAGGATCTTCATGGAATAGCCGCCGCAGAGCTTCTCCGCCGGGCCACCACAAAAACGCCGCTCCACTGTAGGAGCGGCGTCCTGCTTTTCCCGTTGACAAGATCCTCCTGCCATGAATCCGTGATAGACTTTACTCAGAAGGAAGTGATGGGACGTGATCTCTCTGATCGGCGCACTGCTGGTGATTATTGCACTCTGTTGGGTCTGTTCCGTTCATCCGCGTCACTCGCTGGAATGGCCGTCGCGACAACGAAAGCAAGGGACGAAACGATGGCCCCATCATTCCCACCCAACCGCCTGACGCCCGGACGACGAGATCTTCACTGATGCTTTATGAAGGTCCCCTTCTCGTACTCCTCGAAGGCAATGCGCAACTCTTCCTGCGTGTTCATGACGATGGGGCCGTACCAGGCAACCGGCTCGTGGAGCGGCTTCCCGGAGATCAGCAGGAAGCGGAGCGGCCGGTCGCCGGCTGTCACCGCCAGCTCCTCACCTTCCCGTTCATAAAGGATGACGCTCTCCGGGCCGCAGATGCAGCGCCGTGTCACGTCCATCCACCCCGCCCCTGCCATTTCATAGGCATAGGGATCGCGCCGGTCGTCGAAATACCCTTCGCCGTCCAGTATATAGGCTACGGCCGTGTGACCCGCTTTTACCGGGTGCCGGAACACCGCTCCGGCAGGGACGCTGACGTCGAGCATCTCGGGGTCGATGACGATGTCCCGCACCGGCCCCTGGACACCGTTCACCGAACCGCTCACCACCTTTATCCTGACCCCGGAGACGAGGAGCGCCTCCGGTATGTCGGCAGCCTTCACGTCCCGGTAGCGGGGCGCCATCATCTTCTGGGCTGCGGGAAGATTTGCCCAGAACTGGAAGCCCCACATCATGCCGGTGGGACTCATCTGGGGCATCTCCTGATGAATGATGCCGCTGCCGGCGGTCATCCACTGCACGTCGCCGGCAGTGATCACCCCCTTGTTCCCCATGCTGTCCCCATGTTCCACCAGCCCCTCCAGGACATAGGTGATGGTCTCGATCCCCCGGTGGGGATGCCAGGGGAAGCCTGCCAGGTACTCCGCCGGGTTGGCCGTGTGAAAGTCGTCCAGCATCAGGAAGGGATCGAAGAGCGGCACCTGGGAATAGCCGAAGGCCCGCTTGAGATGGACGCCGGCACCTTCGATGGTGGGCCGGCTCTTGAAGATCTTGTCGATGCGGCGGCTGGTCACGCGTCACCTCCCGGACAGATGAATATGGGTCGTCAAAGGACGACGGGTGAATCCAATTCTATCAAAATGCAAAGCAACCGCACCTCCACCCTCTGCCGATGTCGCCAAAGAGCGTGTGGGCATGCCGGTGGAGACGGGCGCTGCTTTTGGCGGCAATTGCCGCCGCGAGCCCACGCCCCTGGGTCTGACGGTACGCGCCGCCATAGCTGGCGACCGGTGACCAGTCAGGGCTTGCCGGCGGCAGCGGAGGGGCCAGCAGCCCGAAGTCGCCGCTGGCATGCACGATCCGCCCCCCCATGACCGTCAGCACCGAATCGATCCCCTTGATCTCTTCCTCGGGGATGCTGAAGTAATCGGCCGACAGCACCGCCAGGTCGGCAAGCTGTCCCGGGGCGATCCGACCCTTTTTCCCGTCGTCGCCGGAAAACCAGGAGCTCCCCTCGGTATAGAGGCGGAGCGCCGTTGTCCGGTCCAGCCGATTGCGCTGGTCGTAGAGCGCTAGGCCGCCGACGGTCCTGCCGCTGACTAGCCACTGGAGCGAGACCCACGGGTTGTAACTGGCCACCCGGGTGGCATCGGTGCCGGCACCGACCGGAATCCCCATGGCCAGCATCCCGCTGATCGGCGGCGCCATGCTGGCGGCGGCACGCCCGTAGCGGGCCACGAAGTACTCGCCCTGAAAGGCCATCCGGTCCTGGATGGCGATTCCGCCCCCCAGCCGCCGCACCCGCTCCAGGTTCCGGGGCGAAATGGTCTCGGCATGATCGAAGAACCAGCGGAGCCCGCTGAAGGGGATCTCCCGGTCGATCTCCTCGAAGACGTCCAGGAAACGGGAGATGGATTCGTCGTAAGTGGCGTGCAGCCGAAACGGCCAGCGCTTTTCCACCAGCAGCCCCACCACCCGCTGCAGTTCGGCCTCCAGCACCGGCTGCAGCTCCGGCCTCGGTTCGAGGAAATCCTCGAAGTCGGCGGCGGAAAAGACCAGCATTTCGCCGGCGCCGTTCAGCTTGTAGACGTCGCTCCCCTTCCCCGGCTCGGTCATGCCGACCCAGCGGGCAAAGTCGTCGTACTCCTCCCTGGGTCGCTGGGTGAAGAGGTTGTACGCGATGCGCAGGGTCAGTTCGTCCCGGCTGGCCAGTTGTTCGACCTGGTAGTCGTCCGGGTAGTTCTGGAAACCGCCCCCGGCATCAATGCAGCTGGTCAGTCCGAGCCGGTTCAGCTCCCGCATGAAGTGCCTGGTCGAGTTGACCTGGTCGCCGAAGGGGAGTTTTGGCCCCCTGGCCAGGCTGGCGTAGAGGATCATGGCGTTCGGTTTGGCAATCAGTAGGCCGGTGGGGTTCCCCAGGCGGTCCCGCTCGATCACTCCGCCCGGCGGGTCGGGGGTCTCCCTGGTGTAGCCGAGCACCTGCAGGGCGGCACGGTTGAGGATGGCCCGGTCATAGAGGTGCAGGACAAAGACCGGGGTCTCCGCCGAGACAGCGTTGATCTCGTCCAGCGTCGGCATCCTCTTTTCGGCGAACTGGAACTCGGTCCAGCCGCCAATCACCCGCACCCACTGGGGGGGCGGGGTTCGGCGGGCCTGCTCCTTCAGCATCTGCAGCGCCAGGGTCAACGAGGGCACCCCGTCCCACCGCAGCTCCATGTTGAAATTGAGCCCCCCCCGGATGACGTGGAGGTGGGAATCGTTAAGCCCGGGGATGGCCCGCAGCCCCTTGAGGTCAATCCGTCTGGTGGTCGCTGCGGCGCTGTCGAGCAGCTCTTCGCCGCCGATTGCGGTTATCCGGCCCCCGGCCATGGCCACGGCCGAGACCTGTGGTTGCAGAGGATCGAGGGTGGTAATGGCTCCATTATGTAAAATCATATCGGGTGCATTCATATCGCTACCTCCCTTAAGCTGGCGGGGTGCTCCGTCGGGTTCCTTCGTCTTCGTGCCCTCCCATCGGGAAACCGCCATCTTAATGAAAGTGTAATCCTGTTACGAATCAATGCAATGAACCATTTTCCCGCCTCACGATGATCAAAAAAAAATGACCGACCCCAACAGGGACCGGTCATGTTCCCGCATCCAAATATAGAGTGCCGCCCCCTTCCTAGGCGGCCCTGGCCAGCTTGCCCCCCTCGCCGTGGCCGCCGAGGAATTCCTTCACAAAGCGAACCTCGATGCCGTAGGGAGAGTGTGCCTTCAGGATATCCATACACCCCTCGTACGTCTCGCCCCGGGCCCAATCCTGCTGGAGTTCGAACAGGAACTGCAGCGAGGTGATCGGTACGGCACCAGCCTGCACAAGCCGGGCTACCGCCCTTTCGTGCGCCTCACTGCTGATGTCGCCGCAGGCGTCGGTGGGGACATAGACCTCGAAACCGGCCTGAAGCAGGTCGAGCGTCGGGAAGAGCACGCAGGCCTCGGTCCAGAGCCCGGCCAGGACGATTTTCTTCCTCCCGGTCTTTTCGATGGCTGCCTGGAAATTCCGGTCGAGCCAGGCGTTGATGGAGGTCCTGTCGACCGGCTTCTGCCTCGGGAAGATCCCGGCGACCTCGGGGATCATCGCCCCGCTGAAACTGTCGGCAGCCACCGTGGAAAGAATTGTCGGCACCTTGAAGAGCCGGGCAGCTTTGGCGATTACCTGGACATTCTGGACGATCGTGCCTCTATCGTGAGAGTTGACCCCTGAAAACATTGCCGGTTGGTAGTCTATGAGGGCCAGCGCACAGTCGCCGGGAGTTACCATGCCATGAAGATTTCTGCTTGCCATGAGATGTTACCTCCTTCCAGGGATTGATCTACATCCCTGATCGTATGGTTACAGTATATCGCACTTCGCCCTTGTTGGGTTGTGACAGTACCGCAACACGAAGAATTCGATCATGACGGGCTGCCGTGGATGCGGGCACGGACGTATTCCCTTTGTACACACAGACGTTTTCTGTCATGGTGAGGGTGCGAGACAACGCCGACAGCTACAGCAAGGGGTTGGAGAGGTTACGAACAGAAGGGTTGATACGAAAGGAGCACAAAAATGCCATCGTACATCGTCACGTGCAGTTCCTGCGGGACCGCCAACAGGATCCCCGCCGAAATGGAAGGGAGAACGGGACGCTGCGGCACCTGCCGGGCCACCCTGCGTCCGCTCTATTTCCGGCCGCAGCAGGTGACCGACACGAGTTTCGATGCATTCGTGAAAGGCTATGACGGTCCGATCCTGGCCGAATTCTGGGCTCCCTGGTGACCGCACTGCGTCGCATTCGCACCGGCGGTGCGAACGATAGCCGAAAAGCTGGCGGGAAAAGCGGCGGTGGTGCAGGTCAATACCGAGGAGAGCCCCGCTCTGTCGGCACGTTTTGGCGTGCGGGGCGTACCGGTCATGCACCTGCTGCAGAGCGGCAGGAGCGTCGACCAACTGCCAGGGGCCCGTACCGTCGAGGTGGTGCTTGACTGGTTCCGGCGCAGAACAGGATTGACGTAGCAGCCACTCTCACGTTTCCGGATGTACCGGTTGTCCCTTCAGAGGATGAAATCGGTGGAGAGAAAGTTCGAGCGCCGTTCGCGCACAATGGCGCTGATCAGCGACTTGTTGCTCTCCTGGTCCTTGGCCGCCACCAGGGTACGGATGGAGAAGGCGCGCAGGGCATCGGAGACGGAGAGGGTGCCGACCGCCGAATCCTTCCGGCCGGTAAAGGGAAACACGTCGGGGCCGCGCTGGCACTGGCTGTTGACATTGACCCTGCAGACCTGATTCACCAGGGGATCGATCAACGCCGCCAGCATCGAAGCGTCCCGGCCAAAGAGGCTGACCTGCTGGCCGTAGCACGAATCGACCATATAGCGGATCGGTGTTTCCGTATCCCTGAAAGGGACCACCGGCACAATGGGGCCGAACTGCTCTTCGTGAAAGAGCCGCATCCTCTCGTCAACCGGGTAGACCACGGCAGGAGAGAAGAAGCTGGCGTTCACCCTCCCTCCCCCTTCATTGACAACAGACGCCCCGTGCTCGACAGCGTCGGTAAGGAGACCGGTCAGATAGTCGGTCTTGTCCGGCTCTGGCAACGGGGTGATGAAGACCCCCTCCTCCCACGGCATACCGCACTTCAGAGCGTTAACCGCCGCGCCAAATCGACGCAGGAACTCCTCGGCCACGGTTTCGTGGACAAAGATGATCTTCAGGGCCGTACAGCGCTGACCGTTGAACGAGAGGGTGCCGGCGATGCATTCGGCCACGGCCAGATCCAGGTCTGCGTCGGGAAGAACGATGGCCGGGTTCTTGGCTTCCAGGCCGAGGGTAACCCGGAGCCGGTGCGGTTTCGGATGGGCTTTTTGCAGGATGTCCGCAGCCTTGCTGGTGCCGATGAAGGCAAGGAGATCGATCTTGCCGGAGGCCATGAGCGGCGGGGTGATGACGCGGCCGGCACCGTAGAGCGTGTTCACCACACCGGGCGGGAATGCCTCGTGAAAGGCCTTCATGAGCGGCTGGAACAGGAGCACTCCGTGGCGCGGCGGCTTGACCACGGTTGTATTCCCCATGATCAACGCCGGTATCAGGGTGGTGAAGGTCTCGTTGAGCGGATAGTTGTACGGCCCCATGCTCAGGGCCACCCCGAGCGGTGCCCGGCGGATCTGGCCGATGATCCCCTGCTCGATGACGAAGCGGGACGACACCCGGTCCAGCTCCTTCAGGGCATCGATGGTATCGGTGATGTAATCCACGGTCCGGTCGAACTCCTTGCGGGAATCGGCCAGGCTCTTCCCTATCTCCCACATCAGGAGCCTGACCACCTCCTCCCGCTGTTCCTTCATTATCCAGGCGAACGTCTGGACATGTTCGATCCGTTCCCGCACCGGCATGGTGGGCCAACGACCGCGGCCATGGTCATAGGCACGCACGGCTGCGTCCAGCGCGGCAAGCGCTTCCTTCTCCCCCATCAGGGGGAAGCTGCCGACCTTCACCCTTTCCGGCCCACCGGGGGTGTCACGACAGACCGGCGAAAACACCTCTTGAATTAATCCGCTCCAATGATAAAGGCGACCGTCCAGCAGGTACTCGGTCTGATTGATCGGTCTTGACAGACGGAACTCTGCCGGAATTGTCTCTTCTGCCGGAAATATCCTTGCCAGTGATGAGGTCATTGACACGACGGCTCTCCTCTTGTAAAAAAGGTAGTTACACGAAAGTTGCATAGGCGAAGGGGAGTAAAATCGACCATGGAGACCGGCACTTTTTAGCGTGTCCAGGTTACCAGCAGATGCTCTAATAATTTAGCATTGTTTGAGCGGCAGTCAACAAAAGTACCGCCAGCAGACTTGACTATGAACAGACAAAAGTTAGAATACACTCATAATTTAATCAACCCAAGGGAATGTTTCACCGTCAATGTACGCAGTGCCAGTCTGTTAAATTTCGTACGCCCTGGCCATATCCGCCTCCACTGCCGTTAACCCATAACGACACACTGAGGTCACCCTGCGATACATCGTACACCTTCATAGCCTCGCACTCCTCCTGCTCACCTGCTTCGCCCCGGTGACCGGCCACGCCGCCGTCGCCCCGCGCATCGCTGCCGGCTATAACCACAGTGTGGCACTGAAAAACGACGGCACCGTATTTTCCTGGGGTCAGAACAGCCATGGCCAACTGGGGGATGGCACCACCATCGACAGGCTCTCCCCGGGCGTCGTGCCGGGGCTGAGCGGGATCACGGCCATTGCTGCGGGGAGTTACCACAGTGTGGCGTTGAGAAGCGACGGCACCGTCGTTGCCTGGGGTAACAACGACTACGGTCAGCTCGGGGGCGGTACCACCACCAGCACCCCCTCACCTTTGCCGGTACCGGGATTGACCGGGGTCACGGCCATCGCTGCGGGCGATTACCATACCCTGGCGCTGAAGAGCGACGGCACCGTGGTCGCCTGGGGGACCAACGACTACGGTCAGTTGGGGGATGGCACCGTCACCGGCAGGCTCTCCCCCGTGGAGGTTCCCGGGCTCTCCGGGGTCACGGCCATCGCTGCGGGCCATAACCATACCCTGGCGCTGAAGAACGACGGCAGCATCATCGCCTGGGGGGACAACGCCTGGGGCCAGCTCGGCGACGGAACCACCATTGACAGGCTCTCCCCGGTAGCGGTACCGGGGGTGACCGGGGTCACAGCCATCGCTGCGGGGGATTATCACACCCTGGCGCTGAAGAACGACGGCACCGTCATTGCCTGGGGTGACAACTCCTGGGGCCAGCTCGGGGACGGCACCAACACCTACCATTCCCTGCCTGCCGCGGTGCCGGGATTGACCGGGGTCACGGCCATCGCTGCCGGCTATTCCCACACCGCGGCACTGAAAAACGACGGCACCGTTGTCGCCTGGGGAGACAACTCCTGGGGGCAGCTGGGGGATGGCACCACCTCCGACAGATACTCCCCCACCGCGGTGCCGGGGGTTACCGGGGTGATGGCCATCGCGACGGGCTATTCCCACACCATGGCATTGAAGGATGACGGCTCCGTGGTTGCCTGGGGGAACAATATCTATGGTCAGCTGGGGGATGGAACCACCGCCCAGCGGGTTTCCCCTGCCCCGGTACCGGGGCTGACCGGGGTGGCGGCCATTGCGACGGGCTATTTCCATACCCTGGCACTGAAGAACGACGGCACCGTCGCCGACTGGGGAAGCAACATAACCGGCCAACTGGGGGATGGAACCACCAGGGACAGATTCACCCCGGCAATGGTACCGGGACTGTCCGGGGTGACGGCCATCGCCGCCGGGGCCCTCCACACGGTAGCCCTGAAGAACGACGGCACCGTCGTGGCCTGGGGACGGAACAATCACGGCCAGTTGGGGGACGGCACCACGACCCAGAGGGTTTCTCCCACCCCGGTGCAGGGGCTGACCGGAGTGATCGCCATCGCTGCCGGCGACTACCACACCGCGGCGGTGAAAAGCGACGGCACCGTCGTCGCCTGGGGACTGAACAACTACGGCCAACTGGGAAACGGCACCAACACCGACAGCCCCATCCCCACGCCGATACCGGGGCTGACCGGGGTCAGGAGCGTCGCCACCGGTGACTATCATACCGTGGCGCTGAAAAACGACGGCACCGTCGTCGTCTGGGGTAACAACATCTACGGCCAGCTCGGGGATGGCACCAACAACGGCAGCATCTCCCCGATAGCGGTGCCCGGCCTGACCGGAGTGACAGCCATCGCGGCAGGGTTTTACCACACCGTGGCGCTGAAAAACGACGGAACCGTGGTTGCCTGGGGGAATAACGTCTACGGCCAACTGGGGGACGGCACCACCGCCCAGCAGGTTTCTCCCGTTGCAGTGCAGGGGCTCACCGGGGTCACGGCCATCACTGCGGGCGGTTACCACACCGTGGCCCTGACTACCGGCGGCACTCTGGCCGCCTGGGGACTGAACAGCGAAGGGCAGCTGGGTGATGGCAGCACCACCGACAAATCCTTGCCGGTATCGGTACCGGGGCTGACCGGGGTCACGGCCATCGCCGGGGGGTATCTTCACACCGCGGCGATGAAAGGCGATGGCACCCTGGTTACCTGGGGCCACAACCTCTACGGACAGCTGGGAAGCCCCGAAGGGTCGATGTTTCCCCATGCGTCGCTCGTCAACCTCGACGTGCTGCCGCCGGAGGTGACTCCCGACCACGGGACCGGAACCTACATCGGCGGGGTCGTGGTGACGCTCTCCTGCACCGACCATTTCTCCGGCTGCAGCGGCATCTACTATACCGAGGACGGCACCGCACCGACCGTTGCCTCCACCCCCTACACGGGACCGCTTACCGTTTCGTCCAGCATGGTCCTCAAATTCATGGCGCAGGACCGGGTCGGCAACCAGAGCGGGGTGCAGAGCGCCTCGTACACCATCCTTCCCTCAACCTATCTGCTTGGCCTCAGCGTCACCGGCAGCGGCGGCACCGTACACTCGGCGACCTCCCCCTCAACAGCCGACATAAACTGTACCGGATCATGTATCCAGCAGTACGGCATCGGCACCGTCGTAACGCTCACGGCCCAGCCTGGCGGAACGAAGATGTTCGACGGCTGGTCCGGCGACTGCAGCGGCAAGGGGCTCACCTGCAGCGTGACCATGGACGCGACGAGGACGATAACTGCCAGGTTCGTGACGATACGGACGACGGTTGCCGCCGGGGGATTCTACACGGTGGCGCTGAAAAACGACGGCTCCGTGGCCGCTTGGGGCGACAATACATCGGGACAGCTGGGGGATGGCACCACCACCGAGCGAGACGTCCCTACCCCGGTGCCGGGAGTGACCGGAGTGATCGCCATTGCGGCGGGCTACCGCCACACCGTGGCACTGAAGAACGACGGGACGGTGATAGCCTGGGGGGACAACACCTACGGCCAGTTGGGGGACGGTACCACCACCAGCAGGAGTGTTCCTACCCCTGTGCCGGGACTGACCGGGGTGATCGCCATTGCGGCGGGCTATCGTCACACCGTGGCACTGAAGGATAATGGCACCGTGGTCGCCTGGGGAAGTAATTTCTACGGTCAACTGGGGGATGGCACCACCACCCAAAGAGTTTCCCCCGTCGCGGTGTCGGGACTGACCGGAGTCACGGCCGTAACTGCCGGCACGTTCCACACCCTGGCGCTGAAGAGCGACGGTTCCGTTGTCGCCTGGGGGAACAACTTTTACGGAGAGCTAGGGGACGGCACCGGCAGCAACAGATTCGCCCCCACCGTGGTAACGGGACTCGGCGGGGTAACGGCCATCGCCGCGGGTGCGTTCCATTCCGTAGCGTTGAAGAACGACGGCACCGTCGCCGCCTGGGGGGGGAACAGCAACGGACAGCTGGGGGACGGCACCACCACCCAGAGAGTTTCCCCCGCCCCCCTCCTCGGGCTCACCGGAGTGACGACCATCGCCGCCGGCGCATACCACACCGTCGCGCTGAAAACCGATGGAACCATGGTCTCCTGGGGTGACAATTCCTATGGACAGTTGGGGGACAGTGCGGCCACGATCGCCACGCTCCTGCAACCCACCCCTGTCGCCGGGATAAACCTCGAGACAGGCGCCTGCACCGTCAGGGTCGGCACAACCTGCTATGGCACAGTGGGGGCGGCGTACCAGGCGGTCCCCCCGGGCACGTCGGCCACCATCCTCGTCAGTACCGGCTCCTATCTGGAGAGCATCACGTTTGACCGAACCGTGTCAGTGACCCTGCAGGGGGGATATGACAGCAGCTTTACCACCGTCACCGGCAGCTCCATGCTGCAACTGCCGGTGATGAACGTCATGAACGGTTCCGTGACCATGGGAAGCTCCTTTGCCGTAACCCTGGCGCCTTAGCGTCCAGTCGCTCACCCATCCCTCCCCCAACGTCAGTTCGTTCTCCCCGAGACGAATCAGCCGACCCGGAAGGAGCGCATGGAGATCGAACCGAGGACGATCCCTGGCGCGAAACAGGAGATCGGCTCCTGCGGCCCGCGCAGCGCCAACGCATAGAGGAGCGGGAGATAGTGTTCGCTGGTCGGGATGGAGAGCCGGGCCGGCTCCCCCAACTGCCGGTAATCGCACAGCCTCTCCAGGTCACCGGCCAGGGCCAGCCCGGTGGAAAGGCGGTCGAACTCCTCGGCCCACGGGTAGGGCCCAACCTCTCCCCACTGCATGAGGGGGAGGTTGTGGACCACGTTCCCGCTCCCGAGCAGCAGCACCCCCTCCTCCCGCAGCGGCAGAAGCGTCCGCGCCAGGGCGACATGCTGCCGTGGCGACCTCCCCCGGTCCAGGGAGAGTTGCACCACCGGGATCTCGGCAGCGGGATACATCCGCCGGACCACTGACCAGGTGCCGTGATCGAGCCCCCACGTCTCGTCCAGCGCTACCTCTTCACTGCCGGCCAGCGCCCGGACCCGCGCCGCAAGCTCCGGTGACCCCGGTGCCGGGTACTGCACCCCGTAGAGCTCTTCCGGGAAACCGAAAAAGTCGTGGATCGTCCGTGGCCGCGGCATCGCCGTCACCCTGGCGCCGTCGGTCTCCCAGTGGGCGGAGATGCAGAGGATCGCCTTCGGCCGGGGAACCCGAGCGGCCTCCTCCTGCCATGCCGCGGCGAAAGGGGTCTCTTCGATGGCGTTCATCGGGTTGCCGTGGCCGATGAAGAGGACCGGCATCTCCTTCGTATCTCCGTTCGTCATGCTCCCTCCCCTGTCGTTCACCGTCCAGCCCTTCCTGCCTTGTTGCCGGAAAGAGTCTGGCAGAGAAGCCGTCCGCTGTCAAACGGACTCCTTTGCCGCAGCCGCCGACCATGTGCGGATCACCTGCGCCTCCTTTTCACCGATCCCCAGCGACAGCAGGAAGGCGTGATGGGCCTCGGGCGCCCGCCGCTCGAACTCGGTATGGAGCTGCCGCATGGCGGCGTCGTCCATGCCGGCCGCCCGGAGCAGCTCCACGAACATCTCCTTGTCCACGGTGGAAACCGGCCCCCCGGCCCCCTGCAGTTTCAACATCCCCGCCAGCAGACGCTGCTTGGCCTGCAGGGCCTGGATCTCCTTCCCGACGGCCAGGAGCCGCTGCTGAATCACCGCTGAGGTATCGTCCCCTGCCGAGGCCATGATGGACCTGATATCGTCGACCCCTAGCCCGGCCTGGCGGAACGAACAGATCGCCTCCAGACGCTCCCGGTCGGCCGGCCCGTAGAGACGGTAGCCGGCGTCGCTCCGGCCCGACGGCGAAAGGAGTCCGATCCGGTCGTAGTACAGCAGGGTGCTGCGGGAAAGCCCGAACTGCCGGGCCAGTTCACTGATGCGGATCATGCGTCCTCCCAAATGGTGGTAACGCCCCCGGCGTGCTGCCGGGGGCGCGTTCCGTCAGGCGTACTTCGCCCGGATCTCCTCGATCCGCGCGGCGGGAAGTCCCAGCCACTCCAGGAAACTCTGATGCCCTGCCGGGTTCTCCTGCTCGAACAGACGATGCCACTTCTCCATGGCCGCCTCGTCCAGGCCGATGGCCCGGAAACGGGCGACCCACTCCTCCACGGTTACGGTTGGTTTCATTGCAGCTCTCCTTTCCATTCACTCCGATAGTATCTGTCACGGCCATGACAAGGACAACGCTAAACTGTGAAGCGATAGACGGGTCAACAAAAAAACAGCAGGCGGCCAACAGCTGCGGTCCAAGGTATCGTTCGGGCAGTGATCGGTAGCCGGACCTTTCCAGTGCTACAACTATCTACACAAACAATACCTTTCATTGTATTCATTAATTCTATCGATTTGACATCGACACCTCCGGCCACGATAATGCGTCTCATTAAAAGCACTATCCAGCACGATGGAGGAGTCTGATGATGAGTCGCAAGTGGTTGGCCTGTCTCCTGGTCGCAGTGGCAACCTGGATGGCCTGCGGGGCACCGGTCTGGGCAAAATCCCGGAGCGGAACCGTCACCGTCTCGGTTGACCTCACCCCCCACGGAACGGGAAAGGAAGCGGAGCTCTGGCTCCCCTACCCCGTTTCCGACCCGGACCAGAACATCACCGATATCCGGGTGACCGGAGACTATGCCGCGTCCGCCGTCTATGCGGACCGGGCCAACAGCACCCCCATGCTCTACGCAAAATGGGACAAAGATGCCAAGAGCAGGAAACTGACCTTCTCCTTCAAGGCGGAGCGGCAGGAGGTGATCCGCCGCTCATTCCCGGCAAAGGAAACGGCGTGGGATCCGGCCGATTATGCCCGCTACCTGGGGGCCACCAGCCTCGGACCGGTGGATGGCGAGGTGGGAAAACTGGCCAGATCCATCACGGCGGGGAAGACGACGGTGCTGGAAAGGGCGAAAGCGATCTACGACTGGACCTGCGAGAACACCTATCGTGACCCCAAGACCCGCGGCTGCGGGGAAGGTGATGTCTGCAAGCTGCTGGCGCGGCCGGGGGGGAAATGCGCCGACATCCATTCGGTATTCGTCGCCCTGGCCAGGGGGGCCGGGGTGCCGGCCCGGGAGGTCTTCGGCATCCGCCTGGGGAAGAAGGAACGTGAAGACATCACCACCTGGCAGCACTGCTGGGCCGAATTCTACCTCCCCGGCTACGGCTGGGTGCCGGTGGACGCGGCGGACGTGCGGAAGGCGATGCTGACGGAGAACCTGAAGCTCGACGATCCCAGGACGGCCGACTACCGGGCCTACTTCTGGGGAGGGATCGACCCTTACCGGGTGAAGCTCTCCCAGGGGCGGGACCTGATCCTCAACCCGCCCCAGCCCGGGGGGCCGGTCAACTACCTGATGTATCCGTTTGCCCGGGTGGGGGGAGAGCTCCTCGATTGGCTCGACCCGGCCACGTTCAGGTACACGATCACCTATAGCGAACGATAGTGTCACCGCAGCGCATGGGGCCGGCATGACGCCCAGCCCGCAATGACAAAAGGAGAGCGGCTGCATGTTGCAACAATGCGGCCGCTCCCCTTTGAATTTTCCCGAAGGATCTCCCTCCCGACACCGATCAGGCTGCGCAGGGTCACTCCGGCATGGTCTCCACCAGGAGCTGCTTCTCCGCCCGGGTCATGGCCTTGATCAGGTTCTCCCTCCGGCCGGCCGATGAACGGCTGTGGCCGTCTTCCCGATAAACCACCCGCAGCGGTTGCCGTCCCCGGAAGTACCTGGCCCCTTTCCCCTCCCCATGCTGACGGAACCGCCGCTCCATGTCGGTGGTGATCCCCGTATAGAGGGAGTTGTCGGAACAGAGGATAATGTAGACGTGCCAGTTTGAGGTCATCTGCTCTGCCCGTCGCCTCGGCCTGGGCGGCTACTCCTTGATGTCGGATTCCGCGCCGTTCGTCTCAGCAGCCGGGGTCGGTTCTTCCAGGCTGATCCGGCCGATCTTACCGGCCCGCAGGTCCCGCAGGAACGCCTCGGATGCCCGGTTCAGGTCCACCTCCCCACCCCCGGCCAGGCAGCCGAGGCGGCGGCCGATGGCCACCAGCAGGTCGTGGGGGGTGCCGGGGAGTTCCGGCAGCCCGTAGCGCCCCTTCAACAGGTCAGGATACCTCCGGAGCAGGTAGTCGCCGGCAAAGATGCCGACGGAGGTGCTGTCCATGGCGTTGTCGCCGATGGCGCCGCTGGCGGCCAGCCGGTACGCCCCCTCCTGGTCGTTCATCTCCGGCCAGAGCACCCCCGGCGTATCGGAGAGGACGATGCCGTTACGGAGGTCGATCTGTTGGGTGGTGGTGGTCACCGCCGGCCGGTCACCGACCTTGGCCATGCTCTTCCCGGCCAGGGTGTTGATCAGGGTGGATTTCCCCACGTTGGGGATCCCCACTACCATGGTGCGGACCGGCATGCCGGGCTTCCCACGATTGGGCGCCAGGCTCTGGCAGAGCTTGATGAGCGGCTTCGTGTCGGCGTGTTTCTTCGCCGACAGGGGGAGCGCCCGCACCCCGGACTGCAGCTCGAATTCCCGCACCCACGCCTTGGTCACGGCCGGGTCGGCCAGGTCGTGCTTGTTCAGCACCTTGATCCAGGGCTTGTTCCGCCGCAGCGCTGCCAGCTTGTGATTGGAGCTGGAAAAGGGGAGCCGGGCGTCCAGCACCTCGATCACCACGTCGATCCGCTTGATCAGGTCCTGGATCTGCTCCAGGGCCTTGCCCATATGTCCGGGAAACCATTGTATCGTCATCTGCGTTCGTTCCTGTAAGGTGGCAGTGGCCCGCTCTGCCGGCCAGCGTCGTAGTGCCGGGGGTGGCAGGCGGTAAACCGGGTCACGGGTAATGGTGCGCATATATAACACGCTACCGGAAAAGGGTGCAATCCGCTTGAGCGGTTCCCCCATGGGGTCAATCACTTCACCGGGATAATATTGCAGCTGCTGGACGTGGCGTCGAACACCACCCTGGCCTTTCGCTCCCGCAGCTGCCTAAGCACCTGCTCGATCTTTTCGTCCAGGGTGAAGCTGGCATCCCCCACCTCCTCCCACTCGCGGGTGACGAACTCGCTGACCAGATTCCGCAGCGTCTCCGGCGTCAGCCGCTCCAGGGGTATCTCCACCCCCTCTTCCCGGTGATCGGTCCGCTCGCTATGCGTCATGCGTCACTCCTCAGGCTCGGCCATCAGCAGCCTGTTCTTGGGGGTGATCTCCCCGGGGATCTGCTGGGTGAAGACCCGGTATCCCCGGGAGCGAAGCCGGCAGACCCGGAGGCTGTCCATGGCCAGCGGACCGTCCAGCCACCCCTGCAGGCCACCCAGGTCGGCATCCTTCAGGTCGTGACAACAGGGGAGCACCGCGACCCTGGCCCCGGCGTCGACCGCCCGGTCGAGCACCAGGTCCGTCAGTCCGCCGCAGGCATGGGCCGAGACGACGAGGTCTGCGCGGTGCAGTGCCACCTCCCGCAGGTCCTCCTCCAAAAACCGGACGCGCTCCCGCAGCCGCGGCCAGTCATTGCAAAGCGAGGCGGCAAGGGTGGCGGCGCTCTTCGGGATATGCCGGTCAACGGCCAGGGCCAGAGGGGAACTGTCGTCCAGCAAGATGAGTATCTGGGCCAGCAGCCCGTGGCCGCAGGCCAGGTCCACTACCCGCCCGCCCCGGAAGCGGCGCCGCACCCGGCGGGCCACCTCCCATGCCTCGTACAGCTCCTTGCGCGGCAGACAACCGGCACGGCAGACCGCCCGGGCGACGGCGTCGAACAGGGTGTCACCGGTAAAGTTCGGGAGAAGCCGTTCGGTGAGCCTATTGCGTGACGAGCGGTCCATTGCCTCTATGGCTCCTTAGGGTTTCATCTTCTGCCAGAGATACAGCTCCTCCACCTTGGTCCTGGCCCACGGCATCCGACGGAGGAACTTCAGGCTGGAGCTGACGTTCGGGTTGTCGGTAAAGCAGCGGATGCTAACCCTCCTCCCCATCTCTTCCCAGCCGAGCGTCCCGGCCAGCTCCCGCACGATCGTCTCCAGGGTGATCCCGTGCAGGGGATCGACGGATCCGCCGGATCGGGACGCCTGCGACGCAGCGGCACCCCCCTTCCCGGCTGGGCCGGCCGCTTTTCGCACCATCAGCCGATCCTTCGCGCCTTGAAGAAGCGCCCCTTCACCTTGTTGGCGCGCAGGCAGGCCAGGGCCTGGTCGGCGCTGCCCCGACTGATCGCCACGTAGGTATGGAAATCGAAGACGTCGATCTTCCCCACCTCGCTCCCCGCAATCCCCCCCTCGCCGGTCAGGGCGCCGAGGATGTCGCCGGGGCGGAGCTTGTTCTTGCGCCCGCCGTCGAGACAGAACATCACCATGGGGGGGTACAGGCTTCGGCCCGATGCGGGGTGCAGCGTGGCCAGCTCCCCCCTCGGGACGGGGGTGCCCAGGGCGGCCTCGATCGCCGCTACCCGCCGCCGGTCCTGCGCCGTCACCAGGCTCAGGGCCAGCCCCTCCCCTCCGGCGCGGCCGGTCCGGCCGATGCGGTGGATATGCACCTCCGGGTCGCGGGAGAGCTCGAAATTGATCACCGCTGCCAGTTCCTTGATGTCGAGCCCGCGTGCGGCCACATCGGTGGCCACCAGCACCGAGGTGCAGCGGCCGCTGAAGCGGGCCAGCACCTGGTCCCGCTCCCGCTGTTCCAGGTCGCCATGGATGGCCAGGGCCGAGAAGCCCCGGTCGACCAGGGCTGTCGCCAGCTCCTGGCACTCCGCCCTGGTGTTGCAGAAGACCAGGGTCGATTCAGGCCGGTAGTGGCCGAGAATCCGGACTACGGCCTCGGTCCGCCCCTCCGGCTCCACCTCGAAGAAGAGCTGCTCGATGACCCCTTCGTCGTGCTGCTCATCGACGATCACCTCTACCGGCTCGTGCTGGAGCGTCGCGCTCAGAACGGCGATCTCCGGCGGATAGGTGGCGGAAAAGAGGAGTGTCTGTTTCCGGGCCGGGGTGGCGGCAAGGAGGGCGCTGATGTCGTCCTGAAACCCCATGTCCAGCATCCGGTCAGCCTCGTCCAGAACCAGCGTCTGCAGCCTGGAGAGGTCGAGACTCCCCCGCCGCAGGTGATCCAGCAGGCGACCGGGGGTGCCGACCACCACGTGGGCGCCATGCTCCAGCGAACCGAGCTGGGGGCCGAAGGGGACGCCGCCGCAGAGGGTAAGGATCTTGATGTTGTCGGTGAAGCGGGCCAGGCGTCGCAGCTCCTTGCCGACCTGGTCGGCCAGTTCGCGGGTGGGACAGAGTACCAGCGCCTGCACGGCCGGACTGGCCACCTCCAGGCGGGTCAAGAGCCCGATGCCGAAGGCGGCGGTCTTGCCGCTGCCGGTCTTGGCCTTGGCGATCACGTCCTTGCCGGCGAGGATCAGCGGCAGGCTGTGGGCCTGGATCGGCGTCATCCCTGCGTAGCCGAGTGAGGCAAGGTTCTTGAGCATCGGGCTCTTCAGGTGGAGGGAGGAGAATGTCGTTGCGGTCATGGGTGCTCGTTTCGGGCTGCGGTTCAGGACCTGCTACGAAGTGACTTTGACATTATGGCACTCAGATTTGGGCCAAATTTGGCCTGGCTGATTGAGACAAACCGGAGGCGTAGCAGGGCTACGCTGAGGATTTGGCGATTGAAGCCGGGACAAAGATGGCCCTAAGATGAGATGCAAGAGTGTAAAGCTCATTTCGTGGCAGGTCCTTAGTACGGGCGGAGCTGGGCGCCGGCGCCGATGTGCCAGTGGAGGTGCTTGGAGGACTGGTACTCCCCCAGGTTGGTGTAGACGCGGCAGCCGCCATGGCGCGCCATGAGGTCGGCGGCGATCTGCCGGGCAGCGCGCATCAGTTCCAGGAGCAGCTCGTTGTCCCCTTCGTCCAGGGCGAGGAGCGACACCACGTGACGCTTCGGGAGGAGCACCACGTGCTCTTCCCAGATCGGGTTGGTATGGTGGAAGGCGAAGACCTGGTCGTTCTCGAAGCAGACCGGCACGCTGAGCCGGCCGCTCAGGATCTGATCGCAGTAGAACGCGCACGGTGGTGTGGTCATGGTCTCCTCGCTCATCTTCTCAGCACCAGAACGAAGAGGACTGCCGACGCCACCGCGGAGAGGGCCGAGAGCGCCATGAACAGGTTCAGCCGCGCCTGCAGCGTCTTGCCGATCTCTTCCAGCACTTCGATATTCCTGTTCTGCTGTTCGATGATCTCTTCCTGCTTGATGACCGCGCTCTCCAACTCCCGGATCCGCCCGGCCAGTTGCTCCATTGTCGGGCCGGCCTCCCCGTCACCGGCAGACCGCGTCTGCAGCTGATCCTTCAGTCGCGCGATCAGGTCAGGAACGTACCTCATGGCGATGTTCGCGACCTGCTCCCAGGATATCTGTTTCATGGCCGCTGCCAGGATCGTCGTCATACTCATATGCCTCTCCGTACAGTAGTAATCGTAATCCCGGATGCGGTAGTTGACGGGCTTCTCGTTCGCTCCGATTCCCCTTCCGCTGTGGCTCTACGGCTCATTGCGCTGCAGCCGGGAACTCACCCTGCGGGTTCAAAACCCGGCTGCCTGACGCTTCATTTCGCCTAGAGCCACAACGCTTCGGGGAACGTCGCTCTCTTCGGACCCCTTACAACTACCGGATGCAGGGTAATCGCATTCCGCGCCGTGTTACGACCGGCTCCCCCGGCGGCCTGTCTTCGGGGCGGGCCGCTCGGCCACGACCTTTTTCCGGCGGGGTGTCGCGGCCTGTGCATCGGCCTTTGCCTGACTCTTTGCACCCTTTGGTCCCTTTGCCAAGGCCTTTGTCGGTGCCTTTGCCGCCCGGTCCCTGGTCTTCCCCGGCGGGGCCGCTCTCCTGGCCGGTTTCCCCTCCTTTGCCGCAGCGACCCGCTTGGCCGCATACAGGGGAAACCCGGCAACCGTCCGGTGCGAGATGGCATAGCCGAGCAGCTTTTCGATCGCCTGCAGGAGCGGCTGCTCTTCCCGGCTGACCAGCGAGAGGGCCACCCCCTCCTCTCCGGCCCGGCCGGTCCGCCCGATCCGGTGCACATAGTCCTCCGGGACCTGGGGAAGGTCGTAATTCACCACCTGCGGCAGGCGCTCGATGTCGAGCCCCCGCGCCGCCACGTCGGTCGCCACCAGCACGCGCAGCTCGCCCCGCTTGAACTCCGCCAGGGTGCGGGTCCGGATCGACTGGCTCTTGTTGCTGTGGATGGCGGCGGCCTTGATCCCGTCGCTGAGCAGCTCCTCGGTCAGCTTGTCCGCGCCGTAGCGGGTGCGGGCAAAGACCAGCACCTGCTGCATCGACTCGGTGCGGATCAGGTGCACGAGCATGTCCCGCTTGCGGCTTCGCTCCACCTGATAGACGGTCTGGGTCACCGCGTCGGCGGCGATGTTCCTGCGCTCCACCTCTATCCGCCGCGGCTGGTCCAGCAACTCGTCGGCCAGCTGCCTGATGCTCGGGGAATAGGTTGCCGAAAAGAGGAGGGTCTGGCGCTTGGCCGGCAGATACTCCGCCACCCTGAGGATGTCGTCGATGAATCCCAGGTCGAGCATCCGGTCGGCCTCGTCCAGCACCAGGAACTGGATCCGGGAGAGGTTCACGGTCCCCCGCTCCGCGTGATCCAGAAGCCGCCCCGGCGTTGCCACCACGATGTCGACCCCGCGGTGCAGCCGCTCGATCTGGGCCTGGATGGTCACCCCGCCGTAGATCATCGTGGAACGGAGCGACAGGCGCCGGGCATACAGGTTCATCTGCTCGCTGACCTGGGCCGCCAACTCGCGGGTCGGTACCAGCACCAGGGCGCGGGGCCGCCGCCGCTTCTCCGGAGGGATGTTTTCCCCCAGCCGCTGCACGATCGGCAGGGCAAACGCCGCCGTCTTACCGGTGCCGGTCTGGGCGCCGGCCAACAGGTCGCTCCCCTCGAATATCACCGGGATCGCGCCGGTCTGGATGGGGGTCGGCTCGGTATACCCCTGGGAGGCGATGGCGCTCAGCAGTTCGGGCCGCAGGCCAAGAGATGCAAATGACATTGATGGAACTCCTTGTGTGGCGATGACGACTGCAGCGCCGTAAACCTGAAAAGACTGCGCAGTATGGCGGTCTCAGACGTACAGCGGAACGCTGGCGCCCAGGCCATGGACGACGCTGGTGAAGGCGTCCCTCTGCTCCAGCTTCTCCCTGCCGAACCGCTCGGCGAACAGGGACTGGATACGGGGTATGCGCGACGTCCCCCCGGTCAGGAAGACCGTATCGATCTGGGCCGGCGAGAGTCCGGCGCCGTTGACGACCTCGTCAATGCACGCCGCTATCTGCTGGAAATTCTCCCCGTTGAGCGCCTCGAATTCGTCCTTGGCGATCTCCTCGCTGATCTGCAGATCGTGCTCGGTAAAGCGGATTACGGCCCGCTCCTGGCCGGAGAGCTCGCACTTGGCCTGCTCGATGGCCTGAAACAGGAAGAAGCCGTAATTGTCGTTGATGATGTTCTCCAGGTGCTGGATGGCCGGCCGGTCGTCGGTCGTCCCCTTGATCACCCGGATATGCTCCCGGATCTTGCGTGTCCGGAGCAGCGGGATGCGGTGCCACTGGCAGAGGGTGTGGACGATGCTCTTGGGGACGCTGACCCACTCGTCCTTCCCCATGGTCCGGTAGCGGGCATACCGCCCGAAATGGTGCGCCACCTTGTCCCACATGATCTGCGAATCGAACTTGTCGCCGGCCACATAGACGCCCCCCAGGGAGAGGACATCGCCCCGCCGGTCCGAGCGGGCAAAGGCGCCCCCCTGCACCCGGATCACGGAGAAGTCCGAGGTGCCGCCGCCGAAATCGCCGATGAAGACGATCTTCTCCCGGCCTGCCGGCAGCGTCTCCTCGAAGGTCAACGCCGCCGCCACCGGTTCGTACTGGAACCAGACCCGCTTGAAACCTGCCTTGCGGGCCGCCGTTTCCAGGCGCTGCTCGGCCACGGCGTCCTTGGCCGCATCCGGGGAAAAGACAACCGGCCGCCCCAGGACGACGCTCTCCACGGGAGACCCCACGTGGGCCTCGCCCCGGGCCTTGATCCTTTTGAGGATCAGGCAGACCAGGTCCTCGATGGTGTAGAGCCTGCCGAACACCTCCGTGTTGATGAAGCTGGTGTTCGGCAGGAACGTCTTGATGGACTGCATGAAGCGGCCGGCTGCCCCGTCGTCCACGTACTGGCGGATCGCCTCCTGGCCGGCAAAGATCTCCCGCTCCTCGTTGAAATAGAGCACCGAGCGCATGAGCGCCCCGGCGCCGTCATCCACGGCAACCACCTCGACGGTGCCGTTCCGGTAGATGGACAACGCCGAATTGGTCGTGCCGAAGTCGATGCCAAAAACTGGCTGCATGTACGAACTCCTCCTGCGCCGCCGGGCGGTGCAGGTCATTCATGAAGAGGTTAGCCTGAAAAAAACTCTTACCGCAGAGGACGCAGAGTAACGCCGTGTAAAATCGAATAGTAACGTCGTAAAGCCCGTTACCACTTTAGACTTTACTATTAGTGGTTCTGCGGACCTCAGCGTCCTCTGCGGTTCAACTGCCGATTACAGGTTTACACCCGACCTGGCAGCGGCTCAATAGCCGGCCAGATCGAGTCCGGCCGTATCGATCCTGGCCAGCCGTTGCCCCAGCCGCTTTTCGATCACCCTGAAATGCGGCAGATCCTCCGGGCAGAGGAGCGTCACGGCGACCCCGGCGGTTTCGGCGCGGCCGGTTCTGCCGATACGGTGGATATAGTCGTTCGGCGAACGGGGGAGCTCGAAGTTGACCACGTGGGGGAGAAACGCGATATCGATGCCGCGGGCGGCCAGGTCGGTGGCCACCAGCACCCGCAACTCCCCGCTCTTGAAGGCGCTGAGGGCTGCGGTCCGGCCTCCCTGGCGCATGCCGCCGTGAAAGGTGGCGGCGCTGATCCCGTTGTCCTGCAGCTTCTTGGTCACGATGTCGGCCCGCCGCTGGGACGAGGTGAAGACCAGCACCTGTTGCCAGTCGCCGCTCTTGATCAGGTATCTGAGCAGGGGGCCTTTGCGGCTCGGCTCGACCGTATAGATCTGCTGGGTGATGAGCTCCGGCCCGGCCGGCTCTTCCCGGATCTCGATCTGCAGCGGCTCGGAGAGGAGCGTCGTCGCCAGCTGGCGCACCTCATCCCCGAAGGTCGCCGAGAAGAGGAGGTTCTGCCGCTTGCGGGGGAGCAGGGCCAGGATCTGGTCGAGTTCATCCCGAAAACCCTGCTCCAGCAGCTTTTCGGCCTCGTCCAGTACCAGGACGCTGACCGTGGAGAGCTGCACACTGTTCTTCGCAACCAGCTCCAGCAGCCGGCCGGGAGTGGCCACCAGCAGCTCGATGCCGTTCACCAGGATCATCTGGGGATTGATGGCGACCCCGCCGAACACTGCGGCGGTCCTGACCCGGGGGGCCAGATGGCGACCGAACTCCGCGGCGACCACGCCGACCTGGGCGGCCAGCTCCCGGGTCGGCACCAGGATCAGGGCCTTGAGCGCCCGCCGCTGGCCCGGCTCCAGGGAGTGGATATGCTGCAGGATCGGCAGGATAAAACCAGCCGTCTTGCCGGACCCGGTCCTGGCGATGGCCAGCAGGTCCCTCCCCTGCAGGACGGCCGGAATGGCCCGGCTCTGGATCGGGTAGGGACGCGTGAACTGCTGCCTGGCTATGGCGGTCAGCAGTTCAGGACGCAGGCCAAGGGATGCAAAGGACATGTAACGAACTCCTCGTCTAGCCGGATCAGGGATGGCGGTGTCGCCCGCGAAACATAAAAACCACAGGGGCGACCCCTGTGGTTTTGTAGATTACCTGTATAGCACGCCGGCCGCTGCGGCGGCAATGGCTTTCTTGCGAAGCTCCGGTTCGGCGCGGGAAAACCCGGGACCGGGGGTTACAACGCGCCGCTATCGCGCAGCAGCCGGGCCATCGACTCGGCCAGGATCCGGTACCCGGCGGCATTGGGGTGGATCGGGTCCGACTTGAGGCTCCCTGTTGAGAGGATCCGCTTCAGCGCCTTCCCTTCCAGGGGGATGGCAAACTCCCTGGCGAGCTCAGCATACAGCTTCGGCACCTCCAGCCCGAAACCGAGCCGGGGGACCGCGATCAGCACGACGCCGACACCTCGCTTCCGGGCAAGATCGATCATGGCCCGCAGGTTCTCGACGGTCCGGCCCTCATCCTCGTGCCGCAGGAAATCGTTGCCCCCCAGACAAAGGAGCATCACTGCCGGGTTCTGCTCGTCAAGCACGGCACTGAGCCGCTCTCTCCCCCCGGCCGTCACCTCCCCCGGCACCCCCGCATTCACCACGCGCCTCCGGATGAGGGTCTCCAGGACTGCCGGATAGCTCTCGCCAGGGCCTGCGCCGGTGCCGAAGGTGATGCTGTCGCCAAAGGCCAGCACCACCGCATCCGTCGGCAGCGCCGCCAGGCGGGGCACCGAGTTGCAGGAGCAGAGAAAGATCAGGGCGGAAACCAGCAGCAGCCCGATGCAGGTCGTGATAACGGATCGGCATACCTGGGGCATCGTTCTCCTCCCAAAAAGGTCCAACCATTAATCTAACACTATTGACCGGACACGCATCCTCTGACATAATCTGCCGTCACTAAAAATAAGTATACCTGCTTCAAACTATTCCAACATCCAGAGAGAGGTCACCCATGAAAAAAGTGCTGCTGTTGGTCATCACCCTGCTGCTGGCCGGCCTGGCCACCTCCGCCATTGCCGGCGACGGCTCCTTCAAGCGGGTCAAGGATGCCGGAAAGCTGGTCATCGGCCTGGACGACTCCTTCCCCCCCATGGGCTTCCGCAAGGAAGACGGGACCCTGAACGGCTTTGACATCGATGCTGCCGAAGAGCTGGGGAAGCGGCTCGGCATCAAGATCGAGTGGCAGCCCACCGCCTGGGACGGCGTGATCCACTCCCTGAACGCCAGGAAATTCGACTGCATCTGGAACGGCATGACCATCACCGATGAACGGGCCAAACAGGTCGCCTTCACCAAGCCGTACATCATGGACGGCCAGGTGGCGATCGTCCGCTTCGACGAAAAGCGCTTCAATGAGCTGAAGTCACTCAAGAACGTGAAGGTCGGCGCCCAGAAGGGCTCGTCGGCCATCAAGGCGGTTGAGAAGCTCCCCAGCAAGCCGAGCGAACTGAAAGAGTACGAGGACAATCCCAAGGCGCTGCTCGACCTGGAGTCCAAGCGGCTCGACGTGGTGGTGATCGACAACGTCACCGGCCGGGACTTCATCGCCAAGCGGCCGGGCAAGTTCAAGATCCTCCCCGGTTTCATCAGCAAGGAGCCGTTCGGCGTTGCCTTCCGCCAGGGGGACAAGGAACTGCGCGACACGGTGCAGAAGACCCTGGACAAGATGGTCAAGGACGGCGCCATGAAGAAGATCTCCCGCAAGTGGTTTGCCGAAGATATCACCAACCCGAAAAAGTGGTAAGACCGGCTGGATTGGGCATCGGGGAACGGTCATGAAACAGAGTGTCGGCAGGGTCGTGACGACCCTGCTTTTTTTATGGGTCACCGCTGGCCAGGTGCTCGGGGCAGCGCCGGACAACGAAGAGCTGTTCCGGCAGGCCAGCGACCTGCAGGGGGCCGGCGATCTCCCCGCTGCGGTGCAGGTCCTGCGCAAGATACCGGCTCCGACGGCCGGCGTTGCCGATAGACAGGTCGACGACAGCGTTGGCGAGGACTTTGTCCGGAGCCGGCTGCAGATCGCCCGGATCCTCTTCTCGCTGAAGGAACTGGACCGGGCGACCGCGGCGGCGCAGGAGGTGCTCCGGCTCTTCCCGGCCAACAGCGAGGCGCTGAACTTCGTCGCGTCCGTGCAGAAGGAGCAGAAACCCCGCTACGTCGTCTTCTTCGACGACTGCCGCCGCTTCCTCCCCCACCTGCTCAAGGGGGCGGTCATGACGCTGCTGCTGGTGGTCTGCATCATGACCATCTCCCCGCTGGGGGGACTCCTCATCGCCCTGGGACGGATCAGCCGTTTCGCCCCCCTCTCCGGCCTCTGCTGGTTCGTCATCTGGCTCTTCCGCGGCACCCCGCTGCTCCTCCAGCTCTTCTTCATCTACTACGGTCTCCCCTCCCTGGGGATCACCCTCAAGCCGTTCACCGCAGCGATCATCGGCCTGGGGCTCAACTACTCGGCCTACCTGGGGGAGATCATCCGCGGCGCCATCCTGAGCATCGACCACGGCCAGATGGAGGCGGCCAAGGCCCTGGGGATGACTTATGGCCAGGCGATGCGGCGGATCATCATCCCCCAGACCTACAAACGGCTCATGCCGCCGGTGGCCAACGAATTCATCGCCCTGATCAAGGACACCGCCCTGGTCTCCACCATCGCCATGGTGGAGCTGATGCGGGCAGCCGACCAGATGTTCAACACCTACTTCAACGTGACCGCCCTGATCCTGGCCGCCGCCGTCTATCTGGTCTTCACCACCTTCTTCACCTTCATCTTCGAAAAAATCGAGTACCGGGCAGGGATCTATGAGCACCGCTAGCGCACCGCTCCTCAGGCTGGAGCAGATCACCAAGCAGTTCAAGGGGGTCGCCGCCGTGAACGGCGTCAACCTGGACGTCTTCCCTGGCGAGAAGCTGGTCATCATCGGCCCCTCCGGCTCGGGGAAGTCGACGCTCCTGCGGGCCATCAATTTTCTCGAGGTGATCGACGACGGGCGGATCTGCTTCGACGGACGCGAGGTGGGGTATGTCCGGCGCCACGGCAAGCTGCACCTGGACAGGCAGCAGGTGGTCTGTCCCTTAAGGGCGGAGATCGGCATGGTCTTCCAGCACTTCCACCTCTTCCCCCACCTGACGGTGCTGGGAAACGTCATGGAAGGGCCGCTCACCGTGCAGAGGAAGAGCCGGAGCGAGGCCCGGGAAACGGCGCTGGCGATGCTGGCCAAGGTGGGACTGATGGAGAAGAAGGACGTCTTCCCGGCGACCCTCTCCGGCGGCCAGAAGCAGCGGGTGGCCATTGCCCGGGCTCTGGCCATGCGCCCCAAGCTGATGCTCTTCGACGAGCCGACCTCGGCCCTTGATCCGGAACTGGTGGGGGAGGTCTTCGACACCATCCACGGCCTGGCCGACGAGGGGATGACCATGGTCATCGTCACCCACCACATGGGCTTCGCCCGCGAGCTGGCCGACCGGGTGATCTTCATGGAGGCGGGGCGCTTTGTGGTCCAGGCCCCCCCGGCCCAGTTCTTTTCCGAGCAGCTCGGCAACGAGCGGATCAGGTCATTTCTGAACCGGCTTATCTGAGGTTATTGCCGCCTCTCCGGGCTTTTCAACGACAACTTCCAGGCCGGTCTCCTTGGCGAGCTTTTCGAGGAACTGCCGCACGCTCTTCTCCCTGTTCTGCTCCATCAGGAGATTCCGGAGATACTCCCTGGCCTCTTCGAAGGTGGCTGTCCGCTGCTCGTTTCGCTGGTCGACCTTGATGATCTCGTAGCCGAAGAGGGTCTCGACAATGCCGCTCACCTCGCCCGGCTTGAGGCTGAAGGCGGCCTTCTCGAACTCCGGTGAATTCGACCCCCCGGGAGAAAGGAGCCCCAGCTCCCCTCCCTTTGCTGCCGTGTCTCTATCCTCGGAATGCTCGGCGGCAAGCTTCGCGAAATCGCCCCCCTTTCGAACCTGCTCAAGCAGCTGCTCCCCCTTTGCCCGCGCCGTTGACTTCTCCTCCGGAGACGCCTTCTGCCCTGCCGAGATCAGGATATGGCGCGCCCGGACCGATACCGGCACGAGGAGTTCCTTTTCATGCTCCTTGTAGTAGCCCTTCAGCTCCTCATCGGTCACCGTGACACCGCCCGTCACCTCCTTGGCCACGTACCTGTTGGCAATATACTGATCCAGCAGATTGGCCAGGAGCTCCCGGACCTCCGGCTTCCGGTCGAAACCTTCCTTCCTCGCCTTTGCGGCAACCGCCTTGGTCATCAGGAACTGCCTGATGAAGGCGCTCCGCTGTTCGGGGCTCGACTGCACTCCCTGCTGCACCTCCGGGGGCTGGCTGGCGAGCAGCCGCTCGTAATCGGCCTCCCGCAGGACGAAATCGCCCACCTTGCCGACCACCGGGTTCAGATCCTCGGCCCGGACCGTGCCGACCTGGAGGGTGGCGACCAGCAGTGCCGCCACGAGATACTTCCCATTCATGCTGACTCCCTTATCAACGTATTCGTACTATTTTGCTATTTCTGCCGGACCAGGCGTTTTCTCCCCTGACGGCTCCGGACGCTTGACCTTCTTCCACCCCTTGCCCGGATCGAATGTCGCGATCGCCTCTGCGATGCGCCGGGTCCCTTTGCCGAGATTCTTCTCGTAAATGATCCCCTCCTGGTTGACCATGAAGGTCATCACCCCGGAATTGCCGTACTCGGCAGGGTATGCCACGAGCGCAAAGCCGAGGATCATCTTCCCCTTGACCAGATAGTTGTAGCGTCCGCCGCTCGCGCGGTGGCCCTGCCCCTTGAGGATCTTGAAATAATAGCCGTGAAACGGGGAGAGGTTCCCTTCAGTGGGGTACCCTTCCTTTGCCGCCCGGGCGATCAGCGGTCCGAGTGGGCTCTCCGCCTCCCCCTCCTTCGCCTCCCAGTAGAGGCCGTCATGACTGCCAGGCGTACTGAGGAGCCGCTGGGCGAATTCGACCTTGCCGGCGCCGCGGCAATCCTTGCTCGCGTACTCGTGCTGCGCATCGACATACGCATCCATCACCTCGAGGACCTGCAACTCGTTGCGGCCGATCCTCCTCTTCAGGATCTCCCTCTTTCCTGTCCCGATGTCGAAGGCCCATCCGCCCCCCCTCTTGACGATGGGGATCGGCAGGGACCAGTCATCGGCGCCCACATGCAGAACCATGGTGCGTCCACCCTTGGCCTCCAGGGAATGCTTCTGCTCGTAGGACGAGATGAATTTGGCGCGCCCGGACCTGTCGGCCACGCTGTCTCCCGACGAGAGGAGTTCCCTGCTGCCGGGGCCGAGGATGACGAGCATCTCCTGTTCGTTGTCCCCCCTGATGGCGGCAACCAGCGCCGCTACCGCTTCGTCGGGGGATCGGAAGCTTTTCTGCCGCACCCCTGCGGCATGGGAGTCGGTGACGAGTGTCGCTATGAACAAGACCATGGTGACGGCGACGGCCATCAGGGCCAGCCATCCCCTTTCGATCTTCGCCTGCAATGCTGATATATTCATGGTTCCTCCCCGCTATCTGTCATTACCCGACAGGATACGGCCGTTACCGGCGTGAACCGCCACGCGGCACGCCACCTCGTGAGCCGCCCCCCTCCTGTCGCAGCATCTGGCCGCCAGGGGAACCACCACCCTGCCACCTCATCTCATTGCCGCGGATGCTCATCCCTCCGCGCTCGCCCGCCTTGCGCTCGGAACTCCCTTCACCGATCCCCCGGAACGGGGTGTCCCGGACCTCAGGCCGATAGGTCCTTCCCGGCACGGGCTGCGGGCTGGGCGTGCCGCCACCGTCGCGGCGCATCACGGGGGCTCGCGTCCCGCCAGGCACCTGTGGCGCCGGGGTTGCCCCCTTTCTCTCCATACGCGGGGCAACAGGAGAAGGACTCACCCCCTGCCGTTCGATGCGGCCGGCGGGATAGCCGCGACGCTCCAGGGTGGTCGGCGATACCCGCTGCCGCGATCCGAAGCGCTCGCTCGTTCTCAGGTCCCGGTACGCAACCCCTCTCCGGTGAATAGGGTTATGTCTCCAGAACGGGCCGGCGTCCCCGCGTCTGTTGAAGTGCCGGTTGAACCCTCGTGTCCTGCCGGCATCGACGTGGATATGATGGACCGGCCAGTCGAACCAGACCCACGAGAAGGCGTTGAAGCCGATGAATATGCTGGGGCCGAAGCCGATGTAGGCCCCCCCCACATATCCGGGCGGATAGTACCAGTAATAGGGGGGATAGCCGGGATACCACCACGGTCCGTACACATAGGCGGGATCGTAGACCGGCACATGGATGACCTCCGGATCGACCGGTTCGATGCTGATACTCTCCTGCTGGACGACCACCTTCTGTTCGCCGGTCGTCTTCAGCGTCCCCTGCTCCCGGGCCTTGCGGCGCAGCTCCTGAACGGTGGCCATGACCTCTTCCTCCTGGCCAAGGAAGGCATCCCCCAGCTTCCTCGTCTGGTCGAGCTTGTCGCTCATGGCCGCGAGGATGTCGGGGAAATGGCAGAGCGACTTGACGCTGGGATCCCAGGGCTTGTCCTGCAGCGCCTTGTCCAGCTCCTCACCCTTCAACTCCCCGTTCTTGCCCATCCAGCGATCCGCCTCCACCACTTCCAGCGGATAGGTGGACGCCATCAGGATCTGGGCGGTCAACGCATCGGGGTAGAGAGCTATCGGCGCCAGCATCTGCGTCAGCTCCTCTTTGCTGAACTTGTACGCCTGATCGCTATCCCCCGCATCCTGAGCCAGCATCACTCCCGGCATCACGAGCAGGGCGATAATGATCAGCGCCACCCCACGCAAGGCTAGTGTCACCGCTCTCATAAGGTCTCCTTTGTCGCCATGTAACGGCCGATGGCAGACGTATCTGTCACCTATCAGTTCACATCACATTGGCCACGTCGGCCGTGACGTGTGGTGCATACTTCTTGAAGTTGTCCTTGAACATCCCCACCAAACCCTTGGCCGTTTCGTCGTATTTATTCTTGTCTCCCCAGGTGTTGCGGGGGTTGAGGACCTCGCTCGGCACACCTGCGCAGGTTGTGGGGATATCGAGGCCAAAGAACGCATCCCTTTCGAAGGCACCGGCGTTCAGGGTTCCGTCCAGGGCGGCATTGACCAGGGCGCGGGAGTACGCGATCTTCATGCGGGAGCCGACGCCATAGGAACCGCCGCTCCAGCCGGTATTCACCAGCCAGCAGGTGACGTTGTGCCGGGCGATCTTGTCGCGCAGCAGCTCCCCGTACACGGTGGGGTTCAGCGCCATGAACGGGCCGCCGAAGCAGGTGGAGAACGTCGCCGACGGCTCGGTGACACCCGCCTCGGTGCCGGCCACCTTGGCGGTATAGCCGGAAAGGAAGTGGAACATCGCCTGCTCCGGCGTCAGCCTGGCAATGGGGGGAAGCACACCAAAGGCGTCGCAGGTGAGCATGATGATGTTGGCGGGGTGGCCGCCGCAGCCGCTTTTCACGATGTTGGGGATGTGGGTCAGCGGATAGGAGGCCCGGGTGTTCTCGGTAAAGGAGTCGTCGTCCAGGTCGACCCGGCGGGTGTGGGTGTCGATGGCCACGTTTTCCAGGATCGTGCCGAAGCGGCGGGTCGTCTCATAAATCTCCGGCTCCGCCTCCTTGGAGAGGTTGATGATCTTGGCGTAGCACCCCCCCTCGAAGTTGAAGACCCCCTTGTCGTCCCAGCCATGTTCGTCGTCGCCGATCAGGGAGCGATGCGGATCGGCGGAGAGGGTCGTCTTGCCGGTGCCCGAGAGGCCGAAGAATATGGCGCTGTCCCCCTTTGGCCCCACATTGGCGGAGCAGTGCATGGAGAGGACCTTCTTGTGTACCGGCAGGAGATAGTTGAGGATCGTGAAGATCGCCTTCTTGATCTCGCCGGCATAACTGGTGCCGCCGATGATGATCAGGGCGCGGGCGAAATTGATGATGATGAAGGTTTCCGAGTTGGTACCGTCCATGGAGGGGATGGCGTGGAAGTTCGGCATATTGACGACGGTGAACTGGGGGGAGTGGTTCTCCAGTTCCTCGGGTTTTGCCGAAACGAACATGTTGCGGGCGAAGAGCGAATGCCATGCCTTTTCGGTAATGACCCGGATCGGCAGGCGATGCTCCCTGTCGGCGCCGGCAAAGCAATCCTGCACGAACAGGTCGCGCCCCTGCATATAGGCGCACATCCGCTTGTAGAGCTCGTCGAACTTCAGCGGATCAAAGGGTCGGTTCACCTTCCCCCAGGCCACATGGTCGTGGCAGGTCGGCTCGTCGACAATGAACTTTTCGTTGGCTGCCCGCCCCGTATAATGTCCGGTCTTGACCGCAACGGCTCCAAGGTGGGACAGGAGCCCTTCTCCCCGCTTCACGATCTGCTCGTAGAGTACCGACGTCGGCGGCGTCCAGTAAATCAGGTTGGCATTGGTGATGCCATGCGCTTCAAGTCCCGTTCCCCTGGTGATATCGTTGAGTCTCACGTTCGCTCCCCCTTCAGGCATCTGCCCGGGTGAAATAGTATGCAATCATGTCAGTATAGCATTACGCTTGCTGACAGCAATCAGGCCACCTGCAATACGGATCGCCACAAGGCCATGCCGTCGCGCTGTCGTCGCATACGGCGCCCCGGTCCCGACCGATTGACAGGCCGGCAGCGTGAGATATGCTCAAGTTGTCGTGCGCACTCTCCGTCGCCAACGGCGACGGATGACGATCGACCGGCCTCGCATAACCATAGGGAGGACAACATGCAGAATGTACGCTACGGACTCATCGCGCTGTGTATGCTGCTCGGCTCGGTGACTTCTGCCCCGGCCGAGGTAAGTATCGGCATCGGTATCGGGCTCCCCAACGTGAGCATCGGGATCAACCTGCCGTTGTTCCCGGAACTCGTCAGGGTGCCGGGCTACCCGGTCTACTACGCACCCCGGCTGGAGGCCAACTACTTCTTTTACGACGGCATGTACTGGGTCTACCAGGACGACAACTGGTACGCCAGTTCCTGGTACAACGGCCCCTGGTGGCTCGTGGAGCCGGATGTCGTGCCGGTCTTCATCCTGCGGGTCCCGGTGCGCTACTACCGGCAGCCTCCTGTCTACTTCCGCGGCTGGCGGTCGAACGCCCCCCCCCGCTGGGGTGAACACTGGGGCCGTGACTGGGAGCAGCATCGAAGGGGTTGGGACCGGTGGAAGCGAGGCTCTGCGCCGGCGCCCGCACCGCTCCCTGTCTATCAGCGTCAGTACACGGGAGACCGGTATCCCCGGGCGGTTGAACAGCAGCAGTCGCTCCGCCGTGAAAATTACCGTTACCAGCCGCGCAACACGGTAGTGCGCCAGCACTTCCAGCAGGGAGGACCAAAAGCGGCCCCACCTGCTCAGCGGGGACGACAGGAAGGGCCGCCGTCGAGAACTCCGCGGCAGCAGGAGATGCAGCGGCCGGCGCCGCCCCAGCAGGGCATTCCGGCCGGCCCGCGCTCGCAGCCACAATACCGTGGTGGCGAAAACGTGCCGAGAGCTGTCCCGGTCCAGCCCCCTCCCCAGCAACGTGCCCCGGCAGTCGAGGATCATCGGCAGCGGCCGGGTGCCGTGCAGCGTGAGATGCAGGCACCGCGGCCGGAAGGGCAGCCGCAACGATCGAACGAGAGGAGGGAGTCGCAGGAGCCCGGGCGGGGCCGCGGGCAGGGCGAACAGAGAGATGAGGGGCGCGGCCGGGAACGCTGACCGTGGCCTTTAGTTGTCATGAAGCGAGAAAGCTCGTCATTCCCGGTCAGATGGGATGACGAGCTTTCTTGTTAGATGCCCTGACCAGCGCGCGGCTCCGGCGCTCGCTCCTCCAGAGGTCGTTCGACTGGCCGGCCGTGCAACCCGGATGTAACAGCGACAAATATCGACAAATTACAGCAGGCTAATTAATGAGCTTATCCACGGAGCATGTGGATAACTACCGCATAACTGTGGATATGTTTCAAAAATGTCACGTAATGATCGACACTTTTGCATTTTGCATAAGGTATACGCACTACACCTAACTAGCTGTAATAGCGTGTCAATGCCTAAAGTGCGACGTACGCAATTTATTCTGTGCCAACAGAACCAGGCTGACGAAAAAATTTTGCGGTAAAGTGGATAACTTTATGGAACAACGAGAAAAACAGTGGCTCGGCATTACACAAAAATACCGATGGGATGGGGGTAAAATTAGCCACAACCAATGCTCCGGCAACCCTATCAACAGTACCTTATGACTGCTTGGGTAGAGACTACGTCCTTTGATACGACACGCGTCCTGATCGAATACGGCGTACCAGTACGGGCACGCCGAACATCGCGGCAAGAACGATCACCATCGTTATGTTGGGGTCGCGGACGTACGAGTCCAGACGCAAGGTGGTGATGGCAATGACGGCAAAATAGAGCATGTCGCCGGCGATGGCAAAGGCCCATCCGGCAATGAACCCGTGGCCGGCAGCGAGCGCCGAGGCACGGCCGGTCATGGGATCGACACCGAAAGCGATCATGATGAGCGCGATCGGGCCGGCACCGGTCCCGCTGAAATGCGACACGCTGCGGGCAGTTGCAGCCTTCATGGCTGCGCTGATACGGGTCAGCGACGGGACCTTCCCGCAAGCGTGGGCGATAAGGCGAAGGATCGGTTCGAAGGCAACAGCCAGAATAATATCCGAGACCAGGTAGAGGAGTGTGGTGGCGGGCCAGGCCAGGCCCTTGGCCTGAGCGAGCAGAACGCCGGCAGGTATGCCGCCTCCGACCGGTACGAGGAAAAGCTTCAGCACGGAGAGCATGTCGGCTGCTGACGGGACCGAGTCGAATATCAGCCTGAAGAGTGGGGAAACGGTCATGGAAATCCTGATGCAGCGCCAGATCTATGGGATATCGCGGGATGAAACAACGGAGTGCGAATCCGTTGGGCAGTGCCAGGCAACGTGCCGTCGGACAGGATACACTCACCGCATGAAAAAGTCACTATCCCGGGACAACGCCGGCGTTTGCTGCGGATTCGCCGGGGTCGTCGTTTGCCATCAAGGTCCGATGCTGTCACGCGTCGTACGCTCTTCTATTGCCGTATCTCAACGATCGTACCATTCGGCGCCATCCTGGCGATTTCCTCTATTTCTTCGTCCGTTACGGCAATACACCCTTTCGTCCAGTCAGCCGCGGTGTGAAGATCACCGACCCACGAGAAACCGTTCTTGATGCCGTGGATCATGATGTTTCCGCCCGGGGAGACACCCAGTTCTTTTGCCCGCTTTCTGTCTCTCTCGTTCGGATAGGAAATATGAAGGGAGAGGTGATACTGGCTGTCCTTGTTTCTCGAATCGATGAAGTAGGTTCCCTCCGGGGTCTTGTTGTCGCCCTGCCTCTCCTTGGGACCATTCGGGTCTCCCCCCAAGGCGATCTTGTAGGTTTTGAGCACGTCCCCCTTTGAGATCAGCATCAATCGTCGTGCACCTTTTTCTATCAGGATCCTGTCGATCGATCCTATCTGGAGTGCATAGGCAAAGGCCTTCTTTTCCAGCGCTTCGATCCTTTTTTGCAGGGCACTGTTGTCAGCCTCCCTGCTCTTTACCTCCTGCCGGAGAGTCTCAAGTTCTGTCTGCTGCGTGGTAATCAACCTATCCTTGATGGTGACATTGTTGATGTAGAATATCATCATCTCGCTGTCCTGCCGGTACCCGCTCCCGGGATAATCCTTCATGAGCTTCTGAAAGCATTCCAGCGATTTCTGATAATCCTTCTGCTCGTTCTTCGGATACGCATGGATAATCCCCATCTCGAAGAGCGCCCTGTCTGCCGTCGTGGGATATTTCCCGGCAATCTGCTGATACCTGTCCAGAGAGGCCTGGTAGCTTCCCTGGCTGAAGAGATCGTTCGCTTCTGCGAAGAAGGACCTTGCCTGATATCCTTCGGAAAAGTGACTGCAGCCAGCGAGGAGCAGCGGTGTCATCATGATGCAGATAACGAACAGGAGCCGGTGCAGTCCCATCCTGCCCTGTCTGTTACCACCATATCCCAAAAACGGTCTGCATCTGCCAGAGAGTATCGTTTGGAAGATTTTCAGTTCCCTCATCTCCTCACCCCTTGGATAATGAAATGGCAGGGTTTCGAGACCCTGCCATTTCATTATCCGGAACAGTAAAGGCAGCTCCGAAATCGACTACTTTTTCATCGATTTCTGGAAAACGGCCTCGGCCTTCTTCGCCTTTTCATCGGCGATCCGTTCCCTCTCCTCTGCCTGTTTTACGGCATTGTCGGCGCGGGCTGATGTTTCATCCGCCTTCACCTTGGCCGCATCGGCTGCAGCCTTGGCAGCCTGCGCATCCTGCAGCGCCTGCTCGGCTTTGGCATTGATCAGATTTTGCTGCGCCTGCACCTTCTCCAGGTCACCGGATGTTGCACAACCGACCATCGTTGCGAGAACAAGCATCATCGAGATCAGCAAAAGACTCTTCTTCATCCCTCATCACCTCCTTTCTGTTCAATGTGCCTTCGTAACCTTCACCACATTCCCCCGGAAGATGAGGAACGTCAGGTCGACTAACCCTTCTCCACCGGTTCGATCACAATGCCGTCTATTTCCAAATCGATTTTCAAGCGTTTGGCGGCATCTCTGGCCTCAGCGATATCATTGAAAGGGCCGGCAATAACACGGTGGCTATTCTCCTTCGACAATACCCTTGCCGGGATCTGTGGGCCCTGGTGGTTGATAATGGCGGCAATCCTCAGAGCCTCAACCTCGTCGCGCAGATCGGCAGCCAGAACATACCATGCATCCAGTTTCAGCTCCGGTAGTTCCGGCCGGCCATACAATCTGCCCGGGTGCTCGACTCCGATGGTTTTTGCAGCCTCCTTTTCACCTCCTTGAGCCATCTCGAAGATGGCAACGGGAATGCCTCGGGCCTCGGCCTGTACCTCCTTGACCTTTTTCCAGTCAAGCGGGCGCGCCGATTTCTTCTCAAGACTCTTCAGCTTCGCGTATATCTTCTCCAGCTCACCAGCGCCGGAGCCTTCCGAAGGCGCATGAGCTTCCAGGTAAAGCACTCCATCGCGTTGACCCACGAGATACGGCTGGTTGACGATGAGCACAGGGGTATTGACCGGCGTGTCATTGAAAAGCATCTCCACGTTTTCCGGATAGAGTCTCAAGCAGCCATTGGATGCATTAAGACCGATGCTGGCCGGTTTATTGGTGCCGTGGATCAAGTAACCCGACTTGCTCAGATAGAGCGCGTATTCTCCCAGCGGATTCAGGGGTCCCGGCGGGACTGCTGCGGGGAGAATATCTCCCTTTTTCCGATGGTCCTCGGCAATCGAAGCAGGCACATGCCAGGTCGGCCGGGCCGCCTTGCGCGCCACCCGCATCTGCCCTGTGGGGGTGGGCCGCTCCTTGGTCCCGACGCCGACCGGGTAGGTCGACACCACCAGAGAGTTCTTATCCTCTTTATAGTGAAAGAGCCTCTTGGTGGCCAGGTTGACCACGATCCCTTTCCGAGGTGCGTCGGGCAGGATGAAATTCAGAGGGAGGATGATGCGCTCTCCGGCCTCAGGCACCCACACATCCGCCCCTGGATTGGCTGCGCTGATTTCAGTGATCCCCAGGCCGAAGTGTCGTGCAATATCCGGCAGCGTATCCCCCTTTTCCAGCCTGACCATTGCCAGCTGACCAACGACGTCATCCCCTTTTGCGACGGAAAACCGATTTCGTTCGATATCCTTGTCAAGATGGCTCGGCAAAAGCCACGACTTCTCCTGAACTCCCTTCATGGCGCATCCATTGAGAGATATCAGGAATATGCAGAGAGCTATGAGACGAAGCCCATTGGACAGGGGTGACAGTTCTGCGATTCGACACATAGGTTAAATGGCTGCCTTTCTCAACGCCTTGGGATTGTTCCCTGCAATCGGCGTCCGGACGCAAAAAAGCCGGGGCCGAAGATAAGGTGACATTTTCGGCAACCCGGCTGTCTCGGTGAGACCCAATAGGCTTTCCGCCCCACCCTCGCGGATGGTTGAGTATTATCGTTTACCACCAACAGTTTTTGACAACAAAAAAGCCGGGACCGAATATCGTTTGATATTTCGGCATCCCGGCTGTCTCAGTAAGACCCTTAGGCTTTCCGCCCCATTCTTGCGAATGGTTGAGTATTATCGTCTATCAAATTTTGGGGGGATTTTACATTTCTATGAGTGTTTGTCAACATCTTTCTAACGCCCGGTTGCGCGAGTGGAACTGTTTGCGGGAGGTTGTGAGATCGGTTATAACCTTTACCAACCAATCATGGACAAAACGGAGGAGAACGCCATGGCAATGACCGTCGAAATCAGGAACAACAAGCTCTGCATCGAGATAGACCTGGAGAAGCCCACCCCCTCCTCTTCCGGCAAGACCCTGGTGGTGGCCAGCACCCGCGGGAACGCCGTGACTGCGGTCGAGGTGGATGGCAAGCCGGTCACCATCGGGCTGAACGCCTACATCAAGCCGTAATGAAGGCAAAAGTCTATTCCGTCACCTACAGGATCCCCCTGACCGATGCCCAGCAGGCCAAGCTCGACAGAAAGTGGCCTGACGGCGAACCGTTCATCTCCTATGAAAAGATCGATTCCCTGCTGCAACCGCTTCCGGTGGAAGACGTCTACTGGTCGCACCACACGGGACAATTTCTCTATTTCACCGTTCGCGGGGATGATATCGAGCGCACTGCTGCGGAGGTCGTCGAAAGACTCGAGAAGAAACTGGGCACGTTCTGACTCACTCTGAAGCGTCACCACCGAAGGGGATTCCTATTGGAACTCTGTGACCAATCCACTGATGAAAGGGTCATTATACGACGAACGGGGTGATCACATCATATCTCACCCTTTCAGCAGGAAATCACAAAGCATCATGGTTTCTTTGTTCAGGGTTGTAATGAAGTCCAATCTGAGTTTGAGAAAGTCTTTGATACAGGATGTAGAATGACACTGGTCGTTTTCAGCCTTGAACAGGTTAATTTCCCTCAAGTACAGTCCGTGCTGGCGTCTTTGCTCCGCTACTGACGGGAAATTCACCTGTTCCAATAATTGCTCATCGTACTCGAATTGCTTCTGACAAAGGAGCTCAAGCTGATCCAGCAAACCATCGACCTGATCACACCTCTGTGAGGTGTCGACAATCTTTTCGTAGATCGTGTTCATGTACAGTGAGATTGTACGCTGCTGAATATCCATTATTTCAATACTCGAATCTACCTTGTCTCCAAAGATTAGCGAGTCCATAAGAAGCTCCGATATCTGCCTGTATTCAATTTTATTATATTATAGCACCTGTATAGCCTGGTTGATGGGCCAGGTTGGGTACCGATTCCCGGGACGGTTCACGGTCGAGGCGGGAGAAGGGAAAGCGATGCTGCGGGTCTGATTAAGGGGATGATCCGTAAAGGTCATGCGTGGCTCGAATTCACGCTTTTCTTGACGTCAGGCGGGTCGGTCTGGGGCGCCGCCATTACTCCCCGCACCTTTGCCTGAGCTGTTCGTTCTCCGCCTTGAGACGGCTGATCTCCTCCTTGAGTCGAGCGATTTCGTCCCGCGGTTGTTCACGACGGACCTCCTGGTGCGTGACTTCGGACGCGGCTTTTCCTGCCGCAACTGGGGCGGCATCTTTCGCCGAAACGCTGGCCGGAGCGTTGAAATCGACCTTTTCGGCAACGCCGATCTTTCGGCACTTCCCGCTGGACGTGTACTCTTTCAGGGCCTTCTGCGTCGCGAAACAGCCGCTTGGGTTCAGGATATAACTGAGACCGCTACAGGCGTCCTTTTCCTTCGTCTTCAGGGCCAGTTCTTCCTTGATGCACCGGTCATATCCACTGCCGGCCAGGAGATTTCCCGCCATCAACAGTATCAGTGTGGTCAGGGCCAGAATCATTCTCATAATGGGCTCCTTTTGTCAGTCTGGCTCTCAGGGTAACATTCCGGGCAGTCGCGGCCGAGGTTCAGATCACCGAAATCACTAAGTTCGCAATGGCTCAGTTTTCGGGGGGAAGGTCAAGTTGGACTGTCCACAATTACGGGGAGGGGGATTAAATTCTTGTTCATTAGATGGTATAATGTTAAGGGCTAATCCAGCTCCGATAAATTGTCTTAGCGCGGTTCCCTCTGGAGAATATATGAAGCTCAATAATCTATTACAAGCCTGTTTTATTGTCGCCTTAATAGTTATTTTGGCTGGTTGCGGAGGAGGTGGAAGCGGAAGTAGCGACAGCAACTCCCAAATTGCAACCGCCAATAGGGTAGTATCGACCGTTTCAGTCGTTGACGGTAACAACCAATCAGCACCGATCGGAACTGAGCTAGCTAATCCACTTGTAGCCCTTATTAAAAACAGCGAAGGACAGGTTATTGCTGGGCAAACTATCAACTTCAAAGTTGTATCTGGTGGTGGAACGGTCTTTGCTGGAGTTGCAACATCTGACGCAAATGGCTTTGTCAGAGAGAGATGGACGCTAGGGCTTGCCTTTGGGACACAACAGATTGAAGTGAGGGCTGTCGACTCCAATGGTGCGTCTGTAGTATTTGCCACTTTTACTGCAAATGCTACGGCCGGTCCTGCGAGTAGGATTTCAGCCGTAAACGATCGTCAAGGCGGTGGCATTTTGTCACAGCCTCTTCCTTCTCAGTCAACAGTCTTAGTAACTGACAGCCAAGGGAATCCGGTGTCTGAAGTTTTAGTGGCTTTCAACGCCAACAATGGAGGAGAAGCTAATCCTTCCAGTGCAACGACTGATACTAATGGTTTGGCTTCAACAGTTTGGACATTGGGTCCATTGGATAAATGGTCTAAGCAAACCATGGATGCGACGATATTCGGTACAACTTATACTACTACTTTTAGTGAGTGGCCTGATGTATCGCCTGCTCCGACAGCTAATCATCCGTATGACGGTAAATACACCCTCACGTTGGCTGGTAAGACTAATTTTGATTTTACTATTGATTCAGGCAATGTGCTGTTTATCTCATATGACAACATTGGAACAATAAATGAAGCAAATGGCACGGTGATTTTCAGATTTATGGATTCAGTAAGTCCTGCGAACGATATTATAATGACAGGACAGTTAGTAGTTTTGTCTCCCACTACAACTACAGGTTCTGGCACTATTACTCAAGTATCTTCATATTCTAGCTTCTATAAAGTTGGAGATTCTTGGACATGTAACAGGCAGTAGATGATAGTTATAATATTGTAGGATGCTCCATCGGTAGATGATATTCATTTCGCTGGTTCACATCACGTGGAAGCTTTAGGACACTCTCCATATTTCCATTACTCTACCGCGGAACCCGACTTCCCCACCAGCCCGTTCAGATCCACCCCCGGCAGCACTCGCGCCAACTGCCCCATCAAACCGTCACCGGCGCTACCGTTGCCCGACACCAGCACATCCGGCACGATCGTGATCTGCTTGATCGCCTCCTCGCCGATCGCCTTCAAACACTTCCCTTCGCCGATCCCCTCCAGCGCCTTGGCCTCGGCCGTACCTTCGGCCAGGGTGATCATCTCGGTCTTCTTCTGGGTGGCGACCTTTGCGGCGATCTCCGAGGCGACCAGGGTCGGCTGCTGGCCGGAGTGGCGCGTTACCCTTCTTTGAATCGGTTTGTTCGTGAATTTCGTGTCATTCGTGGACCAGCGCCTTTCCTAGCTTCACAGGAACAACTCTTTTGCCCAAAATTCGAAGAGATAGACATTAAAAATCGTCAAAAGCGGCAAACCTGTTGTCCACGAAATACACGAAAACTCACGAAAGGATTCATGAGCCGATACCCGTCTTTAAACGGTTTGTTCGTGTATTTCGTGTCGTTCGTGGACCAGCGGCTTTCCTGGCTTTACAGGACTATTCTTTCAATCACTGCTTTTTGGCTGCTCCCGAAATTCACGAGCAGTCCCAACCTCAACCCGGTAGCCTTCAGGTAATTCAGCACCTGGGAACGGTGGTCGCCGGTAAGGTCACGCAATGCCTTCAATTCGACAATGATCTTTTCATAACAGATCAAATTAGGCTTGTACGTCTGCTTCAACTTTTCGCCCTTGTAAAGCAGTTTCAGCTCCTGCTGGGCAACGAAAGGGATTCCTCTCCTCAGAGTTCCTTTTCAAGGCATTCCTGATAGACCGCTTCGAGAAATCCGCCACCCATTTCGCGGTAAACCTCAAAGACTGCTCCCGAATGGCATAGCTTTCATCCCTGAAAACCAGTTCGTTTTCCATTTTTCGTGTCTTTCGTGGACAAACGGGTTCTCATCCTTTCACTTCGGAACGGCCACCCCGCTCGCCGGCACCCAACCGGTCACCATCAAAAACAAAGCCGCCTGCGGCATCCTGCTGACACACGCGGCTCATCGCAATCCCCTTCACGGCCCTTCTCCATCACTCCCACCAACCCCAATGCAGACAGACAATAAAGCCCTCTACCAGTCAACTATCGTGCCAAAACAAAAACACTATACTATTGAGAGGTTGAACGCTGGCCAAGCTACAGGTGTAACAAAATGTTACAGTAGAGGCTTTTGGGGGCGAAAGTGTCGAGAACCATGGTAATTGAGCAGTTGCCGATGGTGCGATACCAACGGAATT
>CAYSJJ010000012.1:16192-68486 GCA_964431365.1 uncultured Geobacter sp. | reverse complement strand
CAAAGCGCAGCATTGACTCCTCCGACGTATGGCATTAACTGCGGTCACTGGTTGGTAACGGCCCTGCTGTCATCGGATCCCAACAGCGCCAGTTGCCGATCATGAAGTCGGGAAAGCAGCAGCTGGGCGACCATGGCGCCGATGAAGGCAAGGAACATGTCCCACTGGGTATCCCATGGGTCCCCCTGGGTGCCGAGGAAGGCGTCGGCCCCCTGCCCGAGCAGCAGCGCCGCCCACCATTCGATGAACTCGTAGCAGGCGCTGATGGCAAGGCAGACGCAGGTCACAAGGGTAAACAGCCAGCGGCCCGGCCTGAGCGGAGAGGTCCGCAGCAGCAGTTCGCGTACGACCAGGGCCGGCACGAACCCCTGGGCCAGGTGGCCAATCCGGTCGTAATGGTTGCGGGCAAAGCCGAACAGCTCCTGCAGCCAGAAACCGAGCGGCACCTTGGCATAGGTATAATGGCCGCCGACCATAAGGATCAGTGCGTGCAGGAAGACAAGCCGGTACACGAGCGGCGTCAGGGGAAACCTCGTGCGGCTCCAGCAGAGTAGCGGCACCGCGACAAATATCGGCGCCACCTCCATGCACCACGTGGCCCGATCTACCGGGGCAAAGCCCGACAGTGCGAGGCAGACAGCCCCCAGGAGCAGGAGCGCTTTCGGTTCACGACTCGTCATGACGACCTCCGTCCGGCATCCGGCCGCTGACGGACAACAGGGCACTGGCGTTTCCACCGTTCCACGTGGCGCCCCCTGCTTATGGCTGCGGCCAGGTAAAGAGCATAGAAGTGGCCTGCTTCTCCTTTTCCTTCGCCACACCCATGAGTTCGGCCATGGTGCCGAGGGGGTCGCTATCCACCCGCCTCCCGTCGTGATAGAACTCCACCAGCTCCAGACTGCGGTCCCTGGCCGCCTTCATGGCCACGTCGTCCGGCGTGAAGGTGGTGCGCCCCAGGGAGCGCTTGGTGGGCCATTCGACGCCGCTGTAGGAGAGGTAGACCAGCTTGGAGCAGTAGACCCGCTCCTTCGACTCCACGTCGAAGTTGAAGTCGTACGGTTTCCCCACCTGGCGTAGCGCCTGGATGACGGTCCTGGCGCGGGCTTCCCGGTCGATGCCGGGCTTGCGCAGGGCGCCGAAGCTGTCGATGTTGAAGAAGTGCTCCAGGGAGTTCATCTCCACGCCGGAGCGGAGCGCTTCCACCACTAGCCGCCCCTGCCTGATCTCGTCCCGGTATTTCGCCACCACCGGGTTGTCCCAGATCCCCAGCTCCTTCAGCTCCCCCTCGGTGCCGATCCAGATCGCCGCATGTCCCCAGTAGCCGGGGATCAGCTTGTCGGTCAGGCGGAAGGGGGTCTTTTCCAGCAGGATATCGCCCGCCCGCAGCTCGCCGCGGACCAGGGAGAGCACGCCCTCCTTGCGGTACAGCTTCCCCTTGCGGGTCTCCACGAGCCCCACCGCGTTGCCGAACACCATGCTGAACAGGCTCACCCCTTCCCGCTCCATGCCGGTCAGGGTGTCGGTGGTGACGCCGCTGATAAAGCCGATCTTGCGGCCGATGACGTAGAAGGGGGACCATTTCTTCACCATGGAATAGGAGGGGCTCTGGATGATCAGGGTCGCCAGGTAGTCGGTCTCCTGGCTCCGGGCCAGCGCCTCCCGGAAACGGGGCGCCTCCCTCTCGTAGTACTTGATCGCCTTGCGGACCCTGGCCCGGTTGGAGATGGAGTTGTAGCTGAGGGTCACCTTGGCCAGGGCGGCGCTGGTGACGGCATAGCCGGGATCGCGCTCGTTCAGGATGCGCCGGAGCTTGCTGTCGCCCTCGAAGAGCGAAACGGCCAGCAGGTAATTGTCGTAGAGGAGCATGGCCGACGACAGGGAGAGCATCACCCCCTTGAGCCGGGTCTCGGGGGAGATCCCCATCCTGGCCAGGGCCTTGTCCGAACCATTCATCCAGCACTCGTGGGATTCGGCCATCGCCAGCAGCTCCTTGCGCAGCGCCATATGCTCATTGATGCCGGCGTTGATCAGGGCGATATCCTCGCCGGAGAGCGGCTTCCCCTTGTCCATCTTTTCCTTGATCGCCGTGCCCACCTTGATGGTCTCGGCCCGCAGCGCCAGGACCTGCTCGGCCAGGGTGCGGAACTGGCGGATCTCCGTTGCGAGGGTTTGCTCCACCTCTTCCCGCGAACTCCCGTGGGAGGAAAGGTGCTCGCGGCAGAGGTCGGCGCCAGCGGCCGGGATGGTCTGCATGGCGAGAAGGAGGATGAGCAGTGGCACGAGCAGGTGTTTCATGGCGTATCTTCCTTATGGTTGCGGCCCTTCAGTTCCGCGCCGTACTGGCGGATGAATTTCTTGAAGTTGACCCAGACATCGTTGAAGCCGAACGCCTGCATCTCCGCCTCGGCGTCGGCCAGCGACCACCCCTGCTCTTTCATGCGATAGGCGGCAACCACGATGCCGGTGCGGTCCTGGCCGTGACGGCAGTGGACGTAGACCGGCTGGTTGGCCGGGTCGGCCATGAGCGCCACCACCCGGTCCACCTTCTCCTTCAGGCCGTTACGGGTCATCTCGATCGGGATGGCGACCGCCCGCATGCCGGCCGCCTCCACCGGTGCATTCTCGCTCTCGGTGGTGCGCATGTCGATGACCGTCCTCACCCCCAGCGCCTTCAGGGTGGCATAGCCATCCCTGCCCGGCTGGGCGCCCCGCAGCACCCCGGGCGCCACCCGTCCCACATTGGCGAGGCCGGGGAGGTTAAGGATATGCTCCGAGGAGCGGGCGGCGGGCGGGAGAAGGACCCCCTGGCCGGGGTGCGCAGCGCCGAAACAGGCCGCGCCGGCGAGGGCCATCAGGAACAGTGCCAGTATCGACGTCCACAGTATGCGTAGGTTCAGGGTGTTCACCATCTTTCCGTTCTTGAGCATCCTCCCCTCCTTGCACGTATCAATAAGGTTTCGACCCGATTAGCTTTATCTCAATATTTCTTTTTGTCCAATCCTTCCGTGACCGATCCCGTGGGGCGGCACCGGCGAGAACCAGCCGATCAGGAGTACCAGCAGGCCGACCACCACGAAGGAGACGATACGGGCGATGCTCCCGTGCCCGGCCAGATCCACCAGGAAGAGCTTTGCCACCACCGTTCCCAGCAGGCCGGCGCCGGCCAGCCAGATCTCCCTCATCCCATGCCGGGTGGCCAGGGTCATGAGGGTCAGGGCGAGCAGGCACCAGGCGATGGAGAGGGTAGCCTGGACCGTGAGCGACGACAACATGCCAGCCAGGGTAAAGGGGACGCCGCACCAGTGATGGATGGAGCGGAGCAGGATTGCGTTCAGCCAGACGAAGAGGGTCACCCCCAGGCCGACAAGGGCTTGGCGCTCCGGCAGCAGCTCGGCCAGGGTCGGCAGCACGCCCGGCAACAAGCGGTACCAGGAGACCAGGGCGACCAGCACCAGCAGGGTCGTGCCGTCCAGCGGGTTCACCAGTGGCAGGTACGGGATCGGCCAAGGATTGCCCGCCTGGGTCAGGTTGGCGTACAGGAGCCAGAGGAAGGCGGCAGCGGCCAGCGGCGCCGCGCCCAGCCCGAGGTAGGTGGTCCGGTTGTCGGCCACCGGCCAGGGAAGGCTGCCGCAACGGGCCAGCAGCAGGACCATCAGCGCCGGCACCGCCCCCCAGGCGCTGACGGCCCAGGTCTCCATGCCGGTGAGGTGATGGGCGATCCGCCCCGAGAGCTCCCAGGCCGCCAGGAAGGTGAGCAGCCACAAGGGGGCGGCGTGGGCCAGAGACGGGAGACTAGGCAGCCGCTGGCGGTTCTGGTACAGCACCAGGTAGCTGGCAGCCATGGCCAGTGGCCAGCCGAACCAGCCGCCGTGGAGTGTGGGATAGGCGTTGCCGTTCAGGAGCTGCAGCAGGGCAAGAGCGCAGCCTGCCGGGAGCAGCCCGAGGCTGGGCCATTCCAGCAGCTGCCACGGGAGCCGGTGGCGCAGGAAGCTGCAGGCCAGGCAGGAGAGCGCAATGAAGGCGAGGACCGTCCCCGGCCGCAGGTCGACCGCACCGTGGGAGGTGGTCTCGTTGATCCCGCCGGCGAACCACCAGAGCATCCCCCAGGCGAACAGCAGTTGCTCGGCATACTGCTCGTGCACGGTCAGCACCCAGTTGGTGCGGCCGAGCAGACGGGCGCTGAGGAGGGCCGAGCCGCAGACCAGCAGGGTGCCGACGTAGAAGCTGTTGAGGACCGGCCACGAACCGGCCGCCACCCGGGCATCCGTGCCGAACGCAATGCCGGAGCCGATCAGCAGCAGGTAGCCGAAGAGCCGGGCCGGCAGCCTCTCCTGACGCACGCCGGCCCAGACCAGCGCCGCCCCCTCCACACTCCAGGCGGCCGAGGTCCAGCGCCCCTCGAAGGCCAGGGGCACGGCCAGGGTGGCGAAGAGGGTCCCCAGTGCCAGGAACGCCTCGGCCAGGGTGCGCATCCGCACCGGTTCGTCACGGAACAGTCGCCATGCCATGGCCAGGTAAAAGGCGCCGGCTGTCAGCGCGCTCCAGGCCAGGCCATACTCCCAGTCCCGCACTAGGGCCGCCTGGAGGGCAAAGGCAAGGATGGGGGTGCCGAAGACCAGGGCGAAGTCCTGATACCCAGCCTCCGCGAAGGAGTGCCGGCGGGCATGGATCACCGGCAGGACGGCATAGAGGAGAAAGAAGAGCACCAGGAACGGCTCGACGCTCATGAAGTACTCGGGACGGTAGAAGCGGGCGCCCCACAGGGCACTGACGAGGAAGGTGCCGCCGAAGCCGAGCAGCTCCAGTGCGCGCCAGGCGCGGCTCTGGGCAATGACCAGTATGCCGCCGTTCAGGATGGCGTAGTAGCCGAACAGCACGGCCGGCGTGCTGCTGCCGATGCCAGCCAGTTCCGGCGCCAGGAAACCGCCCGCACTCCCCATCAGCGCCAGGGGGCGGGAGTCCTGCGCCAGCGCTATCGTTACGGACAGGGCGCAGATCGCCACCAGCAGGGCGAAGCCGAGGCTGGCGGGGATCAGGTGGTAGAGGTGCAGGGTGGCGTAGCTGGTCAGGTAGAGGATGCCGATGCCGCCCCCCTGGATCACCTGGGCGTAGATTGGCCGGCGATCACGCAGCCGCCAGCCGATTGCCAGCAGGGCGCACCCTCCCAGGGCCGCAGCGGCCAGCCGCAGCTCGATCGGGAACAGGCCGCGCTGGGCCGCATACTTCACCAGGAAGGCAACGCCGAAGAAGAGGATCAGGACACCCAGCTTGACCAGCAGGTATTCGCCGCTCAGGAGGGTCTCCAGCCAGGCTGCGAACGGCGACGCCGCTTCCGGCTCGGCAGGTGCCGGCTGGAGACGTTCCTGCCGCGCGGCCGGGCGCTCCGGCCGGTGCGGCGGCGGTACCGGCCCGTTCGGCCGGTCGTGCAGCGCCAGTTCCGGCCCGACCGGCCAGGCAAAGGGCTCTTCCGCCATCGGTGACGGCTGCGGCGCCTGCTCCGAAGGTGCACTCTGTTCGAGTCGTCGGCGCAGCTCCGCCAGTTCGGTGCGGAATCCCCACTGCTCCGTGCTCAATGCGGACACCCTGGCGCAGAGCCAGCCGATAACCGCACCGCTAACGGCGCCGCCAAAATGCCCGATAATCCCGCCGATGAAGGCCCCCACCAGTGTCAGGAGGATTTCCATGACTATCTCCCTCCAACGGACAGTGCGTTGAGCAGGTCGCTGTAGGCGCTGGGCGGAGGCACCGGCGCCTGCTCCTGGTACGAGATCGCGGCGCTTTGCACCGCTGCGGCATGGTGGGACAGGGCCGCGGTCACCGCGATCATGAGGGACACTGCGATGGCTGCGGAAAGGATCGATCCGAGGCGAGTGGTTTTCATGGCAAACCTCCTGCGGCTTTTTTGGTCCGTGACACCCAGGATATTTCAGGGAACGTGCCGAACCGCCCATGCACCATAACGCACTTAAACTACATAGCTTTACGATCTACCCCCGCCTACCACTCCACCCCAGGCATACATGAAATGTATGGCGCCAGACATGGAATGTACTGGCGTCATACTCATCGCCCCCTCCCCCCGACCGGCGGGGAGAGGGGTGGCGAGCCACCTACCTCCTCCTGATCTCCACCGTGGTCATCAACCCCTCCGGCGTGAACGCCAGGCGGGCGTTGACCCGTTCCAGGGCGTTGACCAGGGACAGGGTCTTCGACGAACTGTCGCTGCCGGCCGGCTGTCTGGGGTGCCAGGCATTGCCGTGGACCGTGCAGATCACCCCCCCGCTCTGCTCGTCCACCACGTACCGCCCGCCGGACGGGCAGTAGGGCTGGTAGCCGCGCAGCCCGGTCACGGCAGACTCCAGGCTCTCCGCCGGCAGACCGACCGTCTTGAGGAGGATGGCCGCCAGTGGCAGGTTCCTGTGGCAGGCATGGCGCAACTCCTCCTGCCATCCCAGGCTGACCGTCTCCCCCAGCTGTTTGAAGGCCGAACGGTAGATTGACAGCTCCATGCTCCCCTCCTGCGTCGCCCCCTTCGGCCCCTTTCCGTCGGCCGCGGCATCCATCAGCTCCGTGACGATGTCGCGCCGGGAGGCGATCACCAGCCGGTCGTCCACGACCGCGGAGTAGATCCGCAGCCTGAGAAACCAGAGGTCGAAAGCGGCCACGTAGAGCGGCTTGCCGCGATGGTCCTCGATGCTGTAGGTCTCGACGCCGAAATCATCGGTCCGGCCGTAGCGGGGGCCCAGCGCCCGGAAGAGCTGCGGGATGGCGCGCTCCGCTTTTTGCGGGTCCGTGACCTTTACCGACAGGTAGGTGGGCAGGTTCAGGGCCGACCCCAGGTAGCCGATGACCAGCGGCTCCAGGGAGGAGCGCCCCATCCCCTGCCCCATGAGCCCCACGGCGCCCCGTCCCGCAGAAAAGAGTACCTGGCCGTCGCAGAGGTTGAGGGAGAGCTCGTCCCCCAGCCAGTCCGTCGAGACGCTGCCATGCTCCGACAGCTCGCGGAGCGGCCGGATACTGTTCAGCCATTCGGTTGACATGTGCCCCCGCAGCGACAGGATGGTGCGCGGCAGGATGCTGGCCTCGGTCAGCGCGCCCGGCGAGCGGCCGGAGAAGGCAGCCAGGCCGTCGTACCAGGAGTTCTCGATGAGCGGCAGGATGCAGGTCTGGATCCTGATATCCTTCCCCATCTTCACCCGGATGCCGATCGGGTCGAAGAAACGGCTCCAGTAACGGTTGTAGTTCTCCACGAACGCCGTGTACTGGGACGCCTCCAGCGGGGTGACCGTTGCCAGCGGCAGCTCGCTGCCCGGGGTGAGCAGAACCTGGCGGTTGTGGAGCGAGCAGAAAGGCTCGCCGTGGCCGTCGAAAGCGTAGCCGCCGTGATCGGGGCAGCGGGGCGGATTCCGCCCCAGGTAGCCGTTGTCGATGAGTTCCTGCATGGTCGGCTCGCGCCGTTTCTCGGCCATGAACCAGAGGCGGGCGTTGGCAATCAGCCCCATGTTGGCGGAGCAGCGCATCCGCCGCGCCTCGACGATCTTGGCGCGGGGGCCGACCAGCTGCCGGATGTGGGCGTCGGAGAGGTAGATGAAGATGTCCTCCTCCTGGGCATTCTGGGGGAAGATGGTGCGCATGTAGCGGAAGTCGTCGGCCCGGGCCAGGGAGGGCTCCCGCCCGGCCAGCACGGCAGCGATCCGGTCGATCTCGCCCCTGCTGGTGGAGACGATGGCGATCTTCCCGACGATCAGGGCATGGGAGGAGACCCGCCGATCCGGGGAGACAACGGCCATCCCATGGTTAGTGCCGATGGTGAAGGTGGAGCCGAGTGCGCCCCGTTTGGCGACGGCCCCGGCGTACTGCTTCTCCAGCTGCCGGCGGAACCGGTCGCTGTCCTTGAGGGAGAAGAGCACCGTGAAGGCGGTCCCTTCCTTCAGGAACGGATCGCTGCCGGTGAACGCCATGTCCGCCACCACACGGTCGCCGAACCAGCGGGTGAGCTGGCTGTTCTCCAGGCAGAGCTGGCTGCTCACCTTCCGGCGCACCCGGAAGTCCCTGGCGCTCGCCTCCACCTGGTGGAGCAGATTCCCCCCCCATTCGTCCATCAGGTCGGCCAGCTCGATCTCTTTGTTGATGTCGGCGAAGAAGACCGCGTAGTGGTTCTGGGGAATGGCCGCAGCCAGGGGGGGGAGCTGGGGTTCGCGCCCCTTCAGCATCTCCCGGAAGGGATGGGACCTGACCGTCGGGCCGCCCAGGGTGGAGAGCGCCACATCGACCGTCGGCGCCTCTTCCGCCTTCCGGATGGCGCCCAGCTGGGCCGGGCTTTGGGGCCCGCTGCCGAGCTGCTCCAGCTGTAGCGACTCCTGGATGGCGGCGGCGCCGGTGAAGACACTGTACAGGTCGGGCGGTTCCCGGCGAAAACGGGCCGCTGCCTCGGGCAGCCCCGGCTGCAGCCCGTAGCGCGGTGCGATGGCCAGGTTCCAGTACTGGCTGAAGGAGTCTTCGCCATGGGGGTCGGCCGCGGCAATGGCTGTCTGCTGCTGCCGCGCCCAGGCCTGGCGCACCTCCGGGTTCTCCCGGGGCGCGTCCGGAAGCTGGAAGACCAGCTTCGCCAGCGGCCTGAACGGCCCGCCGGCAGTACGGGCGCTGACGGTCAGCCGCACCGGGCCGCCATGGCCGTACCGGCCGGTGACCGTGACGGTCCGCTGGTGAGCGTTCGCTGAGAGCGAGGCCTCGCCGACTTCATCGTCGTCCCGCCCGGCGCCGGCCGGAGCCCCAAGCTGGGGGGCCTGGGCCGACACCAGCCAGCAGTCGCCCGCGTCCACCGTCACCCCGAACCGGATGGGGCCGGCAGGTGCGCCCTGCGGCAGGGGAAGCCGGAGGCGGAAATAACCGTCGTCGCCGCTTTTGTGTCGTTCCGGGGTGACGGTCTGCGTCGGGATCGCGGTGCTCCCCACGGCAGCCAGGGCCGCCAGGGAGAGGCCGACAACGGCAAGGATCATCAGTGGCAGGAATATCCGTTTCCTCGACATGGCAGTCTCCTCTCAAAACGATGGGGCCGACTTCTTCGGCCGCTCCCGTTGCGTCTCCTTCATCAGACGGACGTCGCCCCCCCGGCGGGAGATGTCGAAACTGCTCCGGGCCAGGAGGTCGGCGGTGAAGATGACCGGCATGGCGGCGACGCGGGGGGCATTCAGCAGCGTGGTGGTGACGTACCGTTCGTCCCAGTCCAGGTCCTTCCACAGGAGGTCGTTGGTGTCGTGCCAGGCATCCTCAGCCACGGAGATGGGGTGGATGATGAGCATATCCGCCGTGGCCGCCACCAGCCCGATGGGGACCACGATCGGATAGGAGAGCGCCCGGGCGGTCCGGTCCTTGGGGACCAAGTGCTCGTCGACATAGTTGAGCGCCGGCGTGTTGTTGCGGTTGAAGACCGCACAGCCGCCGCAGAGGAGAAGGCTCAGACCGATAAGTATCGTCGCTGCTCGTCGCATGGTTGGCTCCTTTCGGCTCAGAATCGAGTGGTGAAGACCGACCGGAAGGCCCAGTCGGTGACGAAAACGACCGGCGTCGCGACCGTCTTCGGGAGCAGCAGCATCATCTGCCGCAGATCCGATCCCTGGGGGTTCTCCCAGAGATAGCTGCTGGTGTCCTTGGCAGCCGGCACTGCAGCGCGGGCCGGTGTCACCACGGCCATGTCGATGACCCCGGCCGTAACCCCTGCGGTAAAGGCCACCGGCGCTGCCAGCGCCTTGGTGTTGGCAGTCCTGGTGATGGCGCTCCCCTCCACGGCCCTGTCCAGTGCGTTCAGGGCGAGACGGTTTTCGCTCCGGGTGACGGCGCAGCCACTGAGGGCTCCTAAGCAGAGCAGGGCTGCCATGACAACAGTGATACGGTTCGCGGACATGGGGGACTCCTTTCGATGATCGTCTGGTTAGCGCAGCATGATGCCGCCGGCCAGGGCACGCAGGATGGTGCGGCGGCTGCGGTGCCAGGCCAGGGGGCGATGGGCGTACCACCGGGAAAGCGAGCTACAGGCGGTGACGGATGCAACCAGCGCGATGAAGGGGATGACGGCGACGGCCAGTCTAGGGATGAAGGTTTCCATGCGTGCCTCCCTGCTGCGTTCGATGGTGTTTCACCGAACTCATTTACAGGGAGTGTGCCACGGAGGATATTCAGGCATATATTACTGAAATTATTCGATTAATCCGCGAGGGGACTGCATGTGGCTGGGGATTTGTCAGGCCTGACTATACATATTTTGTATGGACGTCATGCAAATTATGACTAATCGGGAGGGGAATGTATGGGCGTCATTACGGACAGGCGGGTTCAGTGCGCCATCACGAGGGATGCGCTCCCCCGGGAACAGCATGTCACAGCTTGGGGATGCGTATCCGGCTGATCATCAGTGAGCCGGAGAGGGCAAAGAGGAGCACCAGCGGGTGGAGCGTGGCGCCGGCAACCGTCACCGCCCCGAACCAGAGCGCGCCGTGGAGCGCCCCCTGCGCGGCCGCCGCCCACAGCATGATCACCAGCAGCAGGGAGGTGGGAATGGGGGTCCCCTCGAAGTACTTCACCTTGTCACCCCCCTCGGAGAGGGCGTCGGCGGTGACGTTGAAGCGGGCCAGCCGCGACACCCCGCAGGCGACGAAGAATACCAGGACGATCCGGTCGTACAGACCCTGCATGCCGCACCCGTAGGCCAGTACCGCCGGGGCAACGCCGAAGGAGATGACGTCCGCCAGGGAGTCGAGATCACGCCCCAGGAGCGAGCTCTTCCGTCGCCAGCGGGCGATCCGGCCGTCCATGATGTCGAACACCAGCGCCGCCACCAGCAGACCGCATGCCAGATAGAGATGCCGGGCGTCGTCCGCCTGCAAGTAGCTCATGACGGCGAACATCGCCGAGGTGCCGCAACCGGCATTGGCCAGGGTGATCCAGTCGGCCAGGTGAAACTCGCGGATCATGGAGAACGGTTTACGGGGTTGTTGCTGGGTCATGGTGATTGCTCCTTTACGTTGCGGTACGGCTTTCCCGCTACCCTTTCAGGGAATGTGCCAGGCACGCGTCAGCCGGCAGGCGCGACTCCCTCCCTCGCCAGCGCCAGCTCCCTTATCCCCTTCAGGTCCAGCTTCCCGGTCCCGAGGATCGGCAGGGCCTCCACCTCCAGGTAGCAGTCACGGCCCGGCTTCCAGAGGTTGGGGAGGGCACTCTCCGCCAGGTGGCGCTGCAGCGTCTCGGCATCACCGGCGCTCCGGGCGTAGATGACCACCAGCTTCTCCCCCCTTTTCTCGTCCGGCACCGAGGTGACCGCCACCACGCCGGTCTGGCCGAGGCGGCTGTGGAGTTCGTCTTCCACGGCGCCATGGGGGACCATCTCGCCGCCGATCTTGCTGAAGCGGGAGAGCCGGTCGGTGATCCGGATGAAGCCGTCGTCGTCCATGATACCAATGTCGCCGGTCACGTACCAGCCGTCCCGCAGCGCTTCGGCGCTCTTGTCCGGCCGCCCCAGGTAGCCGAGCATGACGTTCGGCCCCTTGACCAGGATCAGCCCCGGCTCGCCCGGCCTGCGCGGTTCGCCCGTTTCCGGGTCCACCACCCTGATAGCCACCCCCGGCACCGGGTGGCCGACGCTCCCCTCCTTGGCACCGTGCTGCGCCACGCCGTCGATCTGCACGTCCGGCAGGCTCAGGGTGATGACCGGCGAGAGTTCGGTGGCGCCGTACCCTTCCAGGGGGCGGATGCCGAACTTCTCCTGGAAGGCGTCCGCCACCTTCACTTTCAGCTTTTCCGCGCCGGTCACCACCAGCCGCAGGGTGGCGAAGTCCTCCCGCCTGGCCCGCCGCAGGTAGGCGAGAAGGAAGGTGGGGGTGGCGAGCAGGAGGGTCGATCGGTGCTCCCGCACCACCTGGGCGATCCGTTCGCCGTCCATCGGGTTCGGGTGATAGGTGGCGGAAAAGCCGCTCACCAGCGGGAACCAGACGGTGCCGGTGAAGCCGAGGGAGTGGAAGAACGGCAGGGCGGAGCAGATGTTATCGTTCAGGGTGACGCGGAACACCATCCGGAGCGCCTCGATGTTGGACATGATGTTGTGGTGGGTCAGCATCACCCCCTTGGGCTCGCCGGTGCTCCCGGACGAGAAGATCACCGTGGCGACCCGGTCCGCATTGAAGCCGTCGCGGCTGCAGAGCGCCCGGGCCGGCAGGAGCCGCCCCCTCAGCAGGGCGTGCAGCTTGTCGCCGGCAGTGATGGTGGGGAGGATATCCTCCAGCAGGATCATCCCCTCCAGGCTTGGGAGGTTCGGCAGCTTTTCCAGGAAGGCTCGGGAGGTGACGATGGTTTCGATGCCGCACTGACTCACGGCGGAGCGGAGCGACTCCTCGGAGGCGGTGTAGTTCAGGTTGACCGGGATCTTCCCCATGAGCGACAGCGCCAGGTTGGTCAGCACCCCGCCGACGGTCGACGGCAGCAGAATCCCCACGTGCCCGCTTGGGGCGGCGGTCAGCGGCTCCAGCTTCCGCGCCAGGGCCAGCGCCCCGGCCAGGGTCCGGCCGTAGGAGAGCGACTTCCCGGAGGTGTCGGCAATGGCCTGCCGCCCCCATTGCTCTTTGGCCGTGGCGATGAACTGCTCGGCCAGTGGCCTGCGGCGCGGTTTGCGGGACTCGAACCAGTCGCAGGAGAGCTCCATCACCGCCTGCCGCACCTCGCCCGCGGAGCTCGTGGCCGGCAGGGGGCTGCCGAAGAGGATGCCGACCCGATAGGGGGCGAGGGCCGGCGGCCGGGAGAGGAGGCGGCCATGGGCGTAGGAGAGGATACTCCCCCAGGCGCCGCCGATGTAGACCGGGATGATCGGATAGTCGCTGTCCTTGACGATCCGCTCGAACCCGCTCCTAAACTCCTGCAGCATGCCGTTACGGGTGAGCGCCCCCTCGGCGAAGATGCAGACCAGGTACCCCTCGTCCAGGGCGGCCCGTGCCTGCCTGATGAACTCCACCTTCTCCTTCCTGCCGTCACGGGACGAGACCGGGATCACCCCCATCAGCCGGAACAGGCCGCGCAGGAACGGGGTGTTGTAGAAGCGCCGTTCCATGACGAACCGGATGCGCCGCTGGTTGGTGGCGGTCAGGAGCAGGGCGTCCACCCAGGTGACGTGGTTGGGGACCAGGAGCGCCGCCCCCTCGATGGGGAGGTGCTCGGCGCCGCTGATCCTGATCCGGTAGAAGATCCGCATGGTCAGGAGCGCGATGAAGCGGAGCAGGAAATCGGGGAGCACCCAGAAGGAGATCAGGGTCAGGACCAGGGTCAGGGCACCGACGACGGTGAACCCCTGGGCGGCCGTGAGCCCCATGGGGCCGCTGAAGAGATAGGTGAGCCCCGAGGCGGCCAGGATCCCCACCCAGTTGATGAAGCTGGAGGCGGCCAGCACCTCCCCCAGCCGGGCCGGTTCGGCGCGGAACTGGATGAAGGTCTGGAGCGGCAGGCTGAACAGGCCGGCGGAGACGCCAAACGCGACGATGATCGCCACGCAGCTGTAGATCTCTGCCGGCGCGGTCTGGAGGAGGATCGGCGCCACGGTCAGTCCCAGGGCGCCGATCGGGACGATGCCGAACTCCACGTCGCGGCCGGAGAGCTTCGCCGCCAGCAGCGAGCCGCCGCCGATCCCGAGTGCGGCGGCCAGGAAGAGGTAGCCTGCCTGGGCCTCGGTGAGCTGCAGGCGCTGCATGCCGTAGCCGATCAGGTTCAACTGGGTGAAGGCACCGACGAACATGAACCAGGCCTGGCCGAGCACCGCCAGCATCAGGCTGCCGTCGTGGCGGATGGAGGCAACGGTGCGCAGGATCTCGCTGGGGAAGAGAGCGACCCGCCGCTCTTTGTCGGCCGGCTCGGTGCGGGGCATCCCCTTGGCGGTCCAGAGCCCGGCTATGGCGATGCAGAGGCAGGACACTGCGGCCAGGGCGAAACGGCCGGTCAGCGCCTGGGTGAGGAGCGACGCCAGGGCGGTGCCAAGGATGATTGCCAGGTAGGTGAACGATTCGATCATGCCGTTGGCGCGGGAGAGCTGGTCCCGGGCGGCCAGTTCCGGGATGATGCCGTACTTGGCCGGCGCAAAGAAAGCGCTGTGGGTCCCCATCATAAACACGACCAGGTAGAGGCCATTATGCCAGCCAAAGGCGAAGGCGGCCACCGCGGCCATCGTCACCACAACCTCCACCGTCTTTACCGCCACGATGACCCGCGACTTGCAGAGCCGGTCGGCCAGGCAGCCAGCAGGTGCGGAAAAGAGAAGAAAGGGGAGGACAAAGGCGGCGCCGACCAGGGCGGTCACGACCCCGGCCCGCTCCGCTCCCTGGAGGGAGATGAGGAAGAAGACGATCAGGAGCTTGAGGACGTTGTCGTTCATGGCCCCCAGGAACTGGGCCGCATTGAGCCGTTTGAGTGGGAGCGGGAGTGGTGACGATGCGGTAGTGTTCATTTCTTCTCCTCGCTGGCAGTGCGGCGCCCGAGCAACAGGGCGGTGGCGGTTAGGATCTCTTCCGGCATTCCCAGGCTGCGCTTGAGCGCCACGTCCCGGTCCCAGGGGTTCGCCTCCCCGAGGACCCGCAACAGGCGGTGGGGGGAGAGTCGGTAGGCGTGGAACCAGGGGGAGGTGATGCCGGTATTCGTGATTGGCATGTCGGTGCCGTAGAGCAGGCGGCCGTGCAGATGCCGGTGACGCAGCAGGCGCGGCAGATGCCCCAGCCGGTTCGCCTGGGTCAGGCTGGAGATGTCGGCGTAGAGGTTGGGAAACTCGTCGAACAGCGGCAGGAGCCGCTTGAAGTTGCCTTCGCCACCGTTCCTGCCGTTGCTGGCCGCATGTGCGGCAATCACGGTCACCCCCAGGGAGAGGGGGAGGCGGAGCCGGAGCGGATCGGCCAGCTCGTCACGTTTCCAGGTGAAGGACTCCTCGCTGCCGGTGTGGGTCAAGAGCGGCAGCCGCAGTTCCTTCAGTTTCAGGTAGAACGGGATCAGTCGCTCGTCGGCCGGGTCGATATGCTGGATCGAGGGGAGCCACTTGAGCAACACGGCGCCGCCGGCCACGGCCTGTTCCAGGCGCTGGATGGCATCGCAGCGATAAGGGTTGATGCTGGCGCCGAAGAGGAGGTTGGGGAAGCTGGCCAGCTCCCGCACCAGGAACTCGTTGGGGATGTAGATCTCGGTTCGCTCCCGATCCAGTTCGCCGTCCGGCCCGATGATGCCGTCCATGGCCAGCACCACCGCCTTGTCCACGGCGCGGGACGCGGCCAGGGACCGGGAGAGCCGTTCCAGGATCAGCCGGTCGCCGTGCTGCTCCAGCTCACCTTGCGTGACACCGAACGCCTTGATGAAGAAGTTGTAGCGCAGGCTCTTGCGCATGGCTGGGGAGATGAAGCAGCCGCTGCCGCCTGCGCCGATGCCGGCGGTATGACAGTGGATATCGATGATTGTCGTTTTCGATACGTTCATGGTGAGCGCTCCGGTTAGACGTGGCCAGCATAGCAAAGAAAACACCACCAGCAAGATGCTCAGTTTCATGATGAATTCCCCTGCGAGCTTGTATCGACAGCTTTTCAGGGATCATGCCGATATGTTTCGGCTATGTACTCTGCCGAATTTACAGCTGGTTACTGCAGAAAACTCACAACTGTGAATGAAGCGGTCTTGTTGGATTGACATTTAATGCATAGCTGATATACATCAAATGCATGAAGGTTAGCCTATCCCTTACCCCAGACGACAGGGAGTTTTTCAAGACGGTGGTCCAGGCCGCCTTCACCAACCCTTTTAGCCAGGCCCGCATCGATCTGGACCGGACCATCGCCGGCACCGATGCGGCCTTGTCGTGGGACGACCTGGTGAATCTGGCCACGGCGCGGATCGACGACCGGCTGGTCGCACTCAGGAAGGCCGGTCGGGACGATCCGAAACGGTACGACGCCGACGACCGGCACCTCCTGCGTACCGTCTTCCTGTTCGACATCTTTCACCGCTACCGCACGCAGTTCGACGACTTCATCCTCAATCAGCTGGCGGCCGGCGATACGCCGATTCCGGTCGCCTTTGCCCGGGAGCTCCTCTCTCAGATCGCCGACCTCGGACTGAGCGAGGAGGAATGCCTACGCTACCTAGCAATCTTCTACCAGATACGCCGCGCCTTCTACTTCATAGAGACCGCCCTGGTGGGGCTCTCTCCCTCCATGCACGCTCTGCGGCTGCAGCTCTGGAACAACATCTTCACCTGCAACATCAACTGGTACGAACAGCATCTCTGGGACAAGATGGAGGACTTTTCCACCCTGCTCCTAGGGGAGACCGGTACTGGCAAAGGGGCGGCAGCGGCCGCCATCGGCCGTTCGGGGTTTATCCCGTTCGATCCTCGGAAGGGGAGTTTCAAGGAAAGCTTTACCCGCAACTTCATCGCCATCAATCTCTCCCAGTACCCTGAGTCTCTGCTTGAATCGGAGCTGTTCGGTCACAAAAAAGGCGCCTTTACCGGCGCCATAGAGAACCACGAGGGTATTTTCAGTCGCTGCACCCCTCACGGCTCGATATTCCTGGACGAGATCGGCGACGTCTCCATACCGGTCCAGATCAAGCTTCTGCAGGTGCTGCAGGAGCGGAGCTTCTCCATGGTGGGGAGCCACGACCGCCTGCGCTTCCACGGCCGGGTGATCGCCGCCACCAACCGACCGTTGGACGAACTACGCCAGAAGGGGGAGTTCCGTGACGACTTCTACTACCGGCTCTGTTCGGACATCATTACCGTACCGCCACTGCGCCAGCGCATCCAGGATGAACCGCGCGAACTGGAGGCGCTGATCGCCAGCATCCTCCTGCGGATGATCGGCGAGGCCGCCGTCCCGTATGCCAAGCTGGTGAAAGAGTCGATCCTGCGGGACGTGGGAAAGCAGTACCCCTGGTCAGGCAACGTGCGGGAGTTGGAGCAGGCGGTGAGGCGGATCATCGTTACCCGGCATTACCGGGGCGACACCCAGGTGGTGCCGGCAAGCGACCGGGAGCTGCTGACGGCCGGCATCGACGGCGGCACCCTGGACGCCCAGACCCTATTAGCCGGATACTGCAGACTGCTTCATCAGCGCTTTGGGACTTACGAGGAGGTGGCCCGGCGTACAGGGCTCGATCGGCGCACTGTCAAAAAGTATGTCCAGTTGGAAACAGGTGGTGATACGCAGCTGGAATGATCAGTTTGGGTTATACATAAAAAGCCCAAACGATCGAATCGCGTCGGAATTCTCCACGAGATTATTCCATACAAATCAAATCCTCCCAGTGCCCAGCTTCGTCCGCGCTGGGGAGCCATAAAAATCATGGCCGATTTCTTAAATGAGATCGGCCATTTTTGTTTAGATGCACTTTGATCTATTTCTCGCACATATCAAATAGTTCCCGACAAACAAGAGAAGGCTTTCTTGCGGTTTCTTCTAGTATGTTTGGGGCATAAGCTGCCTGCATACATGCCGCGTTGATCATCGCCTCAGTGTCGTTGCCGCAGCGATGTTCGAATACCCCGACGCGCCTGCCGGGTTGTTAGCACGAACGCGGTAGCGATAAATGGTATTTGCTGTGAGCCTGGTGTTCGAATAGCTGGTGACGTTCGCACCCACGGTGGCGATCTGCGCGAATTTGGTGCAGGTCGATCCTTTGCAGCGCTCGATCAGGAAGCCGGTCTCGTTGTCTGCATTGTCCATCCAGACAAGATTGATCTGGCTCTTGGAGACGGCTGTAGCGACCAGGTTAGTCGGTGCAGTGGGCACCGTAGGTGCTGCTGATGTCGTCGCACTTACTGTGGGGGAATACCCCGAATCGCCAGCCATATTATAGGCACGGACCCTGTAGCTGTAGCCGGTAGATGCGGTGAGCCCGGTATTGGAATAGGTGGTCACGTTGGCTCCGACCGTGGCGATTTGAACAAAGTCACTGCAGCCCGCGCCTGAGCAGCGTTCGATCTTGAACCCCTCCTCGGTTGTGGCGCTGTCCGTCCAGGTTAGGTTGATCTGGCTGGTCGAGACCGCCGTTGCTGTCAGGTTTGCCGGGGCATTCGGTAGCAGGGATTCGACATAAGCGGTTATGGCATCTGCCCGGGCTCCCGAACCTGTAGTGGCCTGAACCTCCAGTGAGTACTCCCCTGCGGCAAGCGTCGATGCATCCCAAACCCCATTCCAAAGGCGGGTATTCCCGGGCACATTCACCATAGGCTGCCAGAGGCCCCCGTTCACCCTGAACTGCACCTGTGTAACAGAAGTAGGGTCAAAAACAAGGGCTCGTATCGGATTAGACGCTGAATTGGTTACCGAGTACGCATACGGGTTGACCATTCCTCCCAGGCGCCTGTCCAACGGCGCAGTTATGAGGACCACCGGCCATGCGCCTTTGGTCTGGGTCACGGAGGAGATGCCATTGCAGTCAATCGCCGTCACTGTGAACTGGTTTGGGCTGTCCTTGCCTATGGACGAAACGTTGAAGTAGAAAACTCCGTCGGTCATGTTCTGGGTGAAGAACTTCTCCGATGAGGCATGGGTATGCCCGTACCCGTACAGGGAAGCGCCGTAACCGTTCATGAGGCTGACAAACTCGTCTTTCCCGTAGAAGAGGTAGGTGTCGCTGCTGTTTCCAGTTGGAACGAGAGGGTGGTGCCCGAAGGCCAGGGTCAGCTTGGCGTCAGGATTGGCGGCCATTTCTGAATTGATGAATGACAGTTCGCTTGCGTCCAGTCCGGCATTATCGCCGTAAGGCCAGAACAGGCTGAAAGAATCCCCGGTATTGTCGGGAGTGTTGACGCCGAGAAAGTGGTATTTCAAGCCCGACACGGTCCGCGTCCAGGATGCCTGCGTTTTTCCGGTCGCCCTTCCCTGAACAGAATTCGCAAGGTAGTAGCTGAAGTATTGATCGTTGTAGGCGTCATGGTTCCCGGGGATGTCAAAGTAGGTATTCGCGTCCATTCCATTGGCGCTGAGAATATTTTTGTACTGGTCCCATTCAGCCTGATACGGGCCGTTGGGATATCCGAAAATGTTCCCGTTCGTCGAATCGGTCAGATCTCCACTAACCACGATGAAACTTGGATTAATGACATTCTTTGCCTGACCTGTCAGCCACTGGAGATTCGTTGAATCCGTGGACCCGGAAGCCCCCAGGTGGGTATCGGAAGCATGTATGAACCACAGAAGTTTGTCGGTGTCGGCACTGTAATATGCCGAATGGGGATCAGCGGCTGACACGGGGGAGGCGAAAGCGGTGAGAATGGCGATGAACATAATGATATGGCGCATCATTTATCTCACCCCCTTTGCCTGATGAGCGATGGCTTTTGCAATGTATGCATCGAGGGTCTCAAGGACCTTCGGATCATAGGCCTGATTTTTGGCGATCTTCAGTTGTTGAATGGCCTCATCAAACATGTTCAGTTCAATGTAGGCAAGGGCGCAGTTCACATAGGCATCAAGGTCTCCCGGTGCAAGCTCGGTGACTCGTTTGTACTCTTCTACTGCGCCTGCAAAGTTTTTCTGCACGTAATATACGCGCGCCAGGTTCCGATGGGCTTCTGTAGAGGAGGAATCTTTCGAAATCGCAGCCGAGAACTCTTTCACGGCAAAGCCATAATTTTTATCCGCTTCGGCATCTTGATGCTTGGGGGTGTGGTCATAAAAACCTTTTTTAAAGTACTCCATACCCAGCCGATTGTGGTAGCCAGCATCATATGGACCCATATCCTGGCAATATGCATCGGGCAGCGAGAGAAAAACGAGGGTGAGTGTAACTGCTAATAACGTCGGTAATTTGTTTTGAAACATCTGCGTCACCATGGCAGTACCTCCTTGTGTACTATTTGCTGCTGAACGGCTTCTGCCTGCCTTGGCGCTTTACGTTTACCAGCTTGCCGTAACCAGCGTGCAATTCGTTCCATGGGGATTCTCCTTTCTGAAATGCTGAAATCTTCCCCTGCGCTGTTTCAATAACAACTTCATCCCGGTGCTTGCGGATAGTTTTCAAACAAAAAAGCCGAGCTAGACCGAAGGTATCTTCGGCAGCTCGGCCATCTTCTCGATAGAAGACCCGCGGCTTTCCGTCTCTTTCTTTCGAAAGGTACGACTTTTCGGGGTACCTTAAAAAAAATTAACACAACTCAGTGGCTTGTCAAGTTCGGTTGCGGAGGGGGCAAATAGCTTGTAAGTAGCTGCTCATTTTGTGTGGCAGTGAATGCCACACTGCGCCCCTTTCTTCCTAGTCCCCGCGGCAGCTCATTCACCAAGGAACCACAAATTTTGCTTGATTTCGGGGGACAGAATCGGTAGGTTTCGCCAAAACATAACAGTCAGTGTGAAACGATAATACTAAACTCTCCGTGAGGGGAGGACGGAAAGCCCACGGGTCTCACCGAGACAGCCGGGTCGCCGAAATCGCGAGTTCGATAGGGGCGATCCGGTTTTTTTTGTTTCAAGCCCCGGAAAGGGGCACACATAAAAAGAGAAGCAGCGCTAGCATAAGAAATTGTTCGCAAATAGTTGCCGCGCGGGTTCGTGCACGGATTCAGGGCAGATATGGTCTGACAGACTGAGCACAACCGGCGACGCCGCTGGGCTACGTTGATGATTTGTGGTTGATGCCGGATCAAAGGTGCTCAAATGGCGGGTGCGTGACCGCAAAGCATATTTGCAAACAGAGAGATATGCCGTACCAACATGATAGACGACAATACTAAACCATCCGCGAGGATGGGACGGAAAGCCTAAGGGTCTCGCCGAGACAGCCGGGTCGCCGAAATATCGAACTTCGATACGAGCCCCCGGCATTTTTGTTTCCGGGGCCGAAAGGAATCCTATGGCAACCATTCGATCCGTGGCCCGATGCGGAGTTTTCCTCCTGCTAATCCTGGCCTCCCTCACCCTCTCCGTTGCAGCCTTTGGCGGGCAGCAGCCAGAAGATAGCAAATTGTTTCTGACCGGCTTCGACCTCTACCAGAAGAGAGATTATGCAGGTTCCACCGCAACTCTGAACGAACTCATCACCAAATACCCCGACTCACCGTTGCGGGATATGACCCTCTTCTGGCTCTCCCGCGGCTACTACCGCAGCGGCAACCAACGGGAAGCGGCCCGCTACTTCTCTCAGTTGGTCAAAGAGTATCCCGACTCTACCCTGAAAGGGCTGGTGGAGGACGAATTCCACGGGCTGGTAGCCCGCTATGAACGGGGAGAAAAACTGCCGACCAAGACCGGCGCTGCCGGCAAGCAGATTGCCTCTTTACCACAGGAGTAGTGGGAGGAAGAGGAATGCCGTATCCCGGCGCCTGGCTCCGCCCGCGCTGAGGAGCCACAAACAACTGGCCGGTTTCTTTAATGAAATCGGCCAGTTTCATCTCATTCCCACCACCTGTTTCACCACCTCTGGCAATTCCTTTTCAGCCTAGTCCGCTACACCTCTTCGTTTTTGGCACATGACAACTCTGGAAAGGTCAACCGTGGTGCCGATGATGGGCCAGAGTCCCACGCCGATTCGAGCAACGAAGGGTTCGTAGAACTGGCCGTGAAACCCGATTAGTCGTGAATTCCCACTGTTAATGGGCGTGCCCGATTGACAGTGGGGCAATAAGTAATACTATTTAACAATATTTTCTGACGGTAGCGGCTTGTTTCGGTCCCGCCGGTTGTTGGCCGAAACTGGACAAATGAACGCCTAGCCAAGGGATGAATCTCCATTTGTACGGACACAAATCCATAAAAGAAGACACCAGAAAGGAGAAACAAACATGAAAAAGATGCTTGCCGGCATACTGCTGGCCTCGTTGATGGTCGGAGGGTGTGCGGAAATGTCGAAAACGACCAAAGGCTCGGCCATTGGCGCCGGCGCCGGAGCGGCGGTTGGCGCGGGCCTTGGCCAGCTGATCGGTGGGGATACCACGTCTACCCTTATCGGTGCGGGGGCTGGAGCAGTGGCTGGGGGGCTGAGCGGCGGTTTGATCGGTAACTACATGGATAAGCAGGAAGCCGCCATGCGCAAGCAACTTGCCGAATCGGAAGCGATTTCAGTACAGCGCCAGGGGAATAACCTGGCTCTCAACTTCAAGTCGGACCTGGTCTTCGATACCGGCTCTGCCGAGGTAAAGGGTGCAAGTTCCGCAGACCTGCAGCAGGTGGCAAAAATCATGAACGAGTATCCGCAAACCAGGGTCATGGTCGCCGGCCACACGGACAGCGTCGGCTCCAACGAATCAAACCAGAGGTTGTCGGAGCGTCGGGCCAATGCGGTAAAGAACCTGCTGGTACATAACGGGGTGAGCAGCGACCGTATTGTCGCCCAGGGATACGGCGAGACACAGCCGATTGCCAGCAACGACACGGCAGCCGGCCGACAGCAGAACCGTCGGGTAAAGATCACCATTGAGCCCATTGAGGCCAAGTAGCGTACCGCGATATACATGAAAGACCTGAGGCCGAATACCATACAGCAGCAGTTACCCGCTTCATCATGGCGTTTGGCGTCAAAATCACTCCAAGGAGGATGTATGATGAAGAAACTATCCGCACTGATGCTGGTCACCGCTGCCGTAGGTGTCATGGCTGCTCCCGCTGTCGCCGGTGAAAGAGAAGGGGCGTTTTCCATTTCGCCTTTTATTGGCGGCTACACCTTTGACGGTGTCCAGCACTTGGAAACCGCCCCTGTGTTTGGTCTGCGCCTCGGCTACGACCTGACCAAGAACTGGGGAGTGGAACTGGTTGGCGATTATCTGGCAACAGAAGGGACCCGCACGAAAGAGAGCATCAACGCCTTGTCCTATCGTCTTGACATCCTGTACAACTTCATGCCCGACGGGCCGCTGGTACCGTATCTTGCGGTGGGCGGCGGGGGAATCTCCTACGGGCACGGTCATAATTTCTCTGGCACCGTGGACTCCACAGGTGCGACAACCAGGGATATGGCTACCGACGCAACCGCCAATGCAGGCTTGGGGGTCAAATACTTCCTGACCGACTCGATTGCGTTGCGTGGTGACGCCCGCCAACTGTTCGTTTTTGAAGATCCCAAGAGTCCCAAGTACAACTGGGAGTACACCGCCGGGCTGACCTTCCTCTTTGGCGGCAAGAGCGCGGCCACTCCGGTTCAGGCACAACCCGCTCCGCCCCCCCCTGTCCAGCCGCCACCGGCGCCGGCCCCGACGAGCAAACTTAACGTAGCGCCCGGCTCGATCACCAAAGGGGAGACGGCCAAACTCAGTTGGACGTCCCAAAATACCACGGATTGCGATATTACTCCGGGCATCGGTTCGGTAAAACCGACAGGAAGCATGACCATCACTCCTGCGGCCGATACCGTCTATTCCCTGTCGTGCAACGGTCCTGGTGGCACAACGAACAGTTCCACGAATATCGCCGTTGCCGCTCCGGCCCTGCCGAAAGCCCCGACGAGCAGCCTGTCGGTCACGCCCAACTCCATCAGGCGGGGTGACTCTGCCACGCTCAACTGGACTTCGCAGAATGCGTCGAATTGTGCCATTCAACCTGCCATTGGTGCTGTGCAGCCACAGGGTAACATGAGCATCACCCCTGCAGACAACACCTCCTACACCTTGACCTGTGAAGGAGCTGGCGGCGTTACGACAAGCGCGGCCAACGTAGCCGTAACCGTTCCCCAACCGAAGGCCAAACTGTGCAGCCCGACGGTCATCAATATCCAGTTTGACACCAACAAGTCCGACATCAAACCCCAGTACCATGATGAACTGAAAAAGCTGAGCGATTTCCTTCTGGAATTCCCTAACGCCAAAGGTGTCATCGAAGGACATACCGACAGTGTCGGCGACAAGGCGAGCAACATGAAGCTCTCCCAGCGTCGTGCCGAGAGCGTTCGCAACCACATCCTCAAGACGTCCGGAATTGCGCCCGAGCGTATCAAAGCCAAGGGATTTGGACCGACCAAGCCGGTGGCCGACAACAAGACCAAGGAAGGAAAGGCTCAAAACCGTCGTATCGAAGCTAACTTCGTCTGCGACTAAACACAGACATAACAGCATCCTGGAAACGATCTAGAGACAAGGGTGCTCCTTCCCGTGCCCTGTTCCAACCGCACGGGGAGTCACAACTTTTGACGGCCGATTTCTTCAATGAAATCGGCCGTTGATTTTTTATCCGTATTCCCTCAAAACTGCCATGCCCGTCTCCTGTTACATTAAGGCTTCCCCTTTCCTGTCATGCTCGTCTATAAGGACAAAACAGCACCGAGACGAACAAGAGCGAATGCCCAATCGGAATCGGGTGCGGTGCCGCCAGCGGAGTCAAAGAGATACTATTATGGTACGCAATCACGTTCCACGCCTGCTCAAACTCGCAGGGCCCATGATCCTTTCAACGTCTGCGATCACGTTGATGCAGATCATCGATGCCATCGTGTTGGCGCGGCATTCCAGCGAAGCGGTCGCGGCGATAGGCCCTTCGGGCATGGCGGTGATCCTGTTCCAAGGGCTCCTGTTCGGAACCGCCGGTTATGCAGGTACCTTTGTGGCACACAGTCACGGGCGAGGTGACAGCCAAGGCGTCCGGACCTCGGCCTGGCTCGGCATTCACACCTCCCTGGCGTCCGGGATTGTTGCTCTCCTGGTGGCGTGGCCAATTGCGCGACTGTTCCTCTTGGCGGGTCACGAGCCTCCGGTCGCTCGGAACGAGAGCACCTATTTCTTGCTCTGCATGGCCGGATCATTCTTTCCGGTCCTGAGCGGGGCCCTGGCGGGTTGGCTTTCGGGAATAGGCCGCCCGGTCATCGTTACCGGAGTGACCTTCGTTTCCTTCGCGGTCAATGCGTTGCTGGCGTGGGGGTTGGTTCTGGGGGAATGGGGCCTGCCCCGGATGGGTATTGCCGGAGCGGCGCTGGCGACCGTTACCGCGCAGATGGTGGCCGCGGGCCTCTATGTACTCCTCTTTGTCAAGGCCGGCGGATTCGCCGACTCCGTCGCCAGGCGCCTCGACTGGGTGGAGTTCCGCCGCTTCCTCCTACTCGCCATACCGATGGGAATGAGGATCAGCGGAGAACTCGCTGCCTGGACGCTGTTTCTGGTGGTGGTAGGACGGTTGGGAACCGTGGAACTGGCCGCATCCAGCATTGCTTTCCGGATCAACGGCACCGCATTCTTCCCGGCTCTTGGGCTCGGCCAGGCCGCAGGAATACTGGTGGGACACGCCCGCGGAGCCGGGAACGACGACGACATACCGGCCATCGCCTGGCAGTCGGTCGTGGTGTGCGAGGTATGGATGCTGGCGATGGCGATCCTGTTTGCCACCGCGTCGGCTCCGCTCATGTCGATCTTTGCGGGAGACGGCCCGGAAAGCGCGCGGATAGTGGAGACCGGTTCCCTGCTCATGAAATTCGTGGCGTTCTATTGCCTTTTCGATGCGGCAAATGTCATGATCGGGTGCATACTTGCTTCAGCTGGAGACACCCATTGGCTCGCACGTACCTTCCTGCTCTCTTCCAGCGTATTCCTCGCCCTGCTATGGCTGATCGATCGCATCACTCCCGGCCTGGTGGCGGAGTGGACGCTGGCAACGCTCTTCGTATTCGCCACTGCAGTGATCTGGTCGCTCCGCTTCCGGGCCGGTGAATGGAGGAAGATCACGGTGCTTCGGGAGTTGGATGTTTGAAACGTGTGAAATATGAGATATCTTTTAGCAACGGCATCCTCATGGCGAGTTTGCTACGGCACGCTGCACATTCCCTGTCGGCATGACCAGATTCATTTAAGGATTTCTTCTTGGCCCCTGCTCTCCGCGCAAAGGTCTTCCTGCCGCTCCTGGCCCTGCTGTCGGCACTCGCTGCCGCGCCGGCCCAGGCGGACGACGAGGTCTTTACCTCCCTCGGCCTTGCGGGTGACGAACAGGTCTCCACCACTTCCCATTTTCCCCGCCCCCTCTCAAAGATCGCCGAGAACGTCACCGTGGTCACGGCGGACGATATCGCCCGGCTGAACGCCCACACCCTGGCCGAGGTGCTCCAGACCATCCCTGGCATCCAGCTCGACCAGGTGCGTACCCCGGGGAGCTTCACCTTCTTCAACATCCACAACAGCAACAGCCGGCACATCCAGCTCCTGATCGACGGGGTCCCCCAGAACTTCCTGAGCGCCGACAACCTGGTCCTCGTGGGGACCATCCCGGTCCAACAGATCGAGCGGGTGGAGGTCGTCAAAGGGGCTGCGTCGGTCGCCTGGGGTTCGGCCCTGGGTGGGGTGGTGAACGTCATCACCAAGTCGCCCGATCCGGAGCGGGCCGTCGGCGGCTCGGCTTCGGCCTCGGCCGGTGAGGAGCTGACCACCGACCTGCGGGGGGAGCTGAGCGGCACTGTCGACCGGTTCGGCTACTATCTCTCCGGCGGCAACCTTTACTCCCAAGGGCTCATGCCGGGGAACCGGATGAACTTCAGCCACGCCTTCGGCAAAATCACCTACGATCTCCCGACCAAGGGGCGCTTCACCCTCGGCCTCGACTACCGACGCTCCAACTTCGGGCTGGAGGACGTGCCGGATCAGCCGTTCCCCAACGACTTCCACGACAAGGGGGGCTTCCGGAACGCTTCCGGTTACCTCAGCTTCAGCCAGCCGCTGGCCGACCGCCTCTCCCTGGAGACGAACGTCCGGCTGGGGCGGCGTGAGCTCCTTACCACCCTGGGGAACCTGAGCATTCCTGATCTCTTTGGGGATGGCACGGTGCGTGAGGATTACCGGGGCGGCGACCTGAGACTCTTCTGGGGGGATAGCGACACCAACGTTTCCAGCGGCATCGAATACGAACACAGCGATTTGCGGTCGCGGGAGAGAATCCAGCAGGACCCGTTGAGCAATTTCGACCTGACCCTGGATCGATGGGGGACCTACCTGAACGCCAGCCACACCCTCGGTCGCTTGACCGTACTTCCCGGCCTCCGCTACGACCGCAGCAACCTCTATGGCGGCACGGTCAGCTGCAACCTGGGGGCTACCTTCCGGCTGACCGACACGGCCCTGCTGCGGGCCTACGCGGCCAGGGGGTACAGCCTGCCGATCGTCAGCATGCAATCGGTCAGCAACGGCTCCAAGCAGCTGCAGAACATCTGGACCGTCCAGGCCGGTGTGGAGTCCTCGGCCATCCCCTATCTCTGGCTCAAGGGGACCTACTTCTACAGCGCGCTCTGGAAGATCGAGGACTTCGATTTCAGTACCACGCCGGCCACGGTTACGTTGAAGGAGCGGCGCAAGCAGGGGTTCGAGGTGGAGGGGCGCACCTCACCGCTCTATGGCTTTGCCCTCTCCGGCGGCTACACTTTCACCGAGACCCGCGACGAGAGCGGCGCACTGCTCCAGTCCGACGGCAGCCAGCCGGCCCCGCCCCACGGCATGAAGCTGGGGCTGAGCTACGACAACGACGACCTGGGGCTGCGGGGGCTCCTGTTTGGCAACTACATCTGGTGGAACGCACCCGCCAGCAGTGACGCCCGCTACAAGGCGATGGTCTGGGACCTTCACCTGACCAAGAAGCTCTGCCCGAAGAGGGACCAGTCGCCGGAGCTCTTCTTCTCGGTCCACAACCTCTTCAGCGGTGCCCAGTATTCCGATTCGCTGTACAAAAACCCCTCCCGCTGGGTCGAGGGTGGCGTGAGGTTTTGGTTCTGATGCGCCTCCTTCTCCTCAGCATAACGCTCTTCATCCTGAGCGCGCTCCCCGCCCTGGCCGCTGACGTCCTGATCGTCCAGTCGAGCCATACGCCCGCCTACGCCGAGGCGCTGCGCGGGTTCAGGACCGGGTTCGAGGGGTCGACCTACACCATCGTGATGAGCGAATACGCCGACGTGGACGTGGTCCGCCTGGTGAAGGAAGAGCGCCCCAGAGTGGTGCTGGCCGTGGGGGACGCCGCTCTTGCCGCCTGCCGGAAGGTCCGCCAGGTGCCGGTGGTCTCCCTCATGGCCCTCTCCCTGACCATGTCGAAGTCGGGGAACAGCAACGTGGGCGGGTTTGGCGTCATCGCCTCGCCGGAGCAGTACCTGAAGTTGTTCAAGGCGATCGGCAAAAAAAGGATTGGGGTGCTGTACGATCCGGACCGGAGCGCCGATTACCTGAAAAAGGCACAACAGTCGGCCCGTCGACTGGGTGTCAACCTGGTGACCCGCGAAGTCAGGAGCCCGAAAGAATCGGTCAGCCGGTTGGAAAAGCTCAAGGGGAAGGTGGACTCCCTCTGGATACTCCCCGACACCACGGCGGTGACAACGGAGAGCCTGGAGGCCTATTTCCGCTTTTCAATGGAACAGCGCGTGCCGCTGGTCACGTTCGCCAGCCAGCATCTGGACAAGGGGGCGTTTGCGGCCATCGAGGCCGACCGCGTCGATCTGGGGAGAGCCGTGGGGGAACAGGTCAGAAGGCTCCTGGGGAGGGAGGGTGAGCCTTACATCGCCGATGCCCGCACGGTCCGCCTGTCGACCAACGTTAGTGTTGCGAAAAGACTGGGAATTTCAACTGCCGACCTGGAAAGTATCACCCGGGAGAGCAAACCGGCGCTACACTACGAACTCAACGAACAAACTGTCTGCCTTGCAGTGAAGCTTGCTCCTATTCTCTTTCTCCCCTGACGCATACGACTCCAGCCTCACTACCTGCTCGATTCGAATACTTTCTGCAGCAAACCCACCGAATCACCTCGTACATCCTTTCGCCGATTCACCCAATTGACCAAGCCCCACCCTCTGATACCATTAACGATGTCCAACAATATGGAGGACCATGAGAATGAATGCACATCTCTACCACTATCTGACCAGCACCTCCATGGATGCATACCTTCTCATGAATCTGACAGGGAACATTATTGAGGTGAATGCTGCCGCAACCACCATGTACGGGTACAGCAGAGATGAACTGCTCACCCTGACCATTCATGATGTCGAGGCGGTCGAGAGTGATGAAGAAACCTGGCGACATATCGCAAAAGTGATGGCTGACGGCTTCGACCGGTTCGAATCCCGCCATTACCACAAAACGGGAAGCATTATAGAGGTCGAGGTAAGCTCATCATACGTACCGGAATCCCGGCTCGTACTCTCCTTCTGTAGAGACATCACCGACCGCAAGCGGGCCGATGAAGCCCTGCGGGCAAGCCACCACCAATATCAGCAACTGGTCGACAATGCCCGCGACGGGATCTTCACGTTGGATACCAATGGCGGCTTCCTCTTCGTGAATCCGGCAATCTGCACCATCCTCGGCTATTCCCGGGAAGAACTTCTCCGCCTGAACATCCTCGATACGTACCCCGATAATGCTCAGGCCGATGGCCAGCGGCGACTGGCCCTCCTTGGCGATGGGGAGTCGATTCAATTTGAGCGTACCGCGAAGTGTAAGGACGGGAGCCTTATCACCATCGAGGCAAACGCCTGGAAAACGAACGACGGGAGTCTTCAAGCCTTCGTGCGTGATACTTCGAGACGCAAGCAAGCGGAAGAGCAAATTTCACTGTCAAACAGGCTCCTTCACTCCATCATAAACACCGCACCCATACGCGTTTTCTGGAAAGACACCAACCTGGTCTATATGGGCTGTAATCATGCTTTTGCCAGGGATGCGGGAGCGGACAGCCCCAATGACGTTGTCGGCAGGGATGACTACCAGTTGGGATGGAAGGAGCAGGCGGAACTTTACCGTGCCGATGACCGGCGGACCATCGAATCCGGCATTCCGAAACTTTCCTATGAAGAGCCGCAGACCACGCCCGACGGGAGCCGTATATGGCTTCGCACATCCAAGGTACCGCTTCGCAATGAAGCGCAGGAAATCATCGGTGTGCTGGGGATATATGAGGACATCACCACGCGCAAGGATATCGAACTGCAACTAAGATTCAGCGAAGAAAATTACCGCACTTTTTCCGGTCTCACGTCCGACTATGTCCACCGATGCTCACGAACAGGAACAGCACCATTCCGGATACAATGGATGGGTGGAGCGGTATCCTCAATTTCCGGCTACACGCCTGAGGAAATACTGGCAAAGGGGTGCTGGCTTCCCTTGGTGCACCCCGATGACCGGCAGGCCGTTGCAGAGTATCTTTTCAGCTTTCTTCCGGGGGACGTGAAGCAGATAGAATTCAGGCTCATCTCAAAAGAGGGAAAGATACGCTGGATATCCGAGAAAGCCAACTGTGTCGCCGGGGAACACGCGGGTGAACTCGTACTGTTCGGAGCTTCCACCGACATTACCGAGAAGCGGCTGACCGAGGAGAAACTGCGGGAGACCCAGGAGCTGTTCAGTCTCTTCATGCAGTATACACCGGTCTACACCTTCATAAAGCAGATCGAGAAGAATCAAAGCCGGGTACTCCAGTTGAGCGAGAACTTCATCGAGATGCTTGGCAGGCCTGCGGAAGAGCTGCGCGGCCACACCATGGATGAGATGTTTCCGCCGGATTTTGCCGGTAAGATAACGGCAGACGACATAGCAGTCGTAATGGGAGGAAATGTCGTTCAACTGGATGAAGAATTCAACGGACGCAGTTACATAACCATAAAGTTCCCAATGCTGAGGGAGGGTAAGGACGCTCTGCTTGCTGGATACACCATAGATGTCACCGAGCGCAGGAAGGCGGAAGAGACGATACGTCTCAACGAAGAGCGGGCGCAGGTGCTCATGACGTTGAACCAGATGACAGAGGCATCTCTCCAGGAACTGACCGATTTCTCACTGGAGGAGGCCGTACGGGTGACGAAAAGCACCATCGGCTATCTGGCGTTCATGAATGAAGACGAAAGCGTGCTCACCATGCATTCCTGGTCTAAGGCTGCCATGGCCAAGTGCGGCATCATCGACAAACCGATAGAATATCCGATCGAAAAAACCGGGTTGTGGGGCGAGGCGGTACGACAGCGACGGCCGGTCATCACCAACGACTATGGTGCCCCCAGCCCTCTCAAGAAGGGGTATCCCGAGGGGCATGTCCACGTGAGTCGTCACATGAACATACCCGTCTTTGCCGGGAACCGGATAGTTTTGGTTGCCGGCGTCGGCAACAAGACCGCGGAATATGACCACACGGACGTGCAGCAGTTGACCCTGCTGATGGAGGGGATGTGGCGCCTGCTTGAACGGAAACGTGCCATCGAGGACCGGCTTGAGCTGGAGCGGCAGCTCCTGCATGCCCAGAAGCTGGAGAGTCTCGGAGTTCTGGCCGGCGGCATTGCCCATGACTTCAACAACATCCTCACCGCAATTGTCGGCAACACAGAACTGGCGCTCATGCAGCTCCCTGAAGAGTCACCGGTCAAAGACAATCTGATGCGGATTGAAAAGGCAGCCGTGCGGGCAACAGACTTGGCCAAACAGATGCTTGCCTACTCGGGGAGAGGCAAATTCGTCATTGAAACCATCGACATCAATCGTCTCATCGAAGAGATGGGACGGATGGTTGAGGTCTCCATATCCAAGAAGGTCACCCTTCGCTATAACCTGAGCAGCAACCTTCCCAAGGTAAACATCGATGCCACCCAGATTCGTCAAGTCCTGATGAATCTGGTTATCAACGCATCGGAGGCAATCGGCGAATCCGATGGTGTCGTCGCCATCTCGACCGGCTCTGTTCAGTGCGACAGCCAGTACCTGAAAGATATGTGGCGCATGGACCAGCTGGCGGGAGGACGATATGTCTTTCTGGAGGTCGCCGATACCGGTTGCGGCATGACCCGGGAGGTCATCGACAAACTTTTCGACCCCTTCTTCACCACCAAGTTCACGGGGCGCGGTTTAGGGATGGCCGCGGTTCTGGGTATTGTCCGCGGTCACCACGGGGCGATCAAGGTGCAAAGTGACGTTGGCGCTGGAACGACGTTCCAGATATTGCTTCCGGCCAGCGGTTCTCCCGGTGAAGTATCATTGCCGGAAGAAAGCGTCGATGCCTGGCATGGGGATGGGACGGTGCTCCTGGTGGATGACGAAGAGACGGTACGGGATATTGGCCGCGAGATGCTGAAAAATCTTGGCTACGAGGTGGTGACCGCTGCAAACGGAGTTGAGGCCTTGGATATCATCGCTGTACGGCAGGATATCAACCTCGTCATCCTTGATTTGACTATGCCCCAGATGGACGGCATGCAGTGTTTCAAGGCGCTGCGGCCTCTCAAGCCCGAGCTGAAGGTGATTATGAGCAGTGGTTTCAACGAGCAGGAAGTGACGAAACAGATAGAGCACGAAGGATTGGCCGGCTTCATTCAAAAACCATACAGGCTGGCTGACTTGAAAGCCGTACTTGCGCAGATCTAGATGCTACAAGACGATTCTGGAACGCCCATGGACACAACAACTGTCCATTATCAGTGGTTACGCTGCCAGAGTGAAATAGAAGGTTGCGCCTTCGTCAACCGCCCCTTCCGCCCAGATCTTTCCGCCATGCAGTTCGATGATACGTTTCACCATGGCGAGCCCGATGCCGGTCCCCTCGAACTCCTCCCCGTGCAACCGCTCGAACACCCGGAAGAGTTTATCCTTGTAGGCCATGTCGAACCCGACGCCGTTATCCTTTACAAAAAAAGCCTCTGCGCCGTCTACCCGCGTCCTGCCGATGGAGATGACCGCATCACTGTTCCTTGACGTGTATTTCCAGGCATTGCCGATCAGGTTCTGGAGAGCCATGTTCACTAACAGTAGGTCTCCCCGTGCGACAAGCCCTTCGGCAATGTCGATGCACACGGTGCGACCCGGCTCCGATTCACGGAACATGTCGGCAATCTTCTGTGCGCTCTCGCTCAGGTCGATATCGACAATAGTTATGCTTGCCCGTGCTACCCGGAAAAAACTGAGCAGGTCATCGATGAGTTCTCCCATGTGGCTGCTGGCGGTACAGATCCGATCGAGATACTCACGCCCCTGACCGTCGAGACGATCAGAGTATTCTTCGCCGAGGATGGTGGTAAAGGCGTTGATATGGCGCAGCGGTGCCCGCAGGTCATGGGAAACCGAGTAGCAGAACGATTCCAGTTCCCGGTTCGCCGCCGCCAGTTCCGTCGTGCGCTCAGCCACCCGCAGTTCCAGCGCTTCGTTCAAGGCGAGGATCTGTTCCTCCGCCATCTTTTGTGCCGTTATGTCGACAAAACTCTCCAGGAAATGGGGGACGCCGTTCAGGGTCACGCGTGCGACAGTTTTCAGCACCGGGACTTCACTGCCGTCGGCAGCCAGAATCGTTCTTTCCGTATTGTCGATCGAAAGGTTCAGGTCTTTCATGGGACACGCGCCTTTACAGGCCGGACAGATGAACTTGAAGCAGACCTGTCCGACGATGTCGGCGCGCTGGCGGCCGATGATGCGCATGGCGGTGTCGTTCACATCGGTTATGACATGATCCGCTTCCCGCACCAGGACGATCCCGGACTCCAGGGAAGCGAAGATGGTCTGCAAGAACTCCCGCTTCTCGACGAGTTCACTGTTCGTCTCGTGCAGGTGCCCGAGGACATGCGAGAACGATTCGGTAAGGATACCGATCGGGTCAAGTTCGATCAGGGTATTGTCGTCGAGCTCTTCCGGGCGGAGGGGGAGCGTCCCCATGACCTTGAGCATCTGGTCGATCTTGCAGCGGATATAGCTGGCCTTGCCCGCAAGCCGCTCGCGCAGGTACGAATTTTCCGCACGCAGCCGATCGAGTTCAGACAAGAGATCCGCAACGTCAGCTGGAGTTTCCGCCGCGCCGGGTCGGAGGGACTGTTCGTGCGGCAGCTTCTCAGGCATGGGCAGAAACCTTGATGACGTAGTATCCACTCTCCGCAATGACATCGACGCTGAACCCCATATTCTCCACCGATTCCGGAATAGTGTGGATCGAGTCGCGATTGGTGGTCAGAAAGATGAGATCCACGTCGCCGTTTTTCAGGGCTGCAGCGTGGCTGTTCACCTCCCGGAGCGCAATGAGCAGGGTGGCCGGGCAGATCTGCCCCCGGATGTCATATTCGATGACGCTATGCGAAGCTGTTGTCATGGGGAACCTCATTGCCTCTCGCAGAGAGGGAGAACATGGGGTGTCGGCTGGATTTCATCCTACCGGACGACCCATTTCGACAAGATGCAACTCCCGAGCCATGCCCCTGGAAGCATCCCCACCAGGAAGACGACGCTCGTAAAGGCCAAAACCGGCAGACCGCCCAGGAGATGCCAGACATTGCAGGCCGGCGCCATGCGCGAAGCCAGACCCATGAGAATCCCCCCGGCCATGGCCGACACATACTGCCGCCAGGGGACCGCAAGAGTGGGGGCGAATTCGCCGAGCCGCAGAGCGGAGAGCGCCCCCCCCAGCAGAATGCCGATAATCAACGGAAATTGAATGATGGCTATCCCGTCCCAAACCGGGCCGGCCCCGCCGGTCAGGCGATAGCCGGTCAGCGGGTTCGTGTAGGAGAGCGGCTTGGCAGCAAAAAAGGCGAGTGTCGCAACGTGCCCCGGGAAGAGTGCAGTTTCGACCGCCGCACCCATTTTGGCATAGGCAGTCGTTATCCCGAGCGGCATCCCGATCAGCAGGTATGAGGCGAGGCTGACACAGGCAAGGATAAGCGCTGCCTGCCAGAGCTGCAGGGCGCCCCTGGCGTAGAGTCTGCGCGTCATCTCCCCCCGTCGTGCCCAGTACGCCACCAGAGCGCCAAGGAGGGCAACCGTGCTGGCAACCAGGGGGGTGGGTGAACAGTCAAGGTACTGTGGGAGTGTGACCTTTCCGGAAAACAGGATTGTTGCTGTCAGAAGGCGCTTCCAGGCCGGGTGGAATTCGGCGTACAGGGTGCTGCCGATGACCAGTCCGATGAACGCCACGAAGCTCAGGAGGCTTCCCGCGCCCATGCGGTAGAGAGTTCCAACGACGCAGCCACCGGCCAGCACCATGCCGACGCCGAAGAGCATCCCACCCAGGATGCCGGCTCCCGAAGCGGGGCCGAGCGCCGGAAACGGGTAGAGAGGCAGCAGGCCGCAGAGGCGGGCTATTTCGAACAGGGTGAGTGCGACTGCCACGTACAGGATGAGCGACCGCAGCTTGGCAACGGTCTTGAACAGAAAGAGATCCCGGAACATGCCGGCAATGCAGAAGTCTGCCCGATGCATGACAAAGCCGGCGATACCGCCGAGCAGCAAACCAATAACGAAGAGCAATGTGGCGGGTGAGGCGATCATGGCATACGTTCTCATGACTGAAATACTAACGCGAACATATTACAGTCATTTCATTAGCTTTGTCGAGGAAGAATAACAGCCCCTTATCGCCTTTGGGCGCGGCGTCTCGACCCTTCCGCCAGAGACTGCGTCTGCCCTGCGTGAGCCGCGTAGCGCATACTTGGGACCAAACCATGTGATATTGACAGTGACAGTCACATGCGATAGCTTAATGAACCTGTCGGGACGTCTTCGTCGTTCATCTGCAACCGGCCCGCAGGCGACCGACTGGCCCGCCATCGCCGACATGCTTGTTCGCTGTCTTTTGTTGCCACATCAGGAAGTTGAGGGAGGGATGATGGAAACCTACTACGACCCTGCCGACCTCGCCAAGTTCGGTGAAATCGGCAAGGACGCGCCGGAGCTGGCGCGGAAGTTTTTCGATTACTACGGTGCGGTCTTTAGCGAGGGAGCGTTGACCGAGAGGGAAAAGGCGCTCATAGCCCTGGCCGTTGCCCATGCCGTGCAGTGCCCATACTGCATCGACGCCTACACCCGCGCCGCCCTGGAAAAAGGATCCAATCTGGAAGAGATGACCGAGGCCGTGCATGTGGTCAATGCCATCCGCGGCGGTGCGTCGCTGGTGCACGGGGTGCAGATGCGCAAGATAGCCGAAAAGCTGTCGCTCTGACAGGCACGAGCCCGTGAAATTCAACGAAACCCTCGAACAGCACGGCCTGGCGTTAACCAAGGGAGAGACCACCACCCTGCAGGTCAACGCGGGACTGATCTGCGACCTGGCCTGCCGCCACTGCCATCTGGATGCGGGGCCGACCCGCCGGGAGATCATGGGCAGTGAGACCATGGCAGCGGTCATCGATTGTGCGCGCCGTTTCCGTTTCGCAACCATCGACCTGACCGGAGGGGCTCCGGAATTGGTGCCGGGCATCGAAACGCTCGTGGAGGGATTGGCCCCTCTTACGCCGCGCCTCATCGTCCGCTCCAACCTTGCGGCGCTGCGAAGTCGGCCCGACAACCGGCTCCTGGAGCTCTACCGCCACATCGGGGCGGTCATCGTCGCCTCCCTGCCGGCCACCAACCCAGGGCAGACCGAGGCCCAGCGAGGGAGCGGAGCCTGGGAGACGAGCATCGACATGCTGACACGGTTGAACGAGCTCGGCTATGGCACGGAAGGGAGCGGACTGGAACTGAACCTGGTGGCCAATCCCGCCGGGGCGTTCCTGCCGGCCGGCCAGGCCCAGACGGAGCGCAAGTTCCGCCAGGACCTGGAGCGAAGGCACGGTATCACCTTCAACACGCTCTTCACCTTTGCCAACGTGCCGCTGGGCCGCTTTCTCTCCTGGCTGGAGCGGTCCGGGAACCTGGCCTCCTACACGCAGAAACTCGCCGACAGCTTCAACCCCTGTACGCTTCCGGGCCTCATGTGCCGTTCGCAGATCGCCGTGGACTGGGACGGCTTTATCTACGACTGCGATTTCAATCTGGCCGCCGGGCTCCCCCTCGGTGGCGAACGTCGCCATGTCTCGGACATGCACGAACTCCCCCTCCCCGGCACCGGCATCCCCCTGGGGGACCATTGCTACGCCTGTACGGCCGGCTCGGGCTTCACGTGAGGCGGCAGCATCACGGCCTAGGTCAGGCCGTTCACGCCGGACAGACAATCGTAACACCCAAGTGTCCGTATCCCCTCCGTTGTCGGCGACTAATCCCTTGACAAGGCACGGGATGAAAACTTATAGCTAATCGGGTCACGCATTCCACATTGTCGGGTACAATGGCCACCCATGTACTGGGAACATTTTGGTTTCAGCGAACCACCGTTCGCCCTCACGCCGAACCCGCATTTTCTCTTCCTCAGTTCCAGGCACCAGGAGGCGTTGGGGCACCTTCTCTACGCCATCGACACACGGGCCGGGTTCATCGAGCTCTCCGGCGAGGTCGGGACGGGCAAGACCACCATCATCCGGACCCTGCTCAACCAGTTGGACCCGGAGACGCACCGCACCGCCCTGATCTTCAACCCCACCCTCACCCCCATCGGCCTCCTGCAGGCGATCAACCGCGAACTCCGTCTTCCCGCCGTCGGCATGGAAGCCCGCGAGCTCCTGGAAACGCTCAATGACTTTCTGCTGGAGGAAAACCGCGCCGGCCGCGCCGTGATCCTCGTCATCGACGAGGCCCAGAACCTCCCCATAGAGGTGCTGGAGCAGATCCGCCTCATCTCCAACCTGGAAACCGAGCAGGCCAAGCTGATCCAGATCGTCCTGGTGGGGCAGCCCGAGCTCCGCACCCTCCTGGCACGAGACGAGCTGCGCCAGCTCGACCAGCGGATCACCGTCCATTATCATCTGGAACCGATGAAGTTCGCCGACACCCGCGCCTACATCAGGCACCGGATCTCGGTGGCGGCGGCCGGCCGGGAGCCGCTCACCTTTGCATCCGGTGCAGTACGGCGGATCTACCGCTTCTCGGGAGGCGTCCCCCGCCTGATCAACGGCGTCTGCGACCGGGCGCTGCTGCTGGCCTACACGCGGGAGGCCCGTCTGGTTACGCCGGCCATGGCGTCCCTGGCCATTGCCGATATCCGCAAAGGTGGCCGGCGGCCGGCATGGGGACTCCGCTTCACCATCCGAGCCCTCCTCTTCTCCCTGGCGGTGTTGGCGGCCGGGGCGGTGGCCGTTTCCCGGTTCGGTACCGTTACGCCGGCTGCGGTGGCATCCAAACCGGTCAGGGTGCCGTTATCACGGGAGGCAGCCCTGGCCGGACTCGGCGCCACGCCCGAAGCCGACAACCACCGTGCAGCCGTAAACGCCATACTCAGGGCATGGCAGGTGCCGCCGGCAGCAGACAACGAAGCTGCGGATATCCCGGACCTTGTGCGCCAGCGGGGTCTCACACTTACGGAAGTGGCCGACTCGCCGGAGGCCCTGGCCCGGATCGATACGCCCCTGCTCCTGTCGATTCCGCTCCCTGCCGGCGGCAACCGGTTCCTCGCCCTGGTCGGCATCGACCGTGACAGCGTCACCGTCGCCCCGGCGGTCAACGGCCGCACCTCCCTTACCAGAGCGGAACTGGCCGCCATCTGGACCGGGAATGCGACGCTGTTCTGGAAGAACTTTCACAACATCTCCCCCCGGCTGCGTGCAGGGAGCAGGGCAAAAGGCGTCAAGCCCCTACAGGAGCTGCTGAAGGGGGCAGGATACTACCGAGGACCGGCAACCGGCATCTTCGACCTGGCAACGGACAAGGCGATCCGCACGTTTCAGCAGACAGAAGGGCTGAAACCCGACGGAAAGCCTGGCGAGAGGACCCTGCTCATCCTTTACCGGCGGGCCGGGGGCTTTTTCCCCCCCGGGCTGCAGCAGCGACGAACCAACCCGGAACACGACGGGGCAGCGGTCACGGACCAGCGGACGGAGCAGAGTCGATGAGCCTGATACTTGACGCGTTGAAAAAGATGGAACAGGAGCGAAAGAGCCGCCACGGCGGCACGGTGGACATACGTCCGGCCGTATTGCATCGGCGTGGCGACGACCCCCCTGCACCGAGGAACCTTGCCATGCTCGTCATTGCCGGAGCGGTTCTGCTTCTGGCAGGCATCGGTGCCGGCCTGTTCATCAAGCGGGAAAAGCCGGTCCCTCCCCTACCGCAACCTTCCGAACAGGCAGCCACGGTGCCGGTTGTCACGCCAGCCTCCCCGGTGACTCCGCCTCCGTTGGCTTCGGTCCCGGCGGAACCGGTCCGGCCGGTTCCCGCGGCAATCGTTCCGCCTGGAGCACCGGCCCCACCTCCGCGTAACGTGATGGCCGGAGAGGAGACGACCGGAGCATCCGAGCCGGCGGACAGGGGAATCACCATCTCCGGCATAGCCTGGCAGGACGAACGAAGCCTCCGGCGCGCGGTGGTCAACGGGTCGCTGGTGGGAGAAGGGGCCGAAATTGCCGGTGCCCGGATTGTCGAGATCAGGGAGCGAAGCGTCCGGTTTTCCCGGGGGGGAAGGTCCTTTGACGTGTCATATACCTCGGCATTTCCTTCCCGCTGACCGGCAGCGGCTAAACTTTTCTCCTCCCCCTCCGATAGGATCATAGTCACCTGTTTCCCACGCATGCTTTTGACAGTATTATCCTCCAGGTGCGGCGAAGAGGATCATCTCCGGCTTGATCGGGGCGAACCGGCGACTGAGTCTCCTCTTCTGGCTGGAGAGTGGAAAGGCAGCAGCATGAAAGACCGCTATTTCCGACCGATTACGATCGAATGCATCAACCCCGCCTACTTTCCCGATGTGGCGTTGTTCGTCAAACACGACGGCAACTATATCCTGTACAAGAACCACGACCGAAAATTCACCGAACTGGACCGCGCGCGGCTGCAGAGGGCCAATGCCGAATTCCTCTATGTGCGTGCAGGCGACATGGATACCGTCTCCGAATACCTGGAGGACAACCTGACCTATCTGCTCGGTCGGGAGGACATCAGCAGCAACGCCAAGGGGACCATCCTCTACCAGACGACGGCCAATTTCGTGACCGACGTGCTGGACACCCCGGCAAAGGTTGCCGATCTGGCCCGCTGCCGCAGCCTGGTCCAACATCTCATGGAATACGTTGCCAATTCGGAAGATGCACTCAAGGCCTTTCAGGCCATAATCGCCAACAATTACTACATCTTCGTCCATAGCGTCCAGGTTGCCGCACTGACCATGCTCATTCATGATCGCTTGTTCCAACTGGGCCATGACGAAATGATCGATGTCGGCGTTGGCGCGCTGCTTCACGATTTCGGCATGATCTTCATCTCCCGGGAGATTCTTGAAAAACCCGATGCCCTCTCGGACATGGAGTTCCACAAGGTGAGGCAACATCCGCAGAAGGGGTTCGATTTCCTCAGGAATGTCGGTGTATTCAACGAGGTCTCCCTGACCATCGTCCGCTACCATCACGAAAGGTACGACGGCACCGGCTATCCATCAGGCCTCAAAGGGGACACTATTCCCCGCAGCGCGCAACTGGCTGCCATCTGCGACGCCTATTGCTCGCTCACAACCGATCGCCCCTACCACACTGCCAACTCCCATGACGAGGCCATCCAGGCCATGCGGGTTGAATCTGTCGGTGCGTTCAGCGAAGAGTTGTTCGGAAAATTCGTTGCAACTGTTGGCGACGGTCTGCCTGAGGCGACGGCCAAGGTGGCCGACCCTCCTCCCCATTGACCGGTCGTTCAAAAGGGTCGCAGCCGCCCTGTCCCTCCCGGAGTGATGCCTTGACATCGGTGGAGAGTGGAATTATAGTCACAAAACGTAAAGGGGAGTAGCTATCGGCCACCGACAAGGCCGATCCGGTTTCGTCAAGACGGCCCTCAAGGCCCGGACCCGGAGCAGAATCCTGCCAGCAAGACCTTTATCCGAGGCGCATTAACGCTGAGGGTAAAGGTCTTTTTTATTGGGGCCCTATTTTCACACACTGGAGGAGACGCGCATGGCATGGCTGACTGATCCGGAGATCTGGCTGGCACTGATTACCCTGACCGCACTGGAAATCGTCCTGGGGATCGACAACATCATCTTCATCTCCATCCAGGCCGGCAAACTCCCGGTCCTGCAGCAGGAAAAGGCCCGGATCGTCGGCCTCGGGCTGGCGATGTTCATCCGGATCGCCCTCCTCTTTTCCCTTACCTGGCTCATGGGGCTCACCACCCCCCTCTTTTCGGTGCTGGGCAATGACATTTCCGGCCGCGACCTCATCCTCATATCGGGCGGGCTGTTTTTGATCTGGAAAAGCACCATGGAGATTCACGGCAGACTGGAAGGGGAGGAAGGGGAGCCTGCGGCTCGCGCCGGCACAACGTTCGGCGCAGTCATCGTTCAGATTCTGCTGCTGGACATTGTCTTCTCACTGGACTCTATCATTACCGCTCTCGGGATGGCCCGCCAGCTTGCCGTCATGGTGGCGGCAGTTGTCCTGGCGGTCGGCTTCATGATGCTCTTCTCCGGCAAGATAAGCGCCTTCGTCGACCGGCATCCAACCGTCAAGATGCTGGCTCTCAGCTTTCTCCTCATGATCGGCGTGGCACTGATCGGCGACGGTTTTGACATGCATATCCCCAAAGGGTACATATATTTCGCCATGGCGTTTTCGGTGATGGTCGAGATGTTGAACCTGCGGCTTCGCCGGGGGGTACCGGTCAAGCTGCACAGCGCCTATGGCGAAGCAGGTGGCGCGGCCGGGGAATCAGGCCCGCGGAAGTGATCCCTTTGTCAGGGGGGCCATGGCGCGCCCTGTCCGACGACAGGAGCGCGATGCGGGGTCATTCGGCGGTCGGCGACAAGGCCTCCCTGGCCGCGGAACAAAACACCTTTGCTGCGGGCGACAGGTCGCGGCCACGACGACAGGCGAGGTAAAACGTGCGCTCCATCTCAACGCCGGTCAGTTCGACCGCTGCCAGTTCCCCCCGTTCCAGCTCGCTCTGGACCGAGAGATCGGAAAGAAAGGCCGCCCCGATACCGAGCAAGACAGCCTGCTTGACCGCTTCGCTGCTCCCCATCCAGGCACGGACCCTCAGCGAGCGCAGGTCCAGCCCCCCCTTTTGCAGGGCCTCGGAGACCGCCCTGCCGGTCCCTGACCCTTCTTCACGAAGCACCAGCGGCTCCGCCGGCAGATCGTCCAGAGACAGGCGTTCGACTCCGTACCAGGGGTGATGCCGGCCGACCACGAGACGAATCACGTCCCTGGTCAGCGGGTGGAAGGTTATGGTGTCGTTGTCGGCCAGACTTCCCACCACCGCCACCTCCACCTCTTCCCGGACCAGGAGTTGGACGACCTCCCTGCTGTCCCCCTGCCTGGTCCTGACCGCCAGGGTCGGTGCAGTGGCGACGACCCGCTTGATGATCCGGGGGAGGAGGTAGGTACACGCAATGGTACTGCCGCCAACGGAGAGCTCGGCCACATCGCCCCGCACGAACTGCGCCATTGCCGACTCGGTTCTCCTCAGCAGCGAAAGGACCTTGCGCCCGTGCTGCAGGAGCAGCTTTCCTGCCTCGGTGGGGACGGCACCCTTGCCTGTCCTGTCCAGCAGACGGACTCCGCAGGACTCTTCCAGGGCAGCTATATGCTGGCTGGCCGTCGACTGACCGATACACGCAGCATCGGCCCCCTTGGAGAAGCTTCTGGTTTCGGCAACGGCGACGAAAACCTCCAGCTGCTTGATGTTCATAGTAGCTCCTATCGTTTCGGGCGATACCATTGACTGATCCTAGTTAAATTATCCATTTGACCTGACGCCGTCAACTGAACAAATCGCTCTCAGCAGAGCTGAACTATTTTCTCTCCGCACCTTCTCGGCACCTATTTTGACGGATGAATGCTTGACCTCTGCTGTTTCGACAAGGATAATGCTCGGCGCTATTTTTTGTCCTGTCAGGAGGATGCACAGTCATGGCCAGACATCTCGCGCTCCCGATCATTCTGGGAGTTCTCCTCTGTCTCGCATCAGCCGCGTGGGGAGCCCGGCGTACCCACCCGTTCCCCGACGAGCCGCTCTACCTCGCCTGTCCCCCCATCTCCCTTGCCCCGGCGGCCCTGCCCGTGGCACTCCAGGAGTCGGCCTATGCGTGGAAGGTCCCGGCCTTCGGGGGGAAGGAACCGGTGCGACTCATGGTGACCGGCGGATCGCTCCCCCCCGGACTCGGCCTCTCGCCCGACGGAACACTGTCGGGGAGACCAAGGGCCGCGGGCAGCTTCATCTTTTCGGTCAGCGCCACCGACAGCTGCAAGAGCGGCCAGCAGAGCGCCACGAGGGCCTTTCGGCTGGAAGTTGCCGACTCCCCGGCCGGTGTCGCCGCCATCAGCCAATCCATACTCCTGAAAGGCCCCCTCACCATAGCCGCTGCTGCGACACCCACAAGCGTGACGATCCCTGCCGGCCAGGGAGGCGCCACCCCGGTAAGCTACCGGATCACCGCCAAGCCCGAGGAAACCGCCACGCTGACCTCGCCCGGCGCATCGTTCAGGGCGGGCGGAACGGTGATCGGGTCGGTCCCCTTGCCCCTGACGGTTTCCCTGGTCAACGGCGCCGCCGAAATCTCCGAGATCGTCACCGTCTCCGGCGATGTCCTGCAACGCGCCCGCCGGGAAAATGCCGTCAAGATACTCTACAGCCGCCCGTTCATAGGCAGGGGGACCACCGCGCTTGCGGTGATCGAGATCATCCTGCCGGCAGCAGCACGCTAGCCTCGGCCATCGTGAGCTCCCGGGAAGAGAGGCATCGTCCTTTGCCAGCTGCTGAACAGGACCAGGAGCGTCTGACCGTCATATACCAGGACGAAGAGCTGGTTGCGGTCAACAAGCCGTCAGGGCTCCTGGTTCACCGGAGCCCCATCGACCGCCACGAGACCCGCTTTGCCCTCCAGGTGGTGCGCAATCAGGTCGGCCGCAGGGTCTACCCGGTCCACCGGCTGGACAAACCGACGTCGGGCCTCCTCCTCTTCGCCTTCACCCCCGAGACCGCGCGGCGGGTCGTGGAGTGCTTTAGCGCCGGTACGGTTCACAAGAGCTATCTTGCCGTGGTCCGCGGCTTTGCGCCCGAAGAGGGGACCATCGACTATCCCCTGGTGGAGGAGCCGGACAAGTGCGACTTCCCCACCTCCCTAGCCGCGAAAGAGGCGCAGGAGGCGGTAACCGATTTTCGCTCCCTGGCGCGTATCGAACTCCCCGCGGCTGTCGGCCGGTATCCGTCGTCCCGCTACTCCCTGGTTTCGGTCTCGCCGCGCACCGGCCGCCGCCATCAGCTCCGCCGCCACTTCAAGCATATCTTCCATCCCATCATCGGCGACACCCGGTACGGCGAAGGCCGCCACAACCGCTTTTTCCGTCAGGAGCTCGACAGCCACCGACTGCTGCTCCACGCCACGGAACTCGCCCTGCCCCACCCCTTGACCGGTGCCCCGCTTGTGCTCATCGCTCCGCCGGACCGGGAGTTCCTGGCACTGCTGGCACGACTCGGCTGGGAGACGGCACTTCCGCCTCGATGGCGTTAAGCCCGTCAGATCCGCTGCAGCACGTAGTATGGTCGACCAGGGGTATTGATTCGGGAGTAGCTACTGAAGGGGGTGTCCGGGGAACCGGGTGCGGGGAATTATTGCAGAAGGCGCTGCAGCGCTTCGCAGCCTGCCGCTGCCTCGATTTCCTGCAGCCCGTGCCGAAGGGTCTCGGCCAGCCCCTCAGCCCGGTGGGCGTCGCTTCCCAACTGGGTATAGATCCCCATCTTCAGCAGCGTCATGGCGCGAAGCTGCACATCGGGACCGAATCCACCGGCAAAACTGGCAATATCGGCCTGAAACCGGCACCCCATCTGCCGGAGCCTCTCCAGGAGCGCCATGTTCGGGTGAACCGCAGCAGGCCGCGTCCCCCTTCCGGGGAGCAGACCAGCCAACACCTTCCTGAGGCTCGGACGGGTGGCCGGCCCGTGCCCGTCGGGAACGAAAAAGACCTGACAACGCTCGGGATGGGCGATGAGCGGCGTAAGGCCGGTGTCACACACCTGCCGGACCGAATGTTCCAGTGAGGGAGGGATAGCCTGCAGAGGTGCTTCAATGAGCAGGAGATTGGTAGTACCGAGCGCCAGCGGTGCTCTCAGATTGAACATGAGAAACTCGTCCAGGTAGTACTCCATCCCCGGCAGGAGTTTCAGCGGGATCCCCGCTGCATCCACTGCGCGCTGCAGGGTGGCGACCTGTTCCCTGACCTGATCCGGGGTCGCTTCGAATGCTCCAACCAGCCGGTGGGGCGTGCAGTGAACGGTCCTGAATCCGGCTGCGGCAAGGACGCGGGCCATGCGCAGTGATTCCTGAACGTCGTGGGAACCGTCGTCCAGGGCGGGCAGTAGGTGGGAATGATAGTCGGTGAACCCCAAGAGAACCTTTCAATCGTCAGGGCATGACTTCGGGAGAGTGCGGACCGTCGCCGAAGCTCTGGTTTCCTTTCTTTTTACCGGATTATGTGCTAAATAGCAAATCGTTCCCAGACATACCGCCGGTTGCGCGCGGCAGGACAACACATGTTAAAAGCCCTCCTCATTGCCGACCAGCAGCGCCTCCATGCCCTTGTAGCCGCATCCCTCGGGGTAAGCGGTGTTCAGCTAACCATCATCAGCAGCCTCGCCAGCGGCATCGAGCAGGCCGTTGCCACCTCGCCCGACCTCCTTTTCGTGCAGGGTCGTCTCTCCGGGCTCTCCATCGAAATCGTTACCCGGCACGTGGCGAGCCACGTGGACCAGGAGCGTACAACATCGGTCATCTTCGTCGACCCCGGCGAGGACCCGGGCGCCATCGCCCCGAACCAGATCTGCCTGGATCTCGCCCTCCCCGATTCGACGCTGGAAAACCGCATCGCCGCCCTCATAAAGGCGGCGCAGCCGTCAGCGACGGAACTGCCGGCAGCTCCCTCCCCCTCTTCCCCCTCCGCGGACGAGTTCATCCCCGACGCGTCACCGGCACTCCTCACGCCTCACCGGGAGGCGCCGCTCCTTCCCCAGGAAGAGACGGCACGCACCGATGCGACCTCTGTTCCCGTTCACGGCAACAGCATTGCCACCAGGTTTGAAGCGGAACTGGAGACGGAGTTGGCGCGGCGCACGGAGGATCCAGGTCCGGTCGCCGCGCCGGAAGTGAACGGGCAGAAGCGCCCCGCAGACGGTCAGACCCGGGTCGGTCAGGCAGAGGCGGCCGAGCTGGCGGCACGCTCGCGCAGGCGTATTGTCACGGCGGTCACGGTCATCCTGCTGGTGATGGTTGCGGCCGTACTCGCGACCTTCTATCCCGCATCCAGAACAGCTGCTCCCCCCAAGGGGGCGACTCCGGCCAAGCCGGCTCCGCCGCCCGCGACGGCGCAGATTCCGACGACAAAACCTTCAGCGCCAGCTCAGAAAGCCGTATCCGCCTCTGCCGGGGCCGCCTCGTCACCGGCGGCAGCGACCAGACCCCCTGAACCGCTCCGCGACCCGCTCCCTTCCTTTGTTCCCGCTGACCGGCGCGATCCGGCCTATGCAACGGCCAACCCGGGCTGGGAACGCTACCAGGACAGCAAACAGGAGTATAAGGTCTTCTGGGAAGGGGGAAAACTGATGGCGATCCAGGTCATCGACAAGACCGGCTCCGGCCTTTCCACTCCCTTCTTCACCAAGTCGATGCAGGAACTGGCAGGTGTGCGCGATTATCGACTGACCGGCAAGGAAGTGAAGGACAATCACCTTGTGAAAAAAGGGTCCCTGGGCAAGAGAGGAAGTATCATCATTTACAAGAACAAGGCTGATTCGGTTCTCCAGGCCTTTGTCATCCACTTTGAGCAGGATCGGAACAGACGCAGATGACGACAATCGGATTATGGAAGATTGGCATCCCCCTGGCGACCGCACTGGCGTTCAGCGGGGGAGTGGGAATGGCGGCGGAGTCCCGCTTCGAGATCGATCTGAAGGAACTCCCCAAGGCCGCAGCGCCACCCGCGAAGAGCGTGCATGCACCGCCGGCCGCCAGCGGCAAGCCACGGAGTACGGCGAGGAAGGTCGCAACAGAGGGCACAGCCCGCTACACCGTCAAACCAGGTGACCACATTTTCAAGATCCTGATGCGCGATTTCGGCCTCTCCAACCGGCAGGCCGAACTGCTCATTCCCGACATCGCCCGCCTGAACGGCATCAGCGACATCCGTCGCCTCCGGGTCGGACAGGAGCTGCTCATTCCGCTGACCCCATCCGCCAGAAGCGCACGGAAATCTTTGCCAACGACAACAGCGGGCAGAGAGCCATCTCCCCAGCCGTCGCCTGTCGAGGTGCTACCGGCGGATTCGCACCCTGCGCCCGCTCCCCCCCCCCCACCTCCCGTACCGGAACCGGTGTCTGCGGCCCCCGCCGCAGCGGCCACGCCGCCGCCCGGGCCTCGGGCCGTATCGGCGCCTGAGCCGCCGGCAGTGCCGTCTGTTCCTGAGAAGCCGTCGCGGGTCGTCATCTGCCCGGTGACCGCCAAGGAGAGGGATGGCATCGTCGATGCCCTGCTCGACCTTATGGCACCTGGCTGGGTACGGAATCGCATCGTGGAAGGGGGGAAGGAGAGCACGGATGGGTCGTACGTCAGCATCAAGGTGGGCCGATACTTCGAATACCTGGGGTATCGCTACATCGTCAACAGCGAGAGCGATCCTTTGACCCTGACGCTGCTCCGTCTTCTGGAAGTCCAAGGTGACCGGGTGGTCAACGTCGGTCGGGATGAGGGTGTGGCTGACCTTGCCAGCCGACTCGCGTCAAAAATGGAACTGCCGCAGCAGGAGGGGAGCTTCCGGGTCAAATGCCTCGATCCGCCCGGCGTAGAGGCTCTGGTGCGCGGCATCCGCATTGCCCCTGCCGGCCCATACGGGCAGCAGATGCTCATTACCGGAGATCAGGTGCAGAAGTGCACGGCCGAGCTATTGACCGGCGAGGAGAGGCCACTGGCAGGCAAGTAGAGGGGTGGAGCGGTTCAGGCAAAGGAAAGCCCGCCATGGGAAGGCGGGCAGTGGGGATCGGACCGCGAGCTACTGCTGTTCCTCGGCCTGCTTCAGGAGACATTCGGCCTTATAGAGCGCCGCATCCGGGGCGAGGGGCGACGAAGGATAACGTTCGAGGAACGTGGCAAAGGTCTGCTGCGCCTGGCCATACTGGTTGCTGCGGTACTCGGCAATAGCCTTTTCATAGAGCTTCTGCTCGGCCGACGTTGTCAGGATCACCGGCGGGGCCGCCTTGACGGCTGAACGATCGCTCGGGACCGGTGCAGTCGATTTTTTCGCCGTCGTAGCCGGCTGATGTGTCGCCGTTTTGGCCGATTTCTTCCGTTTCTTCTCCGCTACCGGCGGCTGTCCGGGCGTTCCCTCCCCGTCGACTGTCCGGTTGAGACCCGCCCCGGTGGTGACCGGGACCATGAGTTCCTTGCCCGCATAGATCAGGTCGGGATTGGCGATCTTGTTGAAGAGGAGGATCTGCGGGAAGTAGGAGCCCTTGCCCGCATACTTGCGGGAGAGGCGGGAGAGTGAGTCGCCACGTTTGATGATGATGTTTCGGACCAGGATCCCGTCACCGGGCTCGACCGGAGCGGCCGGCTTTTCCACCGGCTTCGGCTCATAGAGGTAGAACTCACCGGCGCCATGAACCGGCGGCACCAGAGCCAGTAGCAAGAGCGCCCCCCCTGTCACGCGAAGAATAGTCGCCATACCCCCCCTAGTACACATTTCCCAGCCTGTCTTGATATTTCAGCACGTTTGTCAGCTGCAGACTGGTTCCCATTGCAGTACCGCTCTTGACGCGATAGGTGACCTTGATGCTCCGCTTCTCGCCGGCACCGAGCTCTTCGAACTTCCAGACATAGCTGCCGTTGCTCCCTTTGCTGAAGCCGGGGTCGGAGGCGACCAGTTCGATCTGTTCGGGGACGAGGCTCTGGATTTCGACGATCTTGGCCAGACTGGAGCCGCTGTTGCCGCAATCCAGTTCAAAGGTCGAAACCTGGCCCGGCTTCATTTTACCACCCTTGCCAGCCATGGCAAGATTGACCACGGGGCGCGAATAGACCATGCTGACCGCAACGGACGCCCCTTTCCCCTTGTCGCTCTCGGGTTCGAAGGCGAGGGTAAGCGGGACCGTGACGCCATCCTTCTCGGCGGCCGATGAAGAGATCTCCAGGACCACGTTGGCGACCTCTTTCGGGGCCAGCGGACCGACGTGGTTGATGATCGGCTCGTTCGCCTGCCGGACGCCGTCCCGGTTCAGGTCGAGATAGAAGGCGTAGGCAAGACCGGGTTGCATGACCGGCTTGAGGGCGAAGTCGTCCCTGATGTTACCCGTGTTGGTCACCGTGAGGGGGACGGTGGCGGTCTGACCCGGGATCACCACCACCCGGCCGCTGTGGGCAGCGACGACCACTCCGCTCACCGGCTGCACAACCGCGGCCGCCGACAGGAAGGCGTCCTTGCGCTTCAGGGAGAGGTTGTCGGTCTCGGCGCGGACAAACAGCTCCTGCCGGGCCAGCGCCTCATCCTTCAGCCGGAAGGCGATGGAGAACTCCCTGCTTTCACCGGACGCAAGCTGCAGCCCTTCGATGGCCACGGCCCCCTTCCCTTCTTCGCGGAAACCGGTAGCGGCCAGATCAACCGGCTCGTACTGCGGCGGATAGGTCAGACGCATGGTCAGCTGCCGGGCCGCGGCAGAACCGATGTTGAGGAGGGTCACCTTGTATGGCACCCGCTCTCCCGGCAGGATCTGGACCTTGTCGGTCTTGATCACGGCCCTGAGCAGCGGCGACGAGGCGATCAGACTGATGCCGCGGGACTGGGAAACGACCGGGTCGAACTCGGACGCGACCTTCACCGGGAAGATGACCTTTTCGCCGTCGATGTAACGCGACGGGATGGTGAGGAGGGCCACCCCCTTGAACTTCTCCCCGGGATCCAGCTGCGGGCTCCTGGTCAGGGGCTTGTCCGGGGCGCCGGGGGCAACGAACTGGAGTCCGTACTCCGCCGGGAACGAAGAGTCCAGGGTGAAGCTGTCGCGGGAGTTTCCGCGGTTGATGATCTCGAACGGAATGGCAAGTTGTTTCCCGACCTCATAGGAGGGGGCGTCGGGAGAGACCGCAAAATCCAGATCGCTGTACTGACCGACTTCGAGGCTGAGCACCTTGGCATTTTCGCCCGCGGCGGCAGCGGCGGCCGGCGCAGTGGCAGCCTTGACACCAGCGGAGGGATAGGCAATCCCCATCTCCCGGAGCTTGGTGGTGGCGAGCGCGGCTGCCTTGCTCCCGGGATATCGGTCGATCAGTGATTTGTATTCGGCGATCGCCCGCTCACGCAGGACGGCGCGCTTGGCTGCATCGGCGGATTTCACCCCCTTCTTTGCTGCAGGGGGTGTAACCGGTGCGGCTGCGGGCTGCTTCGGAACAACGGGGGCCGGTTTTACGGCCGGGGCCGTGGCAACGGCAACTTTCTCCCGAGCTCCCTTGGCTGCAGCCTCCTCTTTGGCGGCCTTTTCACGGGCGCTCTTTTCAGCTGCCGCCAGCCGCTCTTTTTCCGCCTTTTCTTTCACGTCCTTTTCAGCAGCCAGACGCTGTGCGTCCTCTTTTTCACGCGCTACCCGTTCAGACTCGGCCTTCTCCCGCGCACTCTTTTCGGCAGCCACGCGGGCGGCCTTCTCAGCGACGAGTCGCTCAGCTTCCGCCTTCTCCTTCGCTGACTTCTCGCGGGCCAGACGCTCGGAATCGACCTTGGCCGCGGCCAGCTTTTCCGCCGACTGCTGCTCTTTTTCCTCACGTTCCCGGGCGATACGCTCTGCATCCCTGCGAGCCTCTTCGGCCTTTGCCTGGTCGTCAGCCTTGAACTGCGCCTCGAGCTCGGCCTGCTTGCGGGCCTTTTCCACAGCCTTGGCCTTGCTGACCTCCAGCAGTATCGCCGCCTGGCGAGCCTGCTCGGCCACGTCCTTCTCTTCGGCCAAACGCTCCTCTTCGGTCTTCCCCTTGATGATCCGCTCGGCAGCCTGCTTGATCGCCGCAGCTTCTGCGGCCGCCAGTTGCTCGGCTTCGGCCTTGGCTTTCGCCGCCTGGGCCGCAGCGGCCCGCTCGGTCTCGGCCTGTTCCCGGACGGCCTTTTCGGCTGCCAGGCGCTGGGCGTCGGCTTTTTCCCTTGCCGCCCTCTCCTGGGCCAGGCGCTCGGCTTCAGCCTTGGCGGCCTGTTCGGCGGCGGCCTTCTCCCCGGCTGCCTTTTCAGCTGCCAGACGCTCCGCTTCCGACTTGGCCTTTGCCGCCTGATCGGCAGCGAGCCGTGCAGCTTCGGCCGTTTCACGCTTCGCCTTATCAGCCGCAAGACGCTCCTGGTCGGCCTTCTCCTTGGCAGCCCGTTCGGCAGCCAGTCGCTCCGCCTCGACCTTTTCGCGCCGGGCTTTTTCAGCGGCCAGGCGATCGGCCTCTGCCGCCTCTTGCGCGGCTTTCGCCGCCGCCGTTTCGGCGGCCTGCTGAGCGGCGACCGGCGCCGCCGGAGCCTGGCCGGAAAGGGCGCGATCCAATGCGCTCTGGGCGTCGGCCAGATCCTTCTCGGCGGCAGCCTTCTCGGCAGTTGCCCTGGCTACGGCCTCCTTGCGATAAGAGCTCCGCTCCCGCAGGAATACACTACCCAGCCCCTTTTGTTCTGCCGGTTGCTGCAGTTCTGCCAGGGCCTGCCCCTTTTCCGCGACGAGCTTTTCGGCAGCCTCTTTGGCGGCCCTCAGCTGATCCACTGTCGCACTCACGCCTGCTGCCGTGGCAGCGGCGGCCGCGGCAAACGGCGTCTTTTCCACGGTGGTCAGGGGTGCAGCGGGCTTCTCAAGCGCGACGCGCTCCTGGCGGGCCGCCTTCTCGGCCGCCACACGCTCCTGCTCAACCTTTTCCCGGAAGGCCTTTTCGACAGCGAGGCGCTCGGACTCGGCCTTTTCCCGGAAGGCCTTCTCAATGGCCAGCCGCTCGGCTTCGGCCTTCTCTTGTGCCGCTTTCTGCTGGGCCAGACGATCTGCGTCGGCCTTCTCCCGCGCCAACTTTTCCGCTGCCTGACGCTCCGCATCCGCCTTGGCCTTGGCCGCCTGTTCGGCTGCCACCCGCTCCGCTGCGGCCTTTTCACTGGCGGCCATCTCGGCTGCCAGACGCGCGGCCTCGGCCTTCTCTTTCGCCGCCTTCTCCTGGGCCAGGCGATCTGCGTCGGCCTTCTCCCGCGCCAACTTTTCCGCTGCCTGACGCTCCGCATCCGCCTTGGCCTTGGCCGCCTGTTCGGCTGCCACCCGCTCCGCTGCGGCCTTTTCACTGGCGGCCATCTCGGCTGCCAGACGCGCGGCCTCGGCCTTCTCTTTCGCCGCCTTCTCCTGGGCCAGGCGATCTGCTTCGGCCTTCTCACGCGCCAGCTTTTCCGCTGCCTGACGATCCGCATCCGCCTTGGCCTTGGCCGCCTGCTCGGCTGCCACCCGCTCCGCCGCGGCCTTTTCACTGGCGGCCTTCTCGGCTGCCAGACGTTCGGCCTCGGCCTTCTCTTTGGCCGCCTTCTCCTGGGCCAGGCGATCTGCTTCGGCCTTCTCACGCGCCAGCTTTTCCGC
>CAYSJJ010000012.1:0-16092 GCA_964431365.1 uncultured Geobacter sp. | reverse complement strand
CCTTCTCCTGGGCCAGGCGATCTGCTTCGGCCTTCTCACGCGCCAGCTTTTCCGCTGCCTGACGCTCCGCATCCGCCTTGGCCTTGGCCGCCTGTTCGGCAGCCATCCGCTCCGCCGCGGCCTTTTCGCCGGCGGCTTTCTCGGCTGCCAAACGCTCGGTTTCAGCCTTCTCTTTGGCTGCCTTTTCCTGGGCCAGTCGCTCGGCTTCGGCCTTTTCCTTCGCGGCTTTCTCCTGCGCCGACTTATCCTCGGCAGGGGCCTGTGCGACAACCGGCGCCTGGGCCTTGTCGACGATCGCCTCCCCCTTCTGGAACTTGCCGACCAGGGCCACCAGGTCCTCTTCGACCGTACTCTTCAGGGGCGAGTCCGGATATTCCTTGAAGAACTGCGCCATGTACTTGGCCGCGTCCTTGTTATACCCGGCCTTGAAGTTGGAACGGGCAAGCCAGAAGATCGCCATGTCCCGCAGCGGAGAGTCAGGATACTTCTGGAGAACCTGCGACATCTTGTCGATGGCGGCTGTGTAATCTTTCTTCTGGTAGGCGTTGAATCCGGAGATAAAAATCTGGGAATCCTGCGTGTCGATGGCAAAGGCCGGACCAGGGAGCAGAGAAAGGATCAGCACTCCCCCCAACAGGGGCCTGACCAGGACATTTCTAAAAAAATTAGCAAGAACCACAGGTTATACCTTTCGCAGGGCTCCGGTGGAGTAGATGAATAAACGCTTGGATAAATACCATCTCAGGGGGGTCTTGTCAACGGTGAATGGCGGCGGAAAGCCCCATAATTCCTAAATTTTTTCGGGTCCGGCCTCCTTTTTGACGGCTCTGCAGAGCAATCATTCGCGTCCCCTCTTTCCCGGGGCGAGAATTGACTTTTGCCAACAGGTTGAAAACGCTATACTTGCCCAATGCTTTCTCCCGATGCCATCGCCCACTTCCCCGCCGCGCCCGGCGTCTACCTGATGAAGGACAGCGCAGGAACCGTGCTCTACGTCGGCAAGGCCCGAGACCTGAAGAAGCGGGTTCGCGCCTACTTCGGCAGGGAGCAGGACGCCCGCTACCAGATCCGCTTCCTGATGGGGAAGGTGGAGAGCATCGGCTTCATCGTCACCGACACGGAGAAGGAGGCGTTGATCCTCGAAAATTCCCTGATCAAGGAACACCGCCCCCGCTACAATCTCGACCTGCGAGACGACAAGACCTATTTCTCCCTCCGCCTCGACCCGCGCGAGGAGTTTCCCCGGCTCTCCATCATCCGCAAGGTTCCCCGTGACGGCGCCCGCTATTTCGGCCCCTATTCGTCGGCAGCGACGGCCCGGGAGGTTCTGAGACAGATTTACAAGCTCTTTCCCCTGCGCCACTACCCCCTGGCAACCTGCCGCCAGCGGAAACGCCCCTGCCTCTACTACCAGCTCCGCCAATGTTCGGCCCCCTGCCACGGCAAGATCAGCGCTGGGGAGTATGCCGGCCTGGTAGAGGCGGCCTCTCTCTTCCTGGGGGGCCAGAACAGGGAGATCGTCAGGCTCTTCAAGGAGCGGATGGCGGCGGCCGCCGCCAGAGAGGCCTATGAGGAGGCGGCCCGCTACCGGGACCTGCTCAGGGCCATCGAGGTGACCGTGGAACGGCAGAAGGTGGTGACCGGCGGCGGTGACAGCGACGTGCTCGGTCTGTACCGGGAGGAGGACCAGCTCTACCTGACCCTCCTCTTCCTCCGCAACGGTCGGCTCCTGGACCGGCGGACCTTCGACTTTCCCTGGGAGTTGGACGACGAGGAAGCGATCGGCTCATTCCTCAACGAGTACTACGGTCGGGAGGTGGTAATTCCCGACGAGATACTCCTGCCGCTCCCCCTGGAGGGGGCCGGGGCAGTTGCCGAACTGCTGGGGGAGCAGCGGGGGAAGAGGGTTGTCATCCATACCCCGCAACGGGGGGCCAAGCTGGAGCTGGTCCGGATGGCGGGAAAGAACGCAGAAAGCGCCGCCCTGGAACGGCGCAAGGCCCAGGAGAGCGCCGAAGGGATCCTCCAGGTACTTCAGGAGCGGCTCCACCTGCCCCATCCCCCGCGGCGGATCGAGTGCTACGACATCTCCAACTTCCAGGGGCAGACCGCCGTGGGGAGCCGGGTATCCTTCCTGGACGGACGGCCCGACAAGGAGCACTACCGTCGCTACCGGATCAGGACCATCGACCAGGCCGACGACTTCGGCATGATGCGTGAGGTCCTCTCCCGCCGCTTCCGGCAGGAGGAGAAGGAAGACCCGTTCCCGGACCTGATCGTCGTCGACGGCGGCATCGGCCAGTTGAACGTGCTTTCGGCTGTGCTGGAGGATCTGGCTATCGCCGGCATCGGCCTGGCCGGCCTGGCCAAGAGCCGGGTCGAACGGGACATGGCCGCTACCAAGGTGGAACGCAGCGACGAGCGGGTCTTCCTGCCGGGGCGGAAAAATCCCGTGGTCCTGCGCCAGAACGCGCCGGCGCTGCTCCTGCTGGCCCGCATCCGTGACGAGGCCCACCGCTTCGCCATTACCTACCATCGGTCGCTGCGCGGCAAGCAGGCCCTGACCTCTGCCCTGGACGCCGTCCCCGGCGTCGGTCCGGCCCGGCGAAAGGAGCTGCTCAAGGCGTTCGGCAGCCTGGAGGCGCTGAGACGGTCATCGGTGGAGGAGATTGCCGCGATCAAGGGGATCGGCCAGGGGCTGGCGGAGGAGATACTTACCGCGCTGACCGCCGAGAAGCCTTCATAGATCCCAGATCAACCGTCTTCCCGGCCATCAGCTCCTCTTCGGCAATGCGCACCGGATATCGCTCGTTCCCCAGCGCCAGGAGATAACTCCCCACCGGACTGAAATCCCCGCTGTTCCTCTCCGTCGAGTAGGGGAGGTGAAAGACAAACGCCCCGTCAGCTCCCGCCTTCGCGACGTCACGATAGACAACGGTCTGCCCCGCCCCGTTCCGCAGTTCCAGGCTGATGCTCACGCCCGTCCCCGGCGCAGCACTCCCTTTCAGCCGCACACCCGGCACATGCTCAAAAATCTTGAACCAGGGAACCTCGCCATAGGGTGGTATCACCCGCCCCCCTGACGACATGTGGACCAGCCGGTACCTCTCCAGCGAATCCTCGTGACGTGCACGGATGTCGACGGTCGAGCCGTTGTGGAAATAGAGCCGGTAAAACATGCTCATCGGCGTGTCGAACGGGGTCATGACGGCAAAGGGAAGCTTCTTTTTCTTCACCCCCTGCTCGGCAATGGCCCAGAGCGTCCGCAGATCGCCGGTATGGTCGCCCAGCAGGATATAGCGGATCCGGTTGTCGTGGACGATCCTTTCGGCAACGGCCAGGTTGGTGCTGGTCAGGAAGGTGCACGATTCGTAAAGACCGTGGGTCTCCCAGCCGAAATTGGTTGCCAGCGTCGGCCGCTCTCCCAGGTAGGTCACGTAGGAGCCGATGCTCCACTGGGCCAGCACCCCGTATTCCGGCGTCTGCCGTGGATCGGAGAACCAGGAGGTCGGCGGTGTCCGGTCCCGCAACCAGGCGAGCGACTCCCGCAGTCCGTACTTCTCTTCGGCGTCGAGACGCACCTCCGCCCCAGGGTCGGCGAGGAAGGGTACCGACGGTGAGAGAAGGAGCAGCAAGGCCGCGCCAACCACAACCGGACGCCAGGCCGACAGCACGGGGAGCCGATCCCGGTACCGGGCAACCAGAAAGCCGGTGCCGAGGGCCGTAGTGATCGCCGCCAGGTGCATGTAGCGTTCGCGGAACAGGGGAAGGATGAAGAAAAAGGTGTTCCAAACCAGGAATAGCGGGAGCCGCAGATCGTCTTCCCGGCACTGCCGCCAGCTCCGCCAGACCAGGAGAGAGACGACCGGCGCCAGGAGATAGAGGCCGGAGAGAAACCGCGTACCGTAGCGCCAGTCGAAGACGCCATCGGGAAAAAAGACCGAGTGTAGCTCGCTGATGGAGTCGAGCCATGGGTCGCGGCTGAAGATAACCGCCAGCCCGGCGCGGAATTCGCCAAGGAAATGCCCCAGTTGGTGCGGAGAGACGGCCATGATCAGGCCGGCTGCCACGAGCCCCCCCGCCAGGAGAGGCCAGCGTCGCCGATAGCTGCCGCCGCCGACAACGGCCAGGGCCGCGGCGCTGGCCAACAGCACCAGGACGTGGAACCACGAAACGGTCTCGAAGGCGATAGTAGCCGAGCTCCCCCAGAGATCCAGCAGGCAGACCGGGGCCAGGAACAGCGCGCCGGCCAGGCAGGCCCGAAGCCCGCAGACGGCAGTCGGCGAGGAGCCGTTCCGGCTTGCCTCCCGGTATCCCTGCAGGAGCAGCGCCAGCACCGCCACCCCCCAGAAGATCACCGCCCCCCGCCAGATCAGAATGGAAAATACCAGCCAGAAACCGGTCGCCAGCCAGCCGTATCGCCGGCTAGTCGCCTTGAGGAGCGATCCCAGGAGGAGCATGCAGACCAGCGGTTCCGCCACGTGGTGATCCAGCTGGGCGGCAAAGGAGTACATGATGTGGGCAGGGAGGAGTGCAACGACAACGGCCGCCGTCACTCCGGCGGTCCGCCCCAGCAGCGACCGGCCGAGCCGGTAGACCATGACGACGGTCAGTGAAGCCAGTACCGGCGACAACCAGAAACCGACGGTTTCGACGAGCGCTGTGTTGTTGCGGCCGCCCAAGAGCACGGCGAACGAGGAGATGAGGTAGTCGAAGAGCGGCGACCAGACCTGGCCGGTGCCGACCGGGAAACCGTAGTAGGAATCAAAGGAGGGGATCTGCGGGAAACTGGCAACGCCGAGCGTCACCCGACGGAGATGGTCGTAGCTGTCCGGGTCGAGAAACAGCAGCCCACCTTCGGGTGTGACGAAATCGCGATACGCGGAAGCGCGGATCAGGAACGCCGCCAGGACACAGCCGACCAGAATGATCGTGTCCAATCCTGGCCAGTGCCACCTCATGGCAACTGGCCGATCGGCTCCTCCGCGCTCGATGGCCAAGACTCGCCTACTTCTTCGCCCACGAATCCCGCAGTGTCACGGTCCGGTTGAAGACCGGCCTCCCCGGTTGTGAATCCTTCGGATCTACGCTGAAGTACCCCTGGCGCTCGAACTGGAAGCGCTCTTCCGGCTTGGCAGCCGCCAGTGACGGTTCCAGCCTGCAGTCGGTCAACAGCTGGACGGAGTCGGGGTTCAGGTCCCCTTTCCAGTCATCGCCGGAAGGGCTCGGGACGGAGATCAGCCGGTCGTAAAGGCGGACCTCGGCGGTGACGGCGTGCCGCGCCGAAACCCAGTGGATGACCCCCTTCACCTTCCGCTCGGCGCCGGGAAGACCGCTCTTGGTCTCCGGGTCGTAGCTGCAGCGGACCGCCACCACGTTGCCGTCGCCATCCTTCTCCACGCCGGTGCACTTGACGATGTAGGCATTGCGGAGTCGCACCTCGCTCCCGACCGTGAGACGCTTGAACCCCTTCTCCGGCACCTCCTGGAAATCGTCCGCCTCGATCCAGAGCTCCCGGGAGAAGGGGACGGCACGGCTCCCCAGTTCCGGCTGCTGGGGATGGTTGGCCACCTGGAACTCCTCCTCTTCCCCCTCGGGATAGTTCTCGACGACCAGCTTCAGGGGGCGCAGGACCCCCATGGCCCGTGGCGCCCTCTGGTTCAGGTCTTCCCGGACGCACTCCTCGATGATGCTCATGTCGATCCACGAATCGCTCCGGCCGACGCCGATCCGCTCGCAGAAGGTGCGGATCGCCTCCGGGGTGTAGCCGCGCCGTCGGAGGCCGACCAGGGTCGGCATCCGCGGATCGTCCCAGCCGCTCACGTCGCCGTCCTGCACCAGTTGCAGGAGCTTGCGCTTGCTCATCACGGTGTAGGTCAGGTTCAGGCGGGCGAATTCGTACTGCCGCGGCCGGGCAGGTACCGGCAGGTTGGCGAGGAACCATTCGTAGAGCGGCTTGTGGTCCTCGAACTCCAGGGTGCAGACGGAGTGGGTCACCCCTTCGATGGCGTCGCTCTGGCCATGGGCGTAGTCGTACATGGGATAGATGCACCACTGGTCGCCGGCATGGGGGTGGACGGCATGGAGGATCCGGTACATGACCGGGTCGCGCAGGTTGATGTTGGGGGAGGCCATGTCGATCTTCGCCCGGAGCACCTTGGCGCCGTCGGGGAACTCGCCGCTCCGCATCCGGCGGAAGAGATCCAGGTTCTCCTCGACGGAGCGGCTGCGATAGGGGCTCTCCTTCCCCGGCTCGGTCAGGGTGCCGCGATAGGCGCGGATCTCCTCTGCGTTCAGGTCGTCCACATAGGCCTTGCCGCTCTGGATCAGGTGCTCGGCCCACTGGTAGAGCTGCTCGAAGTAGTCGGAGGCGTAGTACATATGCTCGCCCCAGTCGAAACCGAGCCAGCGGACGCTCTCCTTGATCGACTCGATGTACTCCACCTCTTCCTTGACCGGGTTGGTATCGTCGAAGCGAAGGTGGCAGCGGCCGCCGAAGTCCCGGGCCAGGCCGAAATTCAGGCAGATCGACTTGGCGTGGCCAATATGCAGGTAGCCGTTCGGCTCAGGCGGAAAGCGGGTCACCACGGTCTCGTGTTTGCCGCTCTGCAGGTCGTCGGCGACGATGGTCCGGATGAAGTTGGCCGGCTGGGCCGGGGTGGTCTGTTCGGTGCTCATATATACCTCTATGCGTTGGATCGTTGCGAAATTTTGGCTGGTAACTATACCGTCCCGGCCCCTTGATTTCCACCCTTTTTCCGTCCGTTACCCCCGGAAAAAGTCGGCGAACGCGGCAATGACCGTCTCGATGTCGTCTGCCGATATATCCCGGTGGGTGACGAGCCGGACCGACTCCCTGCCGGCAATGAGGATCCCCCGATCCCGGAGAAAGCCGGTCAACCGGTCGGTCCGGGCCGGCGCCAGGGAGACGAAGAGCATGTTGGTCTGCACGCTAGCCGGGTCGATGGCAAGCTCGGGGATGGCTGCCAGCCCCTCGGCTAGCCGACGGGCGTTGGCGTGGTCCTCCGCCAGCCGCTCCACCCCCTCCATCAGCGCCTGGATGCCGGCGGCAGCCAGCACACCGGCCTGGCGCATCCCCCCTCCCAGGACCTTCCGCCAGCGGCGGGCCGTGGCGACCAGCTCCCGGTTGCCGCAGAGGAGCGAGCCGACCGGCGCCCCCAGCCCCTTGGAGAGACAGACCGACGCGGAGTCGAACTGCCGGACGATCTCCCGTGCCGGCACCCCCAGCCTGACGGCAGCGTTGAACAGGCGGGCACCGTCCAGGTGGAGCGCCAGCCCGCGCTCGCGGGTGAACGACCGGGCAGCGGCAAGGTACGCCATCGGGAGCACCTTGCCGGCTTGGGTGTTCTCCAGACAGAGGAGACGGCTCCGGGCGAAATGGGGGTCGACCGGTTTGACGGCCGCCGCCACCCGAGCCAAGTCAAGGGTGCCGTCGGCCTCGAACTCCAGCGGCTGGGGCTGGACACCGGCCAGCACGGCCGCCCCACCTCCTTCGAAGCGGTAGCAGTGGGCGGCCTGGCCGGCGATGTACTCGTCCCCCCGCTGGCAATGGCTCATGATGGCGAGCAGGTTCGTCTGGGTGCCGCTGGCGGCGAACAGGGCCGCTTCGGTGCCGAGCATCTCGGCGGCAAGGGTTTCGAGACGGTTGACGGTCGGGTCCTCGCCATAGACGTCATCCCCCACCTCGGCTGCAGCCATGGCCCGCCGCATCGCCTCGGTCGGCCGGGTAACGGTGTCGCTCCGGAGATCGATTATCTTCCTGATCATGGTCATCTCCCCTTGGCCACCGCTGGCGGTGACATCACGGCGCCGGCATTGCCCGCCGCAGACTTCATGCATTTCCCGTTGCAGCTGGTATACTTGCACGGTCGTCGCCCGTGACGTGGTGCGGGCAAGAAACGTGGGGGCACCATCCATGGACATGAACCACAGCGACACCTCCTACACCAGCCAGATGCGTCGCTATGCTTACGTGATACTCGCACTCTGGACGCTCATTGTCGGCGGCTTTCTGGTCTGGGAGATCGTCAGCGAACGCCAGGAGACCATGGAACATGCCCGCATCGAGGCGCGCCTCAGCTTCGATAAAGATCTGATCTACCGTCGCTGGGCTGCCGGCCATGGTGGAGTCTATGCGCCGATCACCGACAAGACCCCCCCCAACCCGCATCTTTACGACATTCCGGAGCGGGACATCACAACCCCGACCGGCCGGCGACTGACCCTCATCAACCCCGCCTACATGACCCGCCAGGTGCACGAACTGGCGCACCAGCAGCGCGGGACCGAGGCCCATATCACCAGCCTGAAGCCGATCCGGCCGGAGAACGCTCCCGACCCGTGGGAAACGGCCGCCCTCAAGGCCTTCGAGACGGGGAGCACGGAGGTCAGCTCCCTGGAACAACTCAACGGGAGGCCCTTCTTACGACTCATGCGGCCGATGAAAACCGAGACGCAATGCCTGAAATGCCACGCCCGGCAGGGTTACAAGGTGGGGGACATCCGCGGCGGCATCAGTGTCTCGGTACCGATGGCCCCCTATTGGCGTGCCGCACGGCAGTATTACGCTACGGTCACCATGGTTCACGGCAGCCTCTGGCTGTTCGGCGCGGTCGGTATCCGGGCCGGAACCCGCAATCTCCTTCAGCGGATCAGGGAGCGGGAGGAGGCCGACCGCCTGCTGACGAGGACCAACCGTGCCTACCGCGCTCTGAGCCACTGCAGCCAGCTGGTCATGCACACGCCGGACGAACGGATCCTCCTGACCAAGGCCTGCTCCATCATCGTCGAGGACTGCGGCTACAAACTGGTCTGGGTGGGACTGGCCGAGCCGGGCGAAGAGCGGGCCGTCCGGCCGGTGGCCCAGGCCGGTTTCGACGACGGTTATCTTGAGACCCTCCAAATATCCTCGGCCGACATCGAGCGAGGTCACGGCCCCACCGGCACGGCGCTCTGCACCGGCGAGGCGGCACTCTGCGACGATATCTCGACCGATGCGCGCTTCGCTCCCTGGCGCGGTGAGGCCCTCAAGCGGGGCTTTGCCTCGTCGGCCGCCTTCCCTCTCAAGACCGGGGAGGGGGTTATGGGTATTCTGAACCTCTATGCCTCGACGCCGTTCGCGTTTGCCCCGGCAGAGGTCGACCTCCTGACGGAAATCGCCCAATCCCTCGCCTTCGGCATCGTTTCCATCCGGATCAGGAGAGAACGGGAACGCTCGGAGGAGCGGGTGCGAACGCTCAATGCCGAACTCGAAACCAGGGTCGAGGCGCGAACCGCCGAGTTGGCAAGGGCGAACCGGGAACTGGAGGCATTCTCCTACACCGTGGCGCACGACCTGCGGGCCCCGCTCCGGACCATGAACGGCTTTGCCCAGGTCCTTGCGGAAGAGTACGGGGCCCAACTTCCCGACGATGCCAGAGGGTATCTCACCCGCATAGCGCACGGTTCCAGCCAGCTGGGGCAACTGATCGACGACCTGCTCCTCTTTGCCCGCGTGAGCCGTCAGCAGATCACGAAACAGACCGTCCATCCCGCCCAGATCGTCTGCACCGCCCTGGCCGAGTTGGAAGCCGAGCGGGCGGGGCGCTCCATCGAGATCGTTACCGGTGAGCTCCCCTCCTGCCAGGCGGATCCGGTGCTGCTGCACCAGGTGTACCTGAACCTGCTGGCCAATGCCCTCAAGTACACCCGCAAAAAGGAGACGGCCCGCATCGAGATCGGCGCCGAGGAGCGGGACGGCCGGATCGTCTACTTTGTCCGCGACAACGGCGCCGGTTTCAACATGGAGCATGCGGGCAAGCTCTTCGGCATGTTCCAGCGGCTGCACCGGAACGAGGAGTTCGAGGGGACCGGCGTCGGCCTGGCGATCGTCCGGAGCGTCATCGACCGGCACGGCGGCACGCTCTGGTTCGAGGCCGAGGTAGACAAGGGGGCGACCTTCTTCTTCACCCTCTGATCTCACCACCAGGTGAGGACCGTCTGTCTTGTGGAGCGAATCTGCCCGAGCAGCAGCCGTCTCTCACCACTTCTGCTTCAATTCGAATCGCAGGATCTCCGGCAGGTTCCGCAGGAACATCGCCACGCTCTGGGGCGATTTCCAGAGCATGGTGGTGTAGCCCCAGTGGATGCGGCTGCGGCGGTAGAAGCGGCTGATGAACTCGTTGTAGAGCCGCTCCAGCTGGTCTTTCGTCATGCCGTGGGGGATGAAGACGAAGTTCACGCAGTTCATCAGGGGCCATTCCTCGTTGAATTCCCCATGCTCGCGGATGGTCGCGTAGACCGGCGCCCCGGGAAAGGGGGTGAACTTGGTGACGTTGATCTCGTCCAGGGGGAGGTGGAGGGCGTAGTCGATGGTCCGGCGGATAGACTCCTCGGTCTCGCCCGGCAGCCCCACCATGAAGAGCCCCTTCACCCTCATACCGGTCTTCCTGACCATGGCGAGCTTCTGCTGCACCTCGTCCAGCCCGTAAAACTTGCGGTGCTTCTTGATGACCTCCGGGTCGCCGGACTCGATGCCGAAGTTGACCTGCCAGCAGCCGGAACGCTTCAGCAGTTGCAACAGCTCGGCATCCACATGCTCCAGCCGGGCGATGCAGTTGTAGGTGACCGGCAACTGCTCCCGCTCCTTCAGCTCGCAGAAGCGGGCCACGCGGCTCCGGTCGGTGGTGAAGAGGTCGTCGTAGAAGAAGACGTGGCGGATGCCGTACTCCCTGTGCAGCATCTTCAGGTGCTCGACGATGTACTCGGGCGAGTTGAAGCGAAAGCCGCGGGAAAAAACCGAGCGGTCGCAGTAGGAGCACTGGTAGGGACAGCCGCGGCTGGAGATGATGCTGGTGTTGGGTGCCGTGGGGAAGCTGAAGAGCGGCAGGGTGTACCGCCTCGGGAACTGGGGGAGCCGGTGATAGGCCGGGAAGGGGAGGCTGTCCAGGTCGGGGATCAACTCCCTGACGCCGGACAGGGTGCCGACCCCCTCATTCCGGTAGCCGACGCCGGGAATCGTTTCAACGTTGCGGCAGCCGGCAGCCACCAGTTCGAAGAACGTCTGCTCCCCCTCGCCGATCACCAGGTAGTCGATGGCCGGAAAACGGTCCAGCAGACCCACTCCGGCCGAGCAGGCGTGGGCCCCCCCGAACACGGTGACGATGTCCGGCGCCCGCTCCTTGAGCAGGGCGGCGATGCCGTATCCTTCCAGGAACGACGAGGTGGTGCAGGAGAAGCCGACCACGTCCGGGGCGCGACGCACGATCTCGGCCACCAGCGCCTCCGCCGGCATGGGGCTGGCGTAACAGTCGATGATCTCGGTCCCGATCCCGCGCTGTTCGAGGAATGCGGCAATACTCATCATGCCGAGTGGTGGCATGAGATTGAATATGGTGGTGATGTCTTTGCCGGTGCCCATCCAGTTGCTGCCGTACGGATGGACGAAAAGGACTTTCACGGAGGACCCTCCGGTGGTTGGTTACCGGCGGGTATGCTAATCGGTTTGCCGTTGGAAAGCAATTGGAAAGGGGGGCCGGGAACTCTCACGTTCGCCCCTCACGGAGTGAGGGTGAAGTAAAACGTCGCCCCCTCGCCGACCTTCCCTTCCGCCCAGACCGAACCTCCGTGGCGGTGGACGATCCGCTGCACCGTGGCGAGACCGATGCCGACCCCTTCATACTCTTCCTGGCGGTGGAGCCGTTGGAAGGCACCGAACAGTTTGCCGGCGTAGGCCATATCGAAGCCGGCGCCGTTGTCGCGGACATAGCAGACGGTTCGGCGCCCCTCCTGGTAGGAGCCGAACTCGATGGCCGGTGCCTCGCTCCGCCTGGTATATTTCCAGGCATTGGCCAGCAGGTTCTCCAGGGCGGCGCGCAGAAGGGTCTCATCGCCATCGGCCGTGATGTTGTCGGCTATGGTCACCCGGACCTGCCGGTCGGGGTCGGCAGCGTGCAGGGCCGTGACGATTTCCCGCGCCATGGCGCTCAGGTCAAGTCGGTTGATGACCATTTCCCCCCTGCTGAGCCGGGAGAGTTTCAGCAGGGCATCGATGAGATCCCCCATCTTCTCGCTGGCGGTCACGACCCGTTGCAGATAGTCATGGGCCGTGGGGTTGAGCTCGTTGCCGTAATCTTCCAGGAGCGCGCCTACAAAGCCGCTTATGTGGCGCAGGGGCGCCCTGAGGTCGTGGGAAACCGAATAGCTGAACGACTCAAGCTCACGGTTCGCCACCTCCAGAGCGCTTTTCTGTCTGACCAGCCCTTCGTTCAACTGACCGATCTCCTCCTGTGCCTGCCGCCGCTGCTCGATCTCCCTGGTCAGGGCCTGGTTTGCTGAGGCCAGCTGAGCGGTCCGCTCGCTTACCCGCTGTTCCAGCTCGGCATTGAGCCTGACCAGGTCCTGGTAGTTGTTGATGGCGTTATGGAGCACCAGGGCCCCGTAGCGGCAGAATTGCTCCAGATCCTCCTGTATGTTCGGCCTGGTCAGGAGCATGCCGTGCATCCGGACCACACCGACCACCGACTCCTGGTACAACAGGGGAAAATACCAGTTTTCGCTGGCGATGCCGCCCAGCGGCTCGGCGCTCTTCCGAACAAAGGCACGGCTGCCGACGGCCTGAAGGAGCGTCGGGTCGTCGGGGTCGCCCGTACAGACCGTCTCCGCGAACAGCCCCTTGCAGTGCCAGGCTTCGCCGAGGCGGTAATAGACCGAGATATCCGCCGCTCCGATGGTCTCCATCAGGATATCCAGGATATTCTGCACCGTCTCGTCCAGGCCGTGCCCCAGAGTGAGCCGTTCGAGCATGCCCAGCTTCAGTTCGAGCTGCGCCTTGGCCCTGGCCAGACCCTCCAGCCGCTCCTTCAGCTGTCTGATTTCATCGTGCATAGTGTCGGTGGTGTCGGTCATGGGATCTCTTCGAGGCGCCCCAGCGCGCTGTTCAGGCAGAGTTCCAGGTGGTCGAGGGTCACGTCGATCCACTCCAGGGGGAGGCCGGTGATCTCTGCCACGGTCCGGGCCTTGGCGGTGAAGTCGGGCGAACAGGGGGTTCTGATAGCGAGGAGCCGCCTATGCTCGCTGGAGAAAAGTGCCTTGATGGCTGCGGGGTTGGTCCCGAAGACCGGGTAGATCACCTGCTCCCAGTGTTCCGCCCACTCCTGTAGAAGAAAAAAGGCGCCGGCGGAGAGTTCGTGAATGAAGCGTTCGGTGCCGAGCAGCATGTCGATGCAGTTCTGCCCCTCGGTCCGGACCACGGGCCCGTCACCGAGCAGAGAGGCCATCAGCGGGTGGCAGGTGCCGTAGAAGACTATCTTCCGCCGGTCGGGGTAGAGCGCCAGTGCCTTTCTCAGGGCATTCTCCAACTGTGCGAAATCCACGTGCAGAGATGAGGGGAGGAAGACGGTATCCAGCTGCCAACGGTTCTTTTCGATCAGAAAGAGGATTTCCGTCTGCAGGATGCCGCAGCCGACCAGGAGCGGGGATTCGGTCCCTGTCACCGGCATGGTCACCCCCCTGCCGCCCTGCCGGCATAGCTCCCGTGACGGCTGGCCGCCTGCAGGAGGAGATCGATCTTCTCCTCGCTAACCAGATAGGGGGTCAGGAGCGTACCGAACGCGAATCCCCCGCCGGGCGCTCCCGCCGCCATTATGCGGTCCACCTCACGGTCAATGGCCGCGGCGTCCCACTCCAGGAGCCGCACATCGTTGATGGTGCCGACGATCAGTGCCTTCCCGGCGACGTCGGCCTTGGCCTGCCCGATATCGTCCTGGGGACTCAGATAGTAGGCGGCAAAGGGGACGGCGTCGGCAAGGCGGGGAATCTGCGGCCCAATCCGCCCGCCGCCGTTGAAATAGACGATGTCACCCACCCGTCCGTCGGCGAAGTCCCGCTTCACCCAGGGTAGCGCCAGTTCTGTAAACTGGCGATCGCTGAGAAAGGTCGCTGAGGCGACCGGATTCACATAGGCGACGAGATCGGCGCCAGCCAGCCGGAGTTCGGCCAGGTAGCGTCTGCAGAACAGGGAGCACTTCTCCAGCAGCTCCCGGCAGAGGGATTCCGGGCCATTGAACAGCAGGGTGAGCCACCGGTCCATCCCGATCAGGATGGGGGGGAGCGAAAACGAAGCGGTCATGGCGGCGAGCACCGGGTACCTGCCGTTGGCCTCAGCCTTGAGGAGCCGTATGCAGCGGCTCACATCGCGGCAGTGCCGGTTGTCGCCCAGGTGCTCGGGGATCGGGAAGGCTTCGATCTGCCCACTGCTGTCGAGCACCAGATGGCCAACATTGGGGGGGCCGTCGTCGGCATAGATCAGTCGGCGGCAGCCGAGCATCTCGGCCTCCTTGGCCACATGGTAGAATCCCAGCAGGGTGTCGTAGCCGAACCGTTCCCTGAGACGGAGCTGACCTTCGGCCACATGCTCCGGCGAGGCGTAGTACTCCTCGATCGGCATGCCGAGGATGCGGGCACCATGTTCGCAGAGGTTGCAGATCTGCGGCACCCGGTCCGGCAGCCTGCCGGCCATGAGGGCGCCAAAGCGCTCCGTACCGGTCATGGCTTTTGCCCTCCCAAAATCTGCGTGATCACCCGTACCGCCTCCATGCCGCTTTCCCCCCACGCATCGGCGCCGACCTTCCGGTAGAGGTCAGGATCGAACTTGTACGGTGCACCGCCGACCACCAGTTTGATCTCCCGCTCCAATCCCCGCTCCTGCAGCAGTTGCCGCACGCGGCGCGGGCCCTGGTCGCTCAGCGCCGTGTGGACCATCATTGAGGAGACGCCGATGATCGCCGCCTTCTGGCTGACCGCCTCGTCCACGAACCGTTCCGCCGGGACATTGATCCCCAGGTCGATCACCGAAAAGAGACTGGCGCGCAGACAGCCGCGGACGATCTTCTTGCCGAGTCCGTGGAAGTCGCCACATGAAGCACCGAGGATCACGGTCCCGTGAAAGGTCGGCGCCCCCCTGAACACCGGGAGGAGCAGGTCGATGACCTCTTCGCAGATCTGGGAGGCGATGAAGTGCTGGGACAGGTTGGTATTCTCCATGCCGACCAGCGATTCGGTCATCCGTTCGATCCCCGGCAGGACCACGGAGAAGACCAGATCCTCGGGCGATACCTTCCTGGCGAGGGCACGATTGATGACCGAAAGCGCCTTGATGCGATCCGTGTCGAACAGGGCATCGAAAAAATCAGTAGCGATGTGACTGAGAGGGGTGGTTGCCATGGTTTGGGCCGCACCTTCCTGGGCGGACTGAGCTGGATAATCGACAGGTATCGGATATTTTAGCAATTTCTAATTAGCTGTCAAGGCCGGCTTCATGAATCGCCAGGAACCCCTTGAACTTGCCCGGGTTGTGCTCTACTATGGCTACCGGTCACCCCGCAGAACGGATGGTGGCCCGAGGGGGGACGATGGAGATATCGACGGAATTCATAAAGCTGGACAGCTTCCTCAAGGCGGTCAATGCGGTCGGCTCCGGCGGTGAGGCAAAGGTGATCATCGCCGACGGCGAAGTGCTGGTAAACGGCCAGGTAGAGCAACGACGCGGGAGGAAGCTCAGGCCCGGCGATCGGGTAGAGGTGGCAGGCCACTGCTACTGCGTCGAAGAAGGGGGTGAACCGTGAGCGCGGTGCAGCAGCTGCTTGTTACGTACCGGGAAAGGATCGGCACGGAGATCCACGTCGGCTCCTGGCTCGTAGTGGACCAGGAGAGGATCGACGGCTTTGCCAGGGTGACCGGCGACCAGCAGTGGATCCATATCGATCGGGAGCGGGCACGACGCGAGTCCCCGTACGGTGCCACGGTCGCCCACGGCTTCCTGACCCTGTCGCTCCTCCCCTTGCTGACCGAGAGCAATGCCCCTGGTTCGTTCGAGCGGAACTATCCCGGCATGCGCCTGCGGGTCAATTACGGTCTCGAGCGGGTCCGGTTCCCGGCGCCGGTGGTGGTTGGGGCGCGGCTCCGTGCACGGACAACGGTCGCCGGCGTCGAGGAGGTCCATGGCGGGGTGCAGATAGCCTGTCGGATCACGGTTGAGATCGAAGGGGAGAGCAAGCCGGCGTGTGTGGCCGACCAACTCTTCCGGCTCTATCC
>CAYSJJ010000011.1:0-71548 GCA_964431365.1 uncultured Geobacter sp. | reverse complement strand
GCGCGGGACTTTCACAGCGCCACGCTCCTCCAGAACGGCAGAGTGCTGGTGGTGGGAGGTTCTGCTGCCGAGTTGTATGACCAAGCCACCGATAGCTGGAGCCAGGCCGGCTCGTTGGCGACCACGAGAACTGCGCATCGTGCCACTCTGCTGGCGAGCGGCAAAGTCCTGGTGACCGGGGGGGGTAGTGACAGCGGGGCTGTCGCCGACGCCGAACTGTACGACCCGGGCACGAATAGCTGGAGCACCGCCGGCTCGCTGGCGACGGCGAGATATTTTCACACCGCCACCCTGTTGCCGAACGGCAAGGTGCTGGTGACGGGCGGGAGCCAGAATACTTCCGCCAATTCCCTTGCGAGCGCCGAGTTGTACGACCCGGTTACCAACAGCTGGAGCATGGCCGGTTCCATGGCTAATGCGCGGGATGGGCACTGCGCTACCCTCCTTCCGAATGGCAAGGTGCTGGTCAGCGGAGGGGGAGATTCCATCATTTTTGACAGCGCCGAGCTCTACGACCCTGTTTCGAACAGCTGGAGTGCGGCCGCCTCTCTCTCAACCGGGAGAATGAATCACGCAGCCATGCTGTTGCCGAACGGTAAAGTCCTGGCTGTAGGCGGGTTCAGCGGCAGCGTTCTTGCCAGCGCCGAGGCCTATGACCCGGCTACGAACAGCTGGGGGGCGGTGGGGTCGCTGGCAAACGGCCGAACCTTTCCCAGCATATCGCTTCTGCCAAACGGCAAGGTGCTGGTGGCGGGAGGGTACAACAACGATACAGGCGTCTCCCTTGCCGGTGCAGAGCTCTTCGACCCGGGCATCGGGTTCGCAGAGTCCCGCAGGCCGGTAGTTTCCGCCCTGGCAAGCACCAATGATCGGCTGTCATTCGTCGGTACGGGGTTCCGCGGGGACTCTGAAGCGTCTTCCGGAACGACCAATTCGTCCCCGACCAATTACCCGCTCCTTCAGTTGCGGCGGCTCGACAATGAGCAGACGTCGTTCTTCGCTTCCGATCCTTCCCACGGCTGGTGCGATACCTCCTTCACCTCCCAGTCGCTGAATTCGCTGCTGGCCGGTCACTACAGCGCCACGATTTACGTCGGCGGCATACCGAGCGTGAGCAGGATGCTTGCGATCGGCGCAACGGCTGGAGTCACCCCCGCATCCCATGACTTCGGGAGTGTATATGTGAACACATCCTCTTCCCAGCTCTTCACCATCAGCAACAGCGGCAACCAGACCCTTTCAGTCAGCGATATCGTCTTAGTCGATGGCGACGGCAGCATGTTCAGCATCGATCCCGGCGACGGCACGAACGGAACCTGCGGCGGCCTGACACCAACCATTCCTGCAGGGGGAGGCTGTACGATACGAGTAACCTTTTCGCCAATTTTTGTGGCAAGTTTTTCAAGCACATTGCGGATACTCTCCAACGATACCTCTGCTTCCTCAAGGGATGTGGTACTGAGCGGCACGGGCCAGTTGCCCAGTTTCACCCTGACAACCACGGTGGTCGGCGGCCATGGCGGCATCTCCTGCGCTAGCCCCGTTGTGCAGGGGAACTGGAGCGGTTGTACGATCAGTCCCAATCCCGGGTATCGCCTCGACACCCTCACCGATAACGGAATGGACGTGCTCTCTTCGGTTGTGGACGGCATTTATGACGTCAATTATGTCCAGGAGGATCACATCATTACGGGCACATTTGTCGGCTGGACGGCGACAACGAGTTTCAATGTGCTAGCCGTAGACCCGACCAACCTGCAGACTCTGTATGCTGGGACGGATAACTTCGGCGGTGTCCTGAAAAGCACTGACAGCGGCACCATCTGGACCGGTTTCAGCACAGGGTTTGCGTCTAGCACCTATCGTGTCCTGTCTCTTGCCATCGATCCGACCAGCAGCCAGACCCTGTATGCCGGGACAAGTGACTACGGCGGTGTCTTGAAAAGCATCGACGGCGGTATCACCTGGACGGCCGTTAACAACGGCTTTGTGCTCAATTACTTTAGCAGTGTCCTATCTTTTGCCATTGATCCGGGCAACACTCAGATCGTGTATGCAGCGACCGACGGTGGTATCTACAAGACCAGCAACGGAGGTGACAGCTGGACCAAGGTCTTCAATGAAGGGGTCAATTCTGTCGTCGTAGACCCATCTAACAGCCAGGTCCTGTTGGCTGGCTCAAGTATGGGTAATATTTCTAAGACCATCGATGGGGGGAAGAGCTGGACGATAAGCACCATCGAAATAGCTCCTCCAGAATGCCCCCCTGCACCACTAGGGGGAAGCATATCGTGTTGGACATCATACGATCCATATATAGGCGTATCGTCGCTAGCCATAGACCCGGTCAACAGCCAGACCGCATATGCCGGAACAACTGGGGGTATATTCAAAACTACTGATGGTGGAGCGACCTGGGCACCTGCCAACAACGGATTGATCGTGGGACATGTCCTTTTCGTCGTCATCGACCCCACCAGAAGCCAGACCGTCTTTGCCCTGACGTCACAGGGGATATTCAAAACCACCAACGGTGGGGTAACCTGGAGAGCGTTCGATTCCGGGGCGACGAATGATTCCCTTCGCTCCCTTGCCATAGACCCGGTGAACGGGCAGACCCTTTATGTCGGAACCCGGAACAGCGGCGTTCTCAAACTGGCCAATTCGCCCTCTGTTCCCGATGCCCCGGTCATAGGAACCGCATCGGATGGCAACGGGCAGGCGACGGTCACCTTCACCCCGCCGCCGGACGACGGTGGGAGCGACATAACCGGGTACACCGTCATCTCAAGTCCGGGCAACGTTACTGCGACAGGGTTGCAGAGCCCGATCACCGTCACCGGCCTGACCAACGGCACAACCTACACGTTCACTGTGGTCGCAACCAATGCAGCAGGCAGCAGCGTCCCTTCCGCGCAGTCCAACAGCGTCACGCCGATCCCGCCGTTCACCGTCAACCCGGGTGCCGCGACGAACGTAACCATAACCCCGGCAACCGCACAGTCGGTGGTCAGGGGGAATACGGCGACCTTCTCCGTTACGCCGGATGCCGGCTACGGCGTGGTCGTCAGCGGATGCGGCGGCAGCCTCTCCGGCACCACCTACACGACCGCATCGATCAACAGCAACTGCACATTGACGATAGAGGCAGTCAGGCGTTCGGGCAGCACCAGCGGGACCTCTCCGGGCATGGCCGATGCGCTGAATGTCTTCAAGGCGGTCAACAGTCTCTCTACCCTTACGCCTGAGCAGCAGGTAGCGTACGACGTGGCTCCGCTGGGTGCAAGCGGGACGCCGGCCGGCAACGGGGTGCTTGACCTTGCGGACGTAATTCTCATCCTGCGCCGCAGCATAGGCATCGGCAGCTGGTAACCATCAAAGGACAACCAAATGATTAAGACGTTCAGGACCATAACCTCTTCACTTGCACTCCTCGTCGTTCTCGCAGCATGCGGCGGTGGCGGAGGCTCGTCAGCCGGTATCGCACCGACCCCGGTTTACACCAAAGCAACCGTCAAGATTTCGCTCAATGGCACTCTCCCCGCGGGAACCACCATTGCCGGGGCTGGCGTCACGATGCTGCTGCCGGCGGGTGTCACGGTAGCCACGGATAGCAGCGGCAATGTCGCCAGCGGCACGGTGACCCCCTCCGGCATATTCGCAAACGGGACCCAGATCTCACCGATCTACGTGGCTGCAAGTGGCGCCAATGCGGCGACCCTGAAGATTAGCCTGGCCAGTGGCGCTGCCGCCGGTGAAGACCGGATCGGAGAGATTGCAACGGTTGTCTTTAACCTGGCAAACGGCGTCGAGCCGACCGTTGCGAGCTTCAGTCTTAATAATTTGACAGTTGTGGATGCCGTAACCTACAACACCATCACGGGGTTAAGCGGATTGGTGACCTCGGTGACGTTGCAGTAGCCAGATGGAACCCGGTGGGAGTCGGAAGATGAGACCGTGGGGCGTAAGAACGCGTTGAAGCCGTTCACTTATGAAAGGGAGGATACCATGCTTCGCTACATCAATGCCGCCAGGGTCTGCGCTGCACAACTCGTCACCCCGGCGGAGAACCCGCTCCTTACCGAGGAGAGCCGTCTTGTGGACGTCTGGTTCGACGGGCCGGTGGTCCGCAAGCAGATGTTCAAGAAGGTGACCAGGGTCGAACAGGAGGCGTTCCGGGAGACACTCCTGCAAAAGGGATTCGTGGCGTCAGGGAACCTCTTGATCAATCCGGCCGCGATCCTCTTTGCCGAGATGGAGAACGAACTGGTGGGAGGGATCATTACCATCGGCTATGGCGACAACAACAAGCCGGTGGAGTTGAGGGTCAACGCCACGTCGTTCCACGCCGTTACCGCCGGGGCCGCCCCCTGAATTAGTCTCTGGCCGCTCCGCTCCGGGGGGCGGCGGCAGGATCAGGCCTTGAAAATATGTCTCGGGGTGGGGGACATTCCGGGGAGTGTATGTCGAGCGACGTAGTCACAGGGAGGATAGCTTAATATTGTCTCCATGCTGCTCCAGCGCTTCGATCCTCTTCTTCAGCTCGATCATTCTCAGTTCCCGTCCGACAAAGACCTTATTGAGGCTTTCAATCTCGGCTATCTTCCGCTCAAGCTCCTTGTTGGCCGATTCGAGTTCGGCCGTGCGCAGGGTGACACGCTCTTCCAGCTCCTCCTTGGCCTTGAGAACGGCCAGCTCCGCCAGCCTCCGCGAGTGCATCGCCCCGATGAGCCCCGCCACCGCTAGGTAGAGATCAAGGTCCTTCTTCTCAAATGAGGTAGACGACAGCAGCCCCACCAGCATCACGGCAACCACGCGGTTTTCGTGGAGGACCGGGAAGAAGGCGGCTGCGCCCGGAGTGTCGGCCGGAAGCGGGGCATAGGTGAGGAAGCCGCTTTCAAAGACCTCTTCCATGAATGCAAGGAGCGGAGCCTCGGGCAGCTGGGCCTTTTCTCCGGAACAGGCCCAGTATCCCATCTCTATCGAACCGTCGGCCCGTCGTGTTCCAAAGACGGCAAAATCTGCGCCGAAGAACGTCACCAGAACCTTGCCCGCCTCTTCCCAGATATCCTGTCCGGCAGTCAGTCCGGCAAAATACTGGGCGGCATTGATGAAGGCCTTCAGCTGATCATGATCTGCGCGTAATTTCATCATGATCTTCCTCGATAACCTGACGGAGATAGAGGTTGTCCAGGAACAGTGCTTCGAAATCGTCGCAGTTCGACAGATTGATGATCTTCGCTCTGCTCCGAACGGACTCTACCCGCTCTCCGGCATCCGGCTTGGCAAGGAGTAGTTCTGCACCCGCGAGCGCCGTGTTCCCCAGCGTTTCCACGATCCGATCGGGAACCGGCGGCAGCAGGCCTATCTCCTGCGCGTTCCTGATGTTCAGGTAGCGTCCGAAAACACCCCCGATGCATATTCTTCGCAGATCCAGGTAGCCTCTGCCTGCCTTGGCCAGGAGGACGTGGAGGGCCGTTCCGATGGCGGCCTTGGCCCGCTGTAAGATGTCGACGTCTTTTCTGGTGAGAACGACGCCGTTGCATAGCTTGAAACCTGACTCGGGGACTGTTGCCGCAAATTTCCCCTTTTCATTCAACAGCCGCTCCCGGACAAGGGAGACAACGAGATCGACGACCCCGGAGCCGCACATTCCCCGTGGTTCATTCCCTCCCAGTACTTCGAAGGAAAGCCAGCCGGTTTCCGCACTATCCTGGACCCGGAAGACGGCGCCCGGTTCCGCCGGCATGCCGCAGCTCAGTCCGCTCCCCTCGAACGCGGGACCGCCTGCCGCCGACGTCACCCAGAGTGTCTCCCCGTCCCAGAGGGCCAGTTCCGAATTGGTCCCGAAATCGATGAAGAGCGACCCTGGCTGCTGTTCCATCAGGCCCGTTGCAATGACCCCCGCCAGGAGGTCGGAACCTACAAAGCCGGCGAGGGGAGGGATGACCGTGATCTCCGCGTCGCGGCTGATGCCCCATGAGGCTGCCCAGAAGGAGGTTTCGAGGGGGAGGCAGTCTATGGCTTCAGTCCACCAGCGGGGATCGAGCAAAAGATTGTAGTTCTTGAGAGACAGGAGGGCGAGCATCGCGGTATTGCCGACGATGACGACCCGTTTCACCCGTGCGAGGTCGGTGCCGTCGCGGGTGGCTATTTCGCTCAAACCTTCTCCGATGGCGCGAATGACCTGACTGCTCAGTCTCTGCGCATCTTTCGAGGATCCGGCCGATGTCACCAGGCGGGTCATGACATCGGCGCCGGTGCTTGCCTGCGGATTCAGTCCGCGCCTCCCCGTCAGGCGCTTGCCATTGGAGAGGTCCAGAACGGTAATGGAAATATGTGTCGTGCCGAGATCCACTGCCGCCCCGAGGGAACACTCTCCGTTGGAGTCGGAATGCTCTGAACTGGGGGGGCGGGGGGCCGGAGACGGCATTTCGTCAAGGCGCCGCCATGCGGAGGGGAGGGCGGGATTCAGAATTTCGATTGAGACGTTCCCCTTGGCCCTGGTCTGACAGGCAAGTCGCACTCCCGTCGACAGTTCAGCCTCGCCAAGGCCGGCCCGCTCATTGGCCGAAGGCTCTCCGCCATTCCCCGCCGTGATCCTGATTCGGCACAGGCCGCAGGCGCCGGTGCCGTTACACGCGGTGCGGATCCCGATATCATGCTCAACAAGTACGTCTCGAACCGTCCGGCCCGGAGAAAACAGTATGCTCTGCGAGTGGTCTTTATGAGGCTGTTTTACCGTGAGAATGGGCACATCATTACCTCGTCACCGAGAGAGCAGGGCGGCAATGTTTTCCGGTTTGCTTTCCGGCGGTATTTCGCAGCCGGAGGAGAGAATAAAGCCGCCGCGGGGGCCGAACAGTTCCTTCAACCGCGCCGACTCGGAGGCGATTTCGGCCGGCGTCGCTTCGACAAAGGCGAGCGGCTTGATATTGCCGTCGAGGCAGGCTTTGGGGAGGAGGTCCTGCGCCCGAAGCGGATCGATGCAGTAGTCAAAGTTGGCTATGTTCACGCCCGCCTCAGGGTAGTACGGGAGGATCGATTCAACCGGGCCTGCAATGTGGAGCCAGTTTGCAGCCGATCCCCCTCCCTGTAGAGCGGAAAAGAGCTTCTTCAGCCGGGGAAGTTCGAACTCGCGAAAGAGCCCGGCGGGGATAACGGCAGGCGACGCCGATGGATCGAATACGACCGGAAGATGGGCCCCCGCCTCTATTTGCGCAAGACCGAAGGCAAGGACGACATCGAGGGCGTAGTCAAGGATGCGGGCAAACTGATCCGGTTCATCGGCGGCAAGATAGAGGATTTTTTCCGGACCGAGAAGCTGCATCGCCAGGGTCATCGGACCGAGAATGCACCCCACGACCAGGACTTCGTTGCCGACTTCCCTGCGTAGAATCTGTGCCGCCTTGAGCAGTTCTGGCATCCGGCCGCTCCGATGTGGGTCCGGTAGCGAAAGGGCATCGACTGCCTGTGCGTCGTCGAGCGCATACTGCTCCACGATGGGGTACATGTTGTCGCGGTAGAGCAGGCGGGTGCCGGCTGCCTCGGCCTCGACGCTGGTGTCCATGAGGGCGAATACGGCATCATAGCCGTACCGCTCCAGTGCCTTTATCTGGCAGCGCGCCAGAAGTTCGCCGTCCCTGATGTACTTGTCCAGAGGCACGCCGGCCAGAGCGGCGGCATGACCGAAGACCTGGGCAATAACCGGTACGCGATCGGGCTCTTGAAAACCGACCGCTGCTACAACGCGTTCAAGGCTGTTCATGAGCGGCCTCCTGAGCACTGTTCCAGGTAGTGAATGCCGTCAAAGACGGAGTCACCGACATAGTCCACATTCAGCATGTCCGCGGTGGCCTGCTTCAATGCGGCGCCGCCTGCCAGGATCTTCACCTTGAGGCCACGCAGCCGGGCCTGTGGGGCGATCTGCCGCACCAGGGGGACCACGTTCGTTATGAGGCCGCTCACCAGGATAAACGCCGCCTCTTCCCGCGCCGCGTCTTCGATCAGCTTCTCCACCGGGCAATCCTTGCCGCTATCAACGACACGGTACCCCTTGGCGGACAAAATGGTTTTGACGATGTTCTTCCCCAGGTCGTGGACGTCGCCTTCCAGGCTTGCCACAACGACGGTTTCACGCGTCGCCGCGGGAGGAGCATCAGGATAGAGGGTTTTGATCACGCTCATCACCGCCCGGCCGACGAGCATGATTTCGAGCAGATTGAATTCGTCAACGGTGCATTTCGCGTCAAGCCGCCCCATTGCCTCTTCAATACCATCGATCACCGTGCGCTCGGTACCGGTCCCGGAATTGCGCAGTGTGAGTGCCGCCGCGACTGCCTTCGCCTGGTCACCGTCAAGCAACGCCGTTATGAGATTATCCATGTTGTTCACCATATTTTCAGGATGCCATCTGCGCCGATTTCCGCCCTAATGGTAGAAAGTTAATGCTTTTATATTATCATTTTGTAATGAATCCGCAAGGTGAGGTGCGCGTTTCCATTGGTGCTGCTGTAAATTGTTACATAACGGCTGAATTCCCTTCCCACTGCTTTGGCAAAAGTGCTATTTTATTTTAAATATTTAATAAAGGGAGTTTTGGATGAATCCTTACAAGAAAAGCCTATCCATCACCCTTCTCGCGGCCCTCCTTCTCACGGCGACGATACCGGCACCCTGCCGTGCCGAGGCACCCGCTGCCAAGACGTCTCTCGGCGACCCGGTGGCCAAGGTCGGCAAACAGATCATTACCCGCGGCGAACTGGACCGGTCCGTCAACGCCCTGATTGCCCAGAAAAGCGTCAACCAGCCCGCTTCACCCGAGAAGCGCAAGCAGACCGAGAGACTCGCCCTGGAGCAGTTGGTCGCAGCCGAACTCCTCTACCAGCAGGGGATGAAGAATCCGCCGAAAGATCTGGACAAGCAGGTGGAGCAGATGGTCGCCAAGAACAAGAGCAAGACCAAGGCGAGCGCAAAGGAGCTGAAGGAGGCCGCCCGCAGGAGCATTATCATCAACAATTACGTCGAGAAGAAGGTGCACGCCAAGATCAAGGTCACTGACGAGGACGTCAGGAGATTCTATGACGTGAACCAGGCCAAATTCAGGAAAGACACCCAACTCCGTGCCAGCCACATCCTCTGCGGTGTCGGCGCCAATGCCTCTGCGGAGGAGAAACAAAAGGCCAAAAGGAAGGCCGCCGATCTGCTGAAGAAGGTCAAGGGGGGGGCGGATTTCGCCAAACTGGCCAAAGAGAACTCCTCCTGCCCCAGCAAGACCCAGGGGGGAGATCTTGGCTTTTTCGGCCGGGGAGAGATGGTTCCCCCCTTCGAGCAGGCCGCCTACGCCCTCAAGCCGGGCCAGGTGAGCGACGTGGTGGAGAGCAAGTACGGCTACCATATCATCAAGCTGACCGATACGAAGAAACCCGAGATAATCAAGTTTGAGGATGTGAAGGAACGGATCCGCGAACTCCTCACTACGCAGAAGAAGCAGGATGCCTTGGCCGAAGAGCTGACCAGGCTGAAAGGGAGTCACGGCCGGGTAGAGATTATGCTCAAATAGGTCTGCAGTGAGCCCGAACGATGAATGCCCGTGGGATTTTCCACGGGCATTTTTTTTCATCATCGGAGCGGCACACCATGCCGTCCCGATGGGACGGACAAATACCGCACTTCCGAGAAAGCCCGGTTACCCCGGAAAGAGGATCACGATGAATAGATGGCTATACGACGAGTTCAAGCATTGCGGGGTCGATTACTCTGATGCCAGGCAGGCTGAAATATATGACGAGCAGCATCGGAAATTCCGCGATTACGAAAAGGAATTCATGGGGATGATGGCGTTCCTCGGCCTCGAACATGCCGAGAACATGACAGCCATAGATTTGGGCTGCGGTACCGGCGCCACTGCGATCTTTGCCGCAGAGTTGTTCAAGAGCGTTTACGCCGTTGACGTCTCAAATGTCATGATCGAGCAGGCACAGAGAAAAGTTGACCGTAATGTCCGGAATCTTACGTTCGTGACGGCAGGTTTCCTGAGCTATGAACATGCGGGTGAGCCAGCGGACGTGGTCATTACAAAGGCTGCATTGCACCATCTGCCCGATTTTTGGAAACAGATTGCGCTATTGAGGATCAATGGAATGATGAAGATGGGGGGGCTGCTCTATATCCATGATGTGGTGTTCCAGTTTGATCCGCAAGCATATGCCGGCAAGATAGATTCATGGATTGCGGGGTTTGAAAAGGTCGCAGGGGCTGAATTCCGCCTGGAGGTCGAAACACATATCAGGGAGGAGTACAGCACGTTTGGCTGGATCATGGACGGAATGCTGGAACAGGCCGGATTCTTTGTCGAAAAATGCAGGTCCGACGATGATTTTGTGACGGAATATGCCTGCCGTAAAGTCAAGACCGTGAAGCTTGAGAAGAGAGCATGACCACTGGGGAGACGCTGCCGTTCACTGCGCTGCTGCACCATTCGCTTAAGCAGCTCCTTCAGTCTACGACCCCGACGCGAGGAACCGGAGAAAGGCGTCCCTGAGCGGGGTCCCTTCCGGCTCGGCAATGGCATAGGTGACGCGGAGGATCGGCGTGTCGACCCGGACCAGGCGGGCCAGATCGATGGGGGTGGCGGCCAGGACCAGGTCGCACGGAACGTTGGCGATGGTAGCGGAGAGTTCGTCGATCTGCTCGGGGCGATACCCCAGGGCCGGGAGGACCGGTCCGAGATGGGGATAGCGGCCATAGACCTCTCCAAGCGAACCGACTGCCCAGGGACGCGGGTCGACAACCTCTCCCGCGCCATACTGCAGAGCCGCGGCAAGGCCGGCGCCGCTCGGCATGGAGCCGTGGGTTACCGTCGGCCCGTCCTCCACCACCAGCACCCGTTTCCCCTTGATCCGCTCCCCTTCGGCCGCCGTCACCTTCGATGCGGTCCGTACCACGGCCGCTGCCGGGTTCACCCGGCGGATCGCTCCCTCCACCGCCTCGATGGCCGCCGGTTCGGCGGCATTCACCTTGTTGATCACCACCATTCCGGCCCGCCGCAGGTTTACCTCTCCCGGGTACCAGGAGGTCTCGTGCCCCGGCCTGAGCGGATCTGCCACCACGATCTCCAGGTCGGGCCGGAAAAAGGGGAGGTCGTTGTTGCCGCCGTCCCAGATGACGAGGGGGGCCTCCTTCTCGGCCCGGCGGAGGATGGCGCCGTACTCCACGCCGGCGTAGACCACGGCTCCGTGGGCGAGCAGGTGCTCATACTCCTCCCGCTCCTCGATGGTGCAGTGAAAGCGGTCAAGGTCGGCATCGGCGGCGAAACGTTCCACCGCCTGGCTGGCCAGGTCGCCGTACGGCATGGGGTGGCGCACCACTATCGGCCTGATTCCCTGTTCGACCAGGAGGTCACAGAAGTAGCGGACCACCTGGCTCTTGCCGCAGCCGGTCCGGACGGCGCAGACCGAGACCACCGGCCGCTTGCTTTTGAGCATGGTGGCGTCGGGGCCGATGAGCCGGAAATCGGCCCCGCAGGCAAGGACCCGGGAGGCGGTGTGCATCAGCTCTGCGTGGGAGATGTCGCTGTAGGCAAAGACCACCTGGTCGACCCGCTGGCGACGGATCAGTTCGGAGAGCTCTTCCTCCGGCCGGATCGGTATGCCGCGGGGATAGAGCTCTCCGGCCAGTGAGGCAGGGTAGCGGCGCTGCGCGATGTACGGGATCTGGGTGGCGGTGAAGGCGACGACCCGATAGGCCGGGTTGTCGCGGAAGCAGCAGGCGAAGTTGTGGAAATCGCGGCCGGCTGCCCCCATAATGATGACCCGCACCGGTTTCATGCCACTGCCCCGAGCCCTTCGTCGATGATCGCGAGAGCCTGATCCAGTTCGTCGTCGCTGATGGTGAGCGGCGGGACCAGGCGGAGCACGTTCCGGTCCGGGCCGCAGTTGATGATGATGAGACCCCGCTCCCGGCACCACTCCAGGAGCCGCTCGCAGGCGGCGCCGGCTGGCTTCTCCCCCGCCTCCACCAGCTCCACCCCGATCATCAGCCCCTTTCCCCGGACGTCGCCGATCAGCGGACGCCGCTCCTGCATCTCCCGCAGGCGCGCCATTGCCCGTTCTCCCAGCTCACGGCAGCGGGGGAGGAGCCCGTCGTCGCGAATGGCCTCGATGGTGGCAATGGCGGCCGCGCAGGCGACCGGGTTGCCGCCGAAGGTCGTCCCGTGGGCGCCGGACGGCCACTGTTTCATGATCTGTCGCCTCGCCACCACCGCCGAGAGGGGGAACCCGGAGGCGATCCCCTTGGCCACGGTCATGATGTCGGGCGCGATGCCGTACCGCTGGGCGGCGAACCAGTCGCCGGTCCGCCCCATGCCGGACTGGACCTCGTCGAAGATCAGGAGGATGCCGTGGTCGTCGCAGAGGCGGCGCAGCTGCTTCAGGAACTTCGTAGGCGCCGGCGCATACCCCCCCTCGCCGAGGACCGGTTCGATGAGGATGGCCGCCACCTCGGACGGGGTGACGAGGCGCCTCAGCATCTCCTCCAGGCTGGTGAAGCAGGCCAGCGAGCAGCTCTCAGGTCGGCACTGCATGGGGCAGCGATAGCAGTGCGGATAGGGGGCGTGGTAGACCGACGGAAGGAGCGGGTGGTAGCGTGACCGGTAGCGGGCAGAACTGGTGGTGACCGAGACCGCCCCCAATGTACGGCCGTGGAAGGCACCGCTGAAAGCGATGATCCCCTGCCGGTTGGTGACGAATCGGGCCAGCTTCAGGGCACCGTCCACCGCCTCTGCGCCGGAGTTGCTGAAGAAGAGCATGTCGAGCCCGTGGGGGGTGACCGAGGCGAGTAGTTCGGCCGCTGCCACGGTGGTTTCGTTGTAGTAGATCCCGCCGGTATGGACGTACCGTTCCATCTGCTCGGCCACCCGCTCCCGCACCCGCGGATGGTTGTGGCCGATGTTCAGCACGGCGATCCCGGTGGCGAAGTCCAGGTACCTCTTCCCCTCCCGGTCGGTCACCCAGCTTCCCTCCCCCCGCTCGATGGCCAGCGGGTGGTAGAGGTGGAGGGCCGGGGTGAAGACCCGTGCCTCGCGGGCGATGATCTCAGCATTGGTGGTCATGGTTGGTCCTTTCAGCCGCATAGTTCAGTTCCCGCTTTCCCTGCCACGGCCAGGGCGATGTCGTCCAGGTGGCAGATCACGGCCCGCCGCCCCCCGTTCCTGATAAAGGCAGCGGCCGCCTCCACCTTGGGGCCCATGGAGCCGGCCGGGAATTCGCCGGCCGCCAGCCGTCTCTCCGCCTCCGACACGGAGAGGCTGGCCAGAAAGCGCTGGGATTCGGTTCCGAACCCAAGGGCAACTCCTGGCACGTCGGTGGCGATGACTAGGCTCTCCACACCCACCTCGGTTGCCAGGCAGGCACTGGCCAGATCCTTGTCGATGACCGCATCGACGCCGTGGAAGGCGCGGCCCTCCCGGATTACCGGGATGCCTCCCCCTCCGCAGCAGATGACCACGAAGTCCAGGGCCATCAGCTGCCTGATCTCCTCCTTCTCCACCACGGTCAGCGGCCGCGGGGAGGCCACCACCCGGCGGTACCCCTTGGGGGTCGTCATGGTCGGCCAGGGGAGGGTGGCAGCCTGCTCTGCGGAGTAAACCGGGCCGATCGGCTTGGTCGGCGTTCTGAAGGCCGGGTCGTGCTCGTCCACCACCACGTAGCTGATCAGGCTCACCAGCTGTTTCTTCACCCCGATGGCGTCCAGGGCCGTATCCAGGGTCGACTCGATCATGTAGCCGATCTGTCCCTGGGTCTGGGCGACCAGGATCTCCAGCGGCATGGCCGGCACCTGGGGCGAACACTCCTGCTGCAGGAGGAGGTTCCCCACCTGGGGACCGTTGCCGTGGGTGATGATGAGCCGATACTCCCGCGCCAGCCCGGCCAGCTGCTCCATGGGGCGCCGCAGGTTGGCGAACTGTTCGGCGGCGGTCCCCTGTTCGCCGTGCCGTATCAGGGCATTCCCTCCCAGCGCCACCAGGAGGATCTGTCTGTCACTGGCCTTGGTCATGGCGCCTGTCTTTCTGATGAATGGTGCTGACGGTTAAGAGCCTCTACTAACCTTAGCATAGAGCGACCACCGTTCAAGGTCCGGGGAGCGCCCTGGCCGGAATAGGGGCGGCGTGACGACGGTGTCGGCCTGCCCGACGTTTCATTGCGCGGGGTTGCGACGACAAATTCTCTGTTTTTCAGCAGGTTGTCTTTGTCGATCTGCCGATTATACTTGTCCTCGTATCTAGCACTGCTGCAGAAGATGAGTCTGGTCGTTTCTTGCGTGAGGTCTTGATGCTGCGAATGGCGATACATGAAGATTGAGACCCTTGGCAGATTCAAGCGCCTCTCCCTCAACCCGGGAGAGTTCCACGCGTCGGCCGAGCCGATTACCCTTTCGACGCTCCTCGGTTCCTGCATCGCGGCCTGTCTCTACGATCCGATCAACAAGATCGTCGGCATGAACCACTTTCTCCTCAGCAACCGGCGTTATTCCCGGGAACTGCCCAGCACCCTGTCCGAGGCTGGCCGGTACGGCATCTACGCCATGGAACTCCTGATCAACGACATGATGCGACTTGGGGCCAGGCGAAAGAACCTGCAGGCCAAGGCGTTCGGCGGGGCGACCATCATCGGTCAGTCACCGGAGGTGGGGAACTTCTACTGCGTCGGAGATGTCAACGTGAAGTTCATTCGCGAGTTTCTCGACAACGAGCGGATCCCGCTGGTGGCCGAGTCCTTGGGGGGGGAGCTGGGAAGGGTGATCCATTTTTCCAACGGCGATTTCGCGGTCTACATGCGCATGATCCGGGGGGACCGGAGAAAGGCCCTGGCGCGGCGGGACCAGGAATGCTGGCTCAGGAGCATCGAACGGCAGGAGCGGACCATGCCGGAGGTGGATCTTTGGTTGTGAGATCTCCGCGTCCGTCTTCGGGGCACCTTTGCCCGAGAAACCAGAGCTGCAATTCAACGCGGATTGACGCGGATTTGAACACCTTTTCTTGGTGTGCCTTATCGGCGTTGATCCGCTTTTGTCAGCGTTAATCCGCGTTGAATTGCCTTTGGTCTTTGGAGCTCAGCGCCGGCCGCCGCCGAACAGCCCCTTAATCCCCCTGATCCCCTTGGCCCCCAGGTCGACGATCCCTTTGCCCATATCTCCCAGGACCGGGATTCCCATCTTGCGTGCCAGGGCGCTGCCGACCTGGTCCTTGAGGGCCTGCTTGACGGTGAACCGCGGGTTGTCCAGGCTCCCGGAAACGGTGAAGTTGACGGCAATTTCGTCTTTGTTGTTTTCCAGGAACCAGAGGACAGCCTTGGCCGGCATGCCGAAAAAGAGGCCGCGGGCGCCGGCCGCATCCACCGTCATATCCTTCAGCCTGATGCTCCCGGGTGCGCTCAGGTGGCGTTCGCGGATGGAGATGCTGCAGTCGGCGTTCAGGCTCCCCCTGGTGGCGGTCATGTCGCCAGGTTTCTGATAGTAGGGGCGAAAGCGGGTTATGTCCCATTGGCGCAGCGCCAGGGTGGCGGAGCCGTTCATGGTGGCCGGGGCGATCGATCCCTCGAACGTGAGGGTGCCGCTCCCGGGTGCCTTGCCGGCCAGCTTGAACGGGACCGTTCGCCCTGTGTCGGGGAGGTCGATGCGGCCGGCACTGAACGACACATCGGTGAAGCGGGCAAGGTGATATTGTTCCTTCGGGTTGCTCAGCCCCTGTCCCCCCACCCGGGCCACATGCCGGTCCAGGATGGTCACTTCGCCGCGGTTTATGGCAACGCTACCGATGGTCACGGCAAGGAATCTTCCGGTGCCGGACTTTTTCCCTTCACGCGGGGCAGTCAGGGGGGGGAGGGGATTGATCACCTTGCCGTCGGCCGCGATCTCGATCAGGAGCTGGGGGGCATCCACCTGGATCCGGCCGATCTGGAAGCGTTCGGCAAAGAGTGTGCGCAGGCTGGGGGTGATGGTCAACTGCTGGATCTGCAGGCGGGGCTGGTTGCCTGCTCCGCGGCTGCCGATGCGGAGCTGGTGAAAGGATATCCGGTTCCACTGCATCTCCACGCGGCCGACGACGAGTTCCGGCCCTAGGAGGCGACGCAGTCCGGCTTCCGCCACCCGGCTCAGGTTGGCAAAGACGAGCAGTAGTCCCGTCACCGCGACGACGGCGGCGACAGCCATTCCCCAGAGCAGGAGACGTTTTCGATCAGGTCGGTTCATTGGTGGAGGTTCTTCCCGGAATCTCATTCAGAGCTCGTCCGCAAGCTCCTGTCATTTTTCATACTATCCCGTTGGCATTTTTTCAAGAAGGAGTTTCCGAAGCCGCCAGCTTCCACGTGATGTAACGCGCCGTCATAACTTCGGCCCGAAAGTTGTCATAACTCGCCGCGCCAAAACGTTTGACCTGTTCAATTTTGATTTGATTGTTACCAGTTCATGATGATCATTTCCTGCCGATCTTGACCTTTTCCTCCACCTCCGACCGTGTAGTTGATCTTTGCCGTTTCCACCCTGAATCCATCGAACACTTTCCGCATGTCCAGATGGTCGTTGATCGTGACGATCATCTTCCCTTTTACCGTCCGCATCATCTCCGCCATCTCGGTGTAGCGCTCGAAAGGGAACTCAACTCCGTAGCCTTCTGTCTGCCAGTATGGCGGATCGCAGAAGAAGAGCGTTGCTGATCGATCATACTTATATATACAGCGCTGCCAGTCCAGATGCTCGATGTAAACCCTTGCCAGTCTCAGATGAGCCTGGCTCAGTTCCTCCTCGATGCGTAGCAGGTTGAGCTTCGGTGCGCCCGTTGCTGCTGTACCGAATGTGCGGCTTGAGATCTTGGCGCCGAACGACAGCCTCTGCAGATAGTAGAAGCGCGCTGCCCTTTGGATGTCGGTCAGGGTTTCTTCTGGCGTCATCTTGAGCCATTCAAACAGCTGCCGACTCACTAGCGCCCACTTGAAATGCCGGATGAACTCCTCCAGATGGTGCTGCAATACTCTATAGAGGGTGATGAGGTCGTTGTTGCAGTCGTTGAGCACCTCTGCCGGTGACGGGCTTTTAAGGAAGAACAGCGCAGCGCCGCCGGCGAAGGGCTCCACGTAACAGGTATGCTGAGGGAATAACGGCAGGATCTGCTTGGCGAGTCGACGCTTGCCGCCGACCCAGGGGATGACTGGATGATGCATGTGAGCCTCCTTGCTTTTCAAAGCTGGTTTGATAGGCTTCCCCTACCTCGTACGGGGTGGGGCAGCCTTGGCTGGCTCACAGCTCGCTCTGTGGGTCGGCGGCCGGATTATGCTGGAACATAGTCCGGCCGCTGCCTCTCTACACTGTCTTGATCAGTATCTCCGTCGCACTGATCGCCTTGGCTACCGGGTTGCCGCTGACCGTGCTGCTCAGCACTCCTCCGGCGGATAGGTAGATCTTCTGCCCGGGTGTCCAGGTCCAGGTTACATTCTCCATCACCCCGTCGACCTGGCCGAACCCTTCCACGCCGATTGCCGTGCTCTCCGTCTGCCAGATCCCGAAACAGTCGGTAGTATCGTCCGCCAGCCAGGCCTTACCGTCGTTCTTGATGTAGAACCCCTTGCCGGCGACCAGGGCCTCCCCTGCGGCGGCCTTGATCGTCCGCCCTTTCTCCAACTGGGCGAGGAGTAGATTGAACACCGCCGGCCAGTCGACAACACCGGTGGGCATCTCCAGGAATCCTTGGTGCTTGGTATAGGCCACGTTCCCCTCCTAAATGACCACGATGTGAAACTCGTATTTGTGGCCCTGGTACAGGTCCGAATCTTGGTAGATCCGCACCCGGTAATAGGTGTACGGACCACCGTCGGCGGTCTGCATGGCCGTTGTATAGGTCCAGCTCTTACCGGCCTGTTCCACGGTCCGCAGTAGTGTGCCGGCGACGTTACTGACCTCGATCCGGAACTGCCTGAAATCGGCATCGTCGGTCACAACGGTCGACTCTGGTAGATTGAAGCCGGTCTCGAACCGGTTGCGGGAATGCCAGGCAATGGTGAAGTTGCCAGCATTCAGGTAGATGAACGCGCCTTCCAGCAGCTCCAGCGACCCGGGCAGGATGGCTGCCCTGATGTCGTTGTTAGTAGTCAGCAGGCTGCCGCAGAGGACCTGGGACAGGTTGCGGGCGTTCTCCAGGTACAACGCGCCGGGGAGTACTCCCGGCTTGACGTTGTTGTTCCGGACCGACAGAGCGCCGGCAATGATGGGTACCCGGTCGTCGGCGTCGTTGAGCAACGGCTCGACACCGGGGAGCCAGGCCGCCTTGATGGCATTGTTCGTGAGCAGTACCGAGCCTGGCAGCACTGCGATGGTTGTCGCCATGGTTGCCCCTTACGCTGTCTCGACGACCTTGATGCCCCACTGGTGCGTATCATCAGCCGGGTTGTCGGCCTTGAGCAGATCCAGGTAGACACCGATCACCGCGGAGAGGGCGCCGGCCGCCAGGGCGGAAATGTTGACGGAGTTGGTCTTGGTCGTGCCCCCGTCCAGCGACAGCTTGATGTTGTTGGTGACCAGCGCGTCGCCGCCATACTTGAACGGTATGACGCTCAGGGTGTAATCGTGACTGGCCGAATGGGTGTTTTTCAACTTGAACGACAGCACCTCGTGGGCGTCGCTGGCATTGCCGTGCGCCGGGTATGACAGTGGGTAATCCGTCGCGTTCAGCTCGGCCGACCCATCGGCGGCCCAGAACTCCGCCCTCGGGCTGCCGGTTTCGGTCTTGTACTCGCCGAAAATGTGAATGGCATAGATCGAATCGCCCAGGGATCCGATCCGCATCCACTTGGCATCGCCGGGAGTGAAGGCAAACGCCTGGGGGTTTGGAGCAGCATAGGCCACGCCGTTTACCACCGTGGTCCAGGTACCGTCCAGGCCATCCGTGCTGTCGGCCGACACCTTGATGGTGATGGACTTGTTGTGGCTGTTTTTGATAATGACCTTGTCGACGGTAACCGTGGCGGGGAAATTAATCATTACAGTATCGGTGGATGACCCCACGCCTGTACCGTTTGACGGAATACTGTCGAGCCGGAGCGCGGAGTCGGCAGACATACCCACCTTGGAGTTGCTGCCGGAATTGTAGAAGTAGAATAGCGAACCGTCCTCGCTCCACTTGATCCTTGGGGCCATATTAATAATCCTCCTTGATTTCGACCGGCAGCCCGTTAACGGTCACGCCGAAAACCGGCAGCGGACGGTGGACGAGATAGTCGGTGGTGATGCTCATTGGGCTCACATTGGCCAAGGTCTTCTCCAGCCCGGCCCGGTTCACGGCCGCCAGCTTGGTCCAGATCGTCCGCCCTTCGTCGGTCAAGGGGAGGTCGTACCGAACCGGGATATTGGCCGCGTCGCAAACGGTATCGCCCACGCCGACCAGGTCGTACTGGTTAAGGCGCGGGGTACCGGCAAGATCGAATACCACGTTGGACAGCCGGTAGGTGTTGGTGGCGATCAGCTCGGCATCCTCGAAGCGGAGGAACAGCGCCGCCGACTTGGCCGCCGTAATGACCGCCAGCATGTTCTGGCCGGGCGAGGTGAGCAGCGCCTCCAGCGACGTGGCGGGCGCCAGGATGATGTCCGCGTCGAACTGCACGTCGAAGTGGCCGGCCAGACGGTCCACCGCGATTACCAGGCCGGTGGAACCGCTCTTGTGGACGGTCTGCAGACGGGTGAACGGTCCGGCCGTATCGTAGCCACGGTAGACGGAGACACCCGAGAACGCGGCGTTGTTCGGCCGCGACCAGGTCATGGCCACCTGCGGTGTGGTGGTGAAATGCGGCGGGATCTCGATGGCCACCGGCCGGACCGGATCAGACCATGGGTAGCCGCCGAAATCGGTGGAGCGGGCCGGCGTGGTCGGGGCGTCGCCGGTCAGCGCCAGCGGCGTATAGACGGCCGGGATCTCCTCCTCGGCGCTTACGTCGATGGTGTAATCCTTCCCCTCCGAAATCGACAGGATCCTGGCCGGCACCGCGAACACCTCGGCCGGGCTGTCAGTCAGGGTCCAGACGTCGCCTGGCTTGATGGTCGATTTCTTCGGGCCGGTCTTGAGAGAGAACACGTCGGGATTGGAGAGCGACTTCCGGAGCATGTACGAAGCTGCCCGGAGCGCCCGTTTGTAGGTGGAGAGCCCACCCAGGTTGACCGTGACCCCCTTGGTACCGAAGTCGTCAATGTCGTTGTCATCCGAGTCGCTGGCCGTGCCGGTGGCATAGCCCATTCGTAAACCATCGCCAACCTCATTATGTCATCTTCTGCTTACTTATTATGTCATCCCCCTTCAACGTGAGTAACTCCTTGACATAACGCCATTCAAACTGATAGGGTCAGCCATTACAACTGCTGTACCCGGACGAACACGACATCATCGTAAGCCTCGGACTGCATCCGAGGCTTTTTCTTTGAAGGGCACAGACAAAAAAAGGAGTTTCATGAGTTTTCAGAATTTTACGTTTCACCCCCAGGTTGCTGCCGGGGTAACGGCAGCCGGTTACGTCACGCCGACGCCGATTCAGCGCCAGTCGATCCCGTCGGTCATGGACGGCCGGGATGTCATGGGGTTGGCCCAGACCGGCACCGGCAAGACCGCCGCCTTCGCCCTCCCCATCCTCCACCGGCTTGTCCAGGGGGAGCGGGGCAAAGTGCGTGCGCTGGTCATTGCCCCTACCCGGGAGCTGGCAGAGCAGATCCATCAGTCGTTTATCGAGTTGGGCGGGCAGACCCGGCTCCGGAGCGTCACGGTCTACGGCGGCGTCGGAGTCAACCCGCAGGTGGAAAAACTTCGCCGCGGCGCCGAGATCGTCGTCGCCTGTCCGGGCCGGCTCCTCGACCTCATCGGCCAGGGGGCAGTCGACCTCTCCCACCTGGAGGTACTGGTGCTGGATGAGGCCGACCAGATGTTCGACATGGGCTTTTTCCCGGACATCCGGCGGATTCTCGGCCATCTGCCGAAGAAACGCCAGACGCTCCTCTTTTCCGCCACCATGCCCACCGAGATCCGGAAGCTGGCCCACGATATCCTGGCCGATCCGGTAACGGTGCAGGTCGGGACCGTTGCGCCCGCAGTGACGGTCACCCACGCCCTCTACCCGGTGGAGCAGCACCTCAAGACCCCTCTGCTGCTGGAACTGCTGCGCCACACCGACACCGAGTCGGTGCTTATCTTCACCCGCACCAAGCACCGGGCCAAGCGCCTGGGGGAGCAGCTGGAGAAGGCCGGCTACCGGGCCGCATCCCTGCAGGGCAACCTCTCCCAGAACCGGCGCCAGGCTGCTCTGGACGGATTCCGTAACGGGACGTTCCAGATCCTGGTGGCAACCGACATCGCCGCACGGGGGATCGACGTCTCCCAGATCTCCCACGTGGTCAACTACGACATTCCCGACACGCCGGAGGCCTACATCCACCGGATCGGTCGGACCGGCCGCGCTGCCCGGAGCGGCGACGCCTTCACCCTGGTGACCGGAGAGGACACCGCCATGGTCCGGACCATCGAGCGGACGCTCAATGCCACGCTGGAGCGGCGGACCGTTGATGGGTTCGATTACTCTGTTCCCGCTCCCCGGAAGGACGTCGAGTTTGCCCGGCCGCCGCGTGAGCATAATCAGCGGCGCTCACCGGCCGCCCCGAAGAAGGAGACCGCACAGGTCACCGCGGCACCGGGCGGTGCGAAGCCTAAGGGGACCGGGCGGCCTTACCGGCAGCCCGAGCAGGCCAAGACCGCCGGCCTGTCGAATCGGATCAATCAGGCACGCCGGGGGCGGTGATACGCCGTTTGCGACGGCAGGGCGATCAGATCAGAGAGGGGGGAGGCTTTATGCCTCCCCCCTTTTTCGTTCCCGACAGTGATTGTTCGCCCTGAGTTGAGGGAGCGGCATGGACAAACAGTCGCATTGTATTAAGATTGTAGGAACTTTGCAGATATTTCACGTGGAGGTGACGAGATGAAGAAAGGTGTTGTTCTGGCAGTGATGGCGCTTTTCCTTGCTTTCGCCGTCGTGGCGTTCGCCGACAAGGAGCTGCCGGTCTACAAGGCAGGCGATAAGGTCTTTGTCTGTGGCTGCGGCGGCGGGTGCGACTGTTTCACGCTCTCCCGAAAGGCGGGCAAATGCAGCTGCGGCAAACCGCTGGCGCAGACCGTCGTCGACAAGGTGGCTGATGGCAAGATCTTCGTGAAGGTAAAGGACGAGGAAATGGCGTTCCCTGCCAAGGCGAAATATACCTGCGCCTGCGGCGGAGGATGCAACTGTGGCACCATCAGCCAGAAGCCGGGCAAGTGCGCATGTGGCACCGAGATGAAGGAAGTGAAGTAGGCCTTTTGGGTAAAAGGGCGGCAGGCCGAGTGCCGCCGCCCTTTTTTGTTGCTACTCGACCGTCGAGCGGGGAAGAGCGTTATGTTTAGCTGGTTTCGTGCCAAAGATACTCCTCCGCTGATATTCCCCGATAACCGGGCTGCGTTCGATCATGCCTGCACTCTGGCGTATCAACCGCTTCACGGGGCCCTGATCCCGGCTTTGGTGGAAGAGGAGGGGGAACGGGGAGACGCCGGCGAGCACTGCTTCCGCCTCAGGCTGGCCGCCGCGAATGGTGGCCGGGAGCTCTGGTCGTGCACCCTCAAGGAGTCCCGCACCTATCCTGAAGTTGGGGAGCTGGTCGGATTCCGGATCGTAAAGATCGCTTCGGACCTCCCGGAATCGGTGAACCTGATCGGCTACATCGCCTGCGGTCTGGAGCCGGTCCTGGTCCCGGGGAAGGGGTGGCGCGTGGGGAGGAACTATACGCCGGCCGATATCAAGCCGGAACTCCACTGGTAAGGGAACCAGGAAGTCGAAGAACCTCGGGTTGCTCAAAAATAGTCAGGTCGTCGCATCCGCAGCAGGCTCCGCGGAGGCGTAGCCCCGCTACGTCGCACAAGGTAGCTTGCGAGGACGGCGGCGAGATGGCTGTTTTTCAGCAACCTGTTACAGGTCCTGGCAGTAGAAGCGTCGGCAGACATCTGGACGGTCGGAATAGATCGCGCAGCGGCCGCTGGCCAGGAATTCGCAGCCGTTTTCGATGAGCAGTTGATGGTGGCCGGTCAGGGAAAATTCGAGGCGCCTCGCCCCCAGTGCCGTGAGCCGCTGGAACTCGTCCCAGGTGAGTTCCACTGCCGGAAAGGCTCGACAGCAGGCCCCTCCGCAGGTCTGGCAGCGACCGTCGTCATCCACCGGCCCTTCGAGCAATAGACCGTGCTTCTTGACTTTCGTACGGTTGGTCCAGTTCATGGCAACCTCCGGCGTCGAAGCGGGGATGGTAGGGGCGAACCAGCACGCTGCCCCTGGATTTGAAATTTCAGGTTGCTCAAAAATAGTCAGATCGTCGCACCCGCAGTAAGCTTCGAGGGAGGCGTAGCAGCGCTACGCCGCACCGAGGGGCTTGCGAGGACGGCGGCGAGATGGCTGTTTTTCAGCAACCTGCTAGAGAGTATAGAGCGTGTCGTCGTGGGCAGGCTGGGTATATTTCCGTTTGAGCCCCTTGATCCCCTCCCGGGAAAAAAGGTTGTCCATGTTGTCGTCCGTAAACAGCTCCCCCATCTCCTCTTCAAGCTTCTCCGGGTCCTCTCCTGCTTCCAGGCGACGCATCGCCTCTTCGAAGCCCGAGCCGAGGTTCATGCCAGTGGCGTCGGAAAGCCGGCGCATGAACCGGGCCATCTGGCGCGGGTCGTTCTCGTCCATCCCTTCCATCTCTCCGGCCAGGCCCATCATGGCCTTTTCCAGCCTGGCCTCGTCGATGTCGGGCATGCCGTCGGCGGCAGGCTCCTCTTTTTGTCCCCTGGAAATGGCGAAACGGGATACCTGGCGTGACAGTTCCGGCCGGCCGCACCTGGGGCAGTCGGGTCGTTTCTCGGTATTGACCTGCCTGGAGAAGAAATTGAAAATGGTGTGACAGTCGGCACAGTAGAACTCGTAGACCGGCATTGCACTCCTCCATACTGTTGTGGTGAAAGAATATAATCAGCCGCTGCGAAAAGCAATAGCGGCGACAAAACGGTTCATCGTCTGCTCTCGGCGTCGAGCACGACGAGGAACGGGTGGTCCAGCCCGGTTCGTGCCAGCAGTTGCGCCGTAGCCTCGGCCCCATTCGCCACCGCGCCGCTCAGGTCATGGTCCCTCTCCAGGTGGAGCAGAACCGGGAGATTGCCATACAGGGAGAAGCCGAAACGCTCCCTCATCTCCCGCGATCTCCTCTCCTCCAGCTCCTGTCCCACTTCCTGCGGCGCTGCCGCGTAGTGCATGGGGAAGGCGACCGCGCCCCGGTCGAGGCTGGCGACGAAGGCTTCCTTTTCCGCAGAGGGGAGGGCGCTGAAATCGATACTGCACCACCGGCTGTCGAGTGTGGCGAGGAGCGCCCGGCAGGAAAACGGCCGCCGGTCGTAGACACCGCAACTTCCCTCTTCGTCCAGCAGGGGGCAGGAGCCGATCTCCTTTCGGTGCAGGCGAAGGAACGATTTCAGGTCCGTACAGTTCGGTAGATGGTGACGGAGGCGGGCCACGTGTGCGGCGACCCGTTCCCCCTGTTGGCCGGAGAGAGAGTCGGCCAGGAAACGAGCCTCTGGAAATGTTGCATTGACCACCAAAGAACAGCATCCGCTGCACCCTCTGCCGCAGTGGATCTGGCCGCCGTCGTGTGCATACTCCTCAATCCAGGCCCGGATGAAGGTGTCGAAGCTCGCATACTGCGCCTGCACCTTCTCGTTCAACGTCTGCCGCATGTCATTCTTCTTGATGTTCATAGGGTGATGGTCTCGTGAAAGACCATTCTTACCACGAAGAGGCGCGGAGCACGAAGAAATAGTCGCGAGCCGGGGAGTTTGGTTCGTCTCCTTCGTGGCGGGTGGGGGGCCATGAAAAAACCCGGCCGGAGCCGGGTTCTTGTGCAACGTGCCTGGCGATCGCCCGGTCAGGTTACGGCGATATCCAGGCTCGACTCCCAGTAGCCGTGCAGATTGCAGCGCTGCGCCGCCACCAGAGTCACCTTGCCGCTGGGAGCGGCCTCTTTCGGGAGCACCACCGTGAAGGCCACCTTCGGTTTCAGGTATCCCTTGGGCTGGAAATCGGCCCTGCCTGCCGGTTCGTTGCCGATGTTGAGTTCCACGAACTCGATCCAGTGGGCCGGTCCCATGTCGTGGAGCAGTTCGCCGACCGCCACCTCGACAGTGAACGGCTCACCGGCCTTTACCGTGGCCGGTGCGGTGATCGCCGGTGCGTGCTTCTTTTCCAGCGGTGTCTTCTTGGCCGGATCCTTGACCCGGTTGATCCCTTCGAACAGCGACTGGTCGACCTTCAGGGGAAAATAGCGCTCGGCCGCCGTCGCTGCCGACGTGATTCCGGCGAGAACCGAACCGGTCACCGCACTCTGCAGAAAAGTCCGTCTGTTCATCCGTCTCCTCCTGTTCTTGAATTCGCTTGTCGATCCGGGGGCATATCGATGCTACAGTCTACCCTATGGCGACGATGCGTCAACCGTGAGCAGCATACGGTTTATATTCTCGTCCGGTTGCGGTAGTGTAGAATCAGCGGTTTCACAGGGGCATCGCGAGGCGGGTCACTCCTGGCCGAATCTTTTCACGAACAGATAGGTGACCAGGAGAAACGGCAATGAGGAAAACGCCGCTTCCAGGTTGCCGCGGAAGAGTTGCCAGGTTCCGAAGGCTACGATGCCGAGGGTGAAGAGGAGCAGGAGGAGTGCAGGGATCTTTTTCATGGGACGATACTACACCACGGAGGGGGAGTGTTGTCCACCCGATTTCATCGGACCCCCCTTTGCAGGGGGACGCATCTATGCCTGATTGGGAGGATAGGGGCCATGGAATTCTGTGAGCGGTCACCGTCCGGCGCTTTGCTCAGGGCAATGGGAGAATTCAACCGGGGCGACTGGTTCCAGTGCCACGAAACCCTTGAAGACCTCTGGGTCGGCACGGAAGGGGAGACGCGTGACTTCTACCAGGGGATGCTGCAGGTGGCGGTGGCGCTCCACCACTGGCGCAACGGTAATTTCGGCGGCGCGATCAGCCTGCTGAAGGGGGGAGCCGGCTACCTGGTCCGCGTGCAACCGGTCTGCCAGCGGATCGCCGTGGCGGAATTGATATCCCAGGCCGACCGCTTGCGCGAGTCCCTGGCCGTTCTCGGTCCAAACCGCATGGCCGAGGTCGATCCCGGTCTCATCCCGAAGCTGCGGCTTGTGACGTTCGCCGATCCGGACGATCCCGTCGGTGATCCCCGGCAAATGGACTCCGACGGTTGACAGCATCGGAAACTCAGCATATCTTGAAACGCGAAACTCTGTGCCATGGGGCTGTGGCGGTGACCTCGCAGATGTTCGAGCGAGTGGTATGACGGAAGGAAGCATGACAGTAACCGACAAGAGAAGGTGCGGCGGGGAGCGAGACGGTCTTGCATGCACTGTCGCGTCTCCCGTTGTCGACATCGACCGGTGCAAAGGGTGCGGTCGCTGCGCTGCCGCCTGCAGGGAACGGCTTATTTCACTGTCAACGGCCGGTGCCAGGAAGTATGCGGTCCTGGACGCTGATGGAACGTGTAACGGCTGCGGCAACTGTATCAAGGAGTGTCTCTTCCGGGCCATTGCTCCTGCCGTGGGGAAGCATGCTCCCCCCTCCCTGAACCTCCCCTGGTCGCCGGGGGAGGTCCCCCTCATGCTGGCACCGATGCAGGGGTTGACCAACCGGGCCTTGCGGGCGCTGTTCGTGCGCTGGGTGCGGCCGGACGTGGTCTTCACCGAATTCATGCGGGTCAATGCGGTCGGCAACAAACGGTTGACCGCCAGCGACCGGCGCGAGATAGCTGCCACCGAAGGGGGGGTCCCCCTGGTGGTTCAACTGGTCGGTCACGGCACTGACGCCCTGGTGGCTGCGGCCCTTTCCGCCCAGGAGCTGGGCGCCAGGCATATCAACCTCAATATGGGGTGTCCCTATGGTCGGATGACGTCCGGGCTTACCGGCGGCGGCATGCTGCGCGCTCCCGAGGAGCTGGAGGAACTCATCCCGGCGTTGCGCAGGGCTGTTGACGTGACCTTTTCGGTCAAGCTCCGTTCCGGATACGATGACCCGGAACAGGTGCTGGCCCTGCTTCCGCTGTTCGAGTCGGCCGGGGTCGATTTTCTGGTACTCCATCCCCGCACCGTGGTGCAGGAGTACGGCGGACGGGCGGATCACGCGGTGACGGCCGAGGTGGTGAAACAGACCCGTCTGCCGGTCATCGCCAACGGCGACATCCGTACGGCTGACGACGGTCTCCGGGTGCTGCGGGAAACCGGTGCCGCCGGCCTGATGCTGGGGCGTGGTGCCATCGCCGATCCGCTCCTGTTTGAGCGGCTACGGGGACGGGCGTCTGCGGCGCCGGATCGCGTGGAGCGGGCTGCAGTGCTGGTCCGCTATCTTCGGGAGGTTCTGGAGAGCTATCAGGAGCTCTTTTGCGGTGAGTCCCAGGTGCTCGGCAAGGTGAAGGCGATTCTTGCCACCGTCGAAGACGACGACCTCGCCAAGGGGCTGAAGCAGCTTCGGAAGGCCCAGAGCGTGCGTGCGTTCGGTGCCGTGCTGGACGGGTTGGGATAGCTCAGGAAAATTGACGGGAGTGTGGATGGGATCCGAGTCGGGACGACTGGCCGAAAGGGAGTTCGAAAGAGCGAGGGAAGCCCTGGCCGAAGAGGATTGCGTGGCAGCACTGGGTCTTGTGGAAAAGGCGCTGAAGCTTGACGACAATCCGAGCTGGTATTCGCTCCTGGGGTATTGCATCGCCAAGGAGCGCGGGCAGGTCAAAAAGGGGGTGGAGCTCTGCCAGACTGCGCTGGCACGGGAGAGCGGCAATCCTGACCACTATCTCAACCTGGGGCGGATTCATCTCCTTGCCGGCCAGAAGGCTGAAGCGATCACTGCCTTCCGGCAGGGGGTTGCCGAGGGGGGAGGCGCCGAACTCGTGAACCTGCTGGAAGAGATCGGGTCGCGCAAGCCGCCGGTCATTTCCTTCCTGCACCGCGACAACCCCCTGAACACCTACCTCGGTCTATTCCTGAGCCGCCTCGGTCTGCGCTAATCAGTCGGCCGGATCGGGCTGATCCCGGTGATGACCACCGTCAACGCCCCGGAAGGGCGACGAATGATCACCTCGTCATCGATCCGTTTCCCCATGAGCGCCTGCCCCACCGGCGAATCTATGCTGATCCGCCCCGCAGTCACATCAAACTCATCGGGTCCCACCAACTGATAACAGCGCTCCTCCCCCTCCTCGTTCTCGTACGTCACCCAGCAGCCGAACGAGACCGACTCCGGCCGTGCCGGCGGTGATGCCGTCTTGAGCAGCTTGAGCCGCGATCCCAGATGCTTCAGTTTCCGGTCGATCTCCCGCAGCCGCTTCTTCCCATAGATGTATTCGGCGTTTTCCGAGCGGTCCCCTTCGGCCGCCGCGTCCGAAACCCCCTGAACGACCTTGGGGCGCTCCACGTACCAGAGTTGGTCGAACTCAGCCTGCATTCGCTTCAGACCTTCCGCTGTGATCAGGTTCGTCATGGTGCGAACGCCTCCGGTCCGGAGACGTGAACGAGGGAACTCTCCAGGGTTTCGTCGTCCAGACCGAGGTAGATGGAGCCCTCGGTGACGGTGACGGACCATGAAATCGAACGTTCCAGCCGCTTGACGAGCCTGGCCAGGAACTCCTGCTCCAGACCGAGGAGGGTCAGGTTGGGGACAGCGGAGAGCTTCGGCAGGTGCTGCTTCTTCCAGGTCGCCTGGGAGGAGCCGCAGGTCAACACCACCACCCGCTCGGCATGACGGCTCGCCTTGGCCAGGCGCTCGGGGTCGGGGAGCCCAACTTCGAGCCAGAGGAGGACCCTGCCGTCCGGCCCCTTGATCCAGAGGTCCGGCTCGTCGCCGGCGCAGATCCCCTTGGTGAAGACGAGTTCCGGTTCGGCGAACAGGGCATAGGCCAGAAGGCGTGCCACCAGCCGCTCCGCAGTTTCCGAGGGGTGCCGGGCTACGGTAACCTGCAGTGATTCGTAATGGTTTCGGTCTACATGGGACAGCTGGATGTTTGCGCGGTAGATAGTCGACGGGAGAGCCACGGCAGTTTTCCTTTGTGATTGATCGGCACATCATAACCGTCAAGGGGTGCAAATCCTAGCTAGAAATGCATGGGTTGGTCAAACCGACAGTGATGCAGCCAGTCGGGAGGGGGTGGAAACAGGCAGATAGCGGGGGAGGGAGTCCTGCGGACAAAAAAATGCCCCTGACCTTGACGGTAAGAGGCTAAGGATAAGTCAATCAACGTATAGCAATGTTTTGCTGGTAAGTCAAATTTAATTATTTTGTGTTTATTTGTCTTGCGATCTATTGTCGCTCTGTCTCTCGTGGGCAAGGTGATGTAGGTTAATAATATTAGGATGTTGTTGGTGTGTAGGGGGACGGATGGGTCGAGTTGTATTTGAAATAATTAATTATCAAGCTGTGAGCTCGAAGGGTTTCGCTTTCATGGCACATTGTCATGCCCGGCAGACACCAGATCGATGACGGTCACCTCCGGCGGGGCGAGGAAGCGGATGGGCGGGCCCCAGGTGCCGGTGCCGCGGCTGACGTAGAGGCCGGATTCGGCAGAAAGGGTGGTAAGTCCGGCGTGGACCGGAAAGTTCAGGTAGGTCAAGGCGTTGAAGGGGAAGATCTGCCCCTTGTGGACATGACCGGAAAGCTGGAGATCGAAGAGACCGATCGATGAGGGGGCCACCACCGGGCGATGCTTGAGAAACAGGACGAACCGGTTGCGGGGGAGGGGAGAAAGGAGTGTACTCTCGTCCTTCAGAGGGGGGGAGCCAAATCGGCCGGCAGCAGGGTCGTCAACGCCGGCAATGGTGATCAGACCGGCAACATCCGCCGACCGGCCCCGCAGGATGGTGAACCCGGCCCGCTCGGTAAAGGCGTTTGCCTGGTCGATCCCTACGTAATATTCGTGGTTGCCGGGAACGGCGAAGGAACCGTAGCGCGGTCTCACCTCCCGGAGCAGCTCGGCGATGCCGTTGAAATGGCTAACATGTCCGTCCACCAGATCGCCGGTGGAGACCAGGATGTCCGGCGATGCTTCCCGGACTCGGGCAATCATCCTCCTGAGTCGCTCCTCCCGGACGATGAGGCCGACATGGACATCAGAGATCTGGACGATCCTCAGCCGCCTGATGCCGGGAGGTAACTTGGTGGTTACCAGCGTGACCTGCTCCTGGCGGATCTGCAGGGCCTCGAACCAGCCATAGACGCCGATGCCGACGGCGAGACAGAACGGGATGAGGAAGGCGGCGCTGCCATCCAGGGGGAGCGGGAGTGCCCGTCCGAGCACGACGCCGGCCAGCCGGACCGCCAGGCGGCAAAGGTCGAGCAGACCGGCGGTCACTACGAAAAGGAAGAGAACACCCATCCAGCAGTAACCGATGTAGGCCGCCACACGCGCTGCGTCCTCGTGGCCGCCACGCTCAAGGAGGCGGACGAGAAGGGGGGCAGCCACCATGACTGCCAGGAAGAGGGCCAGGGCCGTGGTGCCGATCCCGACCAGGGAAACGGTGGGCCGAGCCTTCAGAAAGAAGTAGCCGTTGGCGCTGCCGTATATGGACAGAAAGATGAGGAGGAAGAGGCTCATGGGAGATCCGTTCAATCAGCTTTCCTGAGACTCTAACACAAATATGCCAAAGCAACAGGCTCGAGCGAAGCCTACAGTTTTGCGGTACAATGCCTACATGAAGAAACGTTACGTGATTGGCGATGTGCATGGCTGTGCCCGGACCCTGCGGCTTCTGGTTGAGGAGACGCTCGGGGTGACCAGGGAGGACGAGCTTTACCTGCTGGGGGACCTGATCGATCGCGGGCCGGCAACGCGGGAGGTGCTGGATTTCCTGGTCGGACTTCGTGAGAGCGGATATAGTGTCGCCTCGGTCAGGGGGAATCACGAGGAGATGCTGCTCGCTTCCTGCCAGGACAGAAGCCAGTTCTACCTCTGGATGCTCAACGGCGGACATGCCACCCTGGAGAGCTTCGGGGTGGAAGATGCGTGCGAGATCCCCGAGCCGTATCGCAGACTCCTCGATGAGCTGCCGACATATCTGCTCCTGCCGGGGTTTGCCCTGGTCCACGCCGGCCTGGACTGTCGGCGCCCCGATCCGTTCGTTGACCGGCAGACCCTCCTCTGGAGCCGTTCCTGCATCGTAGATCTGGCCCAAACCGGCGGCCGGCGGGTTATCAGCGGTCATACCCCCAGGAGCCGCCGGGAGATAGAGGCATCCCTCGAAGAGAACTGGATCATGCTCGATAACGGCTGCGTCTTCAAGGGTGTTGCCGGGCTCGGAAGCCTGGTGGCATTGGCGTTGGATACGCTGCAGCTCCATTTTCAGGAGAATTGCGAGCAGAACAGGTAATACCGATATCCTCCCACCTGCAGATCATTCCCCCTTCCGAATAGCTAGAGTGCGCCGGTTTGGCCAGGCCGGTAGCCGACGAGTATGAATCGCGACCCTGACCGCGACCAGGGGACGGTGATCGTGCCGATGCCGCACCCTGTCCGACACTCCACCTGGGGGACATCGGCATGGAGAAAGGCCGTGTAGCGGAGAAAGTCGACGTGATACCAGAGCTCTTCCCGGGTGGCGCAGAGTTCTGCCTCCCCACCGCAAGCCGGGCAGGTGAAACGGCTGGCGGACCGGCAGGAGAGGAACAGGTCGACCCGTCTGATGCCTTCGACGAAGCTGACCCGGTCGATCTGCCAGAGTTGTGACAGGCCAAGGGTTGCGGAAAATATGCCCATGTGGTCCATAGTCAGCCTTTGTTCCGGGCTCGGTGACGTCTCTTCTGTTTGCGGCACCGGCTTTTTTTGCTAGAGTCTAAGCACTGTGCGTGGCCGCCGGCCATTCCCGGAACGCTTGCCTGGGGAAAAGCACGTTCGATGCCAACCGGGAGATCCGTTGCCGGAATGGCCTTCAGGGCCGTTCCCGCGGCGAAGATGGTACTATGGTCTTCGGCCATGGGTGTCGTACCTTCCCCTGAAGGTGAACGCCTGTCTGCCGCAAAGGCGCTCTGGCCGCGGCGCGACCAACGACGCACGCCGGTGACAGATGTACATGTTTTTGCACCGCTACAAAGGATAGGACATGGGATTCGGATCGTTCCTGAAGGGAACTCCCCAGGTGTTTCGGTTCTACCTGCGGCTGCTCCTGATCATATTCGCCGTCGAGCTGGTGATCGACAGCATGTTGCGTCTGCTCATGCCGCCATTGCCGGGAGCGATGCAGAGCCTTGTCGAAGGCCTTGCCATGACGCTCTGCTCTGCGGCGCTGAGCTGGGGGCTGTTTATCCTCCCGCTCCGCCGCCACGCGAGGTCGTTCAGCCACGTTACCCTTGTGGCCCTTCTGCTTCAGCTGATGACGCTGATCTTCGCGCTGGAATTGCTCTCTACTGCCTTGCTGCCGGAGGGGCTGAAGCATGCGGGTCTGCATATCAGGCTGCTGGCCGATGCCTTCCTGCTCATCGCCATCGGTTCGCCGCTGATCTGGTGGCTATTAGTGCATTTTTTCCGGAAACAGCGCCTTGCGGTACCGATGGTTCCCGAGCCCTTCATCATCCTCTACAGGATGGTGGTCGTGCTCTTTTCTATCGAGTTCGTGGTGATGGCAGTCATGGAACTGGCCCTGCACCCGAAGAGCGGCTGGGATACCGCCGTCATCGATGCCGCCCTGCTCGGCCTCTTCTCCTGCCCGTTCATCTGGTGGTTGGTAGTGCAGCCGATCAGGAGGGCCTTCTCGGCTGAGAAGGCGCGATTCGAACTGGTGGTGGAACAGGTGGTCGATGCGGTCGTGGTCATGGACCAGCATGGGCGGATCGAACTGTTCAATACTGCCGCGGAACTGGCCTTCGGCTACCGGGAGGAGGATGTTCGCGGCCACCTGCCGGACATGCTGGTCGAAGAGCCGGCCGGTTATGTCCAGGGCATCCTTGCACAGGCGCCGTCCGGCATCCTTCCCGCCGATTGCGTCCACCACGAGGTGATCGGCCGGCGGCAGGACGGCAGCAGGTTTCCCATGTCCATCTCGGTGAGCAAGGCCGACCTGGGGGACCGGTCGAGCCTGATCCTGATTGTCAGGGACATCAGCCCCATCAAGGAGCATGAGTTGCGCCAGCAGCGGATGCTGTCGCTGCTGGAGACAACCCTGGAGGCTACGGCGGACGCCATCCTGGCAGTGGACTGGCAGCGCAGGATACTTACCTATAACCAACGGCTGGTGGACCTGTTCGACGTCCCGGCAGATGTTATGGAAACGCAGGACAGCCTCCGGATGAGCGGCTACCTGCAGGGGCTCGTGGAGGACCCGGAGGCGTTCCAGTCCCGGACAGAGGCTCTGTACCGGCAGCCGGATACGATCTCGCTGGATATCATGCGTCTCAAGGACGGGAGGTTCGTCGAGCGCTCATCCCATCCGCAGCTACTGAACGGTCAGAGTATCGGCCGGGTCTGGAGCTACCGGGACATCACCGACCGGACGCGGGCCGAAGAGGAACTGCGCCGGAGCGAGGAGCGGTTCCGCGCCCTGGCCACCAACGCCCCGGTCGGCATCTACGAGGCCGATGCCGCGGGGCGCTGCATTTTTGTGAACGAACAATGGTGCAGCATCGCCGGTGTCTCGTCGGAACAGGCCATGCACGAAGGGTGGGAGAATGCCCTCCACCCCGATGACCGTGAGGCGGTGCGCGACGGCTGGTACGACTCGGTCGCCGCCGGCCGCCAGTTCAGCGGAGAGTACCGATTCTGCACGCCTGGCGGCCAGACCCATTGGGTTTACGGCAGTGCCACCTCCCTGCGGAATTATGCCGGCGACATCACCGGTTACCTCGGCGTGATCATCGACATAACCGACCGCAAGCAGGCCCTGTTGGCCCTTTCCGACAGCGAAAAACGGTTCCGCGAGATATTCGAGCAGACTGAGGATGCCATCGTCCTTCTCTCTGGCGCGGAGTGGTCGGTGCTGGACGTCAATCCGACCGCCGAGCGTCTGTTCGGTCATCCCAAGGAGGAACTCGTCGGCAGGCCGCTGACGGTCTTCCGGCATGAGGCCGACCGCGCCGCGTTTCTGGAGTCCGTGGCAACTCTCCCGTGGAAGGGGGTGGTCAGGATGGATCGCGTGCCTGCGGTCCGGCCGGATGGAACCGGTATCCACGTATCGATCCACGGCAAGTCGATCCAACTGCAGGGTGAGAGCGCGGTCTACTGCACGTTCCGGGACATTACCGAACGGATCCGGCTGGAGGAGGAGGCCCATGCCATCCAGTCCCGCCTGATCATGGCCAACAAGATGACCTCTCTGGGACTCCTGGTGGCAGGGGTTGCCCACGAGATCAACAATCCGAACAACTACATACTGGGGAACGCGCAACTCCTGGAGAGGGTCTGGCGAGATCTTGACGACAAGCTCCTGCAGTTTGCGGATGAGCATGGCAGCTTCGTGGCCGGCGGTCTGGATTTCACCCAGCTCCATACGGAAATCCCCGAGATGCTGGCCGGGGTGGTCGACGGTGCCCGGCGGATCAGGGATATCATCGGCAACCTGAAGAGCTACTCCCGTCAGGGGGTGATACTCCCCGATTCCCCGGTCGACCTGAACCGGGTGATCTCCCTGGCCATGGCGCTCCTGAATCACCATATCAACCGGCTCACCGACCGGTTCCACCTTGAGCTGGCCGAAGCGATCCCGATGGTGAAGGGGAGTCCGCAGCAGCTGGAGCAGGTGGTGGTCAACCTGGTCATGAATGCCCTCCAGTCGCTGGAGTCCAAGGATCGAGGGGTATGGATCACGACGGCGTATGATCCCGTTCGTCAGGTGGTGAGCATGACGGTGCGCGACGAAGGCGCCGGAATCCCCGCCGAACTGCTGGAGCGGGTCAACGAACCGTTTTTCACCACCAGGCTGGACAGCGGCGGAACAGGTCTGGGGTTGTCCATCACCGGCTCAATCGTCACGTCCCATGGCGGGACTATGACCATTACCAGCCAGCTGGGAGAAGGGACGACCGTAACCATAGCCCTGCCCGCCGCCGTACAGCATGAAAATCGCGATCTGATCGGCCCCGCTGTTGATCCGTCCGGAGCAGCAGAACAATAAGGGGGTCCCCGAGGGACGTCCGGCGAAAAGAAGAGTTTAAGGGCCAACCGAAAAGGAGCTTTAGCCGATGCAAAAATGGAGTAGCGACGACAATTCAGCGACAATACTGCTGGTGGACGATGAGCTCCATCTGCTCAAGGTTTCTAAACTGTCCCTCTTGAGCCAGGGGTTCACGTCGGTGGTGACCTTGAACGACAGTCGCGAGGTGATGCCGTATCTGGCAAAGAACAAGGTGTCGGTGATGGTCCTCGATCTGTTCATGCCCCACCTGGGGGGGCTCGAACTCCTCCCCCAGATCACCCGCGACCATCCCGACATTCAGGTCATAGTCATGACGGCGCTGGACGAGACCGAAACCGCTGTCCGCTGCATCAAGTCCGGCGCCTTCGATTATCTCACCAAGCCGGTGGAGAACGACCGCCTGATCACCAGTCTGCGCAAGGCCCTGGAGCACCGCTCGATGTTCCGGGAGATAAACCAGCTCCGCGACCGGTTTTTCAGCGATCGCCTGGAGCACGAGGAGGCGTTCGATGCGTTCGTCACCTGCAACGAAAAGATGCGGGCCGTTTTCAGGTACCTGGAGGTCATCGCCCCCTCCCGGCAGCCGGTCCTGATCAATGGCGAGACCGGGACCGGCAAGGAACTGGTTGCACGGGCGCTGCACCAGTTGTCCGGCTGCCAGGGTGATTATGTGGCAGTCAACGTGGCCGGCCTTGACGACGTGATGTTCGCCGACACCCTGTTCGGTCACCGCAAAGGTGCCTTCACCGGTGCCGATCAGCCGCGGGACGGGCTGGTGGCAAAGGCGGCCGGCGGCACCCTGTTCCTTGACGAGATCGGCGATCTGAACGAACAGTCCCAGACCAAGCTCCTCAGGCTGCTCCAGGAGCGGGAGTATTATCCGGTCGGTTCCGACACCCCCAAAAAGAGCGATGCCCGCGTGGTGCTCGCCACCAACCACGATCTGCAGCAGCTGATCGCCGCCGGCAAGTTCAGGCGCGACCTCTATTACCGGCTCTGTACCCATCAGGTGTCAATCATTCCGCTTCGCGAGCGGCCGGAAGATATTCCGCTCCTCGTGGACCATTTCCTTGCCGAGGCCGCCGGCCAGCTCCGCAAGAAGAAGCCGACATTTCCGCGGGAACTCTCCGTGCTGCTCGCCACCTATCACTTCCCGGGCAATGTGCGTGAACTGGAGTCGATGGTTCACGACGCGGTTGCGCGGCACTCCGGCGGGGTCCTCTCCATGGAGAGCTTCAGCGATGCGATCTGCGCGGTGCGTGGTCAGAACGTGGGGCTCCCCGTTGCCGGAACGGCCGGCGATCCCTTTCATGACATCTTCGGCCACTTCCCCTCCCTGCGGGAAAGCGAGGAGTACCTCATCGGCGAGGCCATGAAGCGTGCCAAGGGGAACCAGGGGATTGCCGCGTCCCTGCTCGGCATCACCCGGCAGACCCTGAACAAGCGGCTCCAGTCTCTGCCGCCCGATGCATGATCCCCGAGCGATTACATCCATGCCTGGCGGGTTGAGCATGGAACGGGAGGTGCTGGCTACGATCGCGGCGCACAGGCTCTTCGAGAAAGGGGAGGGTGTGGTCGTGGCGGTATCCGGCGGCGCCGATTCGGTGGCGCTCCTGGACTTCCTGGCAACCCGTGTCGAACTCGGGCTGCGGCTGGTGGTGGCGCACCTGAACCATGGCCTGCGTGGTGCGGACGCCGATGCCGACGAGCGGTTCGTCTCCGGGCTTGCCGCTGGGTACGGCCTGCCAATGGAGGCTGCCAGGGTCGATGTCCGGGCCCTCAGCCGGGAGCGGCGGCTGTCGCTGGAAGAGGCTGGACGGGAGGCGCGCCATCTCTTCCTGGCAGCCGTGGCCGAACGCCACGGCGCGGCGCGGATCGCCCTGGCCCACCACCGGGACGACCAGGCGGAGACGGTGCTCATGCGCCTCATCCGGGGGGCCGGTGCAGACGGTCTGGCCGGGATGCGCCCCGCCAGCGGCGACAGCCGGTATGTCCGCCCGCTCCTGGCCGTCTCGCGGGAGCACATCGTCGCCTATCTCCGGGCCAGAGGGCTCCAGTGGCGTGAGGATGCCAGCAATCAAGACCAGGCCTTCCTTCGCAATCGGATCCGCCATGAACTGCTCCCGCTCCTGGCCACCTACAATCCGGCCATCGCCGAGCGGCTGGCGGCCACTGCCGAGTCGCTGGCCGCCGACGCCGAACTTCTGGAACGACTGACCGCCGAACGTTACGACGCCTGCCGGCAGGACGGGGAAGGGGGCGGGTTGATGGTCCCTTCCCTGCGCCGCGAGCCGGACGGCAGCCGGCTGCGCCTCTACCGCAAGGCTATTGCCGACGTGAAGGGAGACCTGCGCCGGGTCGCCTTCCGGCACCTGCAGGCCGTCGATCGCCTGGTGTTCGGGGCCAGGCCCAATGCCGAGCTGCTGCTCCCCGACGGCATCCGGGTCATCCGCCGCTACGATCTCCTGACCGTCGCTGCCGCTGAGGCAGGGGACGGTTCGTTGGCGTATGACGTTCAGGTGGAAGGGCCGGGGAGCTACCGGTTGCCGGGGGGGTGGCTGCTGACGGTGACCATAGGGAGCGCGCCCGACTGCTGGGAAGGAGCCCCCTCCGACACCGCCTGGATCGACCCGGAACAGGCCCCCTTCCCCTGGCTGGTCCGACCCTTCCGTCCAGGCGACCGCTTTCGCCCCCTCGGTATGGTAGGGAATAAGAAGGTCAAGGAGCTTTTCATCGACCTGAAGATACCTGGCGACGAACGGCGCTCCCGGCCACTCCTTTTTGCCGGAGGAGAGCTTGCCTGGGTCTGCGGCATCCGGCGCGCAGCAGTCGGGGAAGCCTCCTTGGGGATGAAAGAGGTGGCCGTGGTGCTCTGCAGCAGGGAGTGGTAAGGCTTGTCAAGCCGGGGATGATGTGCTAACTTTCCGTAAATTTGCGACACTAAACACGATACGCCGTTAATGCCCGCATGCGGGCATACTAAGAGGGGGTAACCTTGAACCAGTTTTACAAGAACCTGGCCTTATGGCTGGTTATCAGCCTGATGATGATCCTGCTGTTCAATCTCTTCAACAAACCGAAGCCGACCTCGGACGCTCTTACCTACAGCGATTTCGTGACCGCCGTGGAGGCGGGGAAGGTCAAGTCGGTGACGATCCAGGGGAATGACGTCCTCGGCAAGTACACGGACGGCAAGTCGTTCCGGACCTACCGACCGAGCGACGCCCAGATCTCGGATATGCTCATGGAGAAAAAGGTCGAGGTTTCGGCCCGGCCGGAAGAGGAGAAGTTCTCCTGGTTCTCCATCTTCATCTCCTGGTTCCCGCTGATCCTCCTGGTGGGGGTCTGGATCTTCTTCATGCGCCAGATGCAGGCCGGCGGCGGCAAGGCCATGTCCTTCGGCAAGAGCCGGGCCAAGCTCCTAACCGAGGCGCAAGGCAAGATCACCTTTGAGGACGTGGCCGGCATCGAGGAGGCCAAGGAGGAGCTGCAGGAGATCATCCAGTTCCTCAAGGACCCGAAGAAATTCACCAAGCTCGGCGGTCGCATCCCCAAAGGGGTGCTCCTGATGGGACCTCCGGGCACCGGCAAGACCCTGCTGGCCAGGGCCATCGCCGGCGAGGCCGGGGTCCCCTTCTTCTCCATTTCAGGCTCCGACTTCGTGGAGATGTTCGTCGGGGTCGGCGCCAGCCGGGTGCGTGACCTCTTTGTCCAGGGGAAGAAGAACGCGCCCTGCATCATCTTCATCGACGAGATCGACGCCGTCGGCCGTCATCGCGGTGCCGGCCTGGGGGGGGGGCATGACGAGCGTGAGCAGACCCTCAACCAGCTCCTGGTGGAGATGGACGGTTTCGAGTCCAACGAGGGGGTCATCCTGATCGCCGCCACCAACCGTCCGGACGTCCTCGATCCGGCGCTGCTCCGCCCCGGCCGCTTCGACCGGCAGGTGGTGGTGCCGCGTCCCGACGTCAAGGGGCGGGAGGCGATCCTCAGGGTGCATGCCAAGAAGACCCCGCTGGCCCCGAACGTGGACCTGGAGATCGTGGCCAAGGGAACCCCGGGCTTTTCCGGGGCAGATCTCTCCAACGTGGTGAACGAGGCGGCCCTCCTGGCTGCCCGCCGCAACAAGAATTTCGTCGACATGAGTGACTTCGACGACGCCAAGGACAAGGTACTGATGGGTGTGGAGCGCCGGAGCATGGTCATCTCCGAGGAGGAGAAGAAGAACACCGCCTACCACGAGGCCGGCCATACCCTGGTTGCCAAGTTCCTCCCCGGCGCCGACCCGGTCCACAAGGTCTCCATCATCCCCCGCGGCCGCGCCCTGGGGGTCACCATGCAGCTCCCCATCGAGGACAAGCACAGCTACTCCCGCGAGCTGCTCCTTGACCGGATCGCCGTCCTCATGGGGGGGCGTGCCGCCGAGGAGATCATCTTCCACACGACCACCACCGGTGCGGGGAACGACATCGAGCGGGCCACCGAACTGGCCCGGAAGATGGTCTGCGAATGGGGTATGAGCGAGAAGCTTGGCCCGGTCACCTTTGGCAAAAAGGACGAGCAGATCTTCCTTGGCCGGGAGATGGCCTCCCACAAGAATTACAGCGAAGCCACGGCCGTCGAGATCGACGGCGAGATCCGCAGGATCGTGGAGGACAACTACAGCCGGGTGCGGCGGATGCTTACCGCCCAGGTCGATACCCTGCACCGCCTGGCCGCGGTGCTGATCGAGAAGGAAAACCTGTCCGGCGCCGAGGTGGACGAGATCATCAAGGGCGAGACTCTGCCGGTGTCGGCACCGGTGGCCGCTCCTGCACCGGCCACCGATCCCGAGCCGTCCCCCACCACGGCGTAATGTCGTCTGCCGTAGCACCAGGCCAGGTCTGGCGTTTCGGTGCCCGCAGCTACGACCTTGACCGGCGGCCGCTGGTCATGGGGATCCTGAACGTCACTCCGGATTCCTTTTCCGACGGCGGCCGCTTCGACTCCCCGGAGCGGGCTGTTGACCGGGCAGTGGCCATGGTCGGCGAAGGGGCCGACATCATCGATATCGGCGGCGAGAGCACCCGTCCCAACGTGTCGCCGGTCTCGGCGGACGACGAACTGCAGCGGGTCGTACCGATCGTGGAGAAACTGGCCGGGATCGTTTCCGTTCCGCTCTCCATAGATACCTACAAGTCGGTGGTGGCCAGGGAGGCCATTGCCGCCGGTGCCGAGATCGTCAACGATGTCAGCGGCTTCACCTTCGACGCCCATATGGCAGAAACCGTAGCCTCCTCAACTGCCGGAGTGGTCCTGATGCATACCCGGGGTCGGCCGACGGAGATGCAGAAGGATACCCTTTACGCCGATCTGGTGGGGGAGGTGGCGGAGTTCCTGGCCGCGGCGGTTGCCCGGGCCGAGGAGGCCGGCATCGGCCGGGAGCGGATCGTGGTCGATCCGGGCATCGGGTTCGGCAAGAGCCTGGCCGGTAACCTGGAGCTGCTCCGGCGGCTGGCGGAGCTGAGCGGCACCGGTCGTCCGCTCCTGGTCGGTACCTCCCGGAAGAGCTTCATCGGCAAGGTGCTCGACCGGGAGGTTGACGGGCGGCTCTTCGGCACGGCAGCCACCGTTGCCGCCGCAGTGATGAACGGCGCCCGGATTATCAGGGTGCATGATGTGCAGCCCATGCGGGACGTGGTGGATATGACCTGGGCGATCATGAAGGGCGGGGAGGGGAGCTAGCGGCAGCGTGCGACCACGACCCGGTCCGGTTACGGAACAGGTGGATGACGGATGGTCGAGTTCCTGCACAAATCGGTCTGGTTGTCGCATCTTGTGGACATCGCACTGGTGGCGTTTCTGGTCTACCGCCTGGCGATTCACCTCAAGGAGACGACCGCCATCCGCGTGCTCCTGACCCTTCCCGTGGTGCTCATCGCCTACCTGCTGGCCCAGTTGAGCGACCTGCGCGCCCTCAAGTGGCTGCTGGACAATTTCCTCGGCTCTCTGGTCGTCATCCTGGTGGTCGCTTTCCAATACGACATCCGTCGTGCCTTTCTCTCATTCACCAAAAACCATCTGCTGAAGCGGCGTGAACCTGAGGAAGGGGAGGCGCACACCATCATCGAGGAACTGCTGGTGGCGGTGGAGGGGATGGCCGGCAAGCGGATCGGTGCCCTTATCGTGTTTGAGCGCGAGATGTCGCTGGACAACCTGATCGCCGTCGGCACCGAGATCGACGCCAAGGTGACCAGCGAACTGATCTCCTCCATTTTCCTGCCGTATTCGCCGATCCACGACGGTGCGGTGATCATCCAGCGCGGGAAGCTGACCAAGGCCGGCTGCTTCCTGCCGCTGACCCAGAATCCCGAGGTAGCCAAGGAACTGGGGACCCGGCACCGGGCCGCCATCGGCCTGACCGAGCTGACCGACGCCGTGGTGGCCGTGGTCTCCGAGGAGAGCGGCGGCGTGTCGGTGGTGGTCGGTGGACGGATCACCCGCGACCTTGATCCGCCGGCGCTGCGCAAGGTGCTGAAGCGTCTCATCGAGCCGAGGTGGCTGCAATGAGCGGTCCGATTTCCCACAACCGTATCTGGCTGATCCGGGTCCTCTCCCTGCTTATGGCCATGGTAATCTGGCTCTTCGTGACCCTGGAGCAGCAGGACGAGGAGGAGCTGGCGGCCAGGATCCAGGTGGAGAACCTGCCGGCCGGTCTGGTCATTGCCGGCGGGCAGCTCCCCTCTGCACGGGTGCGGATCAGCGGTCCCAAAATCCTGCTCATCCGCTACCAGGGGCTCTCCCCGGTCATTACGCTGGAGTGCGGCGGCGTGCGTGAAGGGCTGACACGGTTCGTGGGGGCGGAAAAAGGCGTTCAGGTACCTGTGGGCATCAGGGTGGAGGGGGTTATCCCGGCCACCATCGAGTTGAAGTTTCAAAAGCGGACTAAAGGAGGCACAAGATACTAGTATGAAAAAGCTCTTTGGAACCGATGGCGTCCGGGGGGTGGCCAACGTCTATCCCATGACCACCGAGATGGCCATGCAGATAGGCCGGGCAGCCGCCTATATCTTCAAGGACGGCAACCGTCGTCACCGGCTCGTCATTGGCAAGGATACCCGTCTCTCCGGCTACATGATCGAAAATGCCCTGGTGGCCGGCATCTGCTCCATGGGGGTGGATGTCCTGCAGGTCGGGCCTTTGCCGACCCCGGGGATCGCCTATATCACCTCCTCCATGCGGGCCGATGCCGGGGTGGTCATCTCCGCCTCCCACAACCCGTTCCAGGACAACGGGATCAAGTTCTTCTTCAAGGACGGCTTCAAGCTCCCGGACGAGATGGAGTTGAAGATCGAGGAGCTGATCTTCTCAAAGAAGATCGACTCGCTCCGCCCCATTGCCACCGAGGTGGGGAAGGCGTACCGGATCGAGGATGCCGTCGGCCGCTATGTGGTCTTTCTCAAGAGCACCTTTCCCAAGGATCTGGACCTGACCGGGATGCGGATCGTGCTGGACTGCGCCAACGGTGCCGCCTACAAGGTGGCGCCGGCGGTCCTCGGCGAACTGGGGGCCGAGGTAATTCCCCTCGGGGTGAAGCCGAACGGCACCAACATCAACGCCGGCTGCGGTTCGCTCCATCCCGAGATAATGAGCGAGGCGGTGAAGGAGCACCGGGCGGACCTGGGGATCGCCCTGGACGGCGACGCCGACCGGGTGATCTTCGTGGATGAATTCGGCAATTCGGTGGACGGCGACCAGATCATGGCCATCTGCGCCACCGAGCTGATCCGGCAGAAAAAGCTCAAGAAGAATACCCTCGTGGCAACGGTTATGAGCAACATGGGGCTGGACATCGCCCTGCGCAAGGCGGGCGGCAAGGTGATCAAGACCGCCGTGGGGGACCGCTACGTGGTGGAGGAGATGGTCAAGGGGGGATACAACCTGGGTGGCGAGCAGTCGGGCCACATGATCTTCCTGGACCACAACACTACGGGGGACGGGATGTTGTCGGCACTCCAGCTGCTGGCCATCATCCGGCGGCAGGGAAAGACCCTTTCCGAACTGGCCGAGGTGATGATCCCCCTTCCCCAGGTGCTGGTGAACGTGCGCGTGGCCGAAAAGCAGGATATCATGACCATTCCGGCAGTGGCCGGGCTGGTGCGGGACGTGGAACAGAAGCTGGGGGACGAGGGGCGGATCCTGATCCGTTACTCCGGGACCGAGCCGCTCCTCCGGATCATGCTGGAAGGGCAGGACAAATACCAGATTACCGGCTGGGCCAAAGAGATTGCCGAGGCGGTGGAAACGTCGATTGGAGGGAAGTAGATGGCACGACTGGGAGTGAACATCGACCACATCGCAACGGTCCGCCAGGCCAGGGGGGGCGCGGAGCCCGATCCGGTGGCGGCTGCCGCCATTGCCGAACTGGCCGGCGCCGACGGCATCACCATCCATCTGCGGGAGGACCGGCGGCATATCCAGGACCGGGACCTGAAACTCCTGCGCCAGACCGTCAAGACCAGGCTCAACCTGGAGATGGCCGCCACCCACGAGATGGTCGGCGTGGCCATCACCGTGAAGCCGGACATGTGCACCCTGGTGCCGGAAAAGCGGCAGGAACTGACCACCGAGGGGGGGCTTGACGTCCGCTACAACATGGATCAGGTGAAGGCGGCGGTGGAGAGCCTGCAGAACGGGGGGATCGTGGTGTCGCTCTTCGTCGATCCCGACCCGGACCAGATCAAGGCGGCCACCAAGGCCGGGGCCGACTACATCGAAATTCATACCGGCGCCTTTGCCGAGGCAAAGGAGTGGAAGGCTGTTGACCAGGAGCTGATCAAGATCGAGAATGCCGTCAAACTGGCTCAGAAGCTGGGGCTTGGGGTCAATGCCGGTCATGGCATCAACTACACGAACATCAAGCTGATTTCCGCCATTCGCGGGATCGAGGAGTACAACATCGGCCACTCGATCATCTCCCGGGCCGTGCTGGTCGGGCTGGACAAGGCGGTGCGGGACATGGTGGAACTGGTGAGATTCGTCTGAGACAAGTGTGCTTTGCCTAAAAAATATGCAATATGAAGGGCTGGTGCTGAAGACCAGCCCTTTTTTTGTGCCTGTAATTTACTACTTGTTTGTAACATGTTGATACTATTGTAACTGTTGTGTTGGTGTTGCGCTGGCACGGCCTGTGCTAAAAGCAGGTAGACAATGAAAACGGGCACAACGACCGTGCCCGGACAGATGACGACGATCAGTATGGCAAAGGCGCCATATCACCGCACGGTGATTGGTGCCTTTTTCTTTTTGCTGCCGTTTACGGCAAACATACCCACGCAAGGAGGCTGGAATGAAAAAGTTGATTGCAACGACCGCACTCGCAGTAACCACTACCCTGGCAGCAGCCGGGGCCGCCCTGGCAACCCCCTCCACCCAGATCTGGATCCCCTCGACGGATATCCAGCCGTTCGCGGTCGGCCATCTGAATGTCGACAACTACTTCAGGGCATCGGGCACACCCAAGGCCACCACGGCCACCAGGGATGCCAATGTCCTGGACATCGGCCCGACCGTCGGCATCCTCCCGTTCGAAAAGATTCAGGCCGAAATCGGCTTCGACTACCTGGTCATTGCCAACGATCCGAACGACAATCATCCGTTCAGCTTCAATGCCAAGCTCGGCACCCCGGAAGATTCGATGTTCAAGTTCTCCCCGGCCCTGGCCGTCGGCATCTACAACGCCGGTCCGACCCAGGATGCAGGTATCGCACCGGGAGTCGTTTCCGGTCAGAACATCGTCTATGCCCTCGCAGCCAAGACCCTCCCTGCCATCGGTCCGGTTCCCTCCCTGGGAAGGATCTCCGCCGGCTACTATCGCGGCGCCAAGAGGGCTCTGATCAATACCAGCGGCAATCCTGACAACGACGGCCTCCTCCTCTCCTGGGACCGAACCATGAGCGAGATCTCCGACAAGCTCTGGCTGGCGGTCGACTACATGAGCGGCCACAACGTGAACAGCGCCACGAATGTTGGCTTCTCCTGGGCGTTCGCCAAGAACGTCTCGGTGATCTTCGCCTATGACATCTATAAGGAGAAGACCCTGGCCGGCAACAACACCTTCACCACCCAGCTGGACATCAACTTTCCTTAGCAGCGCCTCCTTTATGTGATGGGGGGCTGGCCACCCGGCCCCCGGTTTTTTCAGGAGCGGCACAAACAGACGGGTAAAGGAGGAGACGGGCATGAAACTGATAGAAGCGATCATAAAACCGTTCAAGCTCGACGAAGTCAAGGAAGCCTTGAATGAGATCGGCATCGAGGGGATCACGGTGAGCGAGGTGAAAGGGTTTGGCAGGCAGAAAGGCCATACCGAGCTGTACCGCGGCGCGGAATACGTGGTGGATTTCATCCCCAAGGTCAAGCTGGAGATTGCCGTGGCCGACGAGCTGGTGACCAAGGTGGTCGAAACCATCGAGTCCACCGCCAAGACCGGGCGCATCGGCGACGGCAAGATTTTCATCATCCCGCTGGAGGAGGCGCTGAGAATCCGGACCGGTGAAAAAGGGGACGATGCGATATAGTTTTGGTATAGGTATCCGATTTTTCGGCCGTGAACCCTGAAGATAACATAGAGCCAGATTTTTACGGAGGTTGGTCATGAAATACAAAGTCTCACTTGTCAAGCTGCTCATGGCTTCGGCACTGCTACTCGCACCACTGGCGGTGTCTGCGGAAGAGGTCAAGGCCCCTGCGCCGGCAGCTTCGGCCCAGGCCGCCGTTTCTTCCGCCAAGAAGGCGGAGGCTGCACCTGCAGCGGCGCCTGCGGCCGCACCGACAGAAGCAGCCAAGCCGAAGAACGTCGATCCGGTGCTCAATACCGGCGATACCGCCTGGATGCTGGTCTCCAGCGCCCTGGTCCTCTTCATGATTCCGGGCCTCGCCTTCTTCTACGGCGGCATGGTCCGGCAGAAGAACGTCCTCTCCACCATGATGCACTCCTTCGTGGCCATGGGGATCGTCGGGGTGCAGTGGGCGGTCATCGGCTACTCGCTCTCGTTCGGCCCCGACGCCGGCGGCGGCCTCATCGGCAACTTCAGCAAAGTGCTCCTGAACGGCCTGATCTCCTTCAAGGACGGTGCCCCGATATACGCCCTGTTCCAGAACGTCACGACCGAGCCGGGCGCCATCCCCGAATACGTCTTCGCCATGTACCAGGCGATGTTCGCCATGATCACCGTGGCCCTCATCTCCGGTGCCATGGCCGAGCGGGTGAAGTTCTCCGCCTACTGCATCTTCGTCCTCCTCTGGACCACCCTGGTCTATGATCCGCTGGCCCACTGGGTCTGGATGACCGACGGCTGGCTCTTCAAGAAAGGGGCGCTGGATTTTGCCGGCGGCACCGTCGTTCACCTCTCTTCCGGTATCTCCGCCCTGGCCTTCCTGGCGTTCCTCGGCAAACGGCACGGCTTCCCGCAGGAGCGGATGGCTCCCCACAGCCTGCCACTGACCATGCTGGGGGTAGGGATGCTCTGGTTCGGCTGGTTCGGCTTCAACGCCGGCTCGGCAATTGTCGGCGTGAACTGCTCCGACGCGGCCGGAGGTCTCGCCGGTCTCGCCTTCGCCACCACCACCATCGCCCCGGCAGCCGGCGGTCTCTCCTGGATGGTCGCCGAGTGGATCCACTCCGGCAAGCCCTCGGCGCTAGGCTTCGGTTCAGGCGTCGTGGCCGGCCTGGTCGTCATCACTCCGGCGGCCGGCTTTGTCCAGCCCGGCGCCGCCATCATCATGGGACTCGCCGCCGGTGTCGTCTGTTACCTCGGCGTTCTCATGAAGGCCAAGCTGAAGTATGACGACTCCCTCGATGCCTTCGGCGTCCACGGGATCGGCGGGACCTTCGGCGCGATCCTGACCGGCGTCTTCGCCACCGTCGGCGCCAAGGGGCTGTTGGCCGGTGACGTGAAGCAGTTCGTGACCCAGCTCATCGCCGTCGGTGCAGCCGGTGCCTACGCCGTCATCGTCACCCTGATCCTCGCCTTCATCCTCGACAAGACCATCGGTCTGCGGGTGGAGAAGGAAGACGAAATCATGGGCCTCGACCAGACCCAGCATTCGGAGAGCGCCTACAACTGACAGGGGGTTGCTCTGCGCAGGGGAAGAGGCCGTTCTTCGGAGCGGCCTCTTTTTTTGCTGCAAAAATATGCACGGCTGATCTTGTTTTAGGCATTTTCCCGGCGCCGCTGACTCCCCTTGCGCAGACGGCAGCGGCAAGTTGCCGATAAACGGGCATCATCCGTTAGTGCTGTAATTTGGCACATCTTATGCCTTAAATCTGTTGAGCAGAATTCCGTGGCGCCGGAGCGGCAATGACCTACCCAATCCACAACCTGAGCAGCGAACGGACCCATCTCGATTCCAGCGTACTCGAGCAACTCGCGTCGAGCGAGCGACTGGCCGAGTTGGGACGCATCTCCGCCGGCATCGTCCACGAACTGAATACCCCCCTCTCTGTCATCGCCTCGGCCGCCCAACTGATCCTCCGGGAGGACGAACTCTCCCCCTTTACCCGGGAGATGGTGGAACGGATCGGCGAAGAAGCGCATCGCCTCTCCAGTCTGGTGCGTGGCGTTCTGACCTTTGTCCGCCGGGACGAGCGGCCGGCGGGCGATTGCGATTTGAACCAGGTGGTCCGCGACGTCATGGCTCTCTTGCATTACGAGGCCCGCAAACGCTCGGTGGCGGTCGTGGAGGAACTCGATTTCACGCTGTCGTCGGTGGCAGCGGAGAGCAATGCGCTGAAGCAGGTCCTCATCAATCTGATCATGAACGCCCTGCAGGCCATGCCCGACGGCGGGACCCTCCACCTGAAAACGTTCGTCGCCCCTGATCTGCGGCCGACTTTCACGGTGGCCGACACCGGTTGCGGTATCCCGGCCGACCGTCTTCCACTGATTTTCGAGCCGTTCTACACCACCAAGTCCGCCGGCGAAGGAACCGGGCTTGGTCTCTTCATAACGTACAAACTTCTGGAAACGCTTGGCGGCGAGGTCTCCGTGTCGAGCATTGCCGGCGAAGGGACCACCTTTTCCGTCGCTATCCCTCCCGCCGACTGATGATCCTCCCGTTCCCCCGCTTCGATTCCCGCGGAATCCGCTGTTTACCCTGTTGATAATTTGTGCAAAGATACGTCGCACCATATCTGACCTTGCGGGTAGGACCATGCACAACTTTCTCGAAGCAGCAGTCGATGCCGCCAGATCGGCTGGCGATCTTCAGCGCCGCCGTCTCTGGAGCGATCTCGACATCCGGTTCAAAGGCGAAACAGACCTGGTGACGGAGGTGGACCGGGCCTGTGAAGAGCTGATCGTCTCCGTTCTCAGGTCCCGCTTCCCGGACCACGATATCCTGGCCGAGGAGAACGATTACGGCGAACTTCGGGCCTCCCACCGCTGGATCATCGACCCGCTGGACGGAACCACCAATTATGCCCATGGGTTTCCCTGGTTTGCGGTCTCCATCGCCCTGGAGATTGACGGTGAGGTCAAGGCGGGGGTGGTTTTCCAGCCGATGCTGGATGAGATGTTCACGGCGGTGAAAGGGGAGGGGGCCTGGCTGAACGGGGAACGCCTGGCCGTGTCACGGCGGCAGCCGCTGCGGCACTGCCTGCTGGCCACCGGTTTTCCCTATGACGGGACCTGCGACAACGAGAACAATCTGGATCATTTCTGCAGGTTCCAGCTGGCTGCCCGGGGGATACGGCGTGCCGGGGCGGCTGCTCTCGATCTGGCATATGTGGCTGCCGGACGCCTGGACGGGTACTGGGAGTGCAAGCTGAAGCCGTGGGACATGGCGGCCGGAGAGCTGATGGTGGTCGAGGCGGGGGGGAGGGTGACCAATCACCACGGAGAGCCGCATTCTGTCTACGATCACCGGATCGTCGCCAGCAACGGACTTATCCACGAGGCGATGCTGGAATACCTGGGGTGATAATGCCCTGTTCGGTCAGCGAACTGACCGAACAGGGCACTAACGGTCATTTGCAGAGATCGAATTCGTAGGTTCCAACCACCTCGCGCTCGGTGTCCTTCTCCGTGACGACGGCCATGCAGTCATCGACGACTGCGGTGTACGTGAACCCGTTGTAAATAACCGGCCGGCTCGGCGCATCTCCCGCTTTCGTCTGGTGGGCCACCCGCAGGGCATTCTCCCTGCGGCGCGGGTCGATTTTTTTCGGGGCCTGCTCATATATCGGGTCGGCGTAAGCCGCGACCTTCCCCTCCTTGACGAGAAAACGGCTGATAATGTCCACCTCCCCCTCTCCGCCAACAAGACGAACCGAGACCTGGGCGTACTCCCCGCGCTCGCCGTCGAGCTGGACCGTGTAGCGATCACGTTTCAGCACCTGTTCCCGCCTTGCGATCAACTCTATGGCCAGTTTTTCCTCTTTTGTGACCGGTGCGGCAGAACCGCTCCGTTTGCGCCACAGGGGGTTCTTTTCGTCGGCTCCCGCCAGCGAGGCTGTGGCGGTAAGGAGGAATAAGAGGGCAACGGCAAGCGGGCGAATCCATTCAACGTACATGTGAAGCGACTCCTTCGGATAGGCAGTGATGATTCCTTGAGCATCTTTTATCACGGCTCGCTTCTTTTGCAAAGAAGCGCACGATACTTGTTTGTTCTTAACAGCCGATAGTGTATAAGATTTTTTTTGTATACAGTCATCGACCGGGAGCGCCTCCTTGCACCGTTATCTCTTTTCCGTCATCAACAACCTGAAACTCCGTTGGAAGATGGTGGTATTGGTCCTGCCTCTGGTGACGATCCCGATTTTCATCGTCGGCGGGGTTACCGGCTATATCGCAACGCAGCAGGCCTACCGGGGCATCACCCAGACGAGCAAGGACGACCTGGACCATATGGCCTCGTTCACCACCGACCTGCTCAATTCCCATTACCAGCAGTTCCAGGTCTACAAGCAGGACAAGGAGCGGAGTTTCAGGCAGGAGCTGGCCACCCTGGCCAACCTCTCCTACAATATCGTGGAGACCGAGTACCGGCAGACGGTCAGCGGCCAGATCAGCATGCAGACCGCCGTCGACGAGGCGCGCAAGGCGCTCAAGAAGGTGAACGTCGGCGAGACCGGCTACATCTATGCCATGACCAGCCGGGGCGACCTGAAGGTGCATATCGCCCGGGAAGGGGAAAACGTCTACAACGAGAAGGACGAGAACGGCCGCTACTTCATCCGGGAGATGTGCAAGAACGCCCTGAAGTCGCGCCCGGGCGAGGTTCTGTTCATCATCTATCCCTGGCGCAACGCCGTCCTGGGAGATCCCACCCCCCGCAACAAGGTGGTTGCCTACCGTTACTTCAAGGAACTGGACTGGATCATCGCCGCCGGCGGCTACCTGGAAGAGACCTACGAAAGCGTGGAGTTCGAACGTCGCTCCTTTGCCGCCCTCCAGGAGAAGATCAAGAACAAGAAGGTGGGGACCACCGGCTACATCTTCTGCATGGACCGGAAAGGGACCTTCACGGTGCATCCCACCGGCGAGGGGAAGAACTTCTATGATGCCAGGGACACCGACGGCCGCCCCTTCATCCGGGAGATGTGCGAGAAGAAGAGCGGCTGGATCCGCTATCCGTGGAAGAACGTGGGGGATCCGCACCCGCGGATGAAGATCGTCCGCTATGAATATTTCCCCCCCTGGGACTGGATCGTGGCAGTCGGCTCCTACGAGGAGGAGTTCTACCACGAGGCCAACAAGATCACCTCCCGGATCCTGGTCTGGATGATGATCCTGACCGCGGTCTGCTCCATCGTCGCCCTGGGGATGGTGGTCCTGGCCTCCAAGGTCCTGACGGACCCGATCAACCATATGATCGACATCATCCGCAAGGTGAAGCGGGGGCGGTTGGACGAACGGATGGAGGTGGAGACCGGCGACGAACTGGGAGAGCTGGCCACCGCCTTCAACCGGATGACCTCCATCATCAAGCACAACCAGGAGATGGAGGCAACCCTTGCCCAGCAGGGGAAGATGGCGTCCCTGGGAGTCCTCTCGTCGGGAGTAGCCCACGAGATCAACAACCCCCTCGGCGTGATCCTCGGCTATGCCGCCTATCTGGAGGGGAAGCTGGACGAAGGCGATCCGAACTACCGGTACATCCACGAGATCAAACGAGAGAGCAAGCGCTGCAAGAAAATCGTTCAGGATCTGCTGAATTACGCCCGGACACCCAAGCCGACCCGTGAGGAGACCGATCTGAACGCCCTCCTCGATCAGATCGTCGACTTCGCCGCCAACCATACGGACATGCACAATGTCACGGTGGTCAAGGAGTTTGCCCGCGACCTGCCGCATGTCATGCTGGACGGCGACCTGATGCGTCAGGTCGCCATCAACCTGATCCTGAACGCCGGCGCAGCCATGCATGACGGCGGCTCACTGACCGTAGCCACCGGTCTGGACGGCGGCGATGTGGTCATGACCTTCAGGGACAACGGGAACGGAATCCCCCAGGAAAACCTGGAAAAGATCTTTGAGCCGTTTTTCACCACCAAGGCCAAGGGGACCGGTCTCGGTCTCGCCATCACCAAGCAGATCGTGGAGCAGCACCATGGCCGCATCGTCATCGACAGCACCATCGGGGAGGGGACCACGGTGACGGTGCGCCTGCCGGTGGAGCCGGACGGGCTCATCTGATCCGGACCATGGTATTCTCCCTTGACACGTGTATGATTTACCCTTAGAGATGCTTGTGCACCGGTCGGTGGGCTGTCGTCCCCCCGCGAATCTCCTTTCCCAAACAGGTACAGCGTGTCCGAGAAAAAGCGCATTCTCCTGATCGATAACGAAGAGGGGCTCTGCCGGATGATGGAGGCGATCCTCCTCGACAGCGGCTACAGCGTGAAGGCCTTCACCCGCTCCTTCGACGCAGTCGAGGGGTTCAAGCCCGGCGACTGGGACCTTGTGGTAACCGACATCAAGATGCCCGGCATGGACGGTCTTGAAGTCCTCCAGCGGATCAAGGCAAAGGATGCCACTGTGCCGGTCATCATGGTTACCGCCTATGCCACCGTTGAAATGTCGATCCAGGCCTTGCGCCGCGGGGCGTACGACATGCTGACCAAGCCGTTCGAGCCCGAGGAGTTGCTCTACCGGGTAAAGAACGCCCTGACCCAGACCGAGCTCCTGGAGGAGAACCGTGAACTGAAGGCGGAACTGGCCGGCAAGTTCACCTTCGACAACATCATCGGTGCGTCGGGCGGGCTCAGGCAGGTACTGGAGCGGGTGGAGAAGGTGGCGATCCGCGACACCTCGGTGCTGATCACCGGCGAATCAGGAACCGGCAAGGAGCTGATCGCCCAGGCGATCCACTACAATTCGCCCCGTAAACAGAAGCGGTTCGTGGCCATCAACTGCGGCGCCCTTCCCGAGTCGATCCTGGAGAGCGAGCTCTTCGGCTACCGGAAGGGGGCCTTCACCGGCGCCAAGGAGAACCGTCAGGGGCTTCTGGAGGCGGCCGACGGTGGCACCCTGTTCCTGGACGAGGTGGGGAACCTCCCCATGAACGTGCAGAAGACCCTGCTTCGCTTTCTCCAGGAGCAGGAGTTCCTCCGGATCGGCGACACGACCCCCACCAAGGTGGATGTCCGGGTCCTCTCGGCCACCAATTCAGACCTGAAGGGGGCGGTAAAGAGCGGCGAATTTAGGGAAGACCTCTACTACCGCCTCAACGTGGTGAATATCCATCTCCCCCCCCTGCGGGAGCGGCAGGCCGATATCCCGCTCCTGGCCGCACACTTCATCCGGGAGCAGAACGACAAGTTCGCCACCCGGGTGAAAGGACTCGCTCCGGACGCCCTGGCCGTAGCCTCCGCCTACGGGTGGCCCGGGAATATCCGCGAACTGAAGAACGTGATCGAGGCATGCATGGCCATGGAGAGCGACGACTACATCAGCCTCGAAGTGCTCTCTCAGTTTGTCGATCTTCCGGAAGGGGAGACACTCGGCCCGCTGACCGAGATCTCGGGCAACGGCGACTTTGCGGCGGTCATGTCCCGTTTCGAGAGCGAGTACCTGCGCGGCCTCCTCACCAGACACGGCTGGAACGTGGAGTCCGCGGCCCGGGATGCGGGGATCAACATGGCCACCATGTATCGCAAGATCAAGAAGTACGGGTTGAAAAAAGAATGATTTTACTCTCGCTAAAGATCGCCTGCCGGGCTTGCCTCCACAGCGGTAAGGGATATTCGGCTGCCTCCTTGCCCGGGTTTTAGTGGTGATGAAAAAGCATTGTGCTGAAGAAGGAATATATGCTACATAGCAGAATCCTGAAGGCCGTCCGACTCCTCGACGCGCTCGGGCTGGATGCTCTGATGTTTACCGGCCTCCCCAATATCCGTTACCTCGCCGGATTTACCGGCAGCGACGGGGTGTTGGTGGTCGCTAGGGACGGTGGCTGGTTCCTGACCGATTCCCGGTACACGACCCAGGCCGGCCAGGAGGCCCCCCACTGCCGGATTAGTGAATATCGGACCAAGGTGGAGGGGATCGCGGCACTGTTTGCCGAGGCGTCGCTGGCGAGGGTGGGGATCGAGGCGGAGCAGACGTCGGTGGCCTTTCATCGTGCGCTTGTCGCTGCCACGACCGCTACCGAGCTGGTGCCGCTGGAGGCGGAACTGAACGGCCTGCGGCTCGTAAAGGAGCCCGGGGAGCTGGAGATCCTGGCTGAGTGCGCAGCAATCGCCTCGGCAGCCTTCGAGGAGATCCTTCCCCTGGTCCGGCCCGGCGCGGTGGAGCAGGATCTGGCCCTGGCCCTGGAGATGGCCATGCGTCGGCGTGGCGCCGACGACCGGTCGTTCGACTTCATTGTCGCATCGGGAGAACGGGGGGCGCTACCCCATGGCCGGGCCTCGGAAAAGGCGCTGGCAACAGGGGAACTGGTCACCTTCGACTTCGGTGCCCGGTACCGCGGTTACTGCTCGGACGAAACGGTTACGGTGGCCGTCGGGGAGGTCGATGCCCGCCAGACTGAGATATACCAGGTGGTAAAAGAGGCCCACGATCGGGCCATTGCCGCGGTTCGACCGGGGATCCCCTGTCGGGACTTGGACCGGATTGCCCGCGGCTACATCGAGGAAAAGGGATTCGGCCAGTACTTCGGCCACGGCCTGGGACACGGCGTCGGTTTGGAGGTGCACGAAAAGCCGGTTGTCTCTTTCCGGAACGAGCAGGTGGCGGAAGAGGGGATGGTCTTTACCATCGAACCGGGTATCTATATCCCGGGCTTCGGTGGCGTCAGGATCGAGGATACGGTGGTGGTGACCGGCGACGGCTGCCGGCTCCTCACCGGGGTAGCAAAGGGACTGCGCATCGTTTGAGGGGCTCCGGCAGGGCCTTTTTCGATGCGTTTAGCCATACTGCAGTACAACACAATCATCAAAGGAGACATCGATGGATATCAAGGACCTGAAGCAGCTTATTACGATAGTGACCGCCAGCGACATCACCGAGTTCGAGATCGAGACCCAGGAGGAAAAGATCAGCATCAAGCGCGGCACCCAGCAGGTAGTTCATCTTGCCGCGCCTGCGCCGGTCTACGCTCCCCAGGCTCCGGCACCGGTGGCAGCCGCACCTGCCGCCGCTCCGGCCGCGGCCGTCGATGCCGAGCCGGCAGGCGACAAGATCACCTCCCCGATCGTCGGCACGTTTTACCGCGCGCCGGCACCGGACGCCGCTCCGTACGTGGAGGTCGGCCAGGTCGTTGAAAAGGGTCAGGTTTTCTGCATCGTCGAGGCGATGAAGCTGATGAACGAAATCGAGGCCGAGTTCCGCTGCAAGATCGTCAAGATCTGCAAGGAGAACGCACAGCCGGTCGAGTTCGGCGACCCGCTCTTCATAGTCGAGAAGCTTTAATCCGGGCGCAAGGCAGAGGCGCACGCAGGATAGAGTCGTACACTCATCTTGTGGCTCGTGCCTTGTGCTTTGTGCCTTTTCTTACAGGAGACATTCATGTTCCATAAAGTGCTCATCGCCAACCGGGGCGAGATTGCCATGCGCGTCATCCGGGCCTGCAAGGAGCTCGGCATCAAGACCGTGGCGGTTTACTCCACCGCCGACAAGGACTCGCTCCACGTGAAGCTGGCGGACGAGAGCGTCTGCATCGGTCCGCCTCCCAGCCTTTTGAGCTACCTCAATATCAACGCCATCATCAGTGCCGCCGAGCTGACCGATAGCGAGGCGATTCACCCCGGCTACGGCTTTCTCTCCGAGAACGCCCGGTTCGCCGAGATCTGCGAGCAGTGCGGCATTACCTTCATCGGCCCCTCATCGTACAGCATGAAGGTCATGGGGGACAAGATCAGCGCCCGTCAAGCGGTGATCAAGGAAAACGTACCGATCCTCCCCGGCACCAAGGAGGGGGTAAAGGACGTCGAAGAAGCGGTCAAGATCGCCAAGGAGATCGGTTTTCCGGTCATCATCAAGGCGACCGCCGGCGGCGGCGGGCGGGGTATGAAGATTGTCCACTCGCCGGCAGCGCTCCCCAACGCCTTTGCCACGGCCCGGGCCGAGGCCCAGTCCGGTTTCGGCAACCCGGAAGTCTACATCGAGAAGTACTGCGAGCGTCCGCGGCACGTGGAGATCCAGATCCTCGGCGACAAGCACGGCAACGTCATCCACCTGGGTGAGCGCGACTGCTCCATCCAGCGCCGGCACCAGAAGATCATCGAGGAGGCGCCGTCGGTGATCAGCACGCCGGAACTCAGGGCAGCCATGGGAGAAGCCGCCGTGCGCGCCGCCAAGGCGGTCGGCTACTCCAGTGCCGGCACCATCGAGTTCCTGGTGGACAAGGACAACAACTTCTACTTCATGGAGATGAATACCCGGGTCCAGGTGGAGCACCCGGTGACCGAGATGATCACCGGTATCGACATCGTGCAGGAGCAGATCCGGGTGGCCTTTGGGGAGAAGCTCCGTTACGCCCAGAGCGATGTGAAGATCAACGGCCACGCCATCGAGTGCCGGATCAATGCCGAAGACCCGGTCAAGTTCACCCCCTCCCCCGGGAAGATCACTTCCTACCACACGCCGGGCGGCCTCGGTGTTCGGGTTGACTCCTTCGTATACGATGGGTATACTGTCGTTCCACATTACGATTCGCTGATCGCCAAGCTGATCGTGCATGCCGAGAGTCGCGAAGCGGCAATCCGCCGCATGGCACGGGCTTTGGACGAGTATATCGTGGAAGGGATCAAGACCACCATCCCGTTCCACAAGCGAATCATGGCCAACAAGGATTTCATCGAAGGAAACATCGATACGAGTTTCCTTGAGCGGATTGTGCTGGAGTGATTTATGGATTTGCCCGAGGAACTTAAGTACAGCAAAGAGCATCTCTGGATCAGGATCGAGGGGGAGAAGGCGGTTATCGGCGTCACCGACTATGCCCAGGAGGAACTGGGGATCGTCACCGCGGTCGAGCTCCCCTCGGTAGGCGACGAATTGGAGCAGGACGATTCCTTCGGCTCCATCGAGGCGCGCAAGACCGTTGCCGATCTCTACGCGCCGGTGAGCGGTACCGTCCTTGAGGTGAACAGCGAGGTGGCCGACTCCCCTGAGCCGATCAACGATGATCCCTATGACAGCGGCTGGCTGATCATGGTGGAGATGTCGGACCCGGAAGAGTTGAAATTGCTCCTGTCTGCGGAAGACTACGCCGAGGCGATTGCCGAAAGCGAGTAGGCTGGAATTCATAGGAAGAAAAGGGCGAGAACTTGTCTCGCCCTTTTTTTGTGCCTGCTGTTTTGCATGTGAACCATCGACTATGCCTGATGAGAATTCGACGAATTGTATGGAGGAGCGCCCATGTTGACCATTGGCCAGATTACCTATGCCAACTGTACACCGATCTTTCACGAACTGTTGAAGGAGTTTCCGACAGACCGCTACCGACTTGAGCGCGGGGTGCCGGCGGTGTTGAACGAAAGGCTGCGCCAGGGTGAGGTCGATCTCTGCCCGTCGTCGTCCATCGAGTACGGGCGCCGGGCCGAGCGCTACTACCTCCTCCCTGACCTTTCCATCAGCGCCATTGGTCCGGTCAAGAGCGTACTCCTCTTTTCCCGCCTCCCCATCGAGGCGCTTGCTGGCCATACCATCGGGTTGACGAGTGAATCGGAGACGTCGGTGGTGCTGCTGAGGATCCTGCTTGAAAAGTATCACGGCGTAACGGCCAGCTTTGAGCGGACCAATGGGCTCGATCTCGATCGTTATCCCGCCTGCCTCCTCATTGGCGACGCTGCTCTCAAGGCGGCTTCGGCGCAGCGTGACGTTCACTGTTTCGATCTCGGCGCGCTCTGGTACGCCGCCACCGGTCTCCCCTTCGTCTTCGCGCTCTGGATTGTTCGGCGTGAGGCGGTTGAACAGCACCGTGACGAACTCAGGTGCCTGCTGGCCGATCTCCTCGCCGCCAAGCAGCGGGCGCTGGGTTCATACGAAGAAATTGCCGAAAACAGTCAAGAATCGACCTGGATGGACCGAAAAGAGCTCGTGGACTACTGGCGGACCATTTCCTACGACCTCACGCCTGCTCATCGGCAGGGGGTCGCACGTTTCTTCCAGGATGCCGCTGAGCTGGGCATCCTGCCGGCGGCTCCGGAACTGCGGTTCGTGACATAATCTATTCCTGCCTCTGGCAGGACGTTCGGGGAGTGGATGACGAGAAACAGCGAACAGGTGCCGTGGGTTGACTTCCTGGCCAGGAACATCAGTGGCACCCTTTTGGACAGTACCCTCGATACGGCGGCCGAGCAGGCCTGGCGAAACCGGCTGGTGGCCAAGATGCGCTGGCTGCTCCTGTTCATGACCTCCCTGTACGGGCTCTTCGCCGGCTGCACGTTTTCCCTCAGCCGTTACGGCTTCTTCCTTTCACGCCAGCAGATCCTCTTCATCTTCCTCTCCATACTGGTCGTGGCGTGCTACAACTCGCTCTACCACTTCTTCTACGCCCGGATCCGGCATCTCCGCTACATCGACCGTCTGGAGATTCTGCTCGACTTCCTGTTCGTCACGGTGCTCATCCATTTCAGTGGCGGCGCCGCCAGCTGGTTCTGGCCGGTCTACCTTATCGTCACCATCGAGGCGGCGTTCCTGCTGGAACGGTATCGCGACGTATGGTTCACCGGTGCCCTGGGGGGCCTGCTTTACGGCCTGCTTCTCGTTCTGGAAAAGCGGTCGTTGGTCGGCTATGTCCCGATGCCGTTCGTCAATACCCAGTTGCACGAGGACCTGCTCTATGTCGTGCTGATGGTCTGCTGGGTCGGGCTGCTCAACGCTGCCGCCGCGATCATCGCCACGTTCCTGATGTCGGTGATTCGTGCCGAGACGTCGCTGGCGAGGGAGAGTGAACAAAAGCTCCTCAACTTCCTGGATACGGCCAATGATCTCATCCACTGCGTCAGTCTCGACGGTCAACTCCTGTTCGCCAACCGGGCCATGCTGGATGCGGTTCAGTTCAGCCGCGACGAGCTTTCTCGTAAAGAGTTTACGGCATTTCTGACCGAGGAATCCCGCGAAAGGTACCGGCAGGGTGTCGAGAAGGTGGGCTCAGGAGGGACCGTTGACAGCATTGAGGCGATATTTAGGGCAAAAGACGGCCAGGAGATCAGCGTGGAGGGAAGCCTCACCGGCAGCCTTCGTGACGGACACCCAGCGGCCATTTGGGGGATCTGGCGGGATGTCACCGAACGGAAGATGACCCAGGCCCGACTGTACAACCTTGCCCACCACGACAACCTGACCGGGCTTCCCAATCGGATACTCTTCCTGGACCGGCTCAAGCAGGCCATGTCTCTCGCCCATCGTCACCACAAGCTGGCGGCCCTTATTTTCCTCGATCTGGACCGCTTCAAGGTGATCAACGACACACTCGGACACCCGACAGGAGACAAGCTGCTCCTCCAGGTGGCAAAGAGACTTTCCGGCTCGCTCAGGGAAATCGACTCCGTGGCCCGTTTCGGTGGCGACGAATACACGATCGTTCTCTGCAACCTGGAGCATCGGGAAGATGCGGAACTGGTGGCCCACAAGATTCTCAACACCATTGCCCGGCCGTACACCATCGATGACCATGAGCTGTTCGTAACGGCGAGTATCGGCATCAGCATGTATCCGCTGGACTCGGAGGATATGGACAGTCTGATCAAGAAGGCCGATGTTGCCATGTACCATGCGAAGGGGCTGGGGGGGAGCGTACTCCAGTACTACGACCGCTCCATGGACGAGGATTCCCACCGGCGCCTCGTCCTGGAAAACAGCCTGCGCAAGGCGCTGGAAAAGAACGAGTTCATGCTCTATTACCAGCCAAAGGTCGATCTCGTCAGCGGTCAGATAACCGCCATGGAAGCGCTTTTGCGCTGGGATCATCCAGAACTGGGCATTCTTCCCCCTGGCGAATTCATTCCGCTGGCCGAAGAGACCGGGCTGATCATCCCGATCGGCGAGTGGGTCATGGAAGAGGCCTGTCGTCAGCACCTGGCCTGGGAGCAGCAGGGGCTCCCCCGTCTGCGGGTCGCAGTGAACCTTTCCGGCTGTCAGCTCCAGCAGCGGAACTTCCTCGACGTGGTCGTCGGAGTCCTGCGACAGACCGGTCTCGACCCCTGCTTCCTGGAGTTCGAGATCACCGAGACGGTCATCATGCAGAATCCCGATCCGATCATCCAGGTGCTGACCCATCTGCGCGACATGGGTGTGCACATCTCGGTGGACGATTTCGGCACCGGCTACTCCTCGCTTGCCCAATTGAAGCGTTTTTCCGTGAACACGCTGAAGATAGACAAGTCGTTCGTGCGCGACGTGGTTCAGAACAAGACCGATGCGGCGATCGCCACCGCCATCATTGCCATGGGGAACAGTCTCGACCTGAAGGTGATTGCCGAGGGTGTGGAAACCGCGGGACAGTACGCCTTTTTGAAGGAGACCATGTGCGATGAAATCCAGGGGTATCTTATCAGCAGGCCGATCCCGCCGGACAAGGTGGTGGAATTCATGCGCCAGAGGGGGTGGGAATCAGGGAGCGAGGACGGGCAGGCGGGCGAGTAGGCCACTTTCCTTCAGGCTGAGATAGTCCCTGATGATCCTGGCGTGGTCGAAGCAGAGCGGCATAGGAAGCTGACGGGGAGAGAAGAGCTTCGCATCGGCCGCATCGTCGCCGGCCACCGGCAACGCGTCGGCGGTCGCGGCAAAGACGGTGGATATGTTGTGCTGCCGGGGGTCCCGAGCCGGATCCGAGTAACATCCGACCAGCCTCAGCGTACCGATCTCCAGCGATGTCTCTTCCCTAGCCTCACGCAACGCCGCCGCCTCGAGAGACTCCCCGTAGTCCACGAACCCGCCGGGGAGCGCCCAGCCGAACGGCTCGTTCTTCCGTTCGATCAGGACGATCTGATCGTTGATTTCGATGATGATATCCACGGTTGGGAAGGGGTTGCGGTACGACTTGACCGCAGTTCCACAGCGGGGGCAGGCGAGCAGTTCGAACGGCATGGCGTCTCTCTCCGGGGAATAAAAAAAGGGAGGATGCGATCCTCCCTTCTGTGAGTCTGCTCTGGGAACTGACTACTTCTTCTTGCCGCCACCGCCGGAGGCCTTCTTGGAAGCCTTGAGAGGGTTGATCTTGGTTTCCTCGGTCTTGATCTCCACTTTTACGTGGGTGGCGAAATTGCAGATACCGCCGGTCCATTTCTTCTCCGGAGCGGGATAGGCACCGCAGACGCGGCCGATGGTCCCGTCGACGATCCGCTCGCACCCTTCACAATTTTCAACCACAACCTGGCAGGAACCTTCGGAGAATACACACCCCTGCTTGCCCCAGAACGTACACTCGGTACCAGGAAGAACTGTTTGACACTGCATGAAAAAGCCTCCTATTGGGTAATTGCCGTTTTTCGCGTAAAATCAACTCTAGCAACTTCGCCCAAAAAAAGTCAACAGGAAATTCCCGCTGTTATGGGCCCGATTTTCTTGACGGACCCGGACCCATATATTACTGTTACAGGATTCAATGATACCCATTTCGGCTCTACGGGAGGGAACATGGCGCGTATTGCATTCGGTACGTCCGGGTGGCGCGGTATTCTGTGCGAGGATTTTGTCTTCGACAACGTGAAGGTGGTCGTGCAGGCCATAGCGGATCACGTCATGGCGGGGCCGGACCGGGATAAGGGGATGGTGGTCGGCTACGACTCCCGTTTCATGGGTGAGCGCTTTGCCAAAGAGGCGGCACGGGTTCTGGCCGGTGCCGGCGTCAAGACCTTTCTCTGCCGACGCGACACCCCCACACCGGTCATTTCGTTCGAGATCCTGCGGCGCCAGGCCGCCGGCGCCATCAACTTCACCGCCAGCCACAATCCCCCCGAGTACAACGGGGTCAAGTTTTCACCCGCCTGGGGCGGTCCGGCACTTCCCGAAACGACCGGGGATATCGAGCGTCGGGCCAACGAGATGCTGGGGGAGGTCTGCTACCGGGAGATTGCCCTGGACGAGGCCTTGAAGCAGGGGCTCCTGGAGGAGATTGACCCCCGTGAGCGTTATCTCGCCGATCTGGCCACCAAGGTCGATTTAGCCGCCATTGCCCGCCTTGGCACCCTGGCGGTCAACCCTCTCTATGGTACTGCCCGTGGCTATCTGGATGAGCCGCTCAGGGGAGCCGGTGTCGACATCCGGGTCATCAACGACCGGAGAGATCCCTATTTCGGAGGATTCCCGCCCGAGCCGGCGGAGAAGTACATCCAGGATTTCATCTCGCTGGTGAAGGGAGACCCGGCGATCCGCCTCGGCATCGCCACCGACGGCGATGCTGACCGTTTCGGCATTGTTGACAGCGACGGTACGTATATCGAACCGAACTATATCATCGCGCTGCTCCTGGATTACCTGGTTAGGGTACGGGGTATGAGCGGCGGGGTTGCCCGGAGCGTGGCCACCTCCCACCTCGTTGATGCCGTTGCCAGGCACCACGGCGTCGAGGTTTTCGAGACCCCGGTCGGCTTCAAGTACATCGGCGAGTTGATCAGCCAGGACAAGATTATCATCGGCGGCGAGGAGAGTGCCGGCCTCAGTATCAGAGGGCACGTGCCGGAGAAGGACGGGATTCTCGCCTGCTTCCTGGTGGCGGAGATGGTGGCCCGGGAAGGGAAGACGGTCAGCCAGCTCCTGGAGGAGCTCTACGGCCGGGTCGGCAGGTTCGTGACCAAGCGGGAGAACATCACCCTGTCGCCCGCGCTCGAAGAGGCCTTCCCGACCAAGCTGAAGGCGATTCCCGCCGAAGTTGCCGGTGCCCGGGTGGCCAATGTGGTCACCATCGACGGCACCAAGCTGATCCTTGCCGACGGCAGTTGGCTCCTGTTCCGGAAGTCCGGGACCGAGCCGGTCGTCCGCCTCTACGGGGAGGCCTCCACCGACGCGCGGCTGAAAGAGATCATGACTGCCGGGCGGGAGTTCATTCTTAAACCGTAGCGGCCGTGGACATACGGGCGGTGTCGACCCGCCGGATCGCATAGACGCGAAGGGCGCAAAATAAAGAGGAGCGATAAAGTCCTTTTTGCGTTCTTGGCGTCGCTGCGTTATACTTCACAACAAAACATCTGGAGGACCTATGTGGGATTATACCGATAAAGTTAAGGAACATTTTCTCAACCCGCGCAACGTGGGTGACATAGCCGATGCGGACGCGGTCGGCGAAGTGGGGAGCCTCGCCTGCGGCGATGCCTTGAAACTCTTCCTCAAGCTGGACGAGCAGAAGGAACGGATCGTCGACGCCAAATTCCAGACCTTCGGCTGTGGCAGCGCCATCGCCTCTTCTTCGGCGTTGACCGAGATGATCAAGGGGAAGACCCTGGACGAGGCGCTGCAGGTCACCAACAAGGAGATTGCCGATTTTCTCGGCGGGCTTCCCGAAGAGAAGATGCACTGTTCGGTCATGGGGCAGGAGGCCCTGGAGGTCGCCATCGCCAAGTTCCGGGGAGGGCCGGTGCCGACCCACGGTCACGGGCATGACCACGACCAGGAGCAGGAGGGGGAGATTGTCTGCAAGTGCTTCGGCCTTACCGACGGCTTCCTGAAGAAGGTGATCGCCCAGAACCGGCTGCACACGGCCGAACAGGTCACCCACTTCACCAAGGCTGGCGGCGCCTGTGGCGGCTGCCTGCCGAAGATCAGGGAGCTGATCGCCGAAGTCCTGGGCGAACAGCAGAAGGATGCGCCCAAGAAGACGGAAAAGCTGACCAACCTGCGGAAGATGCAGCTTATTCAGGAAGTTCTGGAAAACGAGATCCGTCCCCAGCTCTGGACCGACGGCGGCGACCTGGAACTGATCGATATCGCCGGCGCCAACGTGCAGATCGCCTTCAGGAAGGCCTGTGCGGGATGTTCCTCATCCGGGTACACCTCCAGGTTCGTGGAGCAGAAGCTCCGTGAACTGGTGAGCGACGACATCACCGTCGAGGAGGTCCAGGGATGAAAGAGATCTATCTGGACAACAACGCCACCACCAAGGTGGACGAGGCGGTCTTCGAGGAGATGCGCCCCTATTTCACGGAACTGTACGGCAACCCGAGCTCCATGCACTACTTCGGCGGGCAGGTGCAGCGGAAGGTGGACGAGGCGCGCGGTCGTGTGGCTGCGCTCCTGGGAGCCGACCCGTCGGAGATCATCTTCACCGCCTGCGGCACCGAGAGTGACAACGCCGCCATCCGCTCGGCCCTGGAGGTGTTGCCCGGGCGGCGGCACATCATCACCACCCGGGTGGAGCACCCGGCGGTCCTCACCCAGGTCCGGAACCTGACCAAGCACGGCTACCGGGTCACCGAACTGAACGTGGACAGTGCCGGTCGCCTGGACCTGAACGAGCTGAAGAGTGCCATCGACGACGACACCGCCATCGTCAGCATCATGTACGCCAACAACGAGACCGGGGTGGTCTTTCCCATTGAGGAGATCGGCGCGATCGTCAAGGAAAAGGGGGCGATTTTCCACACCGACGCCGTGCAGGCGGTAGGGAAGATCCCGCTGAACATGGCCGGTTCCTCCATCGACATGCTCTCCCTCTCCGGACACAAGCTCCACGCCCCCAAGGGGATCGGCATCCTCTACCTGCGGCGCGGCGTGCCGTTCCGCCCCCTGCTGGTGGGCGGGCACCAGGAGAAGAACCGGCGGGCCGGCACCGAGAACACCGCCTCCATTATCGCTTTGGGCAAGGCGTGCGAACTGGCAGGCCAGTGGCTGGAAGACGAGAACACCCGTGTAAAAGGGCTGCGTGACCGTCTGGAGAGCGAACTGCTCAGGCTGATCCCGGCGGCGCGCATCAATGGCGGCGGAGCCGAGCGTCTCCCCAACACCCTCTCCATCGCCTTCGAATACGTGGAAGGTGAGGCGATTCTGCTCCTCCTGTCGGAGAAGGGGATCTGCGCCTCGTCCGGGAGCGCCTGCACCTCCGGCTCGCTGGAGCCGTCCCACGTGCTCCGGGCCATGGGGGTGCCGTTCACCTGTGCCCACGGCTCGATCCGGTTCTCACTGTCACGGTTCACCACCGACGAGGAGATCGATGCGGTGATCCGGGAACTCCCCCCCATCATCCAGCGGTTGCGGGAGATCTCTCCGTTCGGCAGGGAGCTGCTGAAGAAGCTCTGAGCCCTCGGCTCAGGGTCTTCAGCGGTCAGTATGGCGACGGCGCTCAGCGAACGTCTGCAGGAGACCAAGCGGCTTACCGATACACTGCTCGATTGGGTGCGCGGTCGCGGCAAGATCGTCATCGTTGTCCACGACAACCCTGATCCCGATTGCCTCGCCTCGGCCCTGGCGCTACGGCACCTGTTCGTCATGAAGCTGAACAAGGAGTCGGTGGTAACCTTCTCGGGCATCATCGGCCGGAGCGAGAACATCGCCATGGCCCATGAACTGCAGATCCCCCTGACCCCCCTTGGCATGGTCGATCTTGCCGACTATCAGGTCGTCTGCATGCTCGACACCCAGCCGGGAACCGGCAATAACGCGGTTCCCGCCGAAGCGCGGGTGGATCTGGTGATCGACCACCACCCGTTGCGCGACCGGACACGCCAGTGCCGCTGGGTGGATGTACGGGAAGAGTACGGCGTCACCGCCACCATCCTTTACGAGTACCTGGCCGCCCAGCAGGTGCCGATTTCCACCAAGCTCGCCACGGCGCTCTTCTATGCCATCAAGTCCGAGACCCAGGACCTTGGGCGGGAGGCCAACGAGTACGACCGGGACGCCTACCACCGCCTCTTCCCGCTCACCAATAAGCGGCTTCTCTACCAGATCACCCATCCCCGTCAGCCGATCGACTACTACCGGACGATTCAGCGTGCCCTGAACAACGTGACCATCTACGGACCCGACCTGGTGGTCAGTCTGGAGAAGGTCATATTCCCCGAGATGGTCGCCGAGATGGCCGACTTCCTCATCCGGCTGGAGCAGATCGAGACCGTGCTCAGCATCGGGCACTACTGCGGCGGGATCGTCTTCTCCATCCGGACCAATCGACTCGATCTGAATGCGGGCGAGATCAGCCGCCGCCTCGTTCAGGGGTTGGGAGCAGCCGGCGGCCACGGCATGATGGCCGGCGGCAAGATAGAATCCGTTCCACCGGACGAGGAATCCATCGGACGGGTAGTCAGGATACTTACCGATCGATTCCTGGCCGAGTTCGACGCTCAGGATATCCCCCCCCGCGTGCTGGCCGATCGTTGACAGCCGTCAAGCACGCGGGCTATAGTTGCCGCTGGCAAATCTCACCCAAGGATAGAACACATGCGCAATGATGGCCGCACACCGGAGGCCCTGAGGCCCGTCCGGATCACCCGCAATTACCTCAAACATGCCGAAGGATCGGTCCTCGTCGAGTTCGGCGATACCAAGGTCATCTGCACCGCATCCGTGGAGGAGAGTGTTCCTCCTTTCCTGCGGGGGAAAGGGCAGGGCTGGATAACCGCCGAATACTCCATGCTCCCCCGCGCAACCCATACCCGTTCCTCCCGTGAATCGTCCCGGGGGAAGGTGGGGGGGCGGACCCACGAGATACAGCGCCTCATCGGCCGCTCGCTGCGGGCCGTGGCCGACCTGACGCTCCTCGGCGAACGGAGCATCCTCATCGATTGCGACGTGATCCAGGCAGACGGCGGCACTCGTACCGCCTCCATCACCGGCGCCTACGTGGCACTGGTCGATGCCGTGGCCGGGCTCCTCGCCAAGGGGGTGCTGGCCAAAACACCGCTGCAGGCCTCGGTGGCGGCGGTCAGTGTCGGTATCGTCGGAGGGGAGGTCCTCCTTGACCTGAATTATCCGGAGGATTCGGCCGCGGATGTGGACATGAATTTCGTTATGACCTCGGCCGGCCGGTTCGTTGAGGTCCAGGGAACGGCCGAGGCGACCCCCTTCTCCGTTGAGGAGATGGATGCCATGCGACGGCTGGCAATGGCAGGTATCGAAAAGCTCCTTGCCCTCCAGCAGGAGGCACTGGCCGGATGAAAGAGCTCCTGGTGGCGACGGGGAACCATGGCAAGCTGCGGGAACTGGAGCATCTCCTGGACGGCGTGGTGGAGCGGATACGTTCGCTGGCCGATTTTCCCGACATCGGTGCCGCGATTGAAGATGGCGAGACCTTCGAGGAGAACGCCGTCAAGAAGGCCTGTCATGCGGCCTTGGCCAGCGGTCTGCCGGCAATCGCCGACGACTCCGGCCTGGTGGTGGATGCGCTGGGGGGGAGGCCGGGAGTCTACTCGGCCCGTTTTGCCGGGGAAGGGGCAGGCGACGCGGCCAACAACGACCGGCTCCTTGCCGAACTGGCAGCGGTTGGTGCGGAAAAGAGGACCGCTGCGTTTCGGAGCGTCATCGCGCTCTGTATGCCAAACGGCGACTGCCGGACATTCGCCGGCGAGGTGCGTGGCCTGATTCTGGCCGAACCGGCAGGCGAGGGGGGCTTCGGGTACGATCCCCTGTTCCTTGTCCCGGAATACGGCAAGACCATGGCCGAACTGCCGCTGACGGTGAAGAACCGGATCAGTCATCGCGGGAAGGCCTTTGCGCTCCTCAAGGAGTATCTGGCATCGAGCCAGGCATAACCTCGTCGGCGTTCAGGCTATTCTGAACTTGCACATTCGGCCGGGGGTGTGCTATATATTTTTTTTCGTCGGGGAGTAGCGCAGCCTGGTAGCGCACCTGCCTTGGGAGCAGGGGGTCGCAAGTTCGAATCTTGTCTCCCCGACCATTTTGAGCGCCCGTAGCTCAGCTGGATAGAGCAACGGCCTTCTAAGCCGTAGGCCACAGGTTCGAATCCTGTCGGGCGTGCCAGAAGATCGCAAGGTTACAGCGTTGTCGCTGTAGCCTTTTTTTATTTATGCTGGTCGTGCAACCTCTGGGCAGTGCGCTTGTTTGATACGAAATGGAATAGAATTTTTTTGTCGGAGAGCGTAGCGGTGGAGAGCTGTTGCCATACTGGAGAGGATAAACCAAGGTGAGTGACAGAGTTTAGCGAACCATTTCCAAAGGAGACAACCTTGATACGCCGATTGCTCCCCATCGCTTTGGTGCTTGCTGGATGCGCAACTCCAGCGAAAATGAGGCAAGGTGGCCCAGACTTAGAGCTTAGGAGCGAACTCCCTGCAAAGGCTGTGGCCATCTGTATATTCCACCGATGGGAAAATGCTGGAGGGTTTGAGCCTATGCCAGTGAAAATTGACTCAGTAGACGGCGGATATTCGGTGTCCTGGCTAAACGAGTCATTCGGACACACTATGCTTCTTGCAGATGTAAAAGACACTCTGGGCGGTTCAATCACTCGTTATTACAAACATATGGTGTTTGCCACAGGGCATCGAGACGAAGACGTAATCGACTGCCAAGAGTCTAGCCCATAGGCCTATCAACCGTGTGTCCCCTGTCATTCCAGTATGTCTGATCTTACCAGGCCCAATTCCTTGGCAAGGTCAATATGCGGCTGCTTCGGCTTATGCCCGCGATCTCTGCCTCTGTTCTTGTGCTAGCGGGAGAGAGGGGGATAGAGCCACTCAAGGACTATTCGCTGTACTGGATAACGGCCGAACGTTCGGGATAGCCACGATAAGCACCCCCGGACTGAACCTGCTCCGCCTGGAGGAAGATCTGAGCCTGGCGCATCACAGGCTGGCAAAGCTACTGTTCCGCGATCTGTCCCAGTTCGTCCATGGAACTGAACATGCGGCCACCACTCCTTTCGATGAAGCGCAGCAGCTGCAGGTTGACCGGAACCCCCTCAAAGTCCCCGCACCCCCTCGTGTCAGTGCGCAGTCCAAAGCAGCGTTTGCCAAGGGCCGATGCAAAACCGAGTTCAGAGGCGGTGCCGCTGTCAGGTTCCATGCTGTCCAGCACGGCCAGAAGCATGTCTGCCGAGGCGATTAACTGTTCGTTGTGTTCGCCGATTTCACGGGCGAGTCTCAGGAAGGCCCCCCGTCTGCCGATGCCGATGGCTGAAACCTGACGGATTTTTGTCGAGAATTCGTCGGTCCTCTCATTGTCCCAGGGATCGTACACAATCAGCCCGGCCAGTGCGAGCCGCTGTTTGATCCGCTCACGATAGCCGTTAAATTCCGGCGAAAAGCCCAGGGGGGAGGCGAGGTAGATGGTTCTGAGCATGACGTCCTCGAGGTGGTGTAGGTAGCTGTTGCCAGATGGTATCACTCTTACTGCTTAATGTTAACACATTATAATTGTGAATGTGGTCCGCAGGGACAAATTCACGTTTCGCCGGCTTCGTGTCAGGGGTGTTGAGGCTTGTTGGGGCACCACTTTTGATCCGATGGTAAATTGCTGTTGACATCACCCGCGTATTCGGATATAAAGCGGGCTTCCTCGCTTGTGGTGGCTATGGTGAAGCGGTTAACACTTACGACTGTGACTCGTACATACGTGGGTTCGAATCCCACTAGCCACCCCACAAGATTTTTTGCTCCGCGTAGCGGGGCTTGTCACACATAACGATTTCGGCGGTGTAGCTCAGCTGGTTAGAGCATACGGCTCATATCCGTAGTGTCCGGGGTTCAAGTCCCTGCACCGCCACCATTAAAAAGTCTGGTAACGTCCAGGCAAGTGCAAAAGGCCCTGAGAAATCAGGGCCTTTTCTTTTTGTGTTGTCCAGTAAAGTCCACCTTGATATACTGAAATCCGATGTTTTTGACGGTGTCTTTGAGGGTATACCGTCATGCCGCCAAGCCGAATACCGTCAAAAGGGGGTGTCGCCAATGCCTAAGCGGATTATCGGGTTATCGGATATTCAGGTCAGGAACGCTAAGCCTACCGCCAAAGATTTCAAGATGGCTGACGGTGGCGGTTTGTATCTACTCATTACTCCCACAGGCGGCAAGCTGTGGAGAATGGATTACCGCTATAACGACAAACGTAAGACCTTATCCTTTGGTACTTACCCTTCAATTACTCTCGCTGACGCACGACAGCGCCGCGAAGATGCTCGTAAGCTTCTCGCCAATGGTGTAGACCCCTCCGAGATCAAGAAGGCCCAGAAAGCGGCCGACGTATCCAAAAACGAAAATTCCTTTGAAGTAGTTGCACGCACCTGGCATTCGGGCAAGATAGAAGAGTGGTCGGATAGCCACGCCAAGACCACGTTGGAACGCCTGCAGAAAAATATATTCCCTTGGCTGGGGGCGAGGCCGGTCAGCGAGATCAAGCTTTCCGATATTAAGCCGGTACTTCACCGGATAGAAGAGCGTGCCCCGGAATCAGCGCGGCGGATGCTCGTGGCTCTGAACATGATTTTCCGTTACTGCGTTGCCTCGGAGTATATCGAGAGGAGCCCACTTGAGGGGCTGAAGCCTAATGACATAATGAAAAGGGAGCCGATCGAGAAACATTTTCCGGCCATAACCAAGCCGAAAGAGCTTGCCCCTTTTCTGAGATCGATTGACGACTTTAAGGGGACCTTCACAGTCAAGTGTGCCCTCCAGCTTGCACCCTTGATTTTTCAGAGACCCGGAGATTTGCGGTTCATGGAATGGGTCGATATTGATTTTGACAATGCCGAATGGAACATCCCTGTTGAGAAAATGAAGCTCCCCAAAAAGCAGAAGATCAAGCGCAAGGGAGAAGTTCACTGCGTCCCCCTGAGCAACCAGGCATTAGAAGTGCTGAAGGCCATACAGCCATTGACCGGCCGGAGCCCCTACGTTTTCACGGGAGCTCGTTCGTACCATCGGCCAATGAGCGAGGCGGCACTTACTGCGGCGATCCATCGGATGGGATATCAGGGGGAAATGACATGGCATGGATTCAGGGCAACAGCAAGAACGATCCTCGATGAGGTTCTGGAGTTCCCACCCGACATTATTGAACACCAACTTGCTCATGCGGTGAAAGACCCTAACGGTCGGGCTTACAACCGAACAACGAAGCTTCCTCAGCGCCGTAAGATGATGCAGACCTGGGCGGACTACCTGGATGGTCTGAAGAGCGGGGCAAAGTTGTTGCCGTTGAAAAGGGCAGAAGGATAGCAGCCAACAGTTACGCGGGATAGTCAGGCCAGACGGTAGCCGCCTTTCCTGGGGCGGTTTCCTGCGTTCATTCACCAAGACGCTTCAGGAGATGTGGAGATGCTCGGACAGGTACCCTATCTTACTTTCTGGCAAGTTGCGGAAAAGTGGTCTGAAGAATTGAGTAGGCCCGTCATGGATGTTGTACAGATCATGAGGGTCCACGCAGCTTACAAACGTCCATATCCTTTCACATCACCAATCCCTCGATTGCTAATCTGGCCAACCGCGTGCTTTTCAGCAACAGGTGAAATTGACGAATTCAGCGTTTTTAACGCCCAGAAGCTGGTAGAAAAGGGATCATCCCCTTCAACAGCAGGGAGCAGTTTTTCGTCAATGAATCGCTCAAAATATCGCACACCTCAGTTTATTGCTGCCGAATTATTTCTTAATTCTGCAGAATGCCCGCCTGAACCGACCGAGGAAGTAAAGAGGCACCTCTCCCAGTTTGCAATCCGGAGGGAAGATTTTGGAACTTGGTGTAAAACTGAAGGGGAAACATTGCCTTGTTTCTGGTTTCCGTTGCAGGATGGGATAAATGCCCATTCCACTAGTACTCCCGAAATGAAGGCAAGTAACCTGCCTGACCGGAAGGGAAAAATAATTCCCAAAGAGGAACGACGGAAAGAAGAGGATTTCACGAAGGTCATTGATTCATTGTTTTACCAACTTAATGTCAACCGGCATCGAAAAATGACCCACCATCGGCGTCCAATTTTGACCCACCCC
>CAYSJJ010000010.1:61480-72379 GCA_964431365.1 uncultured Geobacter sp. | reverse complement strand
GCCGCACAAGGTAGCTTGCGAGGACGGCGGCGAGATGGCTGTTTTTCAGCAACCGGCTAAGGGATTATCGCGTGCAGGTCGCGGCGGCGGTAGCGCCAGGCAAAGGCGCCGGCGCGGACGTACCAGTCGGCCACGAAGACCCCCCAGACCGCGTAGAGCGAGAGGTGCAGCGGCACGCAAACGACCCAGGCGAGGAGCACCCGGACCCCCCACATGGAGAGGAGGGTGACGATAAAGACGTAGAAGGTATCGCCGGTCCCCCGCAGGCTGCCGGCGTAGACGAAGGAGAGGGCGAGCGGTATCTGGGCAAAGGCTACCAGGCGAAGGAATACGCACCCCTTGTCGATGACCGCCGGGTCCGACGTGAAAAGGGCCATGAGGAGGTGGGGGAAGGCGAGGAAGAGGAGCGCCATGAGCCCCATCACCAGGACCGCCAGCCGGAGTGCCTCCCGGTGGCTGATCCGCGCCCGGCGCAGTTTGCGCGCCCCGAGCGCCTGCCCCATAAGGGTGGCGGCGGCGATCCCCATCCCGGCGCCCGGCATGAAGGAGAGGGACTCGATGGAGAGCCCCACCTGGTGGGCCGCGTAGGCCGCGGTGCCGAAACCGATGATGAATTTGGAGTAGATGAGCTGCCCCGACTGCTGGGCGACCCGCTCCAGGGCAACCGGATAGCCGACCTGCCAGATGCGGCGGGCCTGGAAGAGGTCGGGAGGGCCTATGGTCAGGTAGCGCCTCCGAAGCGCCTGCCAAAGCAGGTAGAGAAAGGCGAGGCACTCGGAGACGTTGATGGCGTAAGCCGCGCCGATGACCCCGAGCCGGGGGATGCCGAAGAGGCCGTAGATGAGCGGCCAGGCGATGGCCACGTGGAGGATGTTCAGCAGGAGCACGCCGGCCATGGGGGTGCGGGTGTCACCGATGCCGTGCATGATCCCGGAGAGGATGTTGAGGCCGGCGGTGAAGGCGAACCAGAGGAAGACCAGCCGGATATATCCGGCGGCGTGGGCCATCACCTCGCCATTGGCCCCCATCATGAGCGCCAGGTCGGCCCCGTAGCGGCAGCCGATCAGGGTGGCCATGGTCGCCATGAGGAGGCAGATGAGGAGGCTGGCAAAGGCGGCATGGCGGGCGTCCTTTCGGCGTCCGGCTCCCCAGAGCTGGGCGATGACCACAGTGGTGCCGGTGGAAAGCCCCCAGAAGACCGTCATGGTGACGAAGATCAAGAGCTGACCGAGCCCGACCGCAGCAATGGCGGCCGCCCCCACGCCGCCGACCAGGAAGATGTCGACGATGGAGACAAGCCGCTGCAGGAGCGACGAGAGGAGGACCGGGAGCGAGAGGTTCACCACGTTCCGCCTGATGGAGACCGGCTTGCCGGGGTTACCCACAAGCCGGTTCCGCATGCTTTTCAGGGCCGCTGCCGTCATGCTACCAGTCGAGCTCCTCCATCATGTTTACCGCAAAATTCTTGGCCCGGCCGGCAGGGGCTATCATCCCGTAGGCCATGGCCTCCTTCAGCTCCGCTTCCGTTGCCCCGGCGTTCTTCGCGACCGCGAAGTGCTTCTTCAGTCAGGTGGGGCAGCCGACCGCCACGGCGCAGCCGACTCGGATCAGCTCGCGGGTCTTCACGTCCAGCACCTCGGTGTACTCGAAGTCGAGAATCTGTTTGCGGATCTTCATGGGGACCTCCGTGGGAAAGGGTGCGCCTTACGATTACGTAAATACCTATCATACTTGACGCCAAAATGACACAGGTAGCAGTAGTCAGTGTCGTATGGATGAGAGGGTGAGACAAGACGGGCCGGGGAGGGGGGAGAGGCGAGGCTGCAGTCGGACCGGCATCGTGCACCGACTGCAGCGGCAATGAAGCTACATCCGCTCGAAATCGTCATCCCCCAGGTCGAGGTTGCAGCCGCCAGCATTGACGGCCGTTTTCATGGCTATGGCATGGGACTCGTACCCGTTTGCCTTGGCGTGCGTGAGGCGGCCGGTCATTTGCGTTCCCGTTCTGACTGCAGCCGTGTCGCGGGGTGATGAGGCCGCCTTGCGTGCCGTATTGCCGAGGTCGTCGATTCTGAAGAACGCTATGGCACTTTGCAGATGCTCGGCTTGGGAGGCCAGTTCCTCGGAAGTAGAGGCCATCTCTTCCGAAGCCGAGGCATTCTGCTGGATCACCTGATCGAGCTGCTGTATCGCCTTGTTTATCTGTTCGGCACCGGTGTCCTGCTCCCTGCTCGCGGCCGCTATCTCCTGTACCAGTTCCGCTGTGCGCTGGATGTCCGGGACCATCTTGTTCAGCAGCTGTCCGGCCTTCTCCGCAACTTCTACGCTGCTCGTCGACAATTCACTGATCTCGGCAGCTGCATGCTGGCTCCGTTCGGCCAGTTTTCGCACTTCCGAGGCAACAACGGCGAATCCCTTGCCGTGTTCACCGGCCCGGGCCGCCTCGATTGCAGCGTTGAGGGCCAGCAGGTTTGTCTGTCGGGCGATTTCCTCAATGATCGTGATCTTGCCGGCAATCTCCTTCATGGCGTCGACCGTTTCTTCCACCGCCTTGCCGCCGTACCTGGCATCCTCAGCCGAGGTAACTGCGATCTTCTCTGTCTGCACCGCATTGTCGGCATTCTGACGGATGTTGGCGGACATCTGCTCCATGGACGAGGACGCCTCCTCGGCAGCCGCGGCCTGTTCGCTCGCACCCTGGGACATCTCCTCGGAACCCGATGACAGTTCCTGGCTGCCAGCAGCAACATTGTCGGCGGCCGACTTCACATCGGTCACGATTTCCTTAAGCTTTTCCACCATGCCATTAAGCGCAGCAGCCAGCTTCCCAACCTCGTCCTGCTGGTTAAGGGTGATGGTCTGGTTCAGGTCGCGATTGGCCACGGCTTCGGCCAGGGCAACGCCCCGCTGGAGGGGGACGCTGATGATGCGGGCTATGAAGAATCCCAACGCGATGGCCAGGATTATTCCGACAAGCATGGTTGCGGCCATGATCTTCGTCGCTGTTCCCGAGATCGCATTGTTTTCGTCGGCAGTCTGCTTTGCCAGGGCCTTCTTGCTCTCCACCATCTTTTCGATGGCATTCTGGTATGGACGCGTCAGCTTTTCCCCGTCGGCCGCGATGAATTGGAGCGCTTCGGCATCGCGGTTTGCCCTGGCAAGTTCAATGACCTTCTCGATAAACATGATCATCGGTTTGCGTGTTTCCATGAATTCGGCGAAATCCTTCTTCCCTGCCTCGGTCAGGATCGTCTTTTCGTATGCTTCAACGGCCTTGCCGATTTCCGCACGCCGTTCGGCAATCCTCTGCTCATACTTCTTGATATCTTCCGGCGACTGGGCATAGACGATGTTGAAGAGGTTCACCCTGATCCGCTGGAAGGCGGTGGAAATGTCACCAACTTCAATGGCAGGCAAGGTCATCTTTTCGTACAGCTTCGTGTCGGCAGCAGCGATGGTGCGGATGCTGCTGATACCGAGGGCGCCGATCCCGGCGGCGATCAGCGCGACCAGGATGAAGCCTGTTAAGAGTTTCGTGGATATTTTCAGGTTGTAGTACCAGTTCATTAGCATCCTCCTGTTGTATAGCACTATCAAGCCGCTGCAAGAGACGTTTCAGTAGTTCTTGCTGCCTGGGCCAACTCCTGGCCGGAAAACGCCTTCCTGATGTCGAGCAGCATGACAAACTGATCGCCATGCTTTCCTAGGCCTAGGATGAAATCGCTTCTGATGTGGGTGCCGATGTGAGGGGGAGGTTCGATCTGGTCCGGCTCCAGGTCAAGTACCTCCTGCACCGAGTCTGCCATGGCGCCGAGGATTATCGGGTCACCTTCGTGCACAATCTCGGTGATAATGATGCAGGAGTTGACCGTAGCTGCAGTAGCTTGCATGCCGAATGCACTGCGTAGGTCCATTACCGGTACAACCCTGCCGCGCAGGTTGATTACCCCGCGCATGTAGTCCGGAGCTTGCGGCACCTTGGTGACACTGGTGAAATCCAGGACTTCGCGAACTGTCGAGATATTCAGGGCAAAAATCTCGCCATCGAGGAAGAACGTGAGATATTGCGCCGTTCCGGCTGTTGTTTCGTCAGTCATGCTACGCTCCTTGTGCAGATCGTGAAATATGGTCGGTAGCATCAGTGTCTGGTGCAGGAGATCGGGCTGGTGGCGCCCGGTTTTCGGCGGCCCGCAGCAGCCTGACCGCGCCCGGTGAGCGAATCGGGGCAAAGTCGGGAGCCGGAGCAGGTGCGGGCAGATGGGTGAGAAGGAGGCTCGGCGATGCTTCTGTGCCGCGCTCCGTGTCGGAGGGAGGGACAACGCTTACCTGGCCGGTCGGCGTCGGATCCTGGATGGTTTCTGCTGAAAATGCGGGAGCCAGGAAGGCAATCAGGGGGATGAGCAGCAGTGCAAGTCTTTTCATAGATGCCTTTTAATGTAGAAGGGATATACGCTACTATCGGGTGCCAAATTGGTAAGTTGAGAAATTATTATTAAAACATTTTTATATAATTCAGAAAACGGTCTAGAGTTGACTAGAGTGAGAACGTTGAGAACGTTTGACGCCCACCCGCTGCGACTGGCCAGCCTGCGGTTCGCTCCTTGTCCGTTGCGTGCGGTTGTGCTATAAGGCACGGCCATGGGACGGGAGAGAAGAGAGAGCGTGCGGGATGACGCCTACTGGATGGGGAAGGCGCTGGAGCAGGCCGCCCAGGCGGGTGAGCGGCGCGAGGTTCCCATCGGCGCGGTGCTGGTGAAGGACGGTGCCATCATCGCCCGGGGGTTCAACCAGCGGGAGGAGAAGAACGACCCGTGCGCCCACGCGGAGCTGCTGGCGATCCGTCGGGCCGCCAGAAAGCTCAAGAGCTGGCGCCTCACCGGCACGACCCTTTACGTCACCCTGGAGCCGTGCCCCATGTGCATGGGGGCCATCCTCCTGGCCCGGATCGAGCGCCTCGTCTTCGGCTGCTTCGACCCCAAGGCGGGTGCGGCCGGCTCCCTGTACGACCTTACCAACGACCGTCGCTTCAACCATACCGTTACCGTAACCCCCCGTGTCCGCGAAGAGGAGTGCGCCGGCATCCTGAGCGGCTTCTTCCGGGAGCTCCGCCTGCAGAAAAAGGCCGAGCGGGATAAAGGGTGACAACCGAGAGAGTGGAGGCAGCCATGGAAAAGAGAAGCTGGACACCCGCCGACCTGCTGCAGATGTCGGGCGGCTACTGGAGCGCCTGCGCCCTGCATGCCGGCGTGGAGCTGGACCTTTTCACCCCCCTGGCCGAGCGGCCCCATGCCGCCCCGGAGCTTGCCGAGCGGCTGTCGTGCCCGGTTCGCGGGCTGGCCATGCTCCTCGACGCGCTGGCCGCCCTCGGGCTGCTGGAAAAGCGTGGGGAGACCTTCACTGCTTCACCGTTTGCCGCTGATTTCCTGGCCCGCACCTCGCCGAACTACCTCGGGTACATCATCAGCCATCACCATCACCTGATGACGGGGTGGGCACGGCTCGACGAGTCGGTCCGGAGCGGCGGGCCGATCAGTGAACGTGTTTCCCACAAGGACGACGCAACAGCCCGGGAAAGCTTCGAGATGGGGATGTTCAACCTGGCCATGCTCCTCGCCCCCCGCATCGTCACGCAGATCGACCTCACCGGTCGGCAACGGCTCCTCGACCTGGGGGGAGGTCCGGGGACCTACGCCATCCATTTCTGCCAGCGAAATCCGGATCTGACCGTCGTAGTCTACGATCTCCCCACCACCCGCCCCTTTGCGGAAAAGACCATTGCCCGTTTCGGCCTCAGCGACCGGATCGCCTTTACGGACGGCGACTTTATCGCCAAGGGGATCGAGGGGCGCTTCGACGTGGCCTGGCTCTCCCACATCCTGCATAGCGAAGACCGGGCCGGCTGCGGAATCATCCTGGAGAAGGCCATGGCCGCCCTGGAGCCGGGCGGCGTGATCCTCGTCCAGGAGTTCATCCTCGACGATCCCAAGGACGGCCCCCTTTTCCCGGCCCTCTTCTCCCTGAACATGCTGCTGGGGACGCCATCCGGCCAGTCCTACTCCCAGGGGGAGCTGACGGAGATGCTGCAGAGGGCCGGCGCCTGCGACGTGCGGCGGCTTCCCATCGAACTCCCCAACGGCGCCGGGATCATTGCCGGAATGGTGCCGGAGAGCGGCGCGAAACGTTGCAGTTGAAATCAGACCGGTAATAGGGTATATAGCTACTTCTGCATGGCGGTCTCTTCTCACGGAGAGGTGTCCGAGTGGTCGATGGTGCCTGACTCGAAATCAGGTGTACGGCAACGTACCTAGGGTTCGAATCCCTACCTCTCCGCCATTAAATCAATGGGTTGTAGCGTTAACGCTATGACCCTTTTGTTTTTTTGTTGCTACCGTATCCTCCCTCGTATCCTCTGACGTCTTTGCTATCATCCAGATATCATCAATATAAAAGCCCGACCCCAGGAAGAGGACCGGGCTTGCTGCGGTCGGTGACGTTCGACTTTCTGCTGCCTCCTCCATTCCGGCCTTCCTGCCCTCTTCCACAGTCGCCCCCTTAACAGGAAACGAAAAAGGCCGGCACCATTCACGGGCCGGCCCTTCCCAGCGTTGATGCTGGCAACGATTACGCTGCCTGCTGCGTCCGTCGTCTCTCCAACTCCAATGCGATTTCCTCCGCCACCATCTGCGCCGACAAAGCTTCGGCCTGGGTGTGTAGCAACCTGATCAATAGCAAATCATCATTCAGATCGCAAAAGTCCATCCGTACATCCGCGTTCTCCATTTTCTGCTTTTTCATGGTCGCCTCCCCTGTTCCTTTTTTGTTTCATGTGGACATCATACCTGTTGTTTTTCTCTTTGTCTAGGGATAAAATCCTTATATTTCAAATAGTTACCATTGTGGGTGTAAATAAAACCCACCATGGATGTCACCAAAAAGCCGCCCGTCTTCCGTCCTTCGCTACCCGCGACCTGTACCCCCGGACCAAACTGCTGTCGGGGCGGTCACTGTAAAAAAGAGTCTCATCCCGTCCCGCGAGTGTCCGCGTTTGTCGGCCCTGAAATCTCAGGGGGGGCTCTCCTGTGAAGTAGTACCTCCCCCCGAAAAATTTTCTAGCCCGGTGTCTATTCAAAAAACACCCCTGCAATGGGCGTCGGTGAGGCTGGGCCTGTAAAAACGGATTCTAGGCCCCATTTTGCTCGTCGTGTGACGTATTATGTCGGGTGGCACATCTGCAAATGTGTGTGCGGCCCCCTGACCAAGGAAGTCATACGGCATTCAGTTGATTGACATGTGTTAATCTTGGTGAATAATGGATGGATCGCTTCTTGGGACTCTTGCTGACTAATTCCCCCGACAAGGCATCCTATGTTATCCCTAATGAAAATTTTATGAATCACTTAAGTTTCTGAACTGAGAAATTACTTATGAGATTATCTGACGGGGACCCGCCAAGAGTTAAATGAATATGAATTATTCTTTCAGAAAGTTATCAACTGAATCACTCAACTATGTTTTCAAAGCACTTCTGCTTTTGCTGTTTGGAGTAATGTTATATCTATATTATCTATCAATAAATAATAATCGTTTTCACTCCGTAGAAGTAAAGGACGAAGATGCTGTTCTTGCTGTTTTCGATTCAAGGACTGCAACATACTATATATTGATTAAAGGTAAAGAAAATGACAACGCTTGGGGGGTATTTTCACCTTTTACCAAAACAAAAATTATACCGCTGCAGTTTCCCGACAAAAGATAAAAGTGGGGGCTCACATAAAGCCCCCACGTAATTTCTCTGCTTAGTGCTATACCAATATCAGTCTGGTTTGATGGTGCACACTTCGCCCGTTGCCGTGACCTTACCGTCTGCGGCATTCATGCGACACCTCCTACGCCTGCCGTTCTGACGCCTGCCGGTGGAGTGCCGCAGCCATTGCCTTGGCCGCCTGGACTTCATCCGCAACTTTGGGCAGGTCGGCCGCGAAGCGAAGGAGGAACATTTCGACAGCGTGATAATGCATCGTGTTGATGTACTCCAGCAACTTGTCGAGGTCGGCACCCTTTTCTATCGCCTCGGTGCCGTACGCGTTGATAGCACGGCTCCAGGGGTTTACAACTGGCAGCCTCACCTCAAACCCTGGGATCGTTAGCAACCGCTCTGACTTGCACCGTTCTGCGCTGAGGAATTGGCTTCGCACGTGCTGGTTTGCGTGGCGTAGCGGTTCCATATCCAGCGGTTCGGGGCTGGTGGCGATCAATTCCCGCGCAGCGTGCAGCAATAGCCCAGGGGCATTCTCCGCCCCTGTTGCTTCCCGGTAGAATGCGGCCTGCTGGAAGCCCGTTATCACGCGGACGACTGCCGCAAAGAGTCGCGTGTCGGCTCCAGCGAGGCGGGGCTTCGCAGCCTTGAACTCCTGCAAGGCTCGCCAGCCGGCCCGCTGAAAGTCGGCTTGATACTTGGTGCCGTTGAACTCGGTAGATCCTGCCTGTAGTTCTTGGGCGGTTGCGTTTACCTGCTGCTTCCAGTCGAAGATCCTTCGTGAGGTACCCACCATTGCTTGTTTCTCCTCGCTGTGCCCCGTCGTTGACAGGGGTTGGGGTGGCTAAGGGCTGATTAGTCACTGCACTGCTTGGGGCTCTTTGCCCAACATGGCAGGCAAGTATTTAACGATTTCCTCCCACAGCCATATGGGAAGGTTTAGACCGACAGTCCTGGAGGGAAGCCACTGGCCAAGCTCCTCCTGATATATCCACTCGCGGACATTGCCCATGGGTGTTCCGCGCCAATTGTCCTGCTCCACCACGATTTTGCGGCCGTGCTTCTTGGTTAGGATCTCGGCAATAAGGACCTTTTCCACGGCAGTCTCCTTTTAAGGTAAGAAGTAAGATAAATGAGATTTATGTTATGTAGAATCTATATGGTTTGAATAGTATGAGCGGGGAATGGGCCGGCCACGCATGAACACCGATTCTCCCGGCGAAAACATGACAGCCTGTACTTTTGGCATCGGCGAAACGGCCTACAACGGTATTTTTGGCATCGGCGAACGGCGGCCATCTGCCAAAAGTGAAGTTGTAGGGGTGGTTTCTCTCATCTCCACCGATGCCAAAAGTACAGAGTATTCTAGAATTACCATCTAAGCGGCCTTCTTGTTCGGCTCGTTAGGGTAGCGAGGCACGTCCCGAAAGAGGGCTGTACCATAATTTCGCCATCGTCCCGACAACTGGAAGCGGTTGAACGACTTGCAGTTACCCCGAAGACCGCCATAACCGGCCATCTCTATGAAGCCGTGAGCAACAAGGTCGGTGATTGCCCTGGCGAAGGTCCGGGTTGCAAAGCCCATTGCCTCCGCCTCCCCGTAGGAAAACTCGAAGGTGCCCGTGTAATCGCCGCCTTGCTTCCGAACCGCCCGGCCATCCTTTCCCAAGAAGAACGGCAGAGCTTTTGCTGCTGATGGCGGCAGTTCCTTGTAAGCCGCAGAGTTCAGCACCTCCCAAGTCAGGGCCACGAACGGGGGTAGCTTCTGTTTCTTCTGGACGGCTCGGCTCATCGCGCCACCTTCAGTCGCCTGAATAGCTGGTTGCGGACGCCCAACAGCCTCTTGGCTTCAAGGTTCAAACCAGTTTCGTAGCCGACAAGCGCCTCTCGCACAACCGGAGTCGCCGGGAACATGAAACTGGCAATCACTGCGGCGTCCGAATAGACGATCTCCGGGATGATGCCGGTAACGGTCTGGACACTGGCGGCCACGTCGATATTGCTGGTGCTGATAGTAATGGTCTCGGGTCTCATGCCTGCCCCCCCTATGCCGCTTCCCTCGACTCCAACCATTCGACCACCTCCGACGCCAGCCAGCCTACTGCCCCAGCGGATATGCGCCGCCTCTTTGGAAACAAGCCCGCCCGTTCCATCCTCCAGATGGTGGTTGATGATACCCCGACCGCTCCACGAACCTCTGCCGACCTCATGAATCGCTGTGCCATCTTTTTGCCTCCATGTAAAAGCGTGTTGTTCATCTGTCTTCACATTATGCCATATCGACGCGAGGTGCAAGGCGCAACATCCTGAAATGATTGAAAAAACTGTACGTTGATATGTCTTGCGTACAGTAAATTTTTTTAATAAAAAAGCCGCCCCTTGTGAAATGGGCGGCTTTGCGTGCGGCTAATCGGTTTGTGGAGGGGGTTATGATAGCGCCTTGGCTTCTCTCTGCACTCGGCTTGCTAATTCAGACGGTAGCATCGACAGTACCGCTTCTCTGGCTTCTGCGGTCGGTATGTCTCCGCCCGACTCTTTGGCTTGCCGCCACCCCTCATACTGCCGGGCGTGGCGGCGGTCGTAGAAATCCCTAAATGACTTTTCGCTCCTTGTTATGCCCACCTTATCAGGTGCGAGACCTAGCCCCAAGCATTGGTCAAGGTGCATTGAATAGGCCACGTGGACCGCTTCGCTAGACTTGAGGCCGAATAACCAACGGAACAAGTTTACACGGTTCGCCATCTGGTCGAGCGTCGTTAAATTGGCAACATCATCTTCCCCCTCCAATCCAATGCCCAGATACTCTTCGAGGATCGTGGCGCGGTCACCCGATGCCCTGGCGTCGAGATAACGCGCGAAGCCTTGGGCCAAGAATCGCCCCGCCCATGCTGGTAATGTCACGCTCTCGGAATTTCCCGCGGCATCAACAGCGGTACAGAGCACAGCAAGCGGTATGGTCGGGTCGCCGGTAGCTCGAAAAATGGTTTCGTACTCGGCAAGCAATAAGACTGGATCATCCAAGGCTGCAAGCGCTGGCGTCCAACCCGATGGTCACGCGTGTCCGGCAGAAGCGAGGATTGAGCGGATAGCCAGGCAAAGAAAAGACGAACACCCGCGTGAAGACGGGTCTTTCTTTGAGTGAA
>CAYSJJ010000010.1:42894-61470 GCA_964431365.1 uncultured Geobacter sp. | reverse complement strand
GGCTGCTGGCGGCTTTGCTTTTGGTGGTGAGGCTGGCTTTGTTTGTGATTTGGTGCCAGCTTCGCCGGCCATGGCCTGATTCAACATATCTTGATGCTCTGGTGGGATCGTTGCCCATACCCGTTGTTGCTTGCGGCTCATCCCCTCGCCCCTTTACGCTGCATCGTTATCACGTTCGAATTGTCTCTGCTGGTGATGAGCGACGTCAGCTTGCGCCCCCAGGCTTCAAGGGCGGCTCTCTTCTCCTTGTCATAGGAGTATCGGTTATAGATATGGCCTACGCCCTGCTTTTGTTTGCTGATGTGGTTCTGCACGCGGTCAAGTATATCACCAGGAATCCCCATTTCAGCCATGCATGTAGCTGCGCTGCGGCGCAGATCATGGGGGGTGAAGTGAGCAATCTTCAGCCGGTCCTCTACCTTGCTTTCCGGCGTGTGCGGCAAATTGGCCTTGATATCGTGGGTCATGGTGCGCACTTCGTAAGGCTTGGGGGGGAGAGGGTTCCCGGCTGCATCAACGCCAGGGTTCGCGGGAGATTCGAAAATGTATCCTTCTTTGTCGCCGAGCAACTCCAGTGCTAGCGGGGTAAGAAATACTCTGTGAACCTGCTTATTTTTGCTGCGTTCTGCAGGGATCGTCCACCATGTTTCATTCCACGTTCTGGTAACCTTTCCGCGGTCGTTCTTCTGCTCCTTCTGCTCAACGGCAATTTCTCTTGAGTGGATGCCGATTACTTCGCCTGGCCGTTGCGCGGTCACAAGAATAAGCTTCAAAGCGCGTTTAATGCAGTCGCTCATCTTGGCTTTGTCCAGGTTCGCCCATAGTGTTTTGATCTCATCAACAGATAGTGCCCGTTCCCGGCCCTCTTCCTTAGAAGGTCGATCCATCCCCATAAAAGGGTTTGCTTCCAATGCATCACGTTTGACGGCATAAGAAAACATCTTGCGGGTGTATGCCAGTACTCTGTTTGCCATAATGGGTGCGCCCCTGTCTGTTATATCGTCGAGTATAACAACAAGGTCTCGGCGCTTTATGTCCGTTATCTTGCGCTTTCCCCACTTTGGCGCGATTTCGGATTTCAGGGCTCGCTCTATTTCCTTCCATCCTCGGTTGTGTTCCTTGGCAAAGCGCGTGATGTATTCGTCTATGAAGTCAGCAACAAAGGGTGTGCGTTTGCGTGCTATTCTCTCGTTGTCTTGTTCAGCCAGCGGATCTGTCCCATTATCCACTTTCACCTTGGCACTGTTGAACAGCTTGCGCGCGCCAGACAGGGAAACTTCTGGATAGGCCCCCTCGCCCAGGCGCATGTAGCGCTTGCGGCCATCGAACGTGTAAATGTAGTACCACGCCTTTTCTCCCGACGGATACACTCGAACACAGAAGCCTTTCCCCTCTCTAACCCAATATTCAGTCTTTCGGGGTTTTAAGTTGCTGATTTCTTTGTCTGTAAACGGGCCACGTTCGAGCTTCGCCATAAGTCACCCCCGCCTTTAGAGGATACGGTCGTTTGCGTATCCTTCAGCGTATCCTCAAATATGCTGGTAGTGGCTGCGATAATTTGAGATACGATGAAATAACAATACATCTAACATGTTGGTTTGTCAAAGGTCATATGGTGCCAAAAATCAGGTAGTGTAAGCGGGTGCAATGAGGTGTAACGGCTATATAATTGACTCGAAATCAGGTGTACGGCAACGTACCTAGGGTTCGAATCCCTACCTCTCCGCCATAAAAACAATAGGTTACGGCTTGATGGCTGTAACCTATTTTGTTTTGTGGCGAAAGTATGGTAGCTAGTATGGTAGATATAATGCTTGCTAGAAATGAAATGTCATGAAATTTCCTGGTGACGTAATCGCTTTTATTGATCAATATTCCTCCGGAAATAACACCGTCGTTACCGACCGATCCCCTTCTGTGATTACCCAAATCGTGGGTACCCCATCCCTCTTGTAGACCGAGAATAGCCGTACTCCTTGTTGTAGTGCCAATTCGTTGGAAGCTCGGTCATCATCGCTGACGTCTCCCCAGTCAGCGGCAACCTGCCGCGTGATCGGCAGTATGACATGATGGGCAAACTCCTCGTTACCTGTCATCTTCGCGTGTGTGCTTCTGGTTACGACCAGTTAGCCTGGCTTGAATTTAAGTCAGCGCTCCTTCGGGGTTCGATATTGACGCTGTTATCCTTAGAGCAGTCCACGGTTGACGAACGATACATAACTATCGCCGATGATGATGTGATCGAGCAGTCGTACGCCGATGATCTCGCCGGTCTCCTTCAGTCGCCTCGTAATTTCGATGTCCTCACGGCTCGGCGTCGGGTCGCCGGTCGGATGGTTGTGCAGCAAAATGATCGCCGCCGCCGATGACAGCAATGCCGTTTTGAATACCTCGCGAGGATGTACGACACTTTGATTCAGGGAGCCGACAGATACTTCGTCAACGCAGCAGATGCGGTTCTTACCGTCCAGGTGAATGGTGAAAAAGTATTCCTTCGTTTCGTGGCGCAGAAAGCTGAATGTAGTAAAAACCTGCTCCGGGCTGTTGTACCGGGTAAACGGCTGGATATAGCGGTCAACCTCTTCCTTGATGGTCAGTGTTGCCGAGCGAGACAACGGAAACGAGCCGTTTGTACTGGTCGATATCAATAGATTTGGAATTGTCGGCAAGTGAAGAGAGCCGGTCCCCATTAGGTGGCAGCCTGTTATTGTTTTGGCTAAGGGATGGCATATCGACGCTATTTGAATAATTGCACATAGCTGGAAAACAGGTAATGTTTCCCTCGCTTACCACCGGTAATTTCTCTCAGTATCTCAAATTGTTCCAGATCGGCTATGAGCTTGTATGCCGATGCCGGAGATATTTCCGCTACCGCGCCCACCTTGGCAGCATCAATCAATGGCCGCTGATACAAGTAGTGGACTACTTTCTGCGCATTCGCCGCTCTGCTCCCGAGTTCCCGAATCTGGCTTTCTACCTGTTTTTGCAGCTTGAGAATATTGTCAAACGTTGCTATGCCGCTTTTTGCCGTTTCAATTACGCCTACCAGAAAAAACTTGAACCATTGCAACACATCATTTTTTTCTCTCACCCGCATGAGATTATCGTAATATAGAGTACGATTACGCTCGAAGAAATCTGACAGATATAAAATAGGCTGTTTCAAAATTCCCTTGCTGACCAAGTACAACGTAATCAGCAATCGTCCAACCCGGCCATTGCCATCAAGAAAGGGGTGGATCGTTTCAAATTGGTAATGCACCAAGGCAATTTTCAAAAGCTCAGGGAAATATTGTCTATCGTTATGAACAAAATGCTCAATGTCGCCAATCAAGTCATCAACAGAGGTATGGACAGGAGGGACAAAAACTGCATCGTTAATCGTTGCCCCGCCAATCCAGTTTTGGCTTTGCCTGAACTCGCCCGGTTGTTTATGTTTGCCGCGTACGCCTTGTAGCAAAGTGTTGTGCGTTTCCCGGATCAAACGTGCCGAAAAGGGTAACGCTTGTAATTTCTCAATCGCCTCATTCATGGCCGCCACATAGTTTTGTACCTCTTCCCAGTCGTCGCGTTTGTCGAGGGCAACATCTTCTTTATCCAGAAGCGCCTCTTCCATATTCGTCTGCGTACCCTCTATTTTGCTTGATTGAGTGGCCTCCTTGAGCACATGCATCCGGATGAAAAGGTCAATGTTGGGGATATAGTCCGAATACATATCCAACCGCCCCAATTCGCGGTCAGCCTGGCCAAGTAACTGAATTAGCTCCATATTGTCCAGTAGCCACGGACGGTTGATCGGGTTTGGCTGAAAACTTTTATAATGTCCTTGCTGAATATAACGGCCAGACTGAAAATTTTTCATCGAAGTAGCCTCACCTTGAAAGTAAAATAGGTCCATTGATTGTTTTAGATTTTACGCAAAAACTAAAACAACGCAACGGTTATTTTAGTTTTTGTAAACACGTTGTGATCAGCTTAACTGGTCGCTTCCAACATGGGCAGCTAAGAAAATTTGTGCGGGTAACATTGAAATAATGGGGGTAGTTTTGGGGGTAGTGCTGATCTTAACAAACTGATTAATGTAATAACTATAGTATGTTGAACCATGTATTAGACTGACTACCTCGTTAAACAAGTGGTTACGGCAATAAGCCGTAACCACTTTGTCGTTACCTGTGGTCCTTGTGGTCTCTGTGGAAGGTTTCGACCGGGGAGTGATGGTCTAAATTCCTGTCGGAATAAGTGGCTAGTGACGTAGGTGAATAGCATGAACTGGGACGAGCGTTACAACGAGCAAGGTGAACCTTGCCCAATGAGCATCTCGTATCAGTAGCGAGCATGATTCCCTTGAGCAAGGAGCATGTTGATCGGGTATCCATAAATACGATATAGCGGTTTGCCGGTAGGTCCACATTCGTTGAGTCATCGCCACACTGTTTATGTGCGTATGCACAAAACCTCGTTGACGCGTATGGTTTCCAATGTTATTTTGTGCATATACACATTACGAGTAGGAGGTATGAATGAAAGTCTGTTTTCCCGTTTTGGAAAATCGAGGGTTGGAAAGCCCTGTATATGGTCATTTTGGGTCTGCGCCGGGGTTTGTCGTGGTGGATATGACCACCAACGAGGTAACAGCGATCAATAACAGTGGCCGGATCCATCAGCACGGAGCCTGCAATCCGGTAGCTGGTCTCGGCGGACATCAGGTCGATGCAGTCGTGGTTGGCGGCATTGGTGGTGGTGCGCTCTACAAACTGAACGCTGCCGGAATGCGGGTCTTTCAGGCGCAGGAAGGAACCATTGCAGAGAACATCGCGCTCTTTCGAACAAATGAACTGTCGGAATATGTGCCTGGCCATACTTGCGGCGGACATGGCCACAGTCATGGGTGCTCTCACTAGCCATGCCGCGTCCTCGTAAACCGAGAAACTGCATTTGTCCACACCGTGCCGGCTACTCTGCAGTATTCAAACCGGCTGGTACACCGCTCAAGGAGATGGAAACCATTCAACTGGACCACGACGAAGTGGAGGCTCTGCATCTGTGTGACGGTGAGAGCAAGACCCAGGAGGAAGCGGGTGTCTGCATGGGGGTATCACGCGGCACGGTCCAGCGGCTACTCGCAAGCGCCCGCCGGAAGGTTGCCCGAGCGCTTGTCGGTCAGAAGGCGCTGGCTATTTCCGATAGCATGCGGGGGAAACGAGAAAACACCGCCTCCGGAGAAAAGGTGGCTGTAGTTCAGCCCGCTTGTGCGAAGGAATCCCAGGATACGTGAGTTGATTCAGCTGAAGGATTGGATCACTTTCGTCCCGCAACATCGACCCTGCCGTGCAGCCCCAAAGACAAATCAGCGATTTGATTCAGATACGTGAAAGGAGAACATCTTATGACCAGAAGCTGCGTCGCATCCCTTGTTGTCCTTGCGCTAACCTCGTTTGCAGTGGTTAGTGCCGCTGAAACCGATCCCAGAGAAGCCGTTGCCTCAAAAGCGATCGGACAGCTGGGACAGGAAATGCGGAAAAAGCTTACTGACAGCCTGCAGAAGAGTGGTCCCGCAGGCGCCATTACCGTCTGCGCAAAGGATGCACCGACAATTTCAGCCCGTATAGAAAATGAGCTTGGTGTCACTGTTAAACGTACATCACTCAACGTCCGCAATCCACAAAATGCTCCTGACGCGAAAGAACGTGAGCTGCTTGAATCCCTGACTGCAGCTCACCTGGCGAGCAAAAAGCTCCCACAGGGTGTCGCCGTGTTTCCGGGCGACCCGCGCCGCTTTTACAAGGTTGTTACCATGGATCAGGTTTGTCTCAAGTGTCATGGCGAGGCAACAACGATGAACGAAGAGGTGCGGAAGGAGATCATGGCCACCTATCCCGATGACAAGGCCGTTGGCTACAAGCCAGGCGATTTCCGCGGGATCATCAGTGTTACCGTGAAGTAGCGGTCAACTCGCCGGTCATCATGCTCAAGGCGTTCTGACCAAGCGGGGTATTCATGGAAATGGGGGGGCATGGCAACGGGCCGTGTCCCCCTTTTCTTATGTTCCCCTCCGAGGATGATAAATACCCCTTGCAAACCATCCGCTGTTTTCATAGATTGCGTACGCCAATTGGAATTTAATTCAGCAGATTTGCAGTGTTGAGGTCACGAACTCTATGAGCAGCTTGCCCAAATGTCCGAAATGCAGTTCAGAATATACCTACGAAGACGGGAGCATGTACGTCTGCCCGGAATGCGCCCATGAATGGGCCGTTGCGGCGGCTGAGGAGAGCGGTTCGCAGGAGCGGGTGGTGCGTGATGCCCATGGAAACGTGCTGAACGACGGCGACTCGGTTACGGTGATCAAGGACTTGAAGATAAAAGGGTCGTCGTCGGTGGTCAAGGTCGGCACCAAGGTGAGGAACATCCGTATCATCGATGGCGACCATGATATCGACTGCAAGATCGACGGCATCGGCGCCATGCAGCTGAAATCGGAATTCGTCAAGAAGGCCTAGCAGGTTCAAGCCGTACGATCCGGGACTTTCCCGTCACTCCAGCCAGGGGGACGCCGCATGAAGATGGTGGACAACGCTGTCGCACCGCCGCTCAGGCTCATGGTCGTAGAGGATGATAACGAGTTGCGGGATATCCTGGCAACGGGGCTGGCCCTGTTCGGGCACATCGTCCGAAGCGTTCCGGACGGGGCTCTCCTCTACAACGCCCTGGCAGATTTTCCCGCCGATATCATCATTCTCGACCTTGGCCTCCCCGGTGAAGACGGGATTTCCCTTGCCGTGCGTCTGCGGCAGCAGGAGCGCAATTGCGGCATCATCATGCTGACCGCACGCGGCAAGGTGGACGACAGGATTTTGGGGCTCTCGTCCGGCGCCGACCTCTATTTCGTGAAGCCGGTGGACATCCGTGAACTGGATGCCGCCATCCGGAGTCTTTCGCGAAGGCTCGCCATCGACAAAACCAGGAAAAATGGCTGGCGGTTCGACCGGCAGAGCGCCAGTCTCATTACCCCCCGCGGCACGACGATTGCGCTTTCGGCCCACGAAAGCATTCTCGTGGGTACGCTGCTGGCAAGCGCCGGCAACAGCGTATCCCGACAGGAGATCTTCGCTGCCCTGCACCAGCCGGACGATTTCTATGGCGACCGCCGCCTTGAAACCCTGATCAGCAGGCTACGGGCCAAGGTGCGGGCGGCTGACCCCGAATCGGCACTCCCCATACGCGCACGTCACAACCTCGGGTATGCATTCCTGGCAGATGTCGGCACGGCAGGGTGAGGTAACCATGGAGATGAATCGCCGCAAAACCGATACCGATCCGATGTTGCGGGATATTGCGGCACTCATGGACCTGATGCCGGCGGGGATCCGCTGGGTGAACCGCGCCGGAGAGTGCGAATATGTCAACCAGGCGTTCCGCGACATGTTCGGCTATGAGTTGTCGGAAATCAGGCTGATGGATGACTGGTTTATCCGCGCCTACCCCGACCCTGACAACCGGAAGGAGATACGCGACTGGTATGCGGAGAAGATTCCCGCTCTGGTTCGCGGCACGACCCCCCCACCTTTGCAGGCAGCCATCACCTGCAGTGACGGCAGTATCAAGCAGGTGATCGTCAGCGCCCACATCGCCATGGGGCGGTTCATCGCCATCTACGCCGATATTACCGACCATGCGAAGGCCATGGAACGGCAGCTCGACGTCGAAAAGATGTTCCGCCTCACCTTCGAAGGGGCACGGGATGCCATATTCTGGGTCAATGTCGAATCCGGCATTCTGGTCAACTGCAACCAGGCTGCCGAGGTGCTGTTCGGCGCGCCGCGCAGCGAGATCATCGGCCAGCACTTCACCTCCCTGCACCCGCCTGACGCGAAAGAACAGGTCCTCTCGCTGTTCGAAGCGGCGACGACGGTCCCCGAGTCCTGCGACGACATCGAAGCCGAAATCCTGAGCAGGAGCGGCCGCAGGATTCCGGTGCTTATCCGGAGTTCGATGACGAACATCGCCGAGAAGTGCGTGGTACAGGCGGTCTTCCTGGATATTTCCGAACGAAAGCGTGCCGAAACCTCACTCCACGAGAGGGAGGCACTCTACCGGGCCATGGTCGAAGCCTTTGACGGGCTGATGTACATCTGCTCCAGGGAGCGGCGGATCGAATTCATGAACCGGCAGATGATCGAACGGATCGGCTACGACGCAACCGGTGAATGCTGCCATGAGGCGCTGCACCGGTTCGAATCTCCCTGCCCCTGGTGCGTCAACGAGCGCGTCTTCAACGGCGAGAGCGTCCAGTGGGAGTTCCAGAGCCCGCGCGATGGTCGCTGGTACCATATCGTCAACAACCCGATCAGGAATGCCGAAGGGATTGCCTCCAAGCAGGTGACGATCACCGACATCACCGCCCGTAAACAGGCGGAACGGTACCGGGTAGAGCTGGAGGCGGAAAGGATTGCCCTGGGAGAACAGCGGCAGTTCCTTGGCCTGGTTTCCCACGAGCTGCGGACCCCCCTCTCCATCATCGATGGCGCCGCCCAGTTGATCCTCCTCACGGCGCCGCAGCAATCCCCCTGCCTTACCCAGGCAGAGCGAATACGATCCGCTACCTTGCGTCTCAGCGAACTGATCGACGGCTGTCTCACCGATGACCGGCTGTCGACCAGCGGCTGGCGTCCGGATCTGCGGGAACAGGACATCGTCCCGCTCGTGCAGAGTGCCATCAGGCAGAGCCAGGCGAAGGCACAGGGCCACATCTTCGAGACCGTCCTGGAGAGTTCGCCCCTTCAGTATAGCTGCGACCCGACCCTGATCACGATCATGCTCTCCAACCTCCTGGACAACGCGATGAAATATTCTCCCGATGGGGGGACGATCGTGCTCGCCGCGTCGTGCCGGGAAAACGGCTCCATCCTTGTTGAGATTTCCGACCAGGGAATCGGCATCCCTCCGGATCAGACGGACAAGATCTTCAACCGGTTCCACCGCACCTGGCAGATTCCGGGGGTGCCCGGCGCCGGCCTCGGCCTCAGCCTGGTCAGGCGGATCGCCGAAATCCACGGCGGCAGCGTCGTCTGCCGCAGCATCCCCGGCTCCGGCTCCACATTCACCGTCACACTCCCCCCTCCTGCCTGACCTCTTTCCCCCACTATTCCGAACCGCTCTCCCCTTTGTCAGAAAGTGTCAGAAAGTGTCAGAAACTCTGATTTGACGCCACATGAGAGAGCGGTAATCTTTTGTGGAATTTAATTAAGTCTCGATGTATGGATCGTGCTCTACAGGGGGACGTACGCACATGTTGAGTCGCCTTAGTATCGGTATCCGTCTCACCTGCCTTATCGCGGTCTTTTCGGTTGCCCTGGTTGCGGTCGGCTCCGCAGGGCTCGTGGGTCTGAAGAGGGCAAACAACGGCCTGCAGGTGGCGGACGAAGGGCAGGGGCACATCGCCATGCTGTCGGAAATGGACAAGCAGTTCCTGCACATCCGGCTGGATCTCGTCTATATGCTGGCCCTCAGCGACCCGGCCAAGCTGAAGGAAAAAACGGACGACATGGCCAAACGGGCCGAGAAGATCAGGGGGGGGCTGGCAAGGTTCTCCACGTCCAAGCCGGACCAGAGGGAAACTGAACTCATGAAGCGGTTCAGTGACGGATTCGAGGCCTATTATACCCGCGGGATCAAACTTGCGGAGATGGCCGCTCATGCCGCCCGCTCCGGCACGCCCGCCGACAAGGCAGCCGCCATGAACTACGCAACGTCTTCCGTTGCGCCGCTCTACACCAAACCGGGCGAACTCGTCTCGACGCTTGTCGAATACAATCTGCAGGAGACCAACCGCTCTTTCAAGGCGAGCAGCGCAGAGTATCACCGCACTTTTGCGGTCATGCTCACCGTCATACTGGCGGCCATAATCGGTGGCGTACTCTTCGGAGTCGTCATTTCCCGCTCCTGCACCAAGCCGTTGTCCCGAATGCTGGCAATGCTCCGTGACATCGCCAGTGGCGACGGCGACCTCACCAAGCGGCTGGAGGTAACCGGGAAGGATGAACTGGCAGAGCTGGCCGGAGCATTCAACGCCTTTGTGGACAAGCTGCACGGCATCATCAGCAGGGTCGCCCGGAACTCCACCGAGGTTGCCTCTGCGGCCGCGCAACTTACGGCGACCTCGCAGCAGATGGCAACCGGATCGGAAGAGATGGCGTGTCAGAGCGGAACCGTGGCCACGGCCGGCGAGCAGATGGCGGTCACCTCCAGCGAGATCGCCCGGAACTGCCAGCTTGTTGCCAGGGGGTCGCAGGAGGCAAACCGTGTGGCCGTGAATGGTGCCTCCGTTGTCGAACACTCCATCGGTCTCATGTCGCAGATTGCCCAGCGGGTCATGGCGACAGCCAGTACGGTCGAGAAGCTCGGGAACCGCTCGGATCAGATCGGCGACATTGTCGGCACCATCCAGGATATTGCCGATCAAACCAACCTGCTCGCCCTGAATGCGGCCATCGAGGCTGCCCGGGCCGGCGAGCAGGGTCGTGGCTTTGCCGTTGTCGCCGATGAGGTCCGAGCCCTTGCTGAACGGACCACCAGGGCGACCGACGAAATTGGCCGGATGATCCTCTCTATTCAGCAAGAGACCAGGGAGGCGGTGAACGAGATGGAAGACGGCGTGCGGCAGGTTGAACAGGGAACCAGTGAAGCCGCCAGATCACGTGAAGCGCTCGACGAGATACTCGCACAGATCAACGCGGTAACCATGCAGATACATCAGATCGCCGCCGCCGCCGAGGAACAGACAGCTACCACCAACGAGATAAACAGCAACATTCAGCAGATAACAGTCGGCATCGGCGAGACCTCCAGAGGGGCACAGGAGTCGGCAGGGGCGGCAGAGCACCTCTCCAGGCTGTCAGAGGGACTGAACCTGCTGGTTGCCCAATTCAAGCTTTCAGCGTAGGAACACCACAAGAAGAGGAGGATGTAATGCGTTTTCTCATTGTTGAGGATGACTTCGTCAGCCGCAGGATGCTTCAGCTGTTCCTTGCCTCGCACGGGGAGTGCGACGTTGCGGTGAACGGCAAGGAGGCACTCGGTGCAATTGCCATGGCCCAGGCGGAACAAAGGCCGTACGCGCTCATCTGCCTGGATGTCATGATGCCTGAGCTGAACGGGATGGAGGTACTCAAAGAGATCAGGGCGCAGGAAAAGCGGGCCGGCATCCCTCAACAGCAAGAGGTGAAGGTGATCATGACCACGGCGCTCGATTCGCCCAGGGACGTGGTGGGCGCCTATTACCAGGGTGGCTGCAGCGGCTATCTGGTCAAGCCGGTGAGCCGCTCGGCGCTGGACAGCCTTCTGGGCGAATATGGCCTGGCCGCAGGTTGTTGATCGGAAACGGGGCATTACGTGATCGACCGATATATCCTCATCAGAAACTGGGGGATCTTCACCAAGATCGTCGGCATCTCCGCAGTGAGCGTCGCAGCGGTTACCGCCGCACTGGTCTTCTACCTGCTTCCGATCATCGAAGAGAAGCTTCTGGCCGAACGGAAGAGTGCCGTCCGTCAGATTGTGGACGCAGCCTATTCGACGGTCGCCTACTATGCCGACCTGGCTGAGAGCGGGAAGATGGAACCCGCCACGGCCCGGCGCCAGGCGATCGACACCCTCCGGGCGTTACGGTACGGCAACAACGATTACGTCTGGATCCATGGACTGGACAACCGGTTTGTCATGCATCCGATGCAGCCGGAACTGGAGGGGAAAGATGGCCCGGCAGATCTCCTTCTCTGGGAGATGAACCGCCTCGTCCTGTCCGGCGGCAAGGGGTATCACCGCTACCTCTGGCCCCGCCCCGGAAACGATCGGCCCGTGGCGAAGATTTCCAGTCTTGCCCTGTACCGACCATGGCAGTGGGTCATCGGCAGCGGGGTCTATATCGACGACCTGAACGCGGAGATGCTCGTCCTGAGGCGGAGCATTCTGGCGGCAGCCGCCATTCTCTTCTCGGCAATCCTGGTCTTCTCCATGTACGTGGCCCGGCGGATCAACCGCCCTCTCAAGCAGGCGCTGGAGCATGCCGCCCAGGTGGCCCGGGGGAACACCGACGAGGTGCTGGAAGGGGGGTGCGACGAAACGCGCCGCCTGCTCCGCGTCATCACCCAGATGGTTGCCGAACTGAAGCAGGCAAAGGAGTCCGCCGAGGATGCAAACCGCTGCAAGAGCCGGTTCCTTGCCAACATGAGCCATGAAATACGCACCCCCATGAACGCCATTATCGGGATGACCGAGCTTGCCCTCCAGACGTCGCTCCCTTCCGATGTGCGCGGCTACCTGGAGACCGTGAGCGGCGCCTCTGAGGGGCTTCTGGCGCTTCTCAACGACATCCTGGACCTGTCCAAGATCGAGGCGGAGCGGCTGGAGCTGGAAGAGACCGATTTCAACGTGCAGACAGTCCTGGAGGAGAGTACGGAAGCGTTCGCCCTCCTTGCCCGCAAAAAGGGGGTCGAACTGACGGTCCACCTCGATCCCGACCTGCCGGTAATGCTTGTGGGCGACCCGACCCGGTTACGGCAGATTCTTGGCAACCTGATCAGCAATGCGGTCAAATTCACGGGCCAGGGAGAAGTGGTGGTGCGTCTCGGCAGGGATGCCGGCGACCAGGATGGTGCCGTACGGCTCCACCTCACGGTTTCGGATACCGGCATCGGTATCGCCCCGGAGAAGCTGGATCTCATTTTCGACTCATTTACCCAGGAGGATGGATCGACCACGCGGAGGTTTGGCGGCACCGGTCTCGGCCTCTCCATCTGCCGGAGCCTCGTCTCGATGATGAACGGGAGGATCTGGGCCGAGAACAACCCTGGCGGCGGGAGCACCTTCCATGTCGTTGCCCGGTTCGGACTTAGTCCCCTGCCGACAGTCGACCCTGCTCCGCGCCTGGACGTCAGCGGTGTCGGGACTCACGCCGGAGGCTCGTTGCGGATTCTTCTGGCGGAAGACAATCCCGTCAACCAGAAGGTAGCCACGCTCATCCTGCAGAAGATGGGGCACACCGTCATCACTGCCGCCGACGGTGTAGAGGTGCTTGCGTTGCTGCAGAACGGGACGTTCGACATGGTCCTGATGGATATCCAGATGCCGCTGTTGGACGGTATCGAGACGACGCGACTGATCAGGAAGAGGGAGATGGAGAGCGGTGCGGCAGCAATTCCCATCATAGCCATGACAGCCCATGCCTATAAGGAGTACAGCACCAACTGCCTGGCTGCAGGGATGAATGGCTTCATCACCAAGCCGATCCGGGGCGCAGACCTGACCGAGGCGATCGGTCGGCACTCCCCGCCACCGCCGGAGGGAGAGGAGGTGCAAGCCGGACCGGACCTGCCACCCCCCATCGACTACCCGGAGGTGTTGGAGCGCGTTGGAAATGACAGGGAGATCCTGTTCGCCATACTCGATGCGTTCCTGCAGGATGCGCCGCAGCAGGTGGAGATTCTTCAGGAGTCTCTTCGGGGAAACGACCGGCAATTGGCCTTACGGCAGGCCCATACGCTGAAGGGGTGTGCAGCCAATATCGGCGCGTCGCGGCTCAGGGGGATAGCGGCGGACCTGGAGCGGGCGATTGCCGCCAGTGACCAGGAGTCGGTCGAGGGGATGCTGAAGGCCGTGGGACAAGAAATGACGATCCTTGTCGATGAGATTCCCGTCTACCTTCGCGCCGCTCCTGACGCGACAGAAATCCCCGCGTGACCGTTACCCCCTGCTGATGATTTCCTTGGCCTTGTCGACCTGATTCGGGAAGAGGTCGGCCGGCACCTTCTCCCGGCCAACGGCTTTGACGATCATGAGACGGGCGCACTTGTCCGGATCCGACTGGCAATATACCGACTTCATCATCGAGGTCATCGACGGCATGTTGGCCATTTTGTCATTGAAGAATATACAGCCCGCCGTCAGTTCACATTCGCCCATGGAGGCTCCTTATGTTGGATGGTGCTGATTTGCCCGGATAGGGAAGAGTTATCCGTTGATGGCGTAAAAGTGTGCACATCTTAATGTCTATCTTCAAAATATTCAACCCCTTATTCCGAACCGCTCCCCATCTTCGTTAACCCGATTCCTCACGAGGCAGCCGGGTAGAGTTCTCCGGTGCGCACCGGTAAATTTTCGGCGTGGAATTTCATTTCGCCGGTCATCTGATACACTAAAACTGATTTATAACAATACCCTAATCATCCGCAATACCACTGGAGGTGACCCATGAATAAGGTGACGCATCTGGCGATAGTGGTCCTGTCCGGGGCAGTTCTCCTCTCCGGCTGCGCCCCCAAGGTGGTGAAGTGCACGGGCGAGACCGACAACCCGCAACACCACTACCTGATGGGGATGAAGGCACTGGAAGAAGGGCAGGTGGAGGTGGCCCGGGAGAAGTTCGACCGCGCCCTCTACTGCAACGGGGAGTTCGCCCTCGGTTACGACGGCCTGGCCATCGTCGGCGGAGAGAAGAGCAGGGTCCAGGCCGACGCCGCTTTTCGGGCCACCGAAGCGGACCGGGTGGCGGAAAACCTGAAAAAGGGGAAGAAGTACGCCGATTTGCCCGACGAGTATTTTGATTACTACCTGGCCGGCATCCGTACCCAGACGGCCCTGAAGCCGAAGGGGTGGCTCGACGAGGCCGAGGACGCCCACAAGCATGCGGGCAAGCTGAAGGTGGACGAGCAAAAGCTGCTCTACTACCAGGGGACCGAGGCGGCCACCTACTTCATGGGGGTCGCCTACCTGGAGGCACTGGAGTTCGCCAAGGCCCGCGACAGCTTTGGCGCGGTGCTGAACGCCAAACGGGACGGCAAATGGCACGGGAAGGCCGACAAGAGGTGGAAGAAGGTGGACAGGATCGTCCGGGCCATGGCCGGCGTCACCGTCGGCGACGTGGGGAAGAAGATCGCCGTGAAGGATGCCGTCACCCGGGCCGACCTGGCGGCGCTCCTGATCGATGAACTGAAGATGGACCAGCTGATGGCCGGCCGGATTGCCGCCGCATCGCAGGTGCCGAAAGTCGAGTTCACGCCGGCCGATATGGTGGATCACCCCTTCAGGGAAGAGGTCCTTACCCTGCTGAAATGGAAGGTCCGCGGCATGGAGCCGAAGGCGGACGACACCACCAGGGCCTACCTTTTCAAGCCGGCCGATGCGGTATCCCGCGGCGAAATGGCCTTCATTCTGGAGGACATCCTGATCAAGCTGACCGGCGACGACAAGCTGGCCACCGCCTACTTCGGCCAGGACAAATCGCCGTTTCCCGATGTGCGGACCACGTCGCCCTTCTACAACGCGGTGATGAACATGACCACCCGCAACATCATGGAGGGGGAGCTCTCCGGCGACTTCCGGATCAACGACCCGGTGGACGGCGCCGAGGCACTGCTGGCGATGCGGATGCTGAGGCAAAAGATCAATATTCACTAGCCACGTGAATCCGTGAGGCCTGGGACGCACCGAGCGCAGGCGGGTTCCAGGAGTCACGTACCTACACAGCCAAAAAGCAGAGGAGGAGGGAGCCCATGAAACGCATCATCTTCGCCATCGCCGCACTGCTGGCCCTGGTGGTATCAGTCCACGCCGAAACCATCCAGTTGGATGAAACCTTTACCAAGACCAAGAAGTGGCTCGACGAAAAGAACCTGGTCGTCACCGGCGGTCCGGCCGGCATCAGGAACGACGAGGCCGCCTTCAGCCAGGATGCCATCCTCTTCTACGGCGAGGCGGTCGGCAATCCGGAACACCGGACCGCGGCCCAGCGGGAGATGATGGCCAATCGGGCCGCCGTGGTCATGGCCCAGCGTTCCCTGGTGGAATACCTGGAGGGGTTCGCCCTGGTCGGCGACACCCTGGTGAAAGACGGCATGGCCCAGTACGACGTGGTCCGCAGTGCCGTCTCCGGTTTTGTCAAGGGAAGCCAGGTGGTGTTCCAGGAGTACAACAAGGAGAAGGACATCTCCATCGCCATGGTCAAGATGGGACTCCATGGCCCCAAGGGGTTCGCCTCGGTCATGTACGAGAAGATGTTCGCCGACTCCAAGGCGAAAACGGCCCTCAAGAGCGACAAACCGGCCTTCAAGGGTGAGCCGGTCAAGCTCGACACCGCCTATGACGGCCTGATCATCGACGCCACCGAGCAGAACTTCCGGCCGGCCCTCATCAACCGGATCTTCTCCGCCAAGGGGGAGGTCCTCTACGACCCGGCCAAGGTGAGTCAGAAGGTGCTGGTGGAGCAGGGGTGCGGCGAATACACCAACAGTGTGGACAAGGCCAAGGCAGCGCTGGCCTCCCGCGGAGTCAAAAATCCGCTGGTGGTCAAGGCGTCGGGTGCCGCCAGCACCGCCGACCTGAAGGTAACCGACGACGATGCGGTCACCATCTTCTCCGCCAACCAGAAGGGGAACTTCTTCAGTGGCGCCAAGGTGGCGTTCGTACTGAAGTAGACGTGCCGGGGGAGTGCCATGGGATTGTGGTGGCGGACGCTGATAAGCGGGATCGTCGTTGTGCTGCTGGCCGGTCCCGGCCTCGCCAAGACCCTGGTCCTGACCGGCGACCTGTCGGCCCGGATCAGGGTCAACCAGCTGGTCACATTCAGCGTCAGCGAAGCGAAGCGATCTCTGACCTACCGATTCGTCCTGCCGCCCCAGGATGAGAACGCCAGCCGGAGTCAGCAGATCGACGGGGTGCGGGTCGAGTACCAGCCGGAACCGGCCAGCGTCCGGGAGGAGACCGACCGCTTCGGTAACCGTTTTCGGGAGGTGACCTGGCACAACCTGGCCCGCGACGCCCGCATGACCATGAGCTATGAGGTGCGGGTGAAGAGCGAGCTGCGGGACATGGAGAGCCGGGCTCCCTTCCCCCTCCCCGGAGTGCCCGAAGGGGAACGGCTCTATCTCCAGGCGGCCGAGCAGGTGCAGAGCGACGATCCGGCCATCAGGGCCAAGGCCCGGGAGCTCACGGCGGGCGCCACCAGCGAATACGGGGCGGTGACGTCGATCATGCGCTACGTGGCCAACCACATCACCTACGGCTATAACCCGTCCCGCTACGATGCCCTCTATTCACTGGAGAGCGGCGACGGCAACTGCCAGAACTACGCCCACCTGGCCCTGGCCCTGTTGCGGGCCTCAGGGATTCCCGGCCGGGTGGTGGGAGGGTACACGCTCAAGGAGAAGTGGAAGATCCCCACGGGTAAACAGTCGTCCCTGGTCCAGGGGATGGGGCAGGGGGGGCATGCCTGGCTGGAAATCTGGTACCCCGATCTGGGGTGGCTCTCCTATGATCCGCAGCAGTCCCTGCAGTTCACCTCTACCCGCCATATCAAGCTGAGCCACGGCCTGCAGGTGATGGGGATCGTCGATACCTGGCGAGCTGCGCCACCTCTCCCGGTCTACAGCGAGACGACCGACGCCCGCTACCTGGACGACCGGGTGAACATGTCGCTGAAGGGGGAACTCGCCGAGCCGCGTGGCTACCTGGCCAGCAACCCGATGAAGGTGCGGCCGCCGGTGAGCACGGCCCAGCGGTCGCCGCCGGACAAACCGGCGTCACCGCCACCGCTGCCGATAAAGCCGTCACCGCCGGTCAAGCCTCTCCCGCCACCCGAAGCGGCCAGGCCCGCGCCACCCAAGCCGGCCGGCGACGTGCTCTTCGGCAACATGAAGTTCCCCACCCTGGTGGAACTCTACCGGACCGTCGGCGATACCGGCAGCGCCGTGCTGGAGAAGGAGACCGCCGAATACGTCACCTCTGCCGGGGTCTATGCCCAGGCGTTCACCGTCGACCGCCCCTTGAGGATCGCCACCGTCTCCCTGGCAATGAAGAAGTTCGGCGGCGACGGCACGCTCTACCTGGACATCGTGGCCGATGACCAGGGCAGGCCCGGCCTTGCCAGCGGCGTCCGCACCGCGCCGATCCCGCTGGAGCGGATCAGGCGGCTGCCGGGCTACGGCTGGATCGATTTCCCGCTCCCGCCGGAGTCGGAACCGTTCCGGCCGGGCAAGTACTGGATCGTACTCCGCCACTCCGGCGAGGCGATCCTGAACTGGTTCTACACCCCGGGCAAACGGTACGGCGACCCGGACGATACCCGTTCCACCACCAAGGGGTGGCAGTGGGAGGATATCCTGAACTACGATTTCGTCTTCAAGGTGGCAGGGAGGGTGGTGCCGTGAACGATGGCAGCAGCATGACGGCTTCTGGCGAGATCTTGTCTGACCGCATGAAACGACTCATCGTGGCAGCCTCCCTGCTGATCACCGCCTGCGCCCCCACCATCAAGGTCGAACAGTACGGCCAGGGGCTGAAGGAGATCACCGAGGACGAGCTTCCCCGTCAGGTGGCGATCCTCCCCTTTACCAACGAGACCGACGAGCCGGGGCTGGACGTCCTGGTGCGGCGCAACTTCGCCAACCACTTCTCGTCCACGTCGTATCAGGATATGAAGCTCCCGGTCGTCGACGAGAAACTGGTTCGTCTCGAACAGAGATCGGGGAAGACGGCACGGGAAACGCCCAACAGCGAGCTGGCAGCGGCGTTGGGGGTCGA
>CAYSJJ010000010.1:3819-42884 GCA_964431365.1 uncultured Geobacter sp. | reverse complement strand
GATGGGCTCCTGTTCGGCAAGGTGACCGACTACCAGAAGATCTATGCCGGCATCTATTCCCGGCTCGGGGTGGAGGCCGAGCTCTGGATGGTCAACGCCAGGTCAGGCCAGGAGCTGTTCCGGCTGCGGGAATCGGTCCGCTACCACGAGGGAGGGGTTCCCACCTCGCCGCTGGCGGCAGTAGTGACGGCGGTCTCCACGGCCCTGAACTTGCGGGAGATCCAGAAGGTCCGGCTGATCAACGAGCTCTGCAACAAGTTCATGGAGAAGGTCCCGTCCCCTAGTTCACCGGCAACGGCGGAACACCGGCCGGTCATCCGGGAGGTGCTGACCAATCTGGTCGAAGGGCCGTTCGGCCCGAAAAAGGTGATCAAGGTGGGGGTCCAGGGGGATCCCGGCCTGGTGGCCTCCTTCGATATCGGCAGTTTCCGCAAAGGGGTGCCGCTGAAGGAGATGACGCCGGGCATCTATGCCGGCGAGTACGCCGTGCTTCCCGGCGATACCACCCGGGACATGCCGCTCACCGTCACCCTGACCCGGCCGGGGGGGCTCGAAACCCGGTGGCTGGACGTGAGCGGCTTTGTGACCATCGACACCACGCCTCCGCCTCCGGTGGCCGCTCTGCGCGCCAAGGGGTATAGCGACCGGATCGAGCTCACCTGGGAAGCCCTGAAACAGGTCCCCGACCTGAAGGGGTACCGGGTGCTGCGGAGCGACACCCCCCTCACCGGATTCCAGGAGCTGGGGGTCGTGGAGAGTGCCGCCTACACCGACCGGTCTGCTGCCCCTGGCCGGGGGTACTACTACCGGGTCGTTTCGGTCGACCTGGTGGGTAACGGGGCCGAGCCGAGCGATCCGGTGCGCGCCATGCTGACCGCCGCCGAACCGACGCCGCTGGCCGGCGCCATTGCCAGCGACCGCCTCCTCGAAGGGAGTTACCTCATCACCGGGAGCGTCACGGTCCCCCATGGGGTGACCCTCACCCTGGCGCCGGAGACGCGGCTTCGCTTCGCCGCCGGCCAGGGACTGAGCGTGCAGGGGCGGCTGATCGCCGCCGGCGGCGAGGGGGAGATAGCGTTCCTGGCCGACGGCGAAGGGCGCTGGTCGGGGGTGACCATCGACGGCGGACGGGCGGAGCTGGAGCGCCTCCGTCTCCAGGGGGCCGACACCGGCATCGCCATCGTCGGCGGCGAAGGGAGGCTGGCCCGGATCACGGTCAGCGGCTGCAGCACCGGGGTCTCCCTGGAAGGGCCCGGCGCGCTCGACCTCAGGGAGGCGACCATCTCGGGAAACAAGGTGGGGCTCCGCCTGACCAGGAGCATGGCCACGGTCACCGGCTCCGCCATCGTCCAGAACGGCCGTGGTGTGGAGCTGGATGCCTTCTCCGGACGGCTGGAGGGGAACAACATCTTCGACAACCAGGTGAACATCGCGGCCACGACCCCCCAGAAAGTCGGACCGAACTACTTCGGAGCCGTGCAGTTGGACGATCTCCGTCTGGAGCAGCTGACCGTGGAGCAGCTCTATAACGACCGGCTTCCCGGTGGGGCGCTGGCGGCCCCGCAGGTCGACCCCTACCGCAACCTGACCGCCGAGGAGCGGCAGCGGAGGCAGGCGGAGCTGCTGGTGGAGGGAGGCGACTTCTTCCGCAAGCGGAATTTCGGCCGGGCAGCCACCCTGTTCACTGAGGCGCTCAAGGTCGCGCCGACGCCCGATATTTACTACTACCTGGCCCTAGTCTGCCAGGAGATGCAGGAAGGGGAGAAGGCGATGCGTCACCTGCAGGACGGGGTGGCCCGCTTCCCGCAGGAGGCGAACCTCTGGAAGGCGCTCGGCATCCTTGCCTACGAGCGGGGGGAGCGGGAGGCGTCCCGTCACGCACTGGACGAGGCCCTGCGCCTCTCCCCCGACGACCGCCAGGCCCGTTTCGTGCGGGAGCAGCTGGTGGAGGAGAAGAAGAAGCCGTGAGGGACGGGGCGGATCATCGTCACTGACGTGGATCCGTGGTGGCTACCACGCCGCTCCGTCGGCGCGGCATACGCCACGGACTGATAACTGAGAAAGAGGGAGAAACGATGTTGGCGCTGCGTAACGGGCTTGTCCTGTTCATATCCGTTCTCTGCCTGTCGGCGCTGGGAGCGGCGTGGCCTACTTCCGGGGCATCTGCGGCAGAGGAGCCCCCGGTCTGGGTGGAGGCGACAGCCGAAGCTGTGGGGAGCGAGTATGACCCGCCGAAAGAGGTGATGGAGCGGGCCAGGAACGAGGCCAAGCGGAAGGCGATCGACGAGGCGGTCGGGTCGTTCGTCCGTTCCCATACCCTGGTGACCAACGCCCAGCTGGCCGAGGAGTTCACCTTTGCCCGGGTGCGGGGGAAGATCGAGAAGGTCCAGATCATCAGCGAGGAGCGGGACCGGAACGATCCCAATCTCTACCGGGTGCGGCTGAGGGCGCTGGTCAGGCCGGTCTACCCGGAGGAGCAGCAGGGAATCCAGATCAAGCTGGCCCTCACCAAGAGCGTCCTCAGGGAAGGGGAGGAGGTGAAGCTCCTCTACCAGACCAACAGCGACTGCTACGTCTATATCTTCTCCATCGCCGCCGACAACTCGGTGACCCTGCTCTTCCCCAACTCCCTCTATCCGGATAATTTCGTCAAGGCCAACAGCGGCCAGGTATTTCCCCCCGACAACTGCCCGATCCGCCTGAAGGCGCTCTGTCTCCCGGACTTCAGGAACCGGCTCTCCCAGGAGAAGGTGAAGCTGATCGCCACCAGGCAGAAGGAGATCCTCCTGGAGCGGGGCTTTCAGGAGGGGATCTTCAAGGTCTACGACGGCCGGGGCACCGGCCTGGTGGGGGACCTGGCCCGCAAACTGAACCAGCTCGACCCGGCCGAGTGGGGGGAAGCGCTGGCGGTCTACACCATCGAACCGGCCCGGTAGTCCGGCAAGGAGAGAACATCGATGAAACCGAAACGGAACGACTCTCTTGCGGCGCTGATGGAGCTGGCCGCCCTGATCAACTCCACGCTGGACACGGCCGAGATCAGGGAGCGGGCCATCCGGGCGGCGACCACCCTTATGGATGCCGAGGCGGGCAGCCTGCTGCTGCTCGACCAGGAGACGAACGAACTCTTCTTCGAGGTCGCCACCGGTAAGAAGGGTGAGCGGCTGAAAGAGGTGACGATGACGCTGGACGAGGGGATTGCCGGCTGGGTCGCCAGGACCGGTGAGGCGACCATTGTCCCGGATGTGCAGCAGGACGAGCACTTCTACCGCCGGGCGGACGAGAAGAGCCGGTTCGTCACCAGGAACCTGATCGCTGCCCCCCTCAAGGTGAAGGGGAGGGTCCTCGGCGTGCTGGAAGCGATAAACAGGAAGAGCGGACAATTCACCGATGACGATCTGGAGCTCTTTGTCTCCCTGGCCAACCTGGTCGCGTCGGCCGTGGATAACGCCAACCTCTACCAGGAGCTGAAGGACACCTTCCACGGGACGGCCCTGGCCTTGGCCGAGGCCCTGGAAAAGCGGGACTCCTACACCGGAGGTCATACCAGGAGGGTGCGGGATTACAGCCTGGCCATCGGCAGCCGGTTGAACCTGGGGAAGGAGGAGATGGATGCCCTGATGCTCTCCGCCATCCTGCACGACATCGGCAAGATCGGGGTGCAGGACGATATCCTGCGCAAGGAGGCGCCCCTTTCCCGCGACGAATCGGCGGTCATGGGCGAACATGCCAGGATCGGGGCCGATATCCTCGGGTACGTCCGGTCGCTGCAGGGGGTGGTGCCGGGGGTCCTCAGCCACCACGAAAAGTACGACGGGTCCGGCTACCCGGATCGACTGCAAGGGGAGCAGATCCCGGTCGCCGCCAGGATCATCGCCGTGGCCGACACCTTCGATGCCATGACCACGGACCGGCCGTACCGCAAGGCGCTGAGCGACGGCGAGGCGTTGAACGAGCTGCAGCGCTGCAGCGGCAGCCAGTTCGACCCGGCGGTCGTGTCGGCGTTCGTCACCGGCATGACGGCACGAAGAGGGGAAGAGGGATGAGTATCATGGGGAGATGGCTCAGAGGGGCGGCAGTAGCGGTCATGGTGCTCGTTGCGGCGACCGTGGCGACTGGCGCCGAGCGGGCGTCCAAGGGGAAAAAGGCGCAAAAGGGGGCGAAGGCACCGGAGGCACAGACGGTACAAAAGGTCCGGGCGTCCGGGCCCGCTCCCATCCTGGTGCCGCTTTCCTTCGACCAGCTGGTCACGGTCGAACGGACCTTTACCCCCCTGGACGGCAAGATACTCGCCCTGGCGTTTTCGCCCGATGGCCGCAAACTCGCCGCCGGAAGCGATGACCGGGGGGTGGCGATCTGGGATTTCCGCACCGGCGACATTCTCGGGCATATCCGGGAGTTGCCCGACAAGGCGCAGGAGATCTGCTTTTCCGGTGACGGCCGTTTCCTGGCCATGGCCGGTCAGGGAAAGGAGATCTTCCTCTGGAACGTGGCCGAAAATCTCCCCGTTGCCGGCCTCCGGCTCAAGGACGACGTCCGGTCGCTGGCCTGCTCTCCCCAGGGAACACTCCTGGCCGCCGCCGTGGACGACCAGACCGTTACCCTCTTCGACGTTACGCAGGCAGCCGGCGCAGGGGGAGCCGCCGGTGACCCTGCCCGCTCCCCGGGCGATACATTTGTCGGCTGGTTCAAGAAGCAGAAGGACAAGGCCAAGGAGGAGGCCGGCCAGCGGGCCAGGGTCAGGGTGATCGAGGGGGAGAAAGAGCGGGTCGATTCCCTCGCCTTCAGCCCGGATGGGTCGCTTCTGGCCGTCGGCGGCAAGGGGGGGAGGGTCGCCCTGTGGGATCTGCGCCAGGAAAAGGAGCCCCGCCTCCTGGAAGGGGCGCGCAAGGAGGTCAAGGGGCTGGTATTCAGCCGCGATGGGGGCATTCTGGCCGGCATCGAGGATAGGAAACGGCTCGTGCTCTGGAACCTGAAAGCCGGGGGGCCGCCACGGGTGATGGAGTCGGAGAAAGAGGACGTCCTCTCCCTGGACTTCAGCAGTGACGGCGTGCTGCTGGTGGCGGCCGGCAAGAAGCGGATTACCTTCTGGAGCTGCGTGAGCGGCCAGGAGGTCCATTCGCTGGCCGAGGCCGAGAAGGACATCCTGGCGGTGCGCTACGCTCCCGACGGTAGCCACTTGGTCTCGGCGGGGGAGGAGCGGACTGCCCGGGTCTGGACCGTGCCCGGGATCGTCGCCCTGGCGGCGTATCCTGCCCGGGACGAGGCGGTCGTCGCCCTGGAGCAGGAACGGGAGCGGCGGCTCGCTCCCCTGCGCGCGCCCCGCGGGGAATTCGAGAGCAGCAGGCAGTATGAGGCCCGTCAGAAGCGGGCCCGAATCGAGGAAGCAGCCATCAGGAGGGAATTCGACGGGCGGATGAAAGCCGCTGAGGCAAAGCGGGCCGACGAGGTGAAGAAGCTGAAGAGCCAGCTCTATCCCTACACGGTCAAGGGGGAGCTGGGGAGCTACGATGCGGACCGCGAAAGCTTCGGCGCCACGGTCGGCGATTCCCGCGTCACCATCCGGGTGCCGACCGAACGGGCGAGAAGGCTGGCCCAGCGCCGGGACAAGCTCACCTTCAACGGCATGATCCGCTACCGGAGCCAGGATCGGGCCGAGCTGCTCAATACCGCCCTTGTCGACCCGGAAACCGGGGAGCGCTACCCGTTCGGCCTGCAGGTGGCGGGGGGTGCCGCGCCGGTTCTGCCGTCGCCGTCGGTCGCCACCCCGCGCAGGGCCCTCCCCCGGCTGGAGATTTCCGGCGTCTCCCTGCTGGAACCATCGGGGAACGCCGCGCTCGATGCCGGCGAGAGCGGCACCATCACGGTGCTCCTGAAGAACAGCGGCAGCGGCCCGGCCGAGGGGGTCGTCCTGAACCTCCAGCCACCATCGGGAAGCGTGCCGCCCTGGCTCGGCCTGGCGGATCGGACGTTCGTCGGCCCGGTCCTCCCGGGTGAAAGCAGGAGCGTGACTATTCCGATCACGGCCGGAGAAGACGCCGCCACTCAGGAGCTCCGGCTCCAGGTCACGGCCCTTGACGCCGACGGCTTCGATTCCCGGCCGGTGGCCCTTGCCTTTGCCGCCCGGGCAATGGTCCCCCCCGAACTGCAAGTGGCCCGGATCGACATCAGCGATGCCGATGGCCGGCGGGTGATCAGCAAAGGGAAAGAGGTCAACATCACCCTTAGCGTGCGCAACGCCGGCAAGGGCCCGGCCCGGGGGGTAACGGCCACGGTGGAGAGCGGCGATCCGAACGTCAAGCTCTTCGGCGATGTGGCGCTGCTCCTCGGTGCCATCGCCCCGGGAGAGACGAAGCGGGCGACCTTCACCGTGGCGGTCACCCAGCGGTATGCCGGCGCCAAGGAGCTGCCGCTCTCCTTCGCCCTGGACGAGGAGCGGCCGCGCTTTGCCGTGCGGCCCCAGGTGCGGCTCGCCCTGGACGAAGAGGCACCGGCGATGCGGGTGGTGAAGGTCGAGGCCAGGGAAACGCCGGTCACGCCAGCCGGGGGAGGCGATGTCAACCTTCCGCCCATGCTGGCACCCCAGCGGCGGAGCTTCTCCGCCGGCGACCTGGCGATCGTCATCGGTATCGAGCGCTACCAGAACGTCCCCAAGTCCGATTTCGCCTACAACGATGCCCGGGCGGTCAAGGCCTACCTCCTCTCCCTCGGCTTTGCCGAGCGGAACATCGAGTTCCTGGTCGACGAGCGGGCCACCCTGTCGGCCATCAGGAAATCCGTGGAGAGCTGGCTCCCCAACCGGGTGAAAAAGGGGAGCTCCCGCATCTTCTACTACTACTCCGGGCACGGCGCCCCGGAACCGGCCTCCGGCGACGCCTACCTGGTCCCCTACGACGGCGATCCCAATTACCTGACCGACACCGGCTACCCGATCCGCCGCCTCTACGAGAAACTGGGGAGCGCCGGGGCGAGCGAGGTGATCGTGGTGATCGACTCCTGTTTCTCCGGAACCGGCGGCCGGTCGGTCCTGGCCAAGGGGGCACGTCCCCTGGTGATGACCGGTACCGAAACGGCGGTCCCGCAGCGGATGGCGGTCCTTTCCTCCACCCAGGGGGCGCAGATCTCCACCTCGCTCCAGGAGCAGGAGCACGGCGCCTTCACCTATTATCTGCTCAAGGCGATCCGCGAGGGGAAACGGGACCTCGGCGAGGTCTACAGCTACATCAAGCCGCTGGTGGAAGACGCGGCCAAGAGCCAGAACGTCATCCAGAGCCCGACGCTGACGGTCGGAGGCAATGGTGGGGCCAACCATTACCAGCTGTTAAAGGAATAGGGGGAAGGGGCGATTCATGGGGAGACGACTGCTGTTGCATATCCTGTTGTGGACTCTCTGTCTCGGCCTCTCGCCTGCCGAAGCCGCAGTCATCGCCACGGCCCGGGCGGTCAGCGGCGACGTGCAGTTCAGGCCGGCCACGGCAAAGCCATACCAGCCCCTGGCCAGCGGGACGACGCTGGTGGCGGGGGGATGGGTCCGGACCGGGGCCAGCGGCTGGGTCGAACTGCAGCTGGCTGACGGCAGCCGCCTGACCCTGGCCAATCGGACCGAGCTGGAACTGGCCAGCCTGCGGATCGACCCGCGGAAAAAAGAGGGGATCTTCAGCCTGGCCGAGGGGAAGCTCCGGGCGAGCATCACCAAACTGGCCGGCCAGCAGACCGATTACCGCGTCAGGAGCCGGACGGTCGTGGCCGGGGTAAAGGGGACCGAGTTCCTCATGCTCTCCCGCGGCGAGGCCAACGTGCTGTTCGGCACCGAGGGGAACGTGGCCGTGGCCGGCAGCGCCAAGGAGCGGGAGATAAAACCGCTGCTCAGCGGCACCATGGTACAGAACACCCGGGGGAGCGTGCCGACCGATCCGGTGACGGTGGAGAGCGGTTCCGCGCTGGCCGAAGCCCGGGAGCTGTTCACCGCCGCCACCGGTGCCGCGCCGCCGACGGAGTGGGAGGGGATCGACAGGCTGCCGGACCTTCTGGCCCGCTGGAACGTCAACTACGGCCATTACCAGACCGACCGGGGAGAGTACGAGCAGGCGCTGACCGTCTTCCAGATCGCCATCGACCTGACCCTGGTGCCGGAGATCCGGGCCGATGCCCGGTTGGAGCGGGGAACGGTCCAGGGGCGCTTCCTCAACAATCCGCGCGCCGCCCTGGCCGAGTACCTGCTGGTGCTGGAAGAGTACCCCCGGCTCCCCCAGGCTGAGACGGCCCTGTTCAGTGCCGGCCAGACCCTCTTCACGCTGGGGCTGAACGACAAGGCTGCGGCCCGCTTCCGGCAGTACCTGCAGAGCTATCCCACCGGCCGTTACCGTTCTACCGTGGAGACGCTGCTGCGGCAGGTGGAGCCGCCGGAGAGGTAGCGCCGGCTGAGGGGGGATAACCAAAACGGCAGTTGAAGGAGTCCAAAGAGAGCGACTTTCCCCGAAGCGTTGTGGCTCTAGGCGAAATGGAGCGTTAAGCAGGCGGATTGTCTGAGCCCGTAGGGCGAGTTTTCCGGCTGCAGCGTAATGAGCCGTAGAGCCGCAGCTGAAGGGGAATCGGAGCGAACGTGGACTCCTTCAACTGCCGAACCCAGGATGCGAGGCTCAATGGGGCACTTCCTGACATCACGGCTGCTGTTCGCCGCCATCGGCCTGTTGGCCGCCATGGGGACCCTTGCCCTCTACCGGGGGGCGGTGCCGCTGGTGGAGCAGGTGGACCTGCGCCTGAAGGATGCCCGCTTCCGTCTCCGGGGGGTCCGGCCCCCCGATCCGCGGGTGGCCATCGTTGCCATCGACAACCGGAGCGTGAAGGGGGTGGGGCGCTGGCCCTGGTCCCGGGAACTGACCGGCCGGCTGCTCAGCGAGGTCCACCGCCAGGGGGCGCGTGTGATCGCCCTGGACATGGTCTTCTCGGAGCCCCAGAGCGCGGCCGCCGATGACGCCCTGGCGCTCTCCATGGCCCGGGCCGGCACCGTGGTGCTGGGGGAGTTCTTTCGCGACGAGCCCCAGACGGGTGACCCGGCCGCTCTGGCGCAGGTGGCCGACCATCGGGTGAAGGTGCTGCGGACAGCGGCCGGCGCGGAGCGGGTGCCGCTGACCGAGTATGGTTCGGTGGACGCGAATCGGCCGCTGTTCGCCCGGGCCGCCCTCGACCTGGGGTTCTTCAACCAGCAGCCCGACAGGGATGGCATCGTGCGCAAGATGCCGCTCCTCCTCCTGTTCGACGGCGCCATCTACCCCTCCCTGGGGTTGACCGCCCTGAAGCGCTACCTGGGTGAAGAGCTGGCCGTGACAGTGGCACCCTACGGCATCGGCCAGCTCCGGGTCGGGACCCTTACCATCCCGGCCAGCGAACATGCCCTCCTCCCCCTTGCCTGGTATGGCCCGGCAGGAACCGTCCCCACCTATTCGGCCGTTGACCTGCTCGCCGGCCGCCTCCCTGGCGAAGCGCTGCGGGACAAACTGGTATTTGTCGGGGTGACCGAGAGCGGCATCGCCGACGTCCGGGCGACCCCGTTCGATCCGGCCCTCCCCGGGGTGGAAATCCATGCCACCTTTGCCGCCAACGCCCTTGAGCAACGCTTCCTGACACGCGACAACCGGACCCTGGCCCTGGAGCTGGGGGTCATCCTCGTTTTGCCGCTCCTCCTGGCGCTGGCACTCTCCGTCGTCCCCGGCACGTGGGCCGGACTTGCCGCCTTCGCCGTGGCGGCCGCCGGCTACCTGGGGGGGAACCTCCTTGCTTTCGACAGGGGTCGGCTCGACCTGACCATCGCCTATCCGCTGGTGGCGATGTTGCTGGCCTATCTGGGGGGGGAGGCGTACCGGAACCTGGTGGTGGAGCGCAAAGGGCGGTACCTGCGCAAGGCCTTTGCCAGCTATGTCTCGCCCGACCTGGTGAACGACCTGGTGCGTCATCCGGAACGCCTCCACCTGGGGGGGGAGAAGCGGGAGGTGACGGTGCTCTTCTCCGACATCCGCGGCTTCACCACCCTGTCGGAGCGGCTGGGGCCCGAGGAACTGGTGCAGCTCCTGAACCGCTACCTCACCCCCATGACCGGCATCGTACTGGAGGAGCGGGGGACACTGGACAAATATATCGGCGATGCGGTCATGGCCCTGTTCAACGCCCCTCTGGAGATCCCCGACCATCCGCGGCGGGCCTGCCGGGCTGCCTTGCGGATGCTGGCGGCCCTGTCGGAACTGAACGCTGCATTCAAGCGGGACGGGCTCCCCCCCATCGCCATCGGTGTCGGCATCCATACCGGCGAGGCGGTGGTGGGGAACATGGGGGGAGAAAGCCGCTTCGACTATACCGCCATCGGCGACACGGTGAACCTGGCGTCGCGGCTGGAAGGGCTGACCAAGCAGTACGGGGTGGCTGCCGTCGTCAGCGGCGAGACCGTGGCCCGGGCCGGGGAAGGGTGCTGGTTCCGGGAGCTGGACCGGGTACGGGTGAAGGGGAAGCAGGGGCTCTCGCTCTTCCGGGCCGGCGACTTTCCGGCCGCCGGGGAGCTCTTTGCCGCACTGGGAGGGTCGGCGGGCGATCCGGTTGCCGATCTCTATGCCGAACGCTGCCGCGCCTTTTGCCAGGCGCCGCCTCCTGCGGGGTGGGACGGTGTCACCAGCCTCAGGGAGAAGTAGGAGATGATCGCCGCCATTGCCGACACGACGCTCACGCTGGTGCTCTTCGCCTGCGACCTGGCCGGCATGATAGGGCAGGCCCTGCGCGACGCGATGGTCGCCGTTACCCGCGGCCGCCGCTGCGTCATCGAGGTCTATCTGCGCCAGGTCTACTTCACCGGCCTGGAGCCGCTGGTGACTGTACTGACCATGGCCCTGGTCATCGGCACCGTGGTCATCGCGCAGATCGTCGCCATCGCCGGTGGCGGGAGCGGCTTCCTGACCGGGAAGCTGATTGCCTGGATTGTGATGCGCGAACTGGGACCCCTGCTGGTCAGCGTCGTGGTCATCGCCCGGAGTGGCACCGCCATCGCCGCCGAGCTGAGCCAGATGAAGATCGGCGACGAACTGGCATACCTGGAGGCCCTCGGCATACCGGTTGCCGGCTACCTGATCATGCCCAGGATCATGGGGGTGGCGACCTCCCTCCTGGTGCTGACGGTCTATTTCGAGGTGGCGGCCGTTGCGGGAGGGTTCCTGGTGGCGGCCCTCGGCTGGCACGTCCCGTATGAACTCTACAGCCAAGGGGTCTGCAGCGTACTGACCCTGGGAGGGGTGCTCGCCTCCCTCGCCAAAGGGGTGGTGTATGGCCTGCTGATCGCCGCGGTCTGCTGTCGCCAGGGGCTCCTGGTCGGCCAGAGCGTCACCCAGATCCCCCAGGCGGCGACGCGCGGCGTCATGCAGAGCCTGTTCGTGATTCTCACGCTGGACGGCCTGCTGTCCCTGCTCTATCTCGTATGAGGACGCCATGGCGGAGATCCTGACCTTCCGGAGGGTAACCGACGGCCCGTCGCTGCAAGGGGTGTCGTTCGCGGTGACGCAGGGGGCCCTGGTGGCACTCCATTCGCCGAAACAGGAGGCGAGCGACGGCATCGTCCGCCTGCTGCTCGGACTGCGCCGGCCGGAGAGCGGCAGCGTCACGGTGCTGGGGATGGATCCCGCTGCGTTGGCCGAGACCGAACTCTCGCAGCTGCGGCAGCGGCTGGCGGTGGTCTTCTCCGACGGCGGCCTGGTGTCGAACCTGAAGGTGTTGGAGAACGTGCTCCTCCCCGGCTACTACCACGGCAGGCAACCTCTCCCGGCACTGGCGGAGAGGGGTGAAGAGCTGCTGAGGCGGGTGGGGTACGACGGCGCGCTCATGGAGCTCCCCGGCAATCTCTCCATGTATCAGCGGCGCCTCGTGGGACAGGCCCGGGCCTTCATGACGGAGCCGGAACTGATTGTCTACGACGGGGTGCTCGGGGGGCTCAACGGGGAGGAGCGGGGGCGGATCATCGCGAACGCCACCGCCTTTCACCGGGCCATGCCGGGGATGACCACGGTCCTGCTGGCGACGCAGCCCGAGGCCCTGCTCGGGCAGGGGCTGGATCTCTCTCCGGTCACTGAGGAAAAGGTAACCGTATGCCGATAACGGAAGATTCGCGGTTCAGGCATCTGAGAAGGAAGATCGCCGCTTTTCTGCTGGTGGCACTGGCCCTGGTCGCGGGGGTCGTGATCCTCATCGGCCGGGAACAGGACCTCTTTTCCCGGAAGTACGAGCTGGGAATCACCGTGGAGAAGGGGACCGGCTTTACCCGGGGGATGCCGGTCAAGCTCTCCGGTTTCAGGATCGGCAGGGTCAAGTCGATCGCGCTGAACGAGTCGGCCAAGGTCGACGTGCTGCTGCAGATCGACAGCCGGTATCAGACGTGGATCCGCCGGGATTCCCGGGCGAAACTGGTCAAGGAGGGGCTGGTCGGCGACATGGTCGTCGATGTCTCGGTCGGGACGCCGGCGCAGGCGGTGCTGGAGGATAAGGAGCGGCTCGGCTTCGAGAAGACCAAGGGGCTGGACGAACTGGCCGACGAGGTAGCCGGGAAGGTGCGGCCGGTCCTGGTACAACTGGGCGACATCATCGAGTATGTCAATGATCCGCAGGGGGAGCTGAAGCAGGCGATCCGGAACATGAACCGTCTGGCCGCGAACCTGGACGGCACCAGGAGGCGAGCCGACGACCTGCTCGTTGCGGGCCGCCGGGCCGTGGTCGACTCCTCGGGGCGGGCGCAGGTGGCGCTGGACGCGGTCGGTACACGGTTGGAGGAGGCCGGGCCGCTGATCGAGCGCCTCAATCACTCTGCCGCGCTCCTTGACCAACGGCTTCCCACGCTCCTGGACAAGGTGGACGGCACCGTCGGCAATCTGCTGGAGATCAGCCGGGCGGGGAATGCCGCTGCCGTGAGGGTGCTCCCGCAGGTGCCGGTGCTCGTGGACAAGACCGGCGACGCCCTTGACCAAAGCAACCGCCTGCTGGAGGGGGTGAGCGGGATGTGGCCGATCCGCAATGCCGTGCCGCCGGTGAAAGGGGAGCGGCTTATTCCCGGAGACAGCCATGAGTGAGCCGTGCTGGCCTCTTAGAATCTTTCCAGCATTACTCCTCATAGTCGCCGTTTCCGCAGGCGGCTGTGCCACCTCCCCATCTCAGCCGCTCCCCGCGCTCCGAGCGGAGGCCAACCGTTTCAATGAACGGGGTATCGAAGCGGCCCGGCGCGGCGACCTCCCCGCTGCGGCCAGCTCCCTGGCCGAGGCCTACCGTTGTTACGCCGCCATGGAGCATCACCCCGGCATGGTCACCACCCTCCTCAACAGCGCCCGCGTCAGCATGCGCCAGGGGGAGAGCGACAAGGCCCGGCAGGCGCTCGACCGGGCCGAGGGGCTGCTGCCGTTCACGCCGGAACTGACCGCCGAGGTCTTGTTCGAAAAGGGGAAGTTCCTGCTGCATGAGGGACAGGTCGCCGAGGCCGCCCGCCTGAGCGAAAAGGCTCTGCAGAGCGCAGAGCCGGGCAGCAAGGGACGGATGGCCAACCTGCTGGCCCGGGTGCGGGTACGGGAAGGAAAGAGGGAGGCGGCGGCCGAGATGGCGCGAAACGCCCTGGCCCTGGCCCGGGAAACCGGCGACCGCCAGGAAGAGGCGAACGCGCTACGGCTGCTGGGTGAGTCGGCGCTGGCACGAGGGGGAGCCGACGAGGCAACGCAGCTCTATTCCCAGGCGATGCTCGTCGACAAGGAGGTGGCCGCGGGGGCGAAGATCGCTGCCGACCTGCAGGGGTTGGCGCAGGCGGCCGAGGCCTCTGGCCGGAAAGAGGCTGCCCTCGCCTTCTGGCAGCGGGCGGCCACTGTGCACGGGGCGCGCCACGATCGGCACGCCGAGGCGTTCTCTCTTGAGCGACAGGCCCTGCTGTACGGACAGCTCGGTGATGACGTAAACGCAGCTCTCGCCCGGGAGCGGGCACGGTCACTGATCTCCGGGCAGTGACGCCGGAGCGCGCTGGCAGCGAGGCAGCCCTCCTCCAGTTTGGCAACGTCTGCCGGCATCCCTTCATCCTTCTTAGCTCCTTATCCATAAATGGGTTAATACCGATGTTCCGGCGTTATCGGTAATACTTCGGTGGCGTCACGCTAACTCCAAAGGTTAGCCGGAACGAGGCGGTAATAAATACCCATAGGGCCAATTGTCCCCCCCCCTTTATCCTGCTTTAATTAGACCTCCATCAACATCAAGCCTCTGTTGCGAAATAATCTCCGGCAGTTGAGCTCACAGTAAAGGAGGCAGGGCATGACGACCGTCAATCTGGCAGTCAGTATCCAGGTAGTGGGAGGACCGCAGGTCGCGATTTCCAAGACGAAAACCATCGAGGCGTACGACAGGACCGAGGTGGTCATCGAGCCGGGCGGGGCCGGCGCGACGGAGAAAAGGGTCGACATCCAGCCGAGCAGCGCCGCCCAGGTCAGCCTGATCGTGATCAAATCGGACCTGTACGGCCCGGAAATCACCTTCAAGGCCAGCGACGGTACCACGGATTCCGCCGCCATCGTCCTCGACGAGCCCCAGATCATGCTCGGGAGCGGTGCCGTCGGCCTGCTGGGGGTTGCCCCGAAGATCCTGAAATTCAAAAACACCCATCCGACGGGCGATGCGAGCAAGAAAGCAACCATCGACATACTGGTCGGGCGTGACGCCACGCCGTAGCGAATTCACGTCTTCTCAAAGGAGGATCGAACCATGCCTGTATCTCCCACCTACCCAGGGGTCTACATCGAAGAGCTGCCGAGCGGCGTCAGGACCATAACCGGGGTGGCAACGTCCGTCACCGCCTTTATCGGCCGCGCCCTGCGGGGGCCGGTCGACGAGCCGGTGACGATCAACAGTTTTGCGGATTTCGAGCGGACCTTCGGCGGCCTCTGGCTGGAGAGCACCCTCGGTTTTGCCGTCAAGGACTTCTACCTGAACGGCGGCAGCCAGGCGGTTATCGTCCGCCTCTTCAGAGACGAAACCGGGACGCCGACGCCGGCTTCGCTCGGCGCCAACGGCCTCACCCTGGAGGGGGTCTCTCCCGGCGCCTGGGGAAACGGGCTGCGCGCCAGGATCGACCATAACGTCTCGCCGGAGGTGGCCGACGGACTGTCGCTGACCGTGGGCGACCTGTTCAACCTGACGGTCCGTGACATGAAAAGCGGGGCTGAGGAGCTCTTCAGGAACGTGACCATCGCCGAGAGCCCGCTCCGGGTGGACCGGGTGCTGAAGAACGAATCGCGGCTCGTGCGGGTGAAAGGCTCCCTGCCGGCCAGCGTCCCCGTGGCCCATGGAGCCCAGGCGGCCGGGAAGTCGATCTGGGAAGACGACAACGCCAGCAGCAAGGTGGCGGATGGCGACAAGGCCACCGACGGCGTCCGCCTGACCCAGGACGAGTTCACCGGCAGCGGCAAGCAGGACGCCAAGCAGGGGCTCTATGCCCTGCAGAAGACGGACATCTTCAACCTCCTGGTCATCCCCCCCTATAGCAGCGACGACAACGTGGACGAATCCCTGGTGGGGATGGCAGCCCAGTACTGCGAGACCCGTCGCGCCATGCTCCTCGTCGACCCGCGGAGCAACTGGAACGGGAAGGATGCGGCCAAGAGCGGCGTTGCCACGGTCGGGACCAGGAGCAGGAATGCGGCGCTCTTCTTCCCCCGCCTCCAGCAGCCGAACCCGCTCCGGAAGAACCAGGTGGAGGAGTTCGTCCCGAGCGGCGCCGTTGCCGGGATCTTCGCCCGGACCGATGTGCAGCGCGGCGTCTGGAAGGCGCCGGCCGGCCTGGAGACGAACCTGGTCGGGGTACCCTCCCTGAGCGTCCCGCTGAGCGACGCGGAGAACGGCGAACTGAACCAGCTCGGGGTGAACTGCATCCGGGTCATGCCGGCCGCCGGGCCGGTGGTCTGGGGGGCGCGCACCCTGCAGGGGGACGACCGCCTCGCCTCGGAGTGGAAATACATCCCGATCCGCCGCCTCGCCCTCTACCTGGAGGAGAGCATCTACCGGAACACCCAGTGGGTGGTCTTCGAGCCCAACGACGAACCGCTCTGGGCCCAGATCCGCCTCAACATCGGCTCGTTCATGCACGGCCTCTTCCGGCAGGGGGCGTTCCAGGGGAAGACACCGCAGGAGGCGTACCTCGTCAAGTGCGACCGGGAGACCACCACGCAGGACGACATCAACCGGGGAATCGTCAATATCCTGGTCGGCTTCGCCCCGCTCAAGCCGGCGGAATTCGTCATCATCAAACTCCAGCAGATGGCTGGCCAGATTCAGGCATAGGAGGGTTTCCACATGGCGCAGTTTACCGTCAACGCGCAACGGTTCGATCCGTATAAGAACTTCAAGTTCCGGGTGAAATGGGACGGCCGGTACGTGGCCGGCATCAGCAAGGTCAGCCCCCTCAAGCGGACGACCGAGGTGGTCAAGCACCGGGAGGGTGGCGACCCGAGCAGCACCCGCAAGTCGCCGGGGCGTACGGAGTACGAGGCCATCACCCTCGACCGGGGGGTGACCCACGACAAGGATTTCGAGCAGTGGGCGAACAAGGTCTGGAACTTCGGTTCGGGCCTCGGAGCTGAGGTGTCGCTGAAGGACTTCCGCAAGGACATCATCATTGAGGTCTACAACGAGGCGGGGCAGCTGGTGGTGGCGTACAAGGTCTACCGCTGCTGGGTCTCCGAGTACCAGGCCCAGGCCGACCTGGACGCCAACGCCAATGCGGTGCTGATCCAGCATATCAAGCTGGAGAACGAGGGGTGGGAGCGGGACTACGCGGTGACGGAACCGACCGAGTCGACCTTTACGGAGCCGACCTAGCACGATGGCATTTTCCGCACGGGACATCGTGCAGCTCTGGGAGGCCGGCTGCCAACAGCACCCCCTGGACCGGGCACTGACCATGCTGGCCCATGCCTGCCCGGAGATCGACCGGGAGCGGCTCGCCAGCCTGACCATCGGGCAGCGGGATGCGCTCCTTTTTGAACTGCGGGAGCAGACGTTCGGCGGGACGCTGGACGCGTTTGTGGAATGCCCCCGCTGTGGGGAGCGGCTGGAGTTTTCCCTCCCTGCAACAGAGCTCCGGAGCCTCTCCGGAGCCGAGCCCCCCGACCCGGTTACCGGCTTTGTGCTGGAAGAGGAGGGGATGCAGGTGACGTTCCGCCTGCCGGACAGCAGGGACCTGGCCGCTGCAGCGGGAAGCGGCGGCCTGGAGGTGGCGCGGGCCGCCCTTCTGCAGCGCTGCGTCATCGAAGCGCGTCTCGACGGCAGGGACATTGCCCCGCCCGACCTGCCGGAGAGTGTGGTCGCCAGGATAGCCGGCCGCATGGCCGCCTGCGACCCGGCGGCGGACATCCTCCTGAACCTGGAGTGCCCGGCCTGCCATAGTGGATGGCAGCAGCAGTTCGACATCGTCTCGTACTTCTGGACCGAGCTGAGCAGCCAGGCGAAACGCCTGCTGGCCGAGGTCCATGCCCTGGCGGCCGCCTACGGATGGGGGGAGAGGGAGATCCTCTCCATGAGCGCCGCACGGCGCGCCTGCTACCTGGAGATGATATACGGATGAGCGACTACCTGACCAGAGTGGTGGAGCGGGCTATGGGACAAGCGACGGCAGTACGGCCGCTGGTCGCGCCCCTGTTTGCCCCCGGAACGGGCAGTGCGGCAGCCAGCCACGTCGGGGCGCCTGGCGGGACGATCGACGAGAACACGACCCCATTCCCGGCCGGACCATCACCTGCCACTACCGATCGGCCAACAGACCGGAGGAACCCTGGCTACCGTCCGGTTGCCGTGATCGAGGAACCGGCCGCACGCCCCGCCCCTCCACCCCTGCCATCTGCCGTTCGACGACCGGCGACGGGGGCGACGGGGGCGACGGACTCCCCGGAAGCACCGGAACCTCTGGCGTCCGCCACCGGTGACCGGAGGCGCAGCGGCCATGCTGAGACCTCTCCGGTCGCGGCGGAACGGTCCGGCAGTATTCCCGCCGCCGCGTTTGATCCGTCCGGGTCGGACGTGGAGGAGAGGCCCCAGGCCGGCCACGACATTTTCCAACAGGCGTCCCGTTTCGTCCTGGGCCGGACAGATCGGCAGAGGAGCGACCTCCTCCTGGTGGCAGGCGAGGAGGACCCGCAACGTTCGGCAGGGGAAGGGACCGGAGCAGTCGAAACCGGGCGAACGGCTTCGGCACCGGCGCGTTTCGACGGGATGCTCCCCCGCAGTGCGCCTGGTGGCGACCAGCCGCTCCCGCGGGTAGCGGCAGAAGGGGACTCTGACCAGAGGGGAGAAGCGGCACCCCCGACCATCAGGATCTCCATCGGCCGGATCGACGTCCGGGCGATTGCCCCGCAACCGGCAGCGCACAAGGTCGCTCCGCCTCCGGCGCCGAAGCTCTCGCTGGACGACTATCTGCGGAAGCAGTCCGGGGGTGCCCGATGAGCAGCCACCTCGCCATAGCCTCGGTGACCTACGTGCTGAAGGACCTGCTGAACGACGGTCTGATAAACCAGAACGTCTCGGCCGCCACCGGCGGGCTGGTCAAGGTCACGGCCCTTCCCCCCGATCTCCTGCTGGAAGCGACGGCGGACAAGGGGAGCAAGCTGAACCTCTTCATGTACCAGGCAACGCCGAACCAGGGATGGCGCAACGCCGGCCTGCCGTCACGGGACAGCCGCGGGAACCGCACTGCCAACCCGCCGCTGGCCCTCGATCTCCACTACCTCCTGACGGCGTTCAGCTCGGAAGAGCTCCACGCCGAAATCCTGCTGGGATACGGCATGCTGCTGCTGCACGAACATCCCGTCTTGACCCGCACCGCCATCGAGACTGCGCTCAACGCCGCGTCCGTTTCCGGCAGCGGGCTTCCCGAGAAGTTGAAGTCGCTGGCCGACTCCGGGCTGGCCGAACAGATCGAACAGGTCAAGATTACGCTGCAGCCGATGAACAGCGACGAACTGTCGAAGCTCTGGTCGGCCTTCCAGGCGAAATACCGGCCGACCGCCGCCTATCAGGTCTCCGTGGTGCTGCTGGAGAGCACGCAGCCGGCCCGCGCCCCGCTCCCGGTGCTGCGGCGCGGCCGCCCGGAAGATTTTGCCGGCGGCGGCGAGGGGGTCGCCGTGGCGCCTTCCCTCCTGAAGCCGCTCCCCCCGACACCGACGATCACCGGCATCACCTGTCCCGACCTTCAGCAGAGCGCCTCCCTTGGCGCGGTCATCGTACTCGACGGCTGCAACCTCGACGGCAGCGACGTCGTGGTCAGATTCGAGAGCCGGTGGGGGGACAACGAGGTCACCATCGGAGACGTTTCCGGGCCCCTGACGGTCCACCTTCCGGCGGACAAGCCCGAGGAGTGGGCTGCCGGCGTCCATAGCGTCTCGGCCCTGATCCGGCGGCCCGGGAAGGGCTTTTGCGAAGCGACCAACAAGGTCCCCTTCGCCCTGGCACCCGGCATCACCCTGCCGCCCGAAGTCAAGAGCTGCGTCCTCAATGACCAGCGGGCCGACCTCTTCGATCTGGAGATCACCATCCGCTCTGCTCCCCACCTCTGGCCGGGACAACGGGTGTCGCTCTTCCTGAACGATACCGAGGCGCTGGCCGAACCGTTCATCGCGCAGACCGACAGGGCCCGGTTCGTCTTCACGGCGCTGCAGCCGGGCGAATACCTTGTGCGGATGCGGGTGGACGGGGTCGACAGCCATTTCATCGACTACGCCCAAAAGCCGCCGGCGTTCATGGCCGGAGCGAAGGTGGCTGTGCCATGACCTCGACCGTTACAACCAGCTGGCCAGAGGCCAATCAGCAGTATCTCATGGCGGCGCTGGACGAGGTGCGGTCGCTGCTGGAGAGCTATGCCGACACCTCTGCGGAGGGCGAACGGGACGAACATCTGCGCGACGAGCCGAACGACCTCTCCCCGCCGCCGGCAGTGGAGCTCCTCTGCCACATCTTCGGCCTCTCTCCCTTCGAGCGTCGTATCCTTCTGCTCTGCGCCGGCGTCGAGCTGGACGGTTCCCTTGCCTCGTTGTGCGCCAGCGCCCACGGCGATCCGAACCGGCCCCACCCCACCTTCAGCCTTGCCCTGGCGGCGTTTCCGGACGCGCACTGGAGCGCCCTGACGCCGGCTGCGCCCCTGCGCTACTGGCGACTGATCGAGGTGGCTGGCGGCGGGGGGCTGACGACCAGCGCTCTTAGCATCGACGAGCGGATCCTCCATTATCTGGCCGGCGCGTCCCATATGGACGAACGGCTCATGGGGCTCATGACCCCTCTCGCACCTCCCACCGCCCTGGTGCCGTCCCACGAGCTGCTCGCCGGCCGGATTGCAGATGCCTGGTCGAACGGAGAGCAGGCCGACGGTTTGCCGGTCATCCAGCTCTGCGGCCTCGACGGGCCGGACCGGCACGATCTGGCAGCGGCGGCGTGCGCGAGGCTCGGCCTGAACCTCTGCCTGCTGCAGCTGGGCTCTCTCCCCGCCCGGCCGGGCGAAGCGGAAACCCTGGCGCGTCTCTGGGAGCGGGAAGCCGCCCTGGAGGGGAGTGCTCTCCTCATTGAATGCCGCGAGTCGAACGGACAGGATGGGGCGGCGCCGGCCCTGCTGCAGTTCCTGGAGCGGCTCCGGAGCGGGGTGATCGTAAGCTGTCGGGAGCGCCTCTGCACCTGGCAGCGGCCGACCGTCACCATCGAGGTGGAAAAGCCGCTGGCCGAGGAGCAGCGGGAGCTGTGGCGGACAACCGTGCCGGAAACGGCCGGACCTCTGGTCGACTCCCTGGTGACGCAGTTCAACCTGAGCAGCCGGGAGCTGCGGACTATGGCCGCAACGGGGAAGGGGTCGCCCGACCCGTCGGCCGCGGAGCTCTGGGATGCCTGCCGGCTGCAGACGAGACCGCGGCTGGAGAACCTTGCCCAGCGCATCGAACCGGTTGCCACCTGGGACGATCTCGTGCTGCCGGCGCACCAGATGGAGATCCTGCAGGAGGTGGCCCTGCAGGTGCGGCAACGGGCCAGGGTCTACGGAGAGTGGGGATTTGCGGCCCGATCAAGCCGCGGCCTCGGCATCAGCGCCCTCTTCGAAGGGACCAGCGGCACCGGCAAGACCATGGCCGCCGAGGTGCTTGCCAATGAGCTCCGGCTGGACCTTTACCGGATCGACCTCTCCCAGGTGGTCAGCAAGTACATCGGCGAAACGGAAAAGAACCTGCGCCGGGTCTTCGATGCCGCCGAATCGGGCGGGGCGATCCTCCTGTTCGACGAAGCCGACGCCCTGTTCGGCAAGCGGAGCGAGATCAAGGACAGCCACGACCGTTACGCCAACATCGAGGTGAGCTATCTGCTGCAGCGGATGGAGAGCTACAGCGGCCTGGCGATCCTCACCACCAACATGAAGAGCGCCCTCGACACCGCGTTCCTGCGCCGGATCAGGTTCGTCGTCCAGTTCCCGTTCCCGGACGTCTCCTCCCGGGCGGAAATCTGGCGGCGCGTCTTCCCGCAGCAGACACCGACCGACGGGCTCGATGTGGAGAAGCTCGCCCGGCTCACTATCGCCGGCGGCAACATCAGGAACATCGCTCTGAATGCGGCGTTCCTGGCGGCCAACGACGGCGGCCGGGTGCGGATGACGCACCTCCTGCAGGCGACCCGCAGCGAGTACGGCAAGCTGGAGAAGCCGTTAAGCAGCAGCGAAGTTGGTGGCTGGGGATGAGGCCGGCCATCGAGCTGCATATCGACGAACTGGTCCTGCACGGTTTCAACCCGGCGGACCGCCGCCGGATCGGGGAGGCGGTGGAGCGGGAGCTGGCCCGGCTGCTGGGGGAAGAGGGGATTCCCGGCGGGTCGGGCGACGTGCAGATTTCCCGCCTGGACGGGGGGAGCATCACGCTGGCCCCCGGCGCCAGGCCCGAGGCCGTTGGGGCCGAGATTGCCCGGTCGGTGCACGGCTCCCTGAACCGCCAGCAATAGCGCAGAGACAGGGACCGGAAGGAAGGGAGATAGGGATGACGTTTCCACTCAAGCAGGGGGATAAGGGGGCAGACGTAACGCAGCTCCAGCAGGTGCTGACTGAACGGGGCTATCCGGTGGAGGCGATCGGGATTTTCGGCCCGAAGACCTACCGGGCGGTGCGCGCCTTCCAGGCGCAGAACCTGGACCAGCACGGCCAGCCGCTGGAGGTGGACGGCAAGGTGGGGCCGCTCACCTGGTGGAGCCTCACCCATCCCAAGCCGGCGATCGTCACGCCGAGCGCCGTGGACTACACGGTCCTCCCTCCCCTCGAAGCCGGCGGGAGCACGCTGGGGCGGGCGGCGCTGGCCGCTGCCATCGGCGAGCTGAAGAAAGGCGCCGGCGAGGTGGGCGGAAACAACAGCGGGCCGTGGGTGAAGAAGTACCTGGCGCCGGCCGGTTTGGGAGAAGGGGAATCGTGGTGCGCTTCGTTCGTCAGCTGGTGCTACCTCCAGGCGAGCGGCAACGACCGGCACGCCATGCCGTTCGCCTACTGTCCCGGCGCCCGTAACCTGCTGGAGGAGTTCAAGGCGAAGGGGTGGGCCAGCGGCCCGAAGAGCGGCTACGAGCCGCGGCCCGGCGACATCGTCGTCTGGTGGCGGGAGAGCCTGAGCAGCTGGTACGGGCACGTCGGATTCGTCCACCAGGTGAAGGACGGCATGCTCTACACCATCGAAGGGAACAAGAGCCCCAATGTCCAGGGTTTTTCCTACGTCCTCAGCAGGATGGACAAACTGCTGGGGTTCGGGCATGTGCCGTGAGGTGAGGAGGGCGTGCGTATGCACGAAAAAACCGCGCTGGAAACCGTGAACAAGGAGCTGTTCGATCGGGTATGGAGCTACTACACCGAGATGGGGACCGAGGAGCGACATTTCAACGGCCTGCAGAGCACCTATCGCGCGCTGGCATCCACCTGGCTCCTGGCGGCCTTTGCGGCCATCGGCTTCGTCCTGTCGGAAAAGTTCGCGGAGTGCCCGATCGACAAGCTGGTGATGGTTGCGGTCATCGGCTTCATGGCCGCCATCGGCATCTGGCTGATCTGGATCATGGACCTGAGGGTCTACCACCCGCTCCTGTCCGCTGCCTTCCGGCAGGGGCGCCTGCTTGAGGAGACATACCCCTGGCTGCCGCAGATGCGCACCAACATGATGCAGCGGATGAACGGCAAGGGGGTAGTCCCCCGGGTGGTCTGGTTCTACATCGCCGGCATCTCCATCCCGGTGGCGATCAGCGGCGTCGCCCTGGCCGTGTGGCGTTCGGGAAAGGGCGGTTCCAACGGCCTGCTGGTCTACCTCGTCTTCGCCGTCGTGATTCTGGTGCTGGGCAAGAGCCTGCGCCATCTCAGCGGGGCCGAACAGCACTATGCCCACGGGGACCGGCACAAAGGGAGCGTTGAGAGCTGATACGGGTGGCGTTGCAGGCCGGCAGAGCGAGGATGGTTATGGGGAGAGATTTTCAAACAGAGAATAAATCTCGGCAATCGGGGATCGCCGCAACTCTCTTGACCCGTACAGACGAGCAGGGGTCGGAAACCGTTCCCCCCATCGTGCGCGAGGTCCTCCGTTCGCCGGGGGAGCCGCTCGACGCGGAGACGCGGGAGTCCTTCGAACCGCGGTTCGGGCATGACTTCAGCCGGGTGCGGGTACATAGGGACGAAAAGGCGGCGGAATCGGCAGGGGTGCTGAACGCACAGGCATATACCACCGGAAACGACATCGTCTTCGGGAGGCATCAGTATTCCCCGATCACGAACGAAGGGAGAAGCCTGTTGGTTCATGAGCTATCGCACGTTGTGCAGGGCAATGGACGCCATAGATCGAATCTCATGACACTCCCCCCCGAGATCGTGAACGAAAGGCCGCTTACCTTTTCCAACAGGCATATTTACCGTCAGCCTGCGCCATCGCCCGCTTCGACGCGAGCAAGACAGGACGTGGCCATTATTGTCGGTCGGCCATCCATGTCGTTGGAAAAGGACGAGAAACCCGAGGAGAAGATGCAGATGGAGCTCTGGCGATCTGCCGCAACAGCTCTGGCGCCGACTGTATATGAAGGGCTGACGGTTGATAAGGCTTTCGCCGGTCTGAAGAACGCCAAGTTTCCCATAGGCAAACTGTATATTATCGCTCACGCAGACGTGAGCGGCATTGGCGAGATACGTCCGGATGGTTCCTCTGTATCGACGACTGTCGAAGATCTCACCAAGCGAATCAAAGCGGCCACAGGTGAATTAGGGAGCAGGTCTCCGCAGTCGGTGGAAATGCTTTCCTGTTTTGGTGGTGGTTCGCCAAAGACAATGGGGAAAATTGGCAAAACGCTGGGGACATCGACGGTCCGGGCGCCGGTTTCGACGACCGTTATCAGCGGACGTGTATTAAGCCTCAGGAGTGGCGGCAAAACCGTAACTCTTACAAAAGAGAAACTGCAAAAAGAGAGCAATGAGACGCTCATCACCTATATCCGCCAGCTTGATATCCTGAAATATTATGATTTTGTGCCAGGAGTTCCACACCCGAAAGAAAGCCCTCCCGAAATTGAGAAGCTGAACGCTATGGTGGCTGTGCTGAAGAAGACGGGAAGGATACCTTTTGTTTCCTATAATGCCGAGCCTGGTCAACGACATGCGGTGGCATATTGGAAAGCGCCGATAGAGCGCCGCAAGGCCTCGGACGAAGATCTGTCAGATGCCGACGCACTGCAGAACAAGGGCGTAATCGAGGTTGTCGTGGAAGAAAGAAAAGAGCGAGGGGATACTCCATGACCACCTTCCCCAACTCACCACGCCTGCAGAAGGGGGCCATCGTCGGCCTCGACCCGGCCAACCCTCTGGCGAGCGTGATCGTGTTCCAGTACAACCCGGACACCCTCACCCGGACCATGACCGCGCAGGCAGCGGGGGACGGGGACCGGGGGGAGGCGCTCCGGCTGAAGGGACCCCCCCGGGAGACGATCAGGCTCGATCTGGAGATCGACGCGGCCGACCAACTGGAAAAGGGAGCCCCTCCGGCCACGACCATGGGGGTCTACCCGGCCCTGGCGTCGCTGGAGATGCTCCTCTATCCGAAGTCGGGTCAGGTCATCGCCAACGAGCTGCTGCTGAACATGGGGATCGTCGAGATCGTCCCGCCCGAGGCGCCGCTGACGCTCTTCGCCTGGGGCGCCAAGCGGGTGCTTCCGGTGCGGCTGATCAGCTTCAGCATCACCGAAGAGGCGTTCGACCCCCTCCTGAATCCCATCAGGGCCAGGGTCAGCCTGGAGATGCGCGTACTCAACTACCAGGACCTCGGCCTGGCCACTGCCGTCGGCGCCCTGTTCATGGCCCATCAGGTGGTCAAGGAGACCATGGCGACCATCGGGGGGGGCGGGGCGATGGCCGGCGCCGTCGGGTCGGTCCTGGGGGCCGGAGGGTAGACAATGTTCGACAAAACGAGTCGTTACAGCGAGTGTGAAACCGCAACCCTGCAGGTGACCGAGCCGGCCGGGACCGTCCGCGAACTCCGCTACGTGCGGCGGCGCTTCGTACCCCCTGCGGCAGGGATGACGGTGGTCGTCGAGCATACGGTCGGCGCGGGGGAGCGGCTGGACACCATTACGGCGCGTTACCTGGGGGACCCGGCGCAGTTCTGGCGGCTCTGCGACGCCAACGGGGCGATGGGGCCGGAAGAGCTGGAAGAGACCGGCCGGTCGATCAAGATCGCCCTGCCGGGGGGGTAGGAGAGTTCAGTCCGTGACGGATGCCGCGCCGCCGGAGCGACTGTGTCCGAGCGCCAGCCGTCACGAATTAACGGGAGAGTTCATGTTCGCCAGCCAGTTCGGCATACGCCTGATGCTCCTTGTGGGGAGCACCATCCCCCGACCCGCCTCATCCGAGGTGATGACGGCGATCACGGGCCTGCAGGTCACCTGCGACGACGAGACCGGGGACGGCTTCCAGATCTCCTTCAGTCTCGGCAAGGGGAAGCTTCCCGGCTACGGGCTGCTGGCGAGCGGCGAGCTGGATATCTTCAACCGCGTCATCATCGCCGTGGTCATGGGGGTCATGCCGGAGGTGCTGATCGACGGGGTGATCACGAACCACCAGATGAGCCCGAGCAACGAGCCGGGGATGTCGACGCTGACCGTGACCGGGAAGGACATCAGCCAGATGATGGACCTGGAAGAGACCAATCAGCAGTATCCCAACCAGTCGGACTCCGTCATCGTCCAGCGGATACTGGGCAAATATGCCGTCTATGGCCTCATCCCGATGCTCACCCCGACGACGGACACGCCGGTGGTCACCGACCGCACCCCCCGGCAGGCCGAGACCGACCTCCGCTGCATCCGGCGTCTGGCCACGAAGAACGGCTACGTCTTCTATGTCGAGCCGGTGACCATCGGCACCAGCAGGGCGTTCTGGGGGCCGAAGGTGCGGAGCGGTGACCTGCAGCCCGCCCTCTCCATCGGGGTGGGTGGGGCGACGAACGTGAGCAGCCTCAGCTTCTCCGAGGAAGGGCTTGCCGCCGCCTCGGTCCGGGCCAGCTTCATCGAGTCCTTCTCCAAGTCGGTCGTTCCCCTCCCGGCGGTGCCGCCGCTCAGGATGCCGCCGCTGGCCGGACGGCCGACCCCGGCGAAGAGGGTCACCCTCCTGCGTGACACGGCGAATCAGGGGGCCAGCGGCACGGCGCGGGAGCTCCTCTCCGCCATCAGCAACCAGCCCGACACGGTGACCGGCGATGCCGAGGTGGAGAGCGTCAGGTACGGCCAGGTGATCCGGGCCCGCCGGCTGATCGGGGTGCGCGGGGCAGGGTTCGCCCACGACGGCTGCTATTACGTGAAAAGGGTCTCCCACCGCATCGACCGCGGGTCGTACACCCAGAGCGTCTCCCTCAGCAGGGAGGGGACCATGTCACTGACCCCGGCGGTGCGGCCATGAGCAGGGAGTTCTACGGCAAATTCCGGGGGGTGGTCACCGACGTGCAGGACCCCCTCATGCTCGGGCGGATCAAGGCGCGGGTGCCGGAGGTCCTGGGGGACGACGAGAGCGGCTGGGCACTCCCCTGTCTCCCCTTCGGCGGGAGCGGGATGGGGCTCTTCGTCCTCCCCGACGTGGGGGCGGGGGTCTGGATGGAGTTCGAGCACGGCGACCCGGATTACCCGATCTGGACCGGCGCCTGGTTCGGCTCCCAGTCGGACATGCCGTCGAAGCTCAACAGCCCGCCTTACAAGAAGACCATGATCGTGACCAAGGGGGGGCACAGCATCACTCTGGACGACTCGCCGGGAGCCGGAGGGATTACCCTTGAGACCGCCGGCGGACAGAAGATCGCCCTGACCTCCCAGGGGATCGAGATCGACAACGGCAGCGGCGCGGTGGTGAAGCTGAGCGGCAGCCAGGTGTCGGTGAACAACGGCGCCCTGGAGGTGACCTGATGCCGGGCTTTCTGCTGCAGCAGGGGGCCACGGTCCTCTGCTCCCATGGCGGCCAGGCGCAGCCGACGACCACCTGTCCCCGGGTCAAGGTGGGTGGGGAGCAGGTGGTGACCCAGTCGAGCAGCTACTCCGTCTCCGGCTGCCCGCTTCCGCCCAATGCCGGGGGGCCGTGCGCGACGGCACAGTGGACCACGGTCGCCACGCGGGTCAAGGCCGGCGGGATGTCGGTCGTACTGCAGGACAGCCAGGCCACCTGCACCCCCACCGGGGTGCCGCTCAACATCGTCGTCACCCAGACGCGGGTAAAGGGGCAATGATGAACGTCGCATTTCCGTTCCATTTCGACAACCGGGGGCGCACGGCCGAATCGGCCGGCGACCGGCATATCCGCGACCTGATCGAGCAGCTGCTCTTCACCTCACCCGGCGAGCGGGTCAACCGTCCCACCTTCGGCAGCGGGCTCCTGCAGCTGGTCTTCGCACCCATGGACGATGCCCTGGCCGGTGCGGTGCAGATGGGGGTCCAGGGGGCGCTGCAGCAGTGGCTCGGCGACCTGATCCGGGTGGAGGCGGTCCGGGTGGAGAGCGAGGACTCCAGCATCCGCGTCACGGTGCAGTACACCGTCCTCCGGAGCCAGGAGCGGCAGACGGCCCAGTTCCAACGGAGAGTCTCGGAATGATCTACTTCTGCTGCGACGACAACCGCCGGGCCCTCGCCGCGAGCCACCCGACCCTGAACGGCATCGACTACCTTGAGGTGGTCGACCGGGAGGCGGGGACGCTGGACGAGCGGCAGCGCCGGTTGCGAATCTTCTTCTGCCAGGAGCTTTCGGCGAGCCTCCTCGCCCGCCTGCAGGGGCTCACCGCGGCCAACGTGCAGATCGACGGCGGCGAACGGACCCGCGGCATCCGGACGGACACGGTCGCCGTGGTCTACCGGGACCCGGCGAAGACAAGGTTCGACTACCTGGAGATCCACGTCACCCCCCGCGGCGACTTCTCCCCCTACACGCTCCGACTGGTTGAGAACAGCGCCGGCGAACCGCTCATCGGTCTCGACCCGGAACTGGCCGCCATCGATTTCTGGTTCAAGGTGGAGTGCGAGAACCCGTTCGACTGCCTTCCCCGGAGCGCCTGCCGCCAGCCGGCGGCGGAGGCTCCGGAGATCGACTACCTGGCCAAGGACTACGCCAGTTTCCGCCAGGTCATCCTCGACCGGATGTCCGGCCTCCTGCCGGAGTGGCGCGAGCGGAACCCGGCCGACCTGGGGATGACCCTGGTGGAGCTCCTCGCCTACGTGGGGGACCGCCTCAGCTACCGCCAGGATGCCATCGCCACCGAAGCGTACCTCGGCACGGCGCACCGCCGGATTTCGGTGCGGCGCCACGCACGCCTGCTGGACTACCCGATGCACGACGGCTGCAACGCGCGGGTCTGGGTCCAGGTGCGGTTGAAGCCGGACGCCCCCGGGCCGGTGGAGCTGCCGCGGCTGCTGGTGCCGAAGAGCGGCGCCGTGGACCAGTGGATCGCCACTGAGAGCGAACCGGTGCCGGCGCTAGCCGGCGCCTATCGCGTCCGGAGGACCCGCTTCCTGACCCGGGCCGGCAACAACCCGGCGGTAGCGGAGCCCGACTTCCGGAAGCTCGCCGACGCCGGCGCCGTCCAGGTCTTCGAGCCGCTGCACAGCGCTACGCTCCATGCGGCACACAACGAGATGCGCTTCCATACCTGGGGGAGCGAGCAGTGCTGCCTCCCCAGGGGAGCGGTCAAGGCGACGCTCTTCGGCGCGTTTCCCCACCTGGCAGCGGGCGACGTGCTGCTCTTCGCCGAGGTGCTCGGCCCAAAGAGCGGCGACCCGGCCGATGCGGACAGAACCCGTCGCCATGCGGTGCGGCTGACGCGGGTGACCGCGGGGAGCGATCCGCTCTTCCGGACCGACGACGACCAGGAACAGCCGGTGACCGGGATCGAGTGGGGGAGTGGCGACGCGCTTCCCTTCCCGTTCTGCCTCGCTTCGGTCTCCGACGCCACGGGGCGGCACATCCCCGATGTCAGCGTTGTCTGGGGGAACATGGTCCTGGCCGATCACGGCATGACGATCCTCGATCCGGAACCCCTCGGCGCGCCGTCGTCGCCCAACCCGGTGCTGGCGCCGGTGGCGGTGGGGGGTGACTGCGGCTGTTGCGGCGACGCTGATCCGGCATCGGCACCGCCGCGCTTCTCGCCCCGTCTGGCGTACGGTCCGCTGACACAGGCCGCAACGATCACCCGCACCCAGCAGGTCGCCGGCCAGCGCGTCCGCCTTGCCTTCGACCCGCAGGGAAGCGCCGGCTCGGCCTTCCAGTGGGACACGGAGCATCTCCTCCCCGCCGTCAGGCTCGGCAGCGACCGTGGCTTCGCCTGGCTCCCCCGGCGCGACCTCCTCTCCACGGACCCCTTCGGCCGTGAGTTCGTGGCGGAGGTGGATGACGAGGGACGGGGGGTGCTCCGCTTCGGGGACGACGAAAACGGCATGAGGCCGGGCGAGGGGAGCGAGCTGTATGCGGTCTACCGCCTGGGAAACGGTACGGCCGGCAACGTCGGCGCCGATGCCATCGCCCATGTCGTCGGCGAGACCCTGGGCGCTGCCGCCGCCTATGTCGAGTCGGTGACCAACCCTCTCCCGGCGCGGGGGGGGGTGGAGCCGGAGACCATCGAAGCGGTGAAGCAGTTCGCGCCGGCGGCGTTCCGCGTCCCGAAGCGCGCCGTGACGCCGGACGACTACGCCCGGATGGCGGAGCTGCATCCCGAGGTGCAGCGGGCCGCGGCGACGCTCCGCTGGACCGGCAGCTGGCACACTATCTACCTGACCGTGGACCGCATGGGGGGGCGCCCCGTGGATGCCGGGTTCGAGGAGGAGCTGCGGCGCCACCTGGAACCGTTCCGCATGGCCGGGCACGACCTGGAGATCGACGCCCCCCGCCCGGTGTCGCTGGATCTCAGGATGACGGTCTGCGTCCTGCCCGACTATTTCCGGAGCGACGTGCTGGCCGCGCTCCGCTCCCTGTTCGGGAGCCGCATCCGCCCCGATGGCTCGGCCGCCTTCTTCCATCCGGACAACTTCACCTTCGGCCAGCCGGTCTACCTGAGCCGCATCTATGCCGCGGCCCAAAGCGTCGCCGGCGTTCGGCACGTGGAGGTGACCGCGCTCCGTCGTCTCGGCGAGACCGCCGACACCGTGCCGGCCGACGGTCTCTTCGCGGTGGGGCGGCTGGAGATCGTCCGGCTCGACAGCGATCCGAACTTCCCGGACCGCGGACAACTGACCTTCACCATGAAGGGGGGACGATGAACAACCCTCTCGATCCAACCCTGCGCGAACTGGACCCCTGCGGCTGCTGCGCCGCCATCGAGGCGGAGACCCCCGTGGCGGTGGAGAACCGCCCCGGCCTGCAGGCCATCGCCTTTCGCTGCGGTACCCACCCCCGGTTCAAGGCGAGCCTGCTGGCAGGGCTCTCCAACCGGGAGCGGCCGGCGCTGGCCGGCCTCCGGACACGGGAGCCGGACGATTTCACGGTGGCACTGCTGGATGGCTGGTCCACGGTGGCCGACATCCTCAGCTTCTACAGCGAGCGGATCGCCAACGAGTCGTTCCTCCGGACCGCCACGGAGCGTCGGAGCGTGGTGGAACTGGCCCGCGCCATCGGCTACGAGCTGAACCCCGGCGTGGCTGCCAGCGCGCTCCTCGCCTTCACCATCGAAGAGGCGAAAGGGGCGCCCGGGTATGGGTCCATCGCCCGGGGGACCACGGTCCAGAGCCTCCCCGGTCCGGGGGAGAAGGCGCAGACCTTCGAGACCGTCGAGGCGCTGGACGATGCCCGCAAGGAGTGGAACCGCATCACCGCGCGGGGCGCCGCCATCCAGAGGCCGTACTTCGGCCAGCGGCAGCTCTATCTCAAGGGGACGACCACCCATCTCAAGCAGGGTGACACGCTGCTGATCGTCGGGGACGAGCGGATCGAACAGCCGGGGAGCGAGAACTGGGACTTTCGCCGCGTCATGGCCGTGGAAACCGTCCCCACCGGCGACCCGGAAAAGGGGTGCACCATCGTTACGGTGGACGAGCCGCTCGGCTCGGTGGCGCCCCACGTACAGCCGGCCCGGCGCAACGCCAGATGCTTCGCCCTGCGCCGACGGGCAAGCGTGTTCGGCCACAACGCGCCCGATGCCCGCGGCATGTCACGAGAGAGCGGCTGGAAGGAGTTGATCGACTGGAGCGCGAGTCCGGTCCAGTGGAAGCAGTTTGGCGCCTGGTACAGCGCGGGGAAAACCGACGACGAATTCGTCTTCCACCTCGACACCGTCTATCCCTCGGTGGTCCCGGGGAGCTGGGTCGTGGTGGCCTACGCCGGTTACGACGAGCTCTTCCGCGTGACCGAGGTGGTGGAGGATTCCTGCACCGATTTCGCGCTCACCGCCACCTGCAGCCGGCTCACCGCCCGCGGCGAAAACCTGAACCGCTTCGACGGCCAGCGCCGGAACGTCTCGGTGTTCATCGAGAGCGAAGAACTGCCGTGGGCCCCTGCACCGGTGCTTACGCCGGTCTCCGGCCGCCTGGTCCCGCTGGCTGGCATCATCCCGACCCTGCCGGCCGGCCGCCGGTTGATCGTACAGGGACGCCGGCCGCGCGTCCGGCTGCGCGACGACGTGGTGAAGCTGTCGCTCAAAGAGGTGACAGGGGCGCAGCATCAGCTCCAGCCGGGCGACCTGCTCGATCTGCTGTCGCCGGCGCCTGACCTGGATGATCGCCAGACGGCCCAGCCCTGGACGCTGCGGGACGCAGCCGGCCACACGGGGGAGGTCGTTGCCGCTCCCCGCGATCTGCAGCTGCTGCCGGCCGACCCGGAGAGCGAACTCCTCTTCGAGACCCCGCTGGTGAAGTCGGCGACGGAGACGGACGGCTTCACCCTGCTGGAGCTCGTTGCCGAACTGGCACACGCCTACGACCCTGGCTCCATGGCGATCTTTGCCAACGTCGCCCTGGCGACGCATGGCGAGACGGTGCGCGAGATCCTCGGCAGTGGCGACGCCCGCCAGTTGCACCAGCGCTTCACGCTCAAGCAGCCACCCCTCACGTTCACCCCCTCGTCGAACCCCACGGGGGGCGACTCGTCACTGGAGGTATGGGTGAACGACGTGCGGTGGCAGGAGGTCCCGACCCTCTTCGGCCGCGGCCCGCGGGAACGGGTCTATGTCACGCGTCTGGCCGACGACGGTACGGTGACGGTCCAGTTCGGCGACGGAAAGAGCGGGGCGCGCCTGCCGACCGGCACCGAGAACGTTCGCGCCATCTACCGCAAGGGGACCGGCCGCGAAGGGGTGGTGAAGGCGGGGCAGCTCAGCCTCCTGATGACGCGCCCCCTGGGGGTGAAGGAGGTTGCGAATCCCCAGCCGTCCACGGGCGGCCAGGACCCCGAGACCCTCGACCGGGCACGGGAGAACGCGCCGCTCACCGTACTCACCTTCGACCGCCTCGTGTCGCTGCGGGATTACGAGGATTTCTCCCGCGCCTTCAGCGGCGTGGCCAAGGCGCTGGCGACCTGGACCTGGAACGTTCATAGCCGCGGCATTCTGGTCACCGTTGCCGGCCCGGACGGCGCGGCCATCGAGGAGAAGAGCGAGACCCACCGCCATCTGCTGGAGGCGCTGGTCGGCTACGGCAATCCGCTGCTGCCGGTGGCGGTGAAGAGTTTCCGGCCGGTGACGTTCCGGCTCTCGGGAACGGTCCGTGTGGCAGGCGACCGGGTCCCGGAAAAGGTGGGGGGAGCGGTACGGGATGCCCTCTGTCGGCGGTTCGGTTTCGCGGCCCGTGAATTCGGCCAGCCCGTGGCGATGAGCGACGTGATGGCGGTCATCCAGGAGGTCCCCGGCGTCGTCTTCGTCGATATCGACAGACTGCACCGGAGCGACCGGCCGGCCCGGTGGAACGGCATCATCGCCGCCGACCGTCCCGGCGACGGCGCTGCCGCCGACGCGGTGTTCCCTGCGGAGCTGCTGGTGCTGGATACGGACTCCCTGATCGCCCTGGAGGTGAAACCCGCATGAGTTTCGACGCCGACGCCATCTATAACCTGCTCCCGACGATCCACCGGGTGCGCGACTCGGAGCTGGGGAGGGCGCGGGCGGAGTCTTTAGGACTCCCCGCCGCCGAGGGGGAGCGGTTCCGTCCGCTCCGCCAGCTCATCGCGGTGATCGCCGGCCAGGCCGAGGTGCTGGAGGAGGAGCTGGCGCAGCTCTACGACAACCATTTCGTCGAGACCGCCGCGCCGTGGGCGCTGCCGTATCTGGCCGACCTGCTCGGCCTGCGGTGTGTGGCGCTCACGCTCGCTCCCCGTGCCGAGGTGGGGCACACCATCGGCTATCGCCGGCGCAAGGGGACCGCCGCCGTCCTGGAACAGCTGGCCCGCGACGTGACCGGCCAGCCGGCCCGGGCCGTCGAGTTTTTCGACCGGCTCGCCACGACGCAGCAGCTCAACCATCTCCGCCCGCGGAACCGCGCGTTCACCAGCCTGCGCAACGCCTCGGCACTGGAGTATTTCGGTACCCCGTTCGACGACTCGGCCCGTACGGTGGAGGTCCGCCGCATCCAGCCCGGGCGCGGCCATTGGAACATCCCGAACGTGGGGCTCTTCCTCTGGCGGCTCCGTGCCTTCTCGCTCAGCCGGACCCCGCTGGCACCGGCCCATTTCAGCGGCGGCCGGCACTTCCGGTTCCATCCGCTGGGGCTCGACACACCGCTGTTCAACCTGCCGGTGACCGAGGACGAGGCGACCCACCTGGCCGAGCCGCTGAACGTGCCGCTCCCGATCACCTGCCGGATGCTGAACGGCGAGCCGGCCCCCTTCGACCCGTTCCAGTTCCACCCCTCCGCCGCGTTCTACGGGGCGGAGCGGAGCCTGCAGATCGAGCTCTGGGACGCTACGGCCAAGGCCTATACCGCCCTGCCTAGCGAGCGGATCATCGTCTGCGACCTGGAGGACGTCCGGGACGATGACGACATGATCGTGGGGTGGGGGCATCAGGGGGTTGCGACCACGCAGGGCGTCATCCTCTTGGACCCCCGTCGCGGCCGGGTGCTGTTCGACACTCCGCAGACCGATCAGCAGCATCCGCCGCTCGGATCGTTCCACTACGGTTTCAGCGCCAACCTGGGGGGGGGCGAGTACGCCCGTAGCGGCGGCCTCGAACAGGTGGAGGGGCGGGTCGTCCGCGTCTCCGTCCAGGCGCCCCCCACGGTCGAGGTGAAGGGGACCATCGCCGCCGCACTGGCGGAGCTGGGGGATGAGGCGGGAACGATCCTGATCGAGGACAGCGCCTGCTACACCGAGACGCTGCAGATCGAGGCGTCGGGACGGCAGGTGGAGATCCGCGCCGTCGACGGGGCGCGGCCGACGGTGATTCTCAAGCAGCCGCTGAAGCTCTCCGGCGACCGCGAGGGGAGCGTCGTCCTCGACGGGCTGCTCCTTGCCGGGCGGGCAATTCAGGTCGCGGAAGGGAGCGGCGACAGCCTGGGGCATCTCCGTATCCGCCACTGTAGCCTCATGCCGAAGCTGGTAGTGAACCCCGACGGCAGACCGGCCGAGGGGGCGGCAGCACCGGCGATCACCTCGCTGGCCCCCACCCTGGAGCTGGAGATAACGAACTCGATCCTCCGTCCGCTCCGCCTGGCCCCCCGTTCCACGGCCCGTCTGCGCAACTGCATCGTCGATAGCGGCGCATCCGAGGGGATGGCGCTCTCGGCCCCGGACGACACGTCGCCCGCGGCTGACTGGCGCGTGGAAAACTGTACGATCATCGGCAAATGCCGGCTCCGCGTGTTGGAACTGGCCTCCAACAGCATATTCATGGGCCAGGGGAAGGAGCCGCTGATCGTGCAGCAGCGGCAGACCGGCTGCGTCCGCTTCTGCTGGGTCCCCCCCCGGGCGCGGGTCCCCCGGCGTTACCACTGTCTTCCCGGCGATCATGGGCCGGCAGTGCGGCCGGTGTTCACGTCGCTCTCCTGGAGCGATCCGGCGTACGCCCAGCTCCATTGGCTCTGCCCCGATCCGATTCGACAGGGTGCCGACGACGAATCGGAGATGGGCGCCTTTCACGACGGCCACGCAGCGCGGCGCGAGGCGTACTGCCGCGGCCGGCTGGAGGAGTATCTCCGCTTCGGGCTGGAGGTGGGGCTCTTCCCGATCAACCCCCAGGACCGGCTGGGGCTGGATTTTTCGAGGTAACTGAGAGTTGTATTAATTGATTGATTGCCATAGGTCCCCCACCCTGACCCTCCCCCGCTGGGGGAGGGAAACAGGTTCTCCCCCCGGAGGGGGGAGGTAGGAGGGGGGCAAGGAGGGATTGACGTATGAAAGGCGACTTCACCCGTGACACCTTCTCCGCCGAGAAGCAATACCAGGCCGTCCTGATGCAGCAGGGGAGGGCGCAGCTGGACGCCGACTGGAATGAGCAGGCGGCGATCACCACGCGCCGGGACGAGACGACCGCCCGCGACATCGTCGGCTGCTGCGGCGGCCCGAAGGGGAGCGCCGCGTTCGGCATCGTGCTGCACGGACCCGACGGCACGATGGCGCCGCCCCGCGACTTCTATCTTTCCGCCGGCCGCTACTACGTGGACGGCATCCAGTGCGAACTGGAGGAGCCGATCCTCTTCTCCCGCCAGAAGAACCGCGGCTTCCTGGACGAGAAGAACGAGACGATCCGGGACGGGAAGAGCTATCTCCTCTATCTGGACGTCTGGCGCCGGCACGTGACGGCACTGGAGGACCAGGCGATCCGCGAGACCGCCTTGGGGGGGCCGGATACGGCAACGCGCGTGCAGACGGTCTGGCAGGCGCGCCTTTTGGAGCTGGCCAACGAGGAGGCCGAGAGCGCGCTCTGCAACGGGAAGTTTCCGAGCCTGGACAAGGCGACCGCCGCCGGTACCGGCACGCTTACGGCTTACACCAGCCCGGAAGACGCGAAGCCCGATCCCTGCTCGGTTCCGGCCAGCGCCGGCTACACCGGCCTGGAAAACCAGCTCTACCGCGTGGAGATCCACGAGCCGGGCACGGCCGGCAAGGCCACCTACAAGTGGTCGCGGGACAACGGCACCGTGGCGGCGGCACTGCTCGGGGTGCAGGGGAACCGGATCACCGTCTCGACCCTCGGCCCGGACGAGGCGCTCGGCTTTGCCAAGGACCAGTGGGTCGAGCTGATCGACGACACGCTGGAACTGGAGCGGAAGCCGGGACAGCTGGTCCGGATCGCCGACATCCCCACCGGCGGCCGCACCATCGTGCTGGCGGCCAACGTGGCCGCGCCGCTGGCCGGACTGGATAGCGCTCGGCTCAGCAAGCGCCACGCCCGGGTGCGCCGCTGGGACGGCACCGGGACCATCCCGGCCGAAGGGGCGCGGAAGCTGGAGTCGGGGATCATGGTCCGGTTCTCTGCCGACGTGAAGGCGACCTACCTGACCGGCGATTACTGGCTCATCCCTGCCCGCGCCGCCACGGCCGAATCCCTGAACGGCGCCATCGAATGGCCGCGGGAAGAGGGAGAGCCGGCAAGCCTCAGGCCCCACGGGATCCAGCACCACTACTGCCGCCTCGGTCTGCTCAAACAGCCGCACCCCGAGGAGAAGAAAAAGCGCGGCGCCGGCAAGGGGCTTGGCACCCCCTATCTGGAGCACACCGACTGCCGCTGTCTCTGGTCGCCGCTGACGGTGCCCAGGCTCGACTACGTGGGCGGCGACGGCCAGGAGGTGATGCCGGACCTCGCCCATGCCGGGAACGATCCGCCGACCCGCGTCAAGGTGCCGCAGCCGCTCTCAGTGCGCGTGACGAACATGCAGTGCGGCGGACGGCCGCTGTCGCTCCGGTTCCGGGTCACCTGCGGCAGCGGCATCCTCTGGCTCATCCCCACCCCGCCCGTGGAACACGAGTCCGAACTCTCCATCCCCGGGGTGAACGAGGTGACGCTCCGGGCCGCCGCCGGCATCGTCTCGTGCGACTGGTATCTGGACCCTGCGACCCTCTCCCAGCAGGTAGAGGTGGCGCTGGTGGACGAGAAGGGGACGGTCATGGTCGGCCCGCTCCTGTTCAATGCCGGCCTGAACGTGGCGAAAAACGTCGCCTACCTGCCGGAGAAGTGCAAGGCGATGGCCAACGCAGAGCCGCCGGTACGGACCGTTCACGACGCCATCGAGTTCCTCTGCCAACAGAAGCGGGGCTGCTGCGAAATCGTCGTGGACCCGCGGGACGGCAAGGATATCGGCGAGATCGTGGGGAAGCTGATCGAGGAGGGGCGGACCGATATCTGCCTCTGTCTGCTGGGGGGGGCGATCCCCCACAAGCTGTCGAAGGGATGGAAGTTCACCGCCAAGCCGGAGCAGGAGATTCACCTGCGGCTGGCCGGCTGCGGCCGCGGCGCGCGCATCGCCCTGGATGCCCCGCTGCAGCTGGAAGGGCTGGCTTCGTTGACCCTGCGCGACCTGGAGATCAACGCCTCCTTTGTGGGCCAGAAGCTTACGGATATCGTGGTGGCGGTGGGGGCCTGTAGTGACGTCACGATGACGGGGTGCAGGATCACCGGCATCGTCCCTGCCACCGCACTGGTGGGGGTAGGAGGGGTGGACCGGTTCACCATGCGCGACACCGTGCTCGAAGCCGGCCGGAGCAAGGGGCTGGAGAGCTACGTGAAGGTGCTGGATGCCGCCGGTGCAAGCGGGTTCAGCACGCTCTTTTCCGACTGCGGCTGGCCCGGTTTCAAGGCCGGGGCGGAAGAGCTGGCTGCAAAGTTCTTCAAGGAGATGGATGCGGCCGGTCGTGCGGCCCTTGGCAAGAAGCTGGTGGAGGTCTTCAAGAAGAGCGGCCTGGAAACCACCCTGAGCAGGGCGGAACTCCAGGCGCTCCTCGTGCTCGGCGTCGCGATCGTGGACAAGAAGGGGAGCGCAGGTCTGTTGGTGAATGCGCTGATCGGTCTGCGCACCGCGGCTCTCCGCGCAGCGGGCGCCGACGCGCTGGTGATCGTCCAGACGGCGGGGAGCGCGGGGGAGCAGGGCGAGATCACCGACTTCGACGCCGGCAGTCGTGTTGTCATCGAAGAGTGCGACATTATCGGCCACGTCAGCCTGAACGGGTTGTCGTCGGAAAAGACGTTCGACGCCGAGCTGCTCGGCAAGGCCAGGGAGCTCTTCACGAAAGAGGCACCCAACGTCGTTGCCCTGGGGGGCACGTTGCAGCTCCGGGGGAATCGCCTCACCCGCCTGATGGTGAGCAGCCTGGTCGTCGAACGGGTCAGCGCCAACATCGACGCCGGCCGTAGCGCCCTGCTGGTGCCGTTCAGCAGGAACAGCATCACCGACAACGTCGTGGATGGGGCGGGGAGCCTGATCGTCACCGGCTGGCTCACCATGACCGGGAACCAGTTCACGCTGTCGGCCGAGTCGCAGCAGATCGCCGACCCGAAATTCAACACGACGCATTACGTGGTGAGGCTGGCCACCTCATTCGCGGTGGCACTGGCCTGCGCGCGCCAGGCCGTGTTCGTGGGGAATCAGTGCAGCCAGCCGGCGGCGCTGCTCCACGCGGA
>CAYSJJ010000010.1:0-3719 GCA_964431365.1 uncultured Geobacter sp. | reverse complement strand
AGGCCGTGTTCGTGGGGAATCAGTGCAGCCAGCCGGCGGCGCTGCTCCACGCGGACCATCTCTCCGACCAGGCCGCGAACGTCGGGATTTCCGTGTAGGCGAGAGCGGCATTCCGGCTGCAACCGGCTTCAGGAGATGTCAGTCGTTTTCCAACCGGTATCCTGGCCCGGCATACTGGATCTGCGCCGGGTCATGGCAGCGCGGCGGAGAGACCGCATGGACGCCGCCGCATGAGGGGCAGTTATCGACAAAGGTGGCCAGGGTGAAGGGAGTGCCGCACCCCTGGCAGGTGGCGGGGAGGCCGCCGCCGGGCACCTGCCTCTCCCTGAGTGCCCCGCCGTGGGCCTGTGAAACGAACTCCACCAATTCCCTCCCCTCCGCGTACGGCCCTGCGCCGGCGGCGTGGCCGCATCCGCAATTCCCCATGATCGATCTCCCTTCAACGTTGTAGTGCCGGGCCCTGGCCCGGTCTGCAGACGCCACCATAGCCGGAGCTGGCCAGCGGCACCATGACCCAGGTCAAGAACAGACATTCATCACCGGTCACGCCCCAGCGCACTGACAATTGCCACCAGCCAAAACTGGCATGTCGACCGGTCTCCGAAACTATGCTAGGCTGATTCCTCTCTGGATTTACTCACACCGCGATTTTCAACCGAAGAGCCGAAACGGAGCAGTGTATGCGGTACCTTTCCTTTCGTTCCCTGGTGGGCGCGGTTGCGCTGGCCGTGGCCATCGCCTGCTGTGGCTGCAGCCACCTCCCGTTGGCCACCCCGCTGCCGGAGGGTGTCACCGTGGTTCGCATCGGCGACCAGCTCCCCGATGCGCCGTTTGCCGTTTCCCCGGACGGCCGCTACGTCGCCCTTGCCAGCCAGGGCCTGCGGCTGGCGGAGAGCGCCACCGGAAGCAGCCGGCAGTTGCGGCTCGACTCCCCGACGGCCCTTGCCTGGTCTCCGTCGGGGGACAGGCTGTCTGCCGTGTTCCCGGACGCCGGCGGCTCCATGCTGGCGATCTTCTCTCCCGCGTCCGGCCGGCAGCCCGTCGAAAGCCGGATCAACGGCGTCGTGACAAGCGTGACCTGGCTCAATGACCGGGACGTGGCCGCTGGCGGTCTGGTTCTCAAGCCCTTTACATTCGGCACCAATGCCACCACGGTCCTCTATCGCTGGGACGGAGACGCGCCGCCGGTCGCTACCACCCTGCGGGACACCACCCTGCGCCCTGCAACCGCGCGAAATCTTGTGGGGGAGCTGGTGCGGCCCGGCAAATTCGGGTTCTCACCCTCTGCGGACGAGGTGCTGTTTCTGCATCCCCATGACCCGCCGATGTTCACCCCCTATTACAAGGTCATTCTCAGGAATCTGACGAACAGTGCCGAGCGCGAACTGCCGGGCGTCAGCCTCGGAGCGGTCGTACCGGTATTTGCGGCAGACGGTGAACGCGTCTCGTACGGCGATGCCTATACGCAATGGTACGACCCGTGGCAGGCGATGCAGCTCGATCCGCTGCCGGCCAGAGGGAAGGCGCTCGCCGTTTCGCCAGGTGGGGCATATCTGCTCATCGACGGGACCCTGTACCGCAATGGGGCCAGCGTGCTGGCCGTGAACGGCACGGTCGCCGGCTGTTTTTCCGCAGACGGCAGGAGCCTGTTTGTCGCCTCCGGAGGTTCCCTGTACCGGATCGACGGTCTCCGGGACGCTCCCCCGCCGCAGCTCACCCCGGACCAGGCCAAGCGGATCCGCGAACTCCGGGCCTGGCGGACGGAGGGGCTGATTGCACCGGCCGAGTACCGGGCCGCCAAGGAAAGGATACTCCACCCATGAACCATCTGAGTCGCGTTGTCATTCAACTCACGGCAGCCGTGACGTTCTGCAGCGCCGGCTTTGCAGCCGACAGCGGCGGGTGCATCCCCTGCCACCTGGATAAGACCCCGGCAGCAGTTGCCCAGTGGCGGAGCAGCGCCCACGGCCGGGCCGGCATCGGCTGCGAAAAGTGCCACGGCAGCGACCACGGGAAGATCGAGAAGGGTGAGGCCCGGGTCGACATGAAGGTCTGCGGCCCCTGTCACCAGAAGGCGTTTGAGAGCCACAAGGAGAGCCGGCACGGCATGGGTCTCCACTCCGGCTGGGGCTGCACCCGCAACCTGCCGGCCCGGGACCCGAAGGAGTGCCTCTTCTGTCACGAAGAGGGGAGCACGGCCGTGAAGTCTGGCGTCCAGTGCGCCCGCTTCCTCAAGCAGAGCAGTGCCATGGGGGAGCTGGGGTGCAACCGCTGCCACAACGTGGAGAGCTCCTGCGCCTCCTGCCATACCAACCACGACACCGATCTTAAGATCGTGCGTGACCCCGCATCGTGCGCCAAGTGCCACATGGGGCCGGACCATCCCCAATGGGAGATGTGGCAGACCTCACTCCACGGCACGCTCTACAACACCCTCGGCCCGGCAGGCGGGGCAACCTGCCAGACCTGCCACATGCCCAAGGGGACCCACAACGTCTCCATCGGGATCACCATGAGTTCCGGTGGGGCCCCCTATCCGGCCGAGAAGGCAAAGCCGGCGAGGCAGGAGATGGTCGCCATCTGCAGCAGGTGCCACGCCGCAGGATTTGCCGCCCGCGACTTGGCCAGGAGCGACGAGATACGGGGCCAGAGCCTGGCCATCGTCAAGGAGGCTGAGGGGATCATCGTCGACCTGAACGATCGCAGCCTGCTGGACCCCATGCCCGCAGAACGGCCCGGGCACCCGCTGAGCGGCCAGCAGCTGGTCCTAGACAACCAGATGCTCTACGAGGATACGTCGCATATCGAACGGCTCCTGTTCAAGATGAAGAAGTACGACTATGCGAAGACCATCAAGGGGGCCTACCACCAGAACCCGGCCTATACCCACTGGTACGGCAATGCGGAGCTGAAGATGGATCTGGTGGATATCAAGGGGGAGGCCAGCCGGCTGAAAAAACTGGGTAAGGTCGGCCAGGGGGGCGGAACGGCCGCCGCCGACAAGCCGGATGAACGGCTCAGGGTGCTGAAGAAACGGCTTGAGCGGGGCGATCTGACGCCCGACGCCTACGAGAGGGAGAAAAAGGCGATTCTGGACGGGTACCTGAAGGGGGGGAAATAGGGGCGGTATCACCCGCCGCCGATCAAAGGGAAGAGAGCCAGGGTGTCCCCCTCCTGCAGCTCTTTATCAAACGGGGCGTGCCGGCCGTTGACCAGGATGATCCCGATCTCCCGTTCGGTCAGGCCGAGGCCGGCGACGATGGTCCGGCAGTCGGTCCCTTCCGGCTGCTCCTGCAGCTCTTTATCGAACCTGCCGTTTCTGAAGGTGGCGAAGAGTTTGACGGTTATCTGCATGGCTGCTCCATCGCGGCGCGGGCACTGATTATGCCCGCGCCGTTTTGTGTCGGTTGTGATTCTTTGAGATCCGGGCGCCCCGCTCCGCTTATAGTGCCGCTCGCACCGCCGCTGTACGGCTCATTTCGCGCCGGCCCATCAACTCGCCCTGACGGGCTCAGACACGATGGGCCGGCTTTGCTTCATTTCGCCTACAGCGGCTGGTACTCGGACACATTTGCGCTACGTGACACCCGGTCCTCACGGACTCAGTAACAATCCATCCATACTGCCCAAAACGGGCCGCCTTGCCTACCCCTTTTTTCAGCGTGCCACGATGAACAGCTCGACGCTTACCAGGTCGTTGACCAGGTGCATGCCAAGCC
>CAYSJJ010000009.1:74887-77856 GCA_964431365.1 uncultured Geobacter sp. | reverse complement strand
CAGCGCTACGCCGCACAAGGAAGCGAGCGAGGACGGCGGCGAGATGGCTGTTTTTCAGCGACCGGCTACCAATGGAGGACTTCATGCAAAAATTCGGCTTTATCGGCCTCGGCATCATGGGAAGCGCCATGGCAAAAAACCTGCTCAAGGCCGGCTTCGCCGTGACCGTCTGGAACCGCTCGGCAGACAAGTGCAGGGAACTGGTGGCGTTGGGTGCGGAACAGGCGCCGACCCCGGCTCGCGTGGCAGCGCAGTGCAGCATCACCTTTGCCATGCTGGCCGACCCGGAAGCCGCCGAGGCCGTCTGCTTCGGCCACGACGGCGTGCTCGACGGGATCGGTGCCGGCCGGGGTTACGTGGACATGTCGACCGTGGACGATGACACGGCTAGGCGGATAGCCGCCGGCATCGCCAGCCGGGGAGGACGCTACCTGGAGGGACCGGTCTCCGGCAGCAGGAAGCCGGCGGAAGATGGCACCCTCGTCATACTCGCCGCCGGGGACCGCTCGCTCTACGACGAGGCGCTCCCCGGCCTGGGAAAAATGGGGAAAAAGATCCTCTACCTGGGGGAGGCGGGAAACGGCGCCCGGATGAAGCTCGTGATCAACATGATCATGGGGGGGATGATGGCGATCTTCTGCGAAGGACTGGCACTCGGTGGCAAGGCCGGGCTGCAGGAGAGCGACATCCTGGAGGTCCTGGCCGCCGGCGCCCTGGCCAACCCCATGTTTCAGCTGAAGGGAAACGCCATCGGGCAGGGGAATTTCACCACGGCCTTCCCGCTCAAACACATGCAAAAGGACCTGCGCCTGGCCGTGGCACTGGGCGACCGTCTCGACCAGCCGCTCGCCAGCGCCGCCACCGCCAACGAGGCCTTCAAAAGGGCAAAGGCGGAAGGCTTCAGCGACGAGGACTTCAGCGCCCTCATCAAGACGATCAGGACGTAATCCGGCACCAATTGCCGCTGCAGGGTCAACAATCGACCATCTGCCTGTTTTCACAGAAAAAATTAACTTGCTTTTTCTCCCTTGCACCTTCATAGTTGCAAGGTTTTGACGGGCTCCTGCCCGTCTTTTTCTTTGTTGAACAGAAAAGGGGTATTTCATGCAGGAACTGATTCGCAACATCGCCATCATCGCCCACGTCGACCACGGCAAGACCACGCTCGTGGACGCCATGCTGAAGCACGCCGGGGTCTTCCGGGAAAACGAGGCCATTACCGAGCGGGTGATGGACTCCAACGACCTGGAAAAGGAGCGTGGCATCACGATCCTCTCCAAGAACCTCTCGGTTCACCACGGCCGCTACAAGATCAACATCGTCGATACCCCGGGCCACGCCGACTTCGGCGGCGAGGTGGAGCGGGTTCTCACCATGGTCGACTCCGTGCTCCTGCTGGTGGACGCCCTGGACGGCCCCATGCCCCAGACCCGCTTCGTGCTCAAGAAGTCCCTCGACCTGGGACTGAAGCCGATCGTCGTCATCAACAAGATCGATCGGCCCGGGTCCAGGCCGAGCGAGGTGGTGGACATGGTCTTCGACCTGTTCTGCGAACTGAACGCCACCGATACCCAGCTGGACTTCCCTATCGTCTATACCAGCGCCAAGATGGGCTACGCCAAGCTGGACATGACCTCGGAGTCCACCAGCATGGAGCCGCTCTTTGCCGTGGTGGAGAGTAATGTTCATCCCCCCAAAGGGGACGCCAATGCCCCGTTCCAGCTCCTGGTGACGAACATCGACTACAACGACTACATCGGCCGGATCGCCACCGGCAAGATATACAACGGCAAGGTGAAGACCGGTGAAACCGTGGCAATGGTCCGCCGGGACGGCAGTGTCGTCAAGGGCCGGATCTCCAAGCTCCTCGGCTACGAAGGGCTGAAGCAGGTGGAGATCGCCGAGGCAGTGACCGGCGACATCGTCACCGTTGCCGGCTTCGACGAAGTGGGGATCGGCGAAACCCTGGCCAGCGCGGAAAACCCGATTGCCCTGCCGTATGTGGCCATCGACGAGCCGACCATCAGCATGAACTTCATCGTCAACAACTCCCCCTTTGCCGGGCGCGAAGGGAAGATGGTCACCTCCCGCAACATCCGCGAGCGTCTGGACAAGGAGCTGCGCACCAACGTCTCCCTGCGGGTGGAAGACACCGACAACGCCGATACCTTCAAGGTCTCGGGTCGTGGGGAACTGCACCTCTCCATTCTCATCGAGAACATGCGCCGCGAAGGATTCGAGATGGCCGTCTCCAAGCCGGAGGTCATTCTCCGCGACGTGAACGGCCAGAAGCTTGAGCCGATGGAATATCTGGTAGTGGACGTGCCGAGTGAATTTCAGGGGGCGATCATCGAGAAGATGGGACCGCGCAAGGGGGAAATGACCTCCATGCAGCCGATGGGTGATTTCATCCGCCTCGAATTCACCATCCCGGCCCGCGGCCTCATCGGCCTCCGGAGCGAAGTCCTCACCGACACCCGCGGCACGGCGGTCATGACCCACACCTTCCACGACTATGCCCCGTACAAGGGTGAGATTCCCGGCCGCAAGAACGGGGTCCTCATCGCCATGGAGCAGGGCGAAACCACCGGGTACTCACTGGACGGCCTCCAGCCCCGGGGCATCCTTTTCCTCGGCCCCGGCGTCGAGGTCTACGGCGGCATGATCATCGGCCAGCATGCCAAGGACAACGACCTGGACGTGAACCCCTGCAAAGGGAAGAAACTCACCAACGTTCGTGCCTCCGGCACCGACGACGCCCTGAAACTGGCGCCCCCCCGCATCCTCACCCTGGAGCAGGCACTGGAATTCATCGACGACGACGAACTGGTCGAGGTTACCCCCAAGTCGATCCGCCTCCGCAAGAAGGAGCTGGAGCCGACCAAAAGGAAGAGAAAGTAGCCAGGAACGGGGCTCGGGGTTCGGGGCGAGAGAACCATGTTCTACCGTCTGAGCCCTGAGCCCTGAGC
>CAYSJJ010000009.1:56321-74787 GCA_964431365.1 uncultured Geobacter sp. | reverse complement strand
CAACAGTTGACTTTCCCCGTCTTTTTCACTACGTTCTGCACGAATCCCATCCCACGACGAGGGTCTCATGCGCCATAGCCTGCTGCGAAGCACTGCCCTGTACCTTTCCCTGATCGCCCTTTCTGCCTGCGCAACTGCCGGCCCACCCCAGCGATCTGCCCAGGAGCACTTCCAGGAGGCCGAGGAGCTGTTTGCCACCAAGCATTATGAAGACGCAGTCGCCGAATGGAAACGGGTCAAGGAGACCTACGCCTCCCCCGACCTTACCGCCCTGGCGGAACTGAAGATCGCCGATGCCCAGTTCGCGGCCGGGACCTATATCGAGGCGGCCGCCTCATATGAAGAGTTCCGCAAGCTCCACCCTGCCCACGAGAAGAGTGCCTACGCCCTGTATCAGCTGGCCCTTTGCCAGTACAACCAGATCACCGGCATCGATACGGACCAGACGCCGGTAACGAATGCCATCTCGTATTTCGAGGAGTTTATCCGCAAATATCCAAAGTCCGAGTACGTGCAGGACGCCACGGACAAACTGGAGCTGTCACGGCAGAAGCAGGTGCAGTACGAGATTTATGTCGGGAGTTTCTATTACCGGAGCGACAAGTACGCGGCGGCCATCAAACGCCTTACCGGGGCGCTTGAGCGCTTTCCCAACGCACTGCACGACGAGACCCTGTACTACCTGGGCGCCGCCTATCTCCGCAGCGGCGACCGGGATAAGGCCCGGGAGAGCTTTAACCGGCTGGCAAAGGATTATCCCAACAGCAGGTTCGTCAACGAAGCACGAAAGACCATGGACAAGTATTACTGATGCAGCGCCTCGTTGTCGCGGCGCTCATCTTTCTCGCCGCCTGCAGCAGCGGCGATCCCGACCGCGCCGCGGTGACGCACGTAGCAACCCTCCGCCACCAGGCCCTCGCCACCAGAGATATCGGCCTGTACCTCACGCTCATCTCCCACAGTTATCACGATAACGGAAAAAGTTACCCTGAGAAGGCCCGTACGCTTGCAGACACCCTCGTCAACAGCGACGGCTTCGCCTACCAGGGGACGGTTACGGATGTCGTCGTCCGCGGCGACCACGCCACTGTCCGGGGCAGTTATACCATGCGGGTGCGCATCAAGGGGCAGCCCCTGGCACTGCAAGGGGAAGAGACGATATTGCTGCAGCGGGAGAGGTGCGGCTGGCGGATTACCGGAGGGCTTTAGCTTCTACTCTTTGCGGCGGCAGGCGTGGCGGGATTTGTTACGGTACATGCACTCGTCTGCCACCTTCAGGGCATCGAGAAGCGTGCCCGGCTGCATCGCGGAGGACATGCCGAGGGAAAGGCTCAGGGGCATCTCCCCACTGCCCGATGGCTGCTCTGCGAGGCTCAGCCGGACCCTCTCCATGGCGTTTGACACGGCAGCTTCGTCCGCCCCGGGGAGCAGGACCACGAATTCGTCGCCGCCGATCCTGGCCACCATGTCCTCCCCCCTGAATACCGAGGTAAGCACCCGTGCCGCCTTCTGAAGGATCGTGTCGCCTGCGGCGTGCCCAAGGTTATCGTTGATCTGCTTCAAACCGTCCACATCGATCATCACCACGCCGATGGGAAAGAGACGGCTCCGCTCCAGGCGCTCCAGTTCCTCTTCGAAGTAGAGCCGGTTGTAGAGCCCGGTAAGCGGATCGTGGGTACTGAGATAACGAAGCTTCTCTTCCGACTGCTTCCGCTCCGTGATATCCCTGACCACCCAGATGATTTCCTCACCGTTGAAGACGGTCAGGGAAACCTCCTGCGGAAAGGCAACACAGTCGCTGCGCATGGCAAACGCTTCTCCACGCCACTGCCCGTTCGCGGCCAGGGCCGGCATGGCCTCTTCCTCAAGCCGCACTCTCTCCGCATCGCTGTAGAAGAGGTGCCAGCTCTTCCCCGTCAACTCCTCTGCCGAGTTGAAACCGTACATGGCCAGTTGTGCTTGGTTGAGATAGAGTATCCGCCCCCCCGCGCCGGTGATCACCATGCCGTCGATGGAGCTCTCCATGGCGGCAAGCTGTTTGCGGATCACGGCCTCCACCTCTTTGCGAGCGGTGATGTCCTCACAGGTGGCGATGACGGCCATCGGCTCGCCGGCATCATCGGTGAGTGTCGTGGAGATGATATAGGTGGGGAAGAGGCTCCCGTCCTTCCGCTTATTGACGGTCTCGCGGCTGAAACTGGCATTCACGGCCGGGGCTGGCAGAGGGGTAAACGGCCGCCAGGTTTGCTCAGGGGCAAGGGTGCGTACATTGACACCGATGAGTTCCTCGATCTCATAGCCGTGCATTGCCGCCTCAGCTGGATTGGTGAAGATGATTCTCCGCTCCATGTTGCAGATCGTCACCCCTATGGGAAGGGTTTCGATCGCCTTTTTCAGAAGGGTCAACTCCTTTTCCGAGTGTCGCCGCTGACGGCGGATCTCCGCCTCGGCCAGTTCCCGCCGGATGACCGGCCCCAGACGGGCAAGCTGCCCCTTGAGGAGGTAGTCACCCGCCCCGGCGCGCATCGCCTCCACCGCCGTATCTTCACCCATTTTCCCGGAAATCATTATGAACGGAATATCGAGGTCGTACTGCTGCATCTGCCTGAGCGCGTCCAGACCGCTGAAGCGGGGCATGACATAATCGGAAAGCGCCACGTCCCAAGGGTGGCGCATACATGCGGCCTCCAGTGCAGTGCTGGTATCGACGCGTTCCCATTCGGGAGCGAAACCGGCCTTTTTCAGCTCCCAGACCAGGAGTTCCGCATCGTCGCTTGAGTCTTCGATTATCAGGACACGGAGAGGGATATCCACGATGAACCCGTTCTTGTTGGTGGCAATACGTGCGGCACGCATCTAGATGTATACCGGAAAACAATGACATTTCAAGCGGCAGCAGACGAACGCCCGGAGACTCTCTCCCGGGCATTCGCATTTGCCTGGTTCACGTTGCGGGTGCGCTATTTCGGCCGCGGCTCCATCCCCTCCTTCAACACCTTCACCCCCTCTTTGGCGGCCGCTATGGAGGCGGTGAGGCTATCCCTGGCAAGGGCTGAATTATGGAAGCCGTCGGAATTCTCCGCGGTCCAGTACTCCCAGAGCACATGTGCCTCTTCGTGCTTCTCGCGCGCCTTGGCCAGCGTATCCTCGGGAACGCCTGCACGCTTGGCGACCGCATAGGTATCGATCAACTGACCGATCCAGTATTCAGCCTTGCGCATTTTGCCGCGAATGTAGTTCTGCTCCGCTTCAAGCTGGTAGAGCTTCCTCTCCGCCGTATCCTTGCTGTGGGCATGACAGTTGAGACATGCCTCCTTGATATGGTTCTTCGGCCGGATCACGCCATGGGAGGAGTAGAGCTTGCCGTTCTTCCCCTTCTGCTTGGGCATGTGGCACTGGTGGCACTGGACGCCTGCCCGGTCGTGCACGCTGCCGGCATAGGTCTCGGCCTCCGGGTGCTGGAGTTTCACCAGGCGGGCACCGGTGACGGCATGCTTGAAGTCGTAAAAGTCCAGCTTCTTGTAATGCTCGTAGAGCTGCTTGGCGTTCTTCAACGGGAAGTGGTTGGTGCGCTGGTCGTCATAGCCGACCTTCTTGCCGTCGCTGAACTGGGATCCGGCGTTGCAGTTGTATTCCACATGGCACTGGGCGCACATCAGCCGTGAATCGGTCTTTTCCATCACGCCGATCTTGCGGAACCCGCGGAAATCGATCACCTTCAGGTCGGTCTTCCCCCCCTTGGCAAAAATGTTGCCGCCCCGGTCCTTCTCCACGGCCTGGATCAGGCCGTCGCGGACTACACGCGGCTGGGTGCCATGGGGATCGTGGCAATGGATGCAGCCGACCGGATTCTGGGTATCCTTGGCAACCGCGACGATATCGGAGGTGCGGTCCCATTTTGCCTTGGGGTCCTTGTCCCCCAGGAACTTCCACGTGAGGATATGGTCCGAGGTTTTGCACTGGATACAGGTCGGATTGCCTGCCTTGGCTGTCTCGGCCATCTTGAATTCAGGCCCGTTGTCGACCAGCACGTCCCATGCCTTGCCGGTACGGTCTATCCCGCGCCAGCCGTCCTTGAGCTGAAACCGTCCCCCCTGGAAGCGGTCGACAATGAACTGGTCGATCACCATGAAGGCGTGCCCCCTCGGCTCATTGTGCTCGAAGGTAAAGCCATGACCGGCCAGCAGCTTGTCCTGCATCGGCGAACGGCCGGTGGGGGTCCCCTTCTCCTTGCGCGCTGCAGCCTCATGGTTCACCGCATAGAAACTGGCAAACTGCTCCTTGTGACACGATCCGCAGAGCGCCTGATCGATCCGGGTGACAGGCTTCACGTCTCCCTGGCTTTCCACATGCTTGCCGAGGTTGTCATGACAGACGTCACAGCCAAGCTTCCCGTGCCGGGACCCCTCCTTCAGCACCTTGATCTCGTCATGGCAGCCGTAGCATGTCTCCCTCCCCGGCTGTCCCCCCCTGGCAGCCGGCTTTCCCTTGGCGGCAGCGGACAGGTGCGGGATCGTCATGGCAGCGGCCACTACAGCCAGACCGCACAGCAGCAGTACTACCCTATGTTGTCTCATCTCTGCTCCTTTCTTGGCTCGCATACCCAGGCGCGCTACGGTCACGGCGTTATCACACCGATAAAAATTAACACACACCCACAGATATACAACCCTGCCCCGCTGATCGTTGACAGCCGGAGAGCGCCCGACGCCGACAACCTGCCGGTCAGAAAGATCACGACGTTGACGCAGGTCAAAAACCCGTTGATATCTTTCATCACCACGCGCTCTGCCCATTTACCGGCGACTATTTTTGTGTATAATGGCGGCATTTCGTATTCCCAGTCAGTCGGAGGCTTTTCATGAGCGATGAAAAAAAAGAGCCCTGGCTCAACTATCTGGCGCTGTCGACGGTCGTTCTGGCGGTCTGCGCGACTCTCTCCACCTTCAAGGCCGGCGGCTACTCCACCCGCTCGGTCATGAGCCAGACCCAGGCTTCGGACCAGTGGGCCTATTTCCAGTCAAAGAGCATCAAGGGGTACCTGTACGAGATGAGCAAGGAGCGGCTGGAGCTGGAATTGAAATCCCGCTCCGGCGTGGGGGAGGCAGAGTATGCGAAGAAGATCGACGAGTACGGCAGGAAAATAGCCAAGTACGACGGCGAAAAGGCTCAGATCCAGATGGAGGCCAAGCGGTTCGAAAAGGTGCGGGATGATGCGCAGCGCCACGGACAGGCCTTCGGCATCGCCGTCATCTTCCTGCAGATAGCCATCCTGCTCTCGTCCATTGCCGCCCTGCTGAAACAGAAGATGGTGTGGCTCCTGGGTTTGGCCGTTGGCGTGGTGGGGATCGTTTCGTTTATCAACGGCTTTATCCTGTTCATGTAGAATCGAGGCGATCATGTCGACAGACCCCCAGGAACTCCGTCTCAACGGCATTTACCGGCAGCGGGACGGGCGCTACATGCAGCGGATCAAGTTGGCAGCCGGCTGCATCACTGCCCCCCAGGCCCTGGCGGTTGCGGAGATCGCGGACACTTTTGCCGGCAACCGGGTACACCTGACTACCCGCGGCAGCATAGAACTCCACGACCTTGACGGTGACGTACTGGCAGAGGTCGGCACCCGGCTTGCCGCCGTCGGCCTTACAGGCCGCGGCGCCTGCGGCGGCGCCGTCAGAGGGGTATCCTGCAGTTCCTCGACATCACCGGACTTTCCGCAGATCCAGGCCTTCTGCCGTCGCCTGCATGACCACTTCACCGCTAAGCCGCACTTCGAGGGGCTGCCGAAGAAATTTAAGATCAGCGTTGATGCGGGCTATTTTGGCGCCCGGCACCTGATACAGGACGCTGGCCTGGTCATGACCGGTCTAGCTGGCGAGACGGCGATATACGACATCTGGACCGGCGGCGGTCTCGGACGTGAACCACGTCCGGCCTTTCTTCTCTGCAGAGGGCTTGCCGAGTCCCGCGTCATTCCCCTGCTCGAAACGGTCATAGCCATCTACCGGGAACGCACAGCTCCCGGGCGCCGGCTGAAGCACCTGATCGCAGAAATGGGGGAGGAGGGATTCCGCGCCCTCGTCACTGAGGCGTGCGGCAACCCTGATCATGATTCCCACGGCACCGCCGGTCGCAGCGGCCCATCCTCCCGTCCGGCCGGATCGTCACAGATACGCATCGAGGTCGGGATCTTTGCCGGCGAGCTGACGACATCCTCCCTGCGCGGCTTGGCCAGCATCGCCGATGAGCATGCCAACGGCACGCTGGCGGTCACTGCCGACCAGAATGTTACGATCCACGCGACAACCATCGGCGATGCCACTGCAGCGTGCCATCGGCTCACCGAACTCGGGCACGCCGGCACGACACCGGAAGAGACCGTTGTCTTCCGCGTATGTCCCGGGAGCCACGACTGTCGCATGGGTCTTGCCCCGACCAGGACCATCGCCAGGGAACTCATCGGACTGATGACCTCTTCGTCGCGTCACCGTTCGTGGGCTATTTCCGGTTGCCACAACTCCTGCTCGCAGCCCCAATTGGCCGAGATCGGCATTGTTGCGTCGCGTCTCGTGAAGGAGGCAGATGGCACTCAGGCCCCCCGCTTTACCCTGCTGGCCCGCCGGGACAACGGATCGTTCGCCGTCCCGTTGCGCCAGGACATCACCCTGGACGACCTGCTCAACTCCGTGAACAGCATCGCCTGAATCGTAAGCCAGTCCCAACCGCTCCTGCCACCACGTCCCCCCCTCCGGGAAAGCATACACTCATGCGTCAACAATCCAGCTCCCCCCAAACGGCTGCCGTCCGCTTGTCGTTGCACCGCTACGCCGTCGCCATCTAATCATTGAAGCTCGAAACAAAAAAAACCCCCTGACCGAACGCGGCCAGGGGGTTGGTGACTGCGGGAGCCCGAAGGGCTCCCGCTTGCTTCGTTACAGCCTGGTGTGGCAGCTGTCGCAGGTGACGGTGGTGGAGGTCCAGGAAACCGCCTTGCCGGCGTGGCAGGCGACGTTGGAGCAGTTGCCCGCCGAGAACCCTGCCGTGCTGAACAGGGTAGTCTTGCTCACGTCATAGGCGCTGGTGTAGTTCTTGTACAGCGACTTGTTCCGTGACCAGCCACCGGCTGCTGCGGCGGTGTAGCTGTCGAAGCTGCCGCTCCTGAGCTGGGCCTTGGAGACGATCTTCGTATTGGCGAACTTCACGTCGACCTGACCGTTCACGTGGAAAGAGGTGTTGGAGATCAGGCTGGTCGGGTTCTTCAGGTTGCCGGTCGTATGACAGGATACGCAGGCCGTGTTGTTGTCGTTGGCCGACGTCTGGATCGTGTCGTTGTGGCAGATGTTGCAGTTAAGGGTTGTGGAACGGCTGTCGGTGCCGTGGGCCGCGTTGACAGCCCCACCCTTGGCTGCGGACTGCGGCAGCTTGCCGCTCGTGCCACTGAAGATGTTCGTAGTGTGGATGCCGACCACGTGGGCCGCATGGGCTGCGGAACCAACGATGGTGGTGCTCGGCGAGTTGCCGTGGCAGCCGGCGCAACGGTCGCCGGTGAAGGTGCCGGTCCAGGCCGGGCTCTGGGCATAGACCAGGTTAGTGGCGTAGCCGTTGGAGTGACAGTAGACGTTGCTGCACTTCTTGGTGCTGGCCATATCGTAGGTAGCAGTGCCCGGGTTCTTGCCCTTGAGGGTGCCGCTGCCGGCGGTGGTGGTCATGTCGATGTCGACCGTGCCGTTGATGTGCTTGGTGATGTCCACCGGGTGGCAGTTGGCGCAGCCGAACTTGTAGACCGTGCCGCCGGAGGCGTTGGCCGAGTAGTTGTTGTAGGAAAGGGTCGACTTCCGCTCGGTCAGCATGGTGGAGATATGGATGCTGTGGCCGGCGGTGAGGCCGCTGGTCGGGTGGCACCCTTCGCAGTCAAGCGTTGCAACGCCCCAGCTGATCGCCTTGTAGGTGACCGCGCGGGCCGCCGTGCTGCCGTTGGAGTGGCAGTAGACGGTGGAGCAGGTACCGGTGTAGGTGCCGGCAGCGTGCTTGGCGATGTTCTGCGGGTAGCTGGTACCGGCGGCCACGTCGACGTTGCCGTCCAGGTGGCCGGTGCCGCCGTTGGAACTGGCAACGGCGCCGGTGTGGCAGTCGCCGCAGGAGATGGAGACCACACCAAGACGCATGGTGGTGGCCAGGTGGCGGCTGTGCGAGCCGGTGGCCGGGGCGGCCGCGTGGCAGGCGGTACATGCGGTGGCGGTGGTCCCCCACACCGGGGTGGTGACAAGGGTACCGGTACCGTTGTCGTGGCAGGAGGCGGTGGAGCAGGTACCGGTGTAGGTACCGGCGGCGTGCTTGGTGACGTTGGCAGGATAGCCGCCAATGACATCGATGTTGCCGTCGGCGTGGTTGGCGGTCGGAATCGTGGTGTTGTTCGTGGCACCGCTATGGCAGTCGGCGCAGTTGGTGTCGTTGTGCTTGGCGTGGCTGCCGGTGGCAGGACCGGTGGTGGCGATGGTCACGCTGTGGCAGGCGGTACACCCGGTTGCGGCGACGCCCCAGACCGGGGTCGTTACCGTGCCGGTGCCATAAACGTTGGCGTGGCAGGTGGCGGTGGAGCAGGTCCCGGTGTAGGTACCCTGGGCATGCTTGGTGGTGACCGGTTAGCCGCCCGTCACGTCGATGGTGTTGTTGATGTGGTTGGCGGTCGGGATCGTGGTGTTGTTCGTCGCGCCGGTGTGGCACTGCGAACAGTCGGTCACGTTATGCTTCACGTGGCTGCCGGTGGCAGGACCGGTGGTGGCGATGGAGACGCTGTGGCAGGCGGTACAGCCGGTGGCTGCGACACCCCAGACCGGGGTCGTCACCGTGCCGGTGCCGTAGACGTTGGCGTGGCAGGTGGCGGTGGAGCAGGTACCGGTGTAGCTACCCTGGGCATGCTTGGCGGTGACCGGGTATCCGCCGGTGACGTTGATCGTGCCGTTATTGTGGTTGGCGGTCGGGATCGTGGTGCTGTTCGTCGCGCCGGCGTGGCACTGCGAGCAGTCGGTCACGTTATGCTTGGCGTGGCTGCCGGTGGCAGGACCGGATGTGGCGATGGTCACGCTGTGGCAGGCGGTACAACCGGTGGCGCTGACACCCCAGACCGGGGTCGTCACCGAGCCGGTGCCGTAGACGTTGGCGTGGCAGGTGGCGGTGGAGCAGGTTCCGGTGTAGGTGCCGGCCGCATGCTTGGCGACTGTCGACGGATAACCGCCCGTGACTTCGATGTTCCCGTTGATGTGGCCGGTGGTCGGCATGGTGGTGGCGCTGGTCCCGGCAGCGTGGCACTGGGTACAGTCGGTGACGTTATGCTTCACGTGGCTGCCGGTGGCAGGGCCGGTGGAGGCAATGGCCACGCTGTGGCAGGCGGTACAACCGGTTGCCGCGACACCCCAGACCGGCGTGGTGACGGTGCCGGTGCCGTAGACGTTGGCGTGACAGGAGGCGGTGGAGCAGGTCCCGGTGTAGCTGCCGGCAGCATGCTTGGCAGTGACCGGGTAGCCGTCGGTGACGGTAATGGTGCCATCCAGGTGGCCGGTGGTCGGCTTGGTGGTGGCGGTGGTGCCGGCCGCGTGACAGTCGACGCAGCTGGTGTCGTTGTGCTTCACGTGGCTGCCGGTGGCAGGGCCGGTGGAACCGATGGCGACAGAGTGGCAGGCGGCGCAGCCGGCTGCCGTTCCCCAGGCCGGGGTGGTGACACTGCCGGTGCCGTAGACGTTGGCGTGACAGGAAGCGGTGGAGCAGGTCTTACCGGCGGCGAGGTAACCGATGCCGGTGCTGCTATCGACATCGATGGACTGGTTGGTGTGGCTCCCCTTGATGGTGGTGCCGGTTGCGGTGGTGGGGAAGTGGCAGCTCACGCAGTCGGCAGCGCCGGTGACGTGCTTCGCGTGGCTGTTGCCCGTCGTATAGACCGGTTCGCCGGCGATGGAACTTGCACCGCCGTGGCACCCCTTACAGTCCAGGTTGTTGACGGTGGCGTTCCAGAGGACCGGAGTCGCCGCGGCCCCCCCCTTGCCGTCGGTGTGGCAGTAGCTGGTACAGGTCTGGGTCCCGGAGTCGTAGGTGCCGGCCCTGGTGCCGCCGTAGTTCACGGTGCCGTTCTGATGGTTGGCCGGGTTGCTGAACACGGTGTCGCTGCTCACGGTCGGTGCGTGGCAGTCGGCGCAGCCGTAGTTTGAGCCCAGCAGGGTGGCGTTATTGATGTGAGCGGTGTGCTTGTTGGTGGCGATCGGATTGCTGCTGGCGGCGTTGCTGCCGTGGCAGGCGGTACAGCCGGTCGCCTTGAAGCCCAGGCTGTGCGGGTGGCAGCCCGTACAGTCGGTGTTGGGGTGGGAAGTATCACCCGACTGGGGCGCATTGGCGCTGTTGTACTGGTGATATTTCGTCTGGGTATGGCAGGATTCGCAGATCCGAACCGACGTGGCATGGCCGACCGAGTCGTTGCCGAAGGCGGTCATGTTCTTGAACGTGACCGTCTTCGTTACGTTGGGGCCGATGGTGCTGGGGATCGACTCGACGATCCGCTTGACGTTGTTGGTGGTCTTGTTGTGGCAGGTGGCGCAGGTGAACTCCCCATACGTCCCCCCCGGCATACCCCAGTTCCCACCGGACTTGGTGGAGCCGAGGTTTTGCGCGTTGTGCAGGAGCGGACTGGCTGCCAGAGCCATCCCACTCCAGAGACAGGCAACCAGAACGGCCAGCCCCCCCATCATTCTGCTGCTTTTCTTGCCCATGACGATCTCCTTTTTTGATCCGTAACCCTGCATCGCTTCTGTGTATCGATATGAATAAAATAACGTACTAAAGACGTCTAATGCCGGAATCCGCGCAGCTGCGACCGCGAAATAACCGATTCACTATCCTGATCAGTGCCCTGGCCACGCCGCTAACCGGCAACTATGGCTAAAATTAAAGTAGTTAACTGGCACCGCGCTCATTGGGAAAAGCATGTCACATGCCAAAAGCGTAAAAAAATTTTTAATGAGCACCGAATTAAGCCTGGGCGGCTCTTGTATTTAACGGTGAATCGTCTATAACCTTTAGTACTTTTCAGAACGAATTTTGAAAATCATGCTTGCCATGACGTTTTTTTACTGATAATGAAGTTGTTCATCCTGACTAAAAAAGGAGTGGAGCATTCATGAACATTCACGAGTACCAGGCAAAGGAGATCCTGGCCACGTACGGGATACCGATCCCGCGGGGCAGGGTCGCGCTCACCTCGGACCAGGTCGAACGGGCCGCCAAGATGATGGGGGGGCGCTGTGTGGTCAAGGCCCAGATCTATGCCGGCGGCCGTGGCAAGGCGGGGGGGGTCAAGCTGGTCCACCACCCTGAACAGGCCCAGGAGTTGGGGAAGGAACTGTTCGGCAAACGGCTGGTCACCCCGCAGACCGGACCGGAAGGGCTGAGGGTCCGCAGGATACTCGTGGAGGAGGCGGTGGAGATCGCCCGTGAGTTCTACCTCTCCCTGACCCTAGACCGTGAAAGTTCCCGCTACTGCCTGATCGCTTCGGCCGAAGGGGGGATGGAGATCGAAGAGGTGGCCCAGAAGTCGCCGGAAAAGATCCATGTCCTGACCATCGACCCCTACGTGGGGCTCAGACCGTACCAGGCGCGCAAGATCGCCCTGGCGCTCGGACTGACCGGCAGTCTCTGCGAAGACTGCGTCGAGCTGATCCTGAACCTTTACAAGGTCACGCTGGACAAGGACTGCGCCCTGGTGGAGATCAACCCGCTGGTGGTCACCAAGGCCGGCTGGCTCATGGCCATGGACGCCAAGATCACCTTCGACGACAACGCCATCTACCGGCACCGCGAATATCCGGACATGCTGGACTACTCCCAGCTGGACACCCTGGAGATCAACGCCGGCAAATATGACCTCGCCTATATCAAGCTGCAGGGGAGCATCGGCTGCATGGTCAACGGCGCCGGTCTGGCCATGGCCACCCTGGACGTGCTCAAGGAATACGGCGGCGAACCCGCCAACTTTCTGGACGTGGGGGGCGGGGCGACCCGCGAAAAGGTTGCCGAGGCGTTCAAGATCATCCTCCAGGACCCGGACGTCAAAGGGATCTTCGTCAACATCTTCGGCGGCATCATGCGCTGCGACGTGATCGCCCAGGGGATCATCGAGGCGGCGTCCGAGGTCCAGTGCACCCTCCCGATCGTCGTCCGGATGGACGGCTCCCAGGTAGAGGAAGGGAAGCAGCTCCTGGCCGAGTCGGGTCTCAACGTCCAGACCGGCGACACGCTTGGCGACGGGGCGCAGAAGATCGTCGGAATGCTGGGGTAGAGCAGCTCAGGGCTCAGGGAACGGCACAACCCTGCCCTACTGGTCCCAGGTCCCTAACGTTCACATTTCATCTATTACGGAGATAGCACCATGTCCATTCTCTTGAACAAAGATTCGAAGATCCTCGTCCAGGGGATCACGGGCCGCAGCGGCCTGTTCCACACCCAGCAGTGCCGGGACTACGGGAGCAAGATCGTCGCCGGCGTCACCCCCGGCAAGGGTGGGATCCACATCGAAGGTATCCCGGTTTTCAATACCGTTGACGAGGCGGTCCGCTACACCGGCGCCAACGTCTCCATGATCTTCGTCCCCCCTCCCGGTGCCGCCGATGCCATCCTGGAGTCGACCGCCGCCGGCATCGACCTGGCGGTCTGCATCACCGAGGGGATACCGGTCCGCGACATGGTCCCGGTCAAACGGATCCTGGAAGGGAGCAAGACCAGGCTGGTCGGCCCCAACTGCCCGGGTGTCATCACGCCGGGGGAGTGCAAGGTGGGGATCATGCCGGGGTACATCCACAAGCCGGGGAAGATCGGCGTCGTCTCCCGCAGCGGCACCCTCACCTATGAGGCGGTCAAGCAGCTCACCGACATGGGGCTCGGCCAGTCCACCTGCGTCGGCATCGGCGGCGACCCGATCATCGGCATGAAGTACATCGACGTCCTGAAGCTGTTCAACAACGACCCGGATACCGAAGCGGTCTTCATGATCGGCGAGATTGGCGGCGGCGCCGAGGAAGAGGCGGCCTACTGGATCAGGGAACACATGAAGAAGCCGGTGGCGGCGTTCATCGCCGGGGTCACCGCCCCGCCGGGGAAGCGGATGGGGCATGCCGGTGCGATCATCACCGGCGGCAAGGGAAAGGCCGAGGACAAGATCCGGACCCTGGAAGAGTGCGGCGTCACCGTCGCCCCCAGCCCGACCAGGATGGGGAGCGCCATGCAGGAGGCGCTGGAGAAGAGCGGGAAGAAAAAGAAGTAACGGGTTCGAGGTTCGAGGTTCGAGGTTCGAGGTTCGAGGTTCGAGGTTCGAGAAGCAGAACATAAACGGCCGCCTGCTGCAACCAGCATGGCGGCCGTTTTTCGCTTCTTGTCCTCGCTCCTCGAACCCCGCGCCTGCCGTCAAGGTTTCAGCAGCAGATACAACAGCCGCGTCCGGAGGGAGAGGAGACGATGAACGGCCAGGGCGGCCCTGCCGCGCCACCCCAGAGCCGCCCCGTGTTCCCGGGCCGTGGCCAGGGCGGCGGCGAGCTGCTCGCCGGTCCGCACGCTCCCCTTGGCGGCGCCGTGCACCCGGAAATCGGCCAGCTCGTCCGCCAGCACCGCCGGTTCGGCAACCGCGGCGAAGCGGAGCCAGAGGTCGTAGTCCATGTCCAGGTCCTTCCGCGTGTCGAGACCGCCGGCCCGCTCCCACATCTCTCTGTTCCAGAAGGTCGCCATCTGGGGGATGAAGTTCTCGGTCAGGAGCTTCAGCCGGGAAAAACGCCCCCCTCGCCAGTTCTTGTACCGGACGATCAGGCTGGAGATACCCCTCCCCTCGCCGTCGATCATCCCGGAGCGGCCATAGAGCCAGGCCGGCCGGTCGTGATCCAGATGCCCGGCAAGCCGCGCCAGCGCCCCGGGCCGCAGCCGGTCGTCGGAATTGAGCCATCCCAGCACCCGGCCGGCTGCCAGCGCCATCCCCCGGTTCACCGCATCGGACTGCCCCTGGTCCGGCTCGAAGATCAGCCGGAGCCGGCCGCCGTACTCCTCTCCCAGGCGGACCAGCAGCTGTCGCGACCCGTCCGTCGAGCCGGGATCCATCACCAGCAGTTCCACCTCGACGCCGGCCTGGTCGAGGACCGACCGCACCGCCTCTTCCAGAAACGAGACCTGATTGTAGGACGGCATTACTACTGAAACGAGGAACGAGGTGCGAGGTGCGAGGTGCGAGAAACAAGATTCACTACTCATTTTGCCGCAAACCCCTTCTTGGTTCTGATCAATCCCCCGAGCATCTGAGATATGTTTTCTGCTTCTGAAAGCCAGCGCTGGCCAACGGTCCGGTCAATGTAACCGATTTCCATGCCAATAATTGTCTGCGTCCTCAGCTCGCCACACGACCCCTTTGCATAGGAAAGAAAACTGACGCATTCCCGTTGCGAATTTCTTTCAAATCCTTCAGCGATGTTGCTCGGGATCGAGAGACCGGAACGAGTGATCTGGTCCTTGAAGCCATAATCCTTCAGTTCCGTCAGACAGCGGTAAATATCAACGCTGAGTCGCGTCGCCTTCTTCCAAACATCCAAGTCTTCAAATCGCATCCTCGGTCCTTTATCCTCGGTCCTTTATCCTCGGTCCTCGTACAGTTCTTGCCAGCAAGCAGCTGGCAAGAATAACCCGCCGTTTGATCTGCGTCCAGGGACGGAAGCGGATGCGGAAATCGGTAAGGCTGGCACCGTGCTTGCGGTACTGCATGGTGACCTCCGGGACGAAGGCGGTCACGCCGATCCGTTCACAGAGCTGGCCGAGCCACATGTCGTGCATCGGTATCCGGCGGGGGAACGGCAGCGCCCGCGCCAGCAGGTCGCGGGAGAAGGCCATGCAGCAGCCGAGGTACCGGTTGTCGTAGAGGTTCTTCCAGAAGCCCGGTCCGGCATCGAGCCTGGCCAGCACCGAGGGGGAGATTTCCCCCCCTGCCTCATCCACCACCTGGGCATCCAGCACGATCAGGTACGGTCGTGCCGTCTGCCGGGCAAAGCTGTCGCGCACCGTCGCCAGCTTGTTGGGGAGCCAGACGTCGTCCTGGTCCGCCAGGACGACGATCTCGCCCCGGGTCTGTTTGAGGGCGAACTCGAAGTTGAAGACGGGACTGCGGAAGGTATTGCCGGTAAAGAGCCGGATGCGGGGATCGGCGTCGGCAAAGGCCTGGAGGATCGCCGGGGTCCCGTCCGTCGAGGAGTCGTCGGAGATGACCAACTCGTCACCATCCCCCAGCTGCGAGATGACCGTCTCCAACTGGCGGCGGAGAAACCGTTCGCCGTTATAGGTGGCCATGCAGACGGAGATCACCCGATCACCAGCCTTCCCAGGTTCCGCAGCAGGCCAGTGTAGAAGAACCGGTACCGGAGCAGGTACCAGCGCCGCAACAGGCCGTTGCACGAGCCGAGTCGGGCGTAGGCCTCCAGCATTTCCCGCTGGGCCGGCGCCAGCCGGTCACGGTAGCGGTCGAGGAAGGCTGCACCCTGGCGCTGCAGCCGTGCCATGACGGCCCGCTGCTCCCCCAGGCGGGTCAGCTGCTCCCCGGCGTATCCGGCATCCCACTGCCGGGCGCCGGTGTCGTTTCCCCGGTGCTGCCGGTACAACACCGTCGCCTCCGGCACCCGGCCGATGGCGCCGAAGGCGGCCGCCGTCAGGGCGAGCCACCAGTCGTGCATCACCGCCCCCGCCGGCAGCGGCTGGGCCAGATCACGCAGCGGGCGATTGATCATGACCGTGCAGCCGGTCACGCTGTTCTGCACCAGAAGACGGTTCAGCGCTCCCCCCTTCACCGGGTCGGCGTGCTGGAAGCGCCAGAGCGAATCGGCAACCGTCTGAAGCCCCTCGTCCACCACCTTCAGATCCGTATGCACCAGAAGCGGCGTGCCGGCACCCTGCTGCCGCTCCAGAGCCCGCATGGCGGCCAGCGTCCGCTCCACCTTCTCCGGGAGCCAGATGTCGTCCTGGTCGCAGAACATCAGGTAGTCGGCGTCGGCCTCGGCCATGAGCAGCGCGAAGTTGCCGCACGCCCCGAGCCGGCGGCCGTCGTCGGTCACGATGGTGATCCGGTCGGGAAAGCGGGCCTGGTAGTCGGCAAGGATCGCAGGGGTGGCATCGGCGGAGCCATCGTCCCGCGCCATCAGTCGCCAGTTGGCGTGGGTCTGGGCCAGGAGGGAGTCAAACTGGGCGGCCAGGTGCAAGGCGCCGTTGTAGGTGGCGAGGAGGATCAGGGCCAGAGGGCGCGCGTCTTTTCCCAGGTTACCCATGATTATCAGGACTCCTCCACGGCTTCGCCACCCGTGGCGGCCGGGCCAGACTGAAGTCGTTGCTCTCCAGTGACAGATTCGGGCTGTAATACGGGTCGTCCGTCAGCAGAGATCCCCAGCGCTCCTGCATGTACGCCGTCTCGGCGGCCAATCGTGCCTTGCTCTCTCCAGCCTGATCACTCCCCCGCGAGGCCGACTCATAGTGATAGAGCTCGGCGTACGGGGTCCAGAGCGTCCGGTAGCCTGCTTCATTCAGGCGGAGACAGAAATCCACGTCGTTGAAGGCGACCGGCAGATGCGCCTCGTCCAGCCCCCCGACCAGGTCGAACAGCGACCGCCGCACCACCAGGCAGGCCCCGGTGACCGCGGCAACGGCCCGCGGCACCTTCAGCTGGGCATAATAACCGGGCAGATGGCGAGAACGGAACTGATGGGAATGGTTCGCCACCCCCATCATCCCGAGGATGATCCCGGCATGCTGGATCCGGTCGTCCGGGTACGACAGCTTGGCCCCCACCGCGCCGATCTCCGGCCGCAGAGCCTGAGTCACCATCTCCGCCAGCCACTCCGGCGTGATCACCGCCATGTCGTTGTTAAGCAGGCAGAGAATCTCCCCGGTAGCCTGCCGGGCCGCGAAATTGTTGATCGCGGAAACGTTGAACTCGCCGTCGAACAAGAGCACCCTGGCCGCGCCGCTCGCTGAAAGCTCTTCAAGGTACGAAAGGGTTGCGGAGTCGGTCGATCGGTTATCCACGATTATCAGTTCGTAGTCAGGGTAGACTGTCTTCTCGAGAAGACTCGTCACGCAGCGTCTTAGCAGGGACAGTCCGTCACGGGTAGGAATGATGATTGTCACCCGGGGGGCCGGATCAGGGAGCGGATAGCGGACGCGGTAGGTGGTCGGCCACCCACCCGGTTCCACGGTGATGGCCGGGTTTACGGCATGGAAATGCTCGGACAGTGTCCGCACCGCGGCATCTTCAGCATACCCCTTCTGGGCGGTGGAGAGCGAGGTCGATCCGGCGATGGCCCGCCAGTGGTAGAGAATGAACGGGATGTGACGGATATGTTCGGCCCTTGTCGCCGCCACGCAACGGATGGCCAGATCGTAGTCCTGGCTCCCCTCGAACCCTTGGCGGAACCCTCCTGCCCGGCGCAGCAGATCGGTCCGGTAGACCCCGAGGTGGGAGAGGTAGTTCTGGGCCAGGAAGAGGTCCGGGTTCCAGGCCGGTTTGCAGAACGGCTCGAACCGCCGACCGGCCTCGTCGATCTTGTCCTCGTCGGAATAGATGACGTCCGCATCCGGGTAACGGTTCAGCTCCGCCGCCACCAAGTAGAGGGCGTGCTCTGCCAGTTCGTCGTCATGGTCCAGGAGTGCCGTGAACTCCCCGGTCGCCAGTTCCAGGGCGCTGTTGGAGGCGGCCGAGATGTGGCCGTTCTGCTCCCGGAAGACCACCCTGATGCGCGGGTCCAGCTGCCGGTACTCCTCGAGGAGCGGCCTCACATGGGGAGCCGGCGACGCGTCGTCGGCGATGCAGAGTTCCCAGTGGGGGTAGAGCTGGCAACGCACCGATTCGATGGCGCGCCGGAGCCATCGCTCAGGCGCATTGTAGACCGGCATGAGGACGGAGATGAGCGGGGCATGGCGGAACGTGGCGATGTGGTCGCAAATGGCGGTTTTGTCGGCGTCGGACAGGGTATCGCAGGATTCGATCCATGCCTGATAGGCAGCAGGAGAATCCTTTGCACTGAAAGCGTGGAACTTGTCCAGTGACATGGCGATCAGGGCGCGCCATCCCTGCTGCTTCCATACCTGGAGAGCATTCTCATAAAAATAACGGGGCCTGCTCAGGACCTCGCCGATAAACCTGTCAATCCCCATTACCGCCGTTCCCTTCACCACTTACCTTGCAGGTTCGTTTCCACAACACACTACGCATACAAACCGGATCAAGTCTCTCCAAACAGGGACTGCAGAATCTCGAAAGCAGCAGCGTCCGGATACCAGCATGGCAAATCGGTCAGAGCCTGGCGTTGCAACCGTGTCCGCAGGGTATGATCTTCGACCAGCCTGCACAGAGCGTCAAGGCACGCCTTGGCAGAGCCGGTATCGACGATCAGTGCGTTTTTTTCATGTACGG
>CAYSJJ010000009.1:0-56311 GCA_964431365.1 uncultured Geobacter sp. | reverse complement strand
GCCGCAGGACATCGCCTCCATTGCAGTCAAACCCATTGCCTGATAGACGGAAAAATCGACGAACACGTCCGCATCGTTAAACAACAGGGCCAGCTCCGAGGGACGCTGCCGCCCCACATTCCGCAATGGGAATTCCCGGGGCAACTCCAGGTATTCCGGATCTTCAGCATCGACTCCAAAAATGACAATCTCAGCTTGGGTTGTAAAACGCTCCGCACAAGCGCGTAACACCTCCATCGTCAACCGTGCGTTACGTCTCGGACTTGAAGGACGGATCATGGCCACGATACGAAGCGGCCTGGCCGGCCACGACGGTTCAAGCCGCATGCGGGGCCGGAACAGGTCAACATCGCAACTCGGACCAACGAGATGGCTCTCGCACCCTGCCAGGGTAACCAGTGTCTCCTGGTTCCAGCGTGTCTTCGTAAACCGACGGATGCCGGGAATCATCTTGTACGATTCCAGTGCGTCGCGGAACTGGCGGGAATTCTCAGGGTAAAAAAATGGCTCATAGTCCTGAATATAATAGCCAAGAACCGGCCCGCCTGAATGTTCTGCCAGGGATCGAAGCCACTGCACAGAATAATTCGTTGTTGCGACAACCGCATCGAACCCCTCGCAGAGAGCCGGAACCGCGTATGCGTTTGCAGCATAGTGAACCGGAAGCGAAAGAACTCCGTATTCCCGTTCAAACCCTTCCCGACAGCTGGCAAGGTTCACGATGCAGGCATCAACCCCCATGCGCACCATGGCAAGGGCCTCCGAGATCACCACGTTCCCCCCCCCACCGGCATCAGGAAGTGGAAGAACAAACGCGACCCGTTTCCCCTCCCAAAGCTCTCGCGCCTTGTCGCGAAGGGACCTTCGATCCAACTGCAGCTCGACCCTTCGGCGCATTCCGTTCAGGACCCTGTCCTGGCGGCAGAACAGTACCCCTTCAGCAATTACCCCTTCGCCATGTTTGCAGGCTAGTGCTACTCCCGCCAGCGCACTGAGTTCACGGCGACGCTCAGTGGAATAGCTCTTCGACTGGGCATGATAGACATAGGTGTCGTCGGCCACAGCAAGCGACCAACCAGCTTTTCGGGCCCGCAGGGCGTAATCGTTCTCTTCGCCGTATCCTCTACCGAAGGCTTCCTCGTCAAATAGCCCGATGTCGTCGATCAGCCCCCGCTTAATCAACAGACAGAAACCGTTCAGGAAGGTAATCCGTGGGTACACTCTCCCGGAGCAGGCGGCCAGAAGGTTCGCCATCTCCTCTACCGTCATTCCTTCCGGCAGCGGATTCGCTGCCCAGTCGCCATCCACTTCCACACGTGGGATCGACTGCCAGGAAGCGGTATTACTGAGAGGTCCGACCATGCCGATCTGCCGGTCAGACTCCGCGCACATGACCAACCGATCCAGCCACTCTGCCGTGACAATCGTATCGCTGTTCAGCAGCACGACATACTCCCCGGTCGCTGCCCGCAGTCCTTGGTTGGCAGCCAGAGTATACCCTTTGGCCGCTTCATTGCGGATCAGCATGGCACGCTGGGAGCTGGCGAAATCCTCGAGATAGCCGCGGGTCGGCTCGTCACTGCCATCGTCGACGATGATAAGCGTATAGGGCTGAGAGGAATAGCGGATGACGGAAGCGAGGCAGGTCATCGTCTCCGTCAGGGCATTGTGGACGCAGACGACAATGTCCACTACGGCAGAGTGGAGCTCAACACGGTCTGACTTCGCCGCGGTCCCATGCGGACACGAGATGGACAGCGGTACGGTCGACTCATCGGGTAATCTGACAAAGAGACCCTTAACCCCCTCGTACCGTATAATCTCTTGCAGGTATCGGGCGAGCGCCATGACGCCGCGCACTCCTCCGCCGTTGGTGGCGATGTAATCCTGGACCACCTGCAGGGCATTGCAGCCACGTCGGCAGATTTGAGTTAACGAACTGACCATCGTCCTACTCCATCCTAAAGGAAGCCCTCAGCCGCTGCCTTCCAGTCAACCGCCCGAACAGCCAATATCCTCGTCCGCAGCACCTCTTCGCGGGCGGCCGAGGCCAACCGCTCCCGTAGTCCACGGTCCTTCACCAAGTCCGTTAGCCCCTCTTCCCAGGACTCCGGACGGTTATCGCAGACGATACCGTTCTGTCCGTTGCGTACGGTGTGGCAGTAGGCTTCGACATTGCTGCAAACCGTAGGGACGCCGAGGAGGCTGTAATCGAGGAACTTGATATCAGATTTGCCGGCGGTAAAGCGGTTTTCCTCCAGTGGTGCGATGGCAATGTCCCAGCAGAGGGAATCGGCAGCCCAGCCGATGAAGCTCGGGTACTTGGCAAACCGGTCGGCATCGAGAAACACCACCGGCAGGCCACTAAACAGGGAGGCGATTTCCTCGGCGCCGGCCACGCCGACCACTTCGAAACGGACCTTGCCCTGTGCCGCATGGAGCACCTTGCGCAGAGGCTGCAGCACCATCATGAGATCCGCCAGGTGGGTCCTGGTCCCCATGTAACCGACGGTGACCACCTCCGAATCGTCGCACTGGGCACCCACCCTCCGCCCTATCGGAAAAAGTCGCTCGTCCAGGGCGTTGGGCACCACCTCAATCCGTTGGTGCAGGTGACTGAAACGCTCCTTGAGTCTTTTCGTCGAGACGATCACTCCATCCGCTTCACGTAAGAAGTAGCGGACGATCATTCTCTGTTCGTCAGTGGGCCACGACTTCCAGGGAGAGTCCACGTTCAGATCGAGCAGGTTGTCGTCAAGGGTATAGATGAATCGTGCGTGCAGCTTGCGCACTGTGGCCACAAACTGTTTCGCCATCTCCCGTGAGATATCGGGACGCCACAACCGTTCGAGAATAACCACGTCAACCGGTTTATCGGGCAGATCCGCGCCGGAGGAGACGGTAAAGGCCCCGGCGATGGAAGGATGGCTGAAGGGAAGAAGCAGACGGATGTATGCGGAACCGTGAGGAACTCTGTTTATGTCATGCTCGTACACCAAGTGAAGTTTCAGCACCGGTTGATGAGTCCTCTGTTCTGCTAGGGATTAACCCGAGAGCGGGTCAGCCAGGAATGCAGGCTACGCAGTGGAGCAGTGATCTGCCAGCTTGCTGAATTGAGTAGTCCGTGGATGATCTGCTCCTGCCATCTACATCTCTGCACTAACTGGTAGGTTTCCATATAAGCCTCCACGAGCATCGGTTCCTGTACAGAGTCGCCGCAAACGCGCCGGCTCTCCAGAACATCCTGGTACAAAGCGGCAAAACGAGCGACATAGGTCTCTGTCCTGAATTCTTGACAAAACCGTTTTCTTCCCTGCTCCCCCATGCATCTCCTTTTTTCGGAATCACCTGCCAGTTCGACGATCCTCTCAGCCATACTCTTAGAGTCATTTACCGACACTAGGTAACCTGTCTTCCCATGCACAATGATCTCATCAGGTCCGCCGCACGCCGTGGAGATTACTGCCTTCCCGGCAGCCATGGCTTCGATCGCCACCAGAGAAAAAGACTCCGACAGGGAGGGAATTACGACGAAATCCACTGCATCGAGAATCGCTGGGATGTCATCCCGGTACCCAGTGAAAATAACCCGGTCAGCAATCCCGAGTCCCTTTACCTTCTGCTCGAGCATTGCGCGGTAGTTGGAAGGACCGTCTCCGACTATTACAAACTTAAGGGGAAGAACGTTTCGAACCGCCATACCGGCAGCGTCGATGAGGGTCTCATGCCCTTTTTCAACGCCAAGCGAGGCGATAGTCGTCACCACAAGATCATCGTCCGACAGGCCGAGTCCATTCCGAACCGATCCGCCGGTCCTTTCCTCAAACCATTTGGCATCAACACCATTATGTATGGTAATGAGCTTGTCGGTACGGATATATCTGGCAAGCTTCTCCCTAAGGACATTGGACACAGCGACCACCCTGTCAGAGAGCGATTCAGTCAGATGGTAAAAAAGAGGGGCCGGCAGAATCGATTTCAAGCGTGGATTGTCATCCAAGATCTCATGCTGGTGCCAGACATGCGGAACATTGGTCAACCTAGCCGCCAAGGCCCCCTCCCAGATCACTGAAGTGTTGGTGTGAACCAGTGCCGGCTTTTCCAGGCTGATTATATCAACCAGTTTCTGCACGCGCTCTTGCAGGTCGTTGTCTGGAGTACCGACCGCATTGTCGTATGCCACCCACCACATTTGGGGGACAATAAGCGTTCGAATTCCTTCTGACTCCAGCATAGCCCTGAGAGGCCCATCGTAAGGCAAAACAACGATAGGCTCGTACAAGTTTCTATCCAAGTGGCTAACAAGATTATAGAGACAGAGTTCTGCACCATTTACTCCCGCTGAGTGAGAAATATAAAGCAACTTAGATGGACGTAGTAACCCGGTATTATTCATACATCACAAAACACTAATTACCTTTAATCTTAATGATAACGGGGTCAATGATATTTCCCACAAAGCGCATCAATTTCCAACTCCTTGAACCCTTGATCCTCTTAATTTCTTCCTGAGCCATCAGAAGCTGCACCATGAGCGCTTCCCTGGAATCGCTGCTGGTAACCATTGGAGCACCACCTGCCGTCTGCTGTTGAAACCATGCATAATAAGATCGCGAAATATCCAGTGTAACGTAGGGGTCGCTGAAAAGCTCTTGAAGATCTGGCCGGGTGCGGTACAGATAACGATGGGCCTTGCTTATAGGCTCGCCGTTGTCGAAGAATCCGTAGACAGACGGAGTCATCCCCAACTGATCTTGACCTGCAGCACGGCAGGCATCGATGTACCACTCCCTCATGTCATAGAGTACAGGGCTCTCCACACTGTACTTGTCCACCATTAACTCCTGAGCGCCACTGTCAAATCCGGAGAAATGATAAAAGCATAGGGGTTGGCCGTTGACAAAAAAACCCCCTTCAATGGACCGGGTCACTTTCCGATGGGTCAGGTTCCAAGTGCAGACGTTGTAGACCGGCTCACGCAGGATGTGGAGGTCGCCAAAGAAACATGGGGCCAAATCGATCCAGCGTTGATCCGTGAACAGACCACCGGGGATATCATCGTAGCAGAAATGTTCCAGCCGACTGGCCCACCAGTTGATGAAGCGCCGTCCCTCAACCGAGTTGCGAACTGCGAGAAAACCGAGGTTGAACACGCCATGCTTTAAGCTGCATATTTCGTTGTCGGCAATGGCCTCTAGCTTAGTTTCAGGTTCGGTCTGATGAGGTGTAAGCAGGATAGCCGCCCGGTCAAGCTCAGACAATATTGGTTCGAGAGAACCGAAAACGACAATGTCTGGATCCAGGTAGATGACCTTCTCAGCATTGTGACGGCGAAAGATCTCCTGGAAAGCAAATCCCTTTACTGCAGTGCAAACCTCGACTACCGAATGCATGAACACCCAAGAAGAAAAGTTCTGAATCCCAAGCTCCTTTATCTGCAGGATTTCATCGAACGGCTCGTCTGGAAGGGTAAGCCACGCCGGTATCGCGTCAGAAAGGACAAGGGTGAAATGGGCGTCAGGGTGAAACTTCTTAAGCGATGATGCCAGAACCCTTGCCTTGGGAATGTAATTGCTTGTTACGCTGGTAAAAATATGCATTAATGTCATGCTCCCATATATTGTACGCTACTTACGTACTATTTAACTAAAATAATGCAAATGTTTTACAAAAAGAGAGTTCAATATAAACTGTATTTAAGCACAAATAATCATATGAAATTTAATGCCGTGCCCAGTCTATAATTCTCCTAATTGGAGCAGTTATTTTCCAACTTATAGACGATTCAAATCTATCAACTATTTGTTTTTGTTCTTCTAATAAGTGTTCAAGATCGCTAACCCTTGCTTCCAACAAAGCTTGAGTCTTCTCCTGTAGAGCAATGTGTTCAAGCAAATCTTTTTGCCGACATTCTAAATTGTTCACCACTCTTTCAAATTCAACAATTCTTCGTTCCCGATCTGAGTTTTTTAGCAGTAATTCGATGAGGCCATCACAAAGACCTCGTTCTTGAGAGGTCAATGCTGATTTACCCTTGTAAACAAGCTCACTATATAACGATGAAAAATGCTCAGCATTAGTTTTTGCATGAAAATCTTCTCTAAAAACTGAGCGAGCACGCTCCCCCATACGTTGGCGAGCATCTGAGTCGGAAACCATGTCAATTATCCTAGATGCTAACATCTCTGGATCATTCACAGGGACAAGATACCCAGTTTCACCATCGTCAATGATTTCCGAGGGACCGCCACAGCATGTTGAAACCACCGGCCGGCCGGCAGCCATTGCCTCCACTGTTACAAGGGAAAACGATTCATTAATAGATGGAACTACGAGGAAATCGACTTGCTCCATAATATCGCGGATATCTTCCCGAAACCCGAGATACACGACTGTCCCAGCAAGTCCAAGTCCCGTAATCTTTGCTACCAGCGCTTCCCGAGCCGCGTCAGTACCATTGCCGGCGATCAGGAATATTACATCCGCTCCCTGCTGCTTCACCAGCCGGGCCGCATCGAGAAGCGTATCAAGCCCCTTACACTTTAGGAGCGTCCCCACAGTAAGAACCACAACAGCAGCTGGAGCTAAGCCGAGCTCCTCACGGATTGGCTCGACTCCCAACGACCTAGAGGAAGGCGGTTCAATGCCGTTATAAATAGTCACCAGTTTCTCTTCAGGAATAAAGGCTAAAAGCTTGTTTCGCATGGTCTCAGATACAGAAACGACTCGCTCTGACAAGTAGCCAAGTAACTGACTAAGTAGTGGGATCGTGCACTCTGGCTGCAGCGTTGGATGTCCTTCCAAAATTTCATGAATGTGCCACACGTGAGGAATACCGGTCAGCCAAGCCGCAGCTGCTCCTTGCCAGATAACGGCTGTATTAGTGTGGATAATGCTAGGTCTCTCCGTTTCAATAACTTCCAGAAGTCGCCTAAATGACTCATTCCCAGCTATGCCTCTGAATGGGAGTTCGCCCTCAATATTTATCCACCACTCCATTGGAATTATGTAGGACCTGATGGCGAGATTGTCGATTTCTTTCTTCAGGATTCCGTCCATAGGGAAAACAACAACCACCTCAAATCGGCTCTTATCAAGATTTTTGATAAGATTCAGGAGACAGATTTCAGCACCATGGGATTGAGCCGAGTGTGAAATTAGCAAAATCTTTATTTTCAACTGCTCCGCATAGACTCCCCGGCCTCTTTGCTGCACATCTATAGTTTGCAGAATACTATTACGAACAGCCCACGCGGGATCACGAGCCAAGTATCTCTGGACTAGCTCAGAATACTCTGGATACCTTGCCAGGAGTGTTGACAGGTTTGCCTTAACTAGAGTCTCTTTTTCACTTTGTTCGAATGTGCCCCCATGTTTATGGTAGACAAAAAGGTTTGTCACGAGGACGTTTCGATACCCCTTATATAAAGCGCGCATACAGAAATCATTTTCTTCGCCGTACCCACGTCCAAAGGCTTCTTCGTCAAACAAGCCGATTTCTTCGACAATCTTTCGGCTAAACGCCATACAAAATCCGACTCCAGTGGGGATGTCAATTACCGAAGAAGGTGAATAAGTCCTAAAATAATTATCAAGACTCTCAACATCGAGCCCCATGTACATTTCGTTGTCTACACCAACTTTGGGAAAACTACAAATCGTCGCTGAATTCGAAAATGGCGTTGAAGATGCAACAAATGAATCGTTAACAATTGGAGCAAAAAGGCGGTCAAGCCAGCCTGGCGGAACCTCTGTGTCAGAGTTCAGAAGAACGAAATTATTGCGCGTAAACTGATATGCTCTGTTAACAGTCTTAACAAACCCCATATTCATCTGATTTGTCACCTTGATGACAGTTAGTGATTTATCAGGAATATCATTCGTGCGCTCAAGTAGTGCAGCAATTCTGGAGTCAGAACTGGCGTCGTCGATGAGAATCAACCGACAATCATTGCTGTTTCTAAGTACACTTTCGATACATTGTGCAGAAAGATCATAAGCGTTGTAGAGAGGAATTATAATATCAACCTCTCCTCGTTTTAGTCCAAACTCGTCACAAGGTTCGCTTGCCAACAGCCAGCGCCACCAAAATATTTCTCGGATAAACTCCACGTGGCTGTGTTGATCTTGAAATAGCAACATCACTCTCCTATTTGAACATGAAACGTCCGAATCTCATCGCCAGGGATATTGAATACGTGGAGGGGAAGCAAGGCTAGAGTCTGAACAAATCAATGAAAGATTGGGATTATATGCGGGATCGGCATCAATGAGATGTTTCCAGTGGCCGAGCATGTAAGAAACTTCCTTCTCGACGCGAACGTGTTTCTCCGGTGTAATGTCGTACCCCCTTGAAACAGACTCGTGGTGATAAAGTTCCGCATACGGGGTCCATAAATTCCGTAAGCCTTCTTCGGCCAACTTAAAACAGAAATCGACATCGTTGTAAGCAATAGTCAACTGCTGTTCATTCAACCCTCTCACGGCATAGTAAAGCTTTTTTCGTATAACTAGACAGGCTGCAGTTACCGCCAAAAAATTTTGCATAAGCATAAGACGGTCCATATGCCCATGATAGTTTCCAGAAGCATGTTGATATGCATGACCGGCAACGGGACCCAGACCAAGGGTCACACCACCATGCTGGATACGCCCGTCCGGGTAGTACAACTTGGCACCTACTGCCCCGATCCCTGGCCGTATAGCGTTTGAAACCATCTCCGTCAACCAGTCTGGTGTAATTACCTCCATATCATTGTTCAAAAGGGCAAGGATTTCACCATTAGCATTGGCAGCAGCGAAATTATTGATCGCAGAGTAATTAAACGGGGCGTCGTAGCTCAGAATCCGGATACCGTCTTCAGTTGCCAACTGACTGAAATAATTTAATGTAGCAGGATCACTAGACTGGTTGTCTACGACGATTATTTCGTAATAAGGATAGGTTGTTTTCTTCCTAATGCTCTCTATACAAGCCCGCAACAGATGCTCCCCATCACGAGTCGGAATAATGATAGAAACAAGGGGTGGGGGAGAAGGTAGAGGAAAGCGACAATGAAAGGAACCGGGCACCAAACCCGCTTCGACAGTCACGCCAGTTTCAGTTACTCGAAAAAAATCTGCCAGAGCTGTAATCTCCATTTTGTACGTACTGGCAGCAACAGAGTCAGATACAGCCCACACATGGCTAAGGACATAAGGAAGGTGCCGAAACTGATTTGAACATAGACGGGAAATAATGCGTAATAACAGAGAATAGTTCGTGGTTCTCGGAAAAATAAATTCTGATCCTCCTACAGTACGCAACCATTCTTCACGTACGAAAACGAAACCACCGAGATAATTCGTCGCAAGAAAGAGATCATGGTTCCAGTCCGGTTTAAATCGTGGACGCGTTCGTCTTCCAGTCTCGTCGAGGACATCATCATCGGCATAGATTACAACTGCGTTGGGATCAGCGATGACGGTCAAAGCAACTAAATATAGAGCATGTTCGGATAGAACAATATCCCTATCTATTATTGCTATATATTTTGCAGCGGAATAACCCCGAAGGTCATTTATTGTTATTTCATTCAAGTCATAATTCAGCAGCAGAACTTGTTCGTGGTCGTTACGAAACTTTTCAATGAGAACGAGTAGTTCGCGTGAAAGGGACTGGTCGTATACAACGATTAGTTGCCAATAAGGATACAGTTGATTAGATAGTGAGTTCAGGAAACTCCTTACTATTTCAGCATTGCAGGATCTTACTGAGATGATGAGCGTAAGAACCAGCTTTGTTTCGAATTTAGATATATGTTTCCTGATGGCATCGTGATCTTTAGCGTCAAGGGTGTCATGATACTTGACCCATTGTTCATAAGTTGCATCTTCTGTCGAACAAACAGGGCTGGTAGCCTGAGGTGTATCGGTAACACACTTATTATCTCGCCGCACCAGGTCACCAATACGCCTTAGTGGCCCAGTAATTCGCCAACTGATGGAATTGGTTATATTGGCAATCTCATTTTCTATTTCCAGCACACGAGCAGATAATTCTGATTGGTAATTCTTTACTTCTGATACATTATATTTATTAGCCAGTAATTCATATAGACAGCCATCAGCTTTAGCCTTTAAACCACGTTGGTCGTCAAGCTGCTGACTAATAAGCGATTTGAAATCGCTGAGATATGTCGCTTGATCATTTACTTCTTCATAGTCTATTGCATGGCCATCACAAGTATTTGTTATCACATGATAAAGTTTTTTCACTGACAAAGGCGCGCTGTAAAGATCATCCAGAGTCGACAGACTGTGACGAAGGTTAGTTTTTACAACTCTACTCAAACTATCTTCTATTTCAAATTGTTCTATTGGTAAAGAAATACTCAATGATGATACGACTCTGCTCAATTCATTTTTGGGCTCAGTTAAAAATTTATCATAAGACACAAATGCTGTTGGAAGCCCTTTACACGATCTTAGAGCCTGCAAGCTATAATTAAGCCAAATACCATATCCCTTGTTGAGCGGGAAACCATCTCGCCTTTGCATTGATTTGGCAATGTCATGTGGGTGCCTGGATACATAGACAACAAGGATTTTTACCCCTAGCTCATTCAACACTTCTTTCCAAAGCGGAAACAAGAGACAGGTGCGTGGATCTTTCCATGCCCAAAGGGCATGCCCGCTAAACTTTTCCAGAATCAATTGGCGAATACGGGCCTTGAATGGAAGAACTTCGTCGAGTTGCCACCATTGCTCGGGTAGGGGCAATGCTGCATCCCATGTGGCATTAAGTGTTGCCAGTATAGCCTCGTTCAAACGCCAAATATCCAGTCTTTCCCAATACCCTTCTGCGTTGTCCGGATGCGGCGGCATAAGCTCATCAGTCTCTCCAAGATAAGCTCCTAGCAAATTGATTGCACGGGCAATTGTTGACGTGCCGCTACGATGCATGCCGAGAATACAAATTGCAGTTGAATTCACTTAGAAGTCCTTAGGCCCGTCACTTCTTCAGAAAACAGATTATCTTCTGAGAGCGAGGATGCCCCCAGTCGCCATAGTAGTGCACTTCCCACGGCAGGTTGCCCACGGCCCACTGAAAATCAGATTGCCAGTAATGATATGGGTCCTCCGCAGGAAATGATATGATGCCTCCAGGACTATGGGAATACGGTTGCTCTATAGCAGACTCAGCGGGACATTCAAAAAAAGTGGCAAAGAATCTCCCACCCTGCCGCATGCATGCTGACAGCTTGATGAGACACAACCGAATATGGTTTAGTGGCAAGTGGCTGAAAACAGATTGTGCTAGGGCCATATCAAAAGAGGCGCCAAATTTTTCGAAGGCAAAATCACGATCGAAAAGGAGATTTTGTCTGGGGAGCTTGTGCTGCAGTTTGACGTTAGAAAGCTCGGTAGAATACCCGGCATCGAGCAGCGATTGGTTTGCATCGACTCCGAAGTAGCCACCTGGGTTGAGGTAACGGATAAAATGTATGCCCCCTCGCAGGCTACCACAACCGATATCAAGAAAATTCATCTCCGGGAGTAGCCCTTGGTCGACCAAAAATTCAAACTGCAGGTTTCCGATTTCTTCCCACATCCCTCCAACAGCATCACGATGAACTAACGCATCGACTTTGTCCTTATTGAGTTTCATTTCATAGTAGTCGTTTATTTTCACAATTTCACCATTTCCTGAATTGAACAAAACTTATCACTCGGTGATATATCTACCAAGCCGTGCTGGACAAGGCCTGGCTCGTCATGGACACGAAACATCATTACGTCAAGAACTCTATGGAGAAATACCTGTTCACCATCGACCTCACCCACGAGACCAGAATTGAGAAAGTATGTGCCAGGAAGGAAATTACACTTAAACATAAAGAGTTGCCTCATAACGGTTCCCGCCTCAACTTGATCTATTCCACCGGTAAGACTGTGAGAAGTTAATCCCCCCAATTCCAGTCCAGATACGGTCTTGATCAACATACCGCAACGAACTTTTTGTGCCGATTTAGTGAATGTTACCGTATAGCCGTAATTGTACTCCTGCCCCCGTCTAAGAACGTTGACTTCGCGGCCATCCAAAGTTGTGATTTTGGGATCAGATATCAATGCACCCCGCGATTCGTAGCTAACAGTACTTACCGGCTTCGAGAAACAATCTAGTTGTTCTACAACGTCATCGCTCACTTCGTCAGTAACATCTGAATAAACGCCCATTTTACTGTCCACAATTTGCCTCCTGACCTGCTGCATCTTTTCCGGAGGAGCGTAGACAAGCCGTTGATATGCCGAAATCACCGGCTTTGGTTCCAAGGAAAGGAGCTGCTCCCCTTGGTCAAACAGGATGCAACGGTTGCACAGTTCGGTTATCACCGCTGCGCTGTGAGACACAAACAGGATGGTTTTCCCTTCCTGCTGAAACTTGATAATTTTGGCAAAGCATTTTCTCTGAAAGGCCTCATCGCCAACGGACAATGCCTCGTCTACGATCAAAAGCTCTGGGTTCACATTTATCGACACGGCAAATGCCAGACGTACGAACATCCCGCTCGAATACATCTTTACCGGCTGATGAATGAACTCACCGATATCCGCGAATGAAAGGATATCGGCCAACCGCGCATCCATGTCCTCCCGCGGATAGCCCATTAGGGTTCCGCTGAAGTATATGTTCTCTATACCGGTCAGTTCAGGATTGAAGCCGGCTCCCAACTCCAGAAGGGCCGAGACCTTTCCGTTGACCATCACCTTTCCGTTGGATGGGGTAAGAACGCCGGTAAGGATCTTCAAGAGGGTCGATTTGCCAGAACCGTTTTTGCCGATAATCCCGACCGTCTCCCCTTTCCGAATTTCAAAACTGACGTTGTTGAGGGCGTAGAAGTCTTTGTGGTACTTGCGTCGGAACGGGTGCAGCGATTCTTTCAACCGGTCCATGGGCGAATTGTACAGCTTGTAGATCTTGGTGAGGTTTTCTACTTTTATGGCGATATCTTCAGACATAATTCTCTTTTGCTAGAGATGCAACGCAAGATATAGGACTTGGAAATAAGAAACTAGCCACGAAAAAAGATACGTTGAATCTAATCTATTGCGATAACACGTAACATAAGAACAGTAATCTGTTATTTCGCGCCCTTACTCTTTACAACGATTTCCAAACGGCCAACCTGGTGCAAGCGATTTATTGTTTACGTCGATGTTTTTTCATATTTCTTTTGTCAAATATCCAGGCTGAGGACTCATGAGTGGTAGTCATCAATTTTAGTAATATCAGAGAGCTGCAGAAATTTTTGCGAGAAACGTGCCGCCCTTGCAGAGCGATTCTGTCACCAACTACTCTCTCCTCCACTCCAAATCTCTGCAGTTCACCCCACACCCCAACGCCGGTGCACGAACTCCTCCCCCAGCCTGAAGAGCAGCCGGTCAGTGACCAGGCCGATGCCGACGATAATCAGCATGGCCGCGACCACCAGGGCCATGTCGTGCAACTCACGACCGGTCATCAAGGTGGAGCCGATCCCGGTGGTTACGTAGAGCAATTCGGCAGCCATGAGCGACCGCCAGGCAAAGGTCCAGCCGAGCTTGGCCCCGGTCACAACAGACGGGAACGACGCAGGAAACAACACATAGCGGTAGAAGCGCCAGCCGGTCGCCCCAAGGATTGAGGCGGCCCTCAGATAGAGGGTCGGGATTGTCCTGACCCCGTCACGCACGGTAAGGGTAACGGCCATCAGCGACCCCATGATGATGACGAACTGCATGGCCGCCTCGGAAAGGCCGAACCAGAGGACCGCCAGGGGGAGCCAGCAGATGCTTGGCAACGCCTGCAGCCCAACGGCCAGGCTCCCCACCGTGTCATCCAGCAGCCGGATGCGCCCGAGAATCAGGCCGAGGGGGATACCGATCGCCAGGGAGACGCCATAGCCGATACCAAGCCGTACCAGGCTGGCCAGCACGGAAGCAGGAAGGGTCCCGTCGCTGAAACCGCTGGCAATGGCCAACACCACCTCCCTCGGTGCAGGGAAAATGATCTCGTTCCAGATACCGGCCGCCGAGAGCCCTTGCCAGATGCAGACCAGGAAGAGCAGGAACCCCGCTCGGATCGAAGCCTTCCGGATCCGACCGCCATCGTCCCCTTCCCGTGTACTGCCCCACCACTGCCGGTTATTGGCCATCGGAAACTCCTCCGCCGCCCCGAAGCACTTCTCTGCGCAGGTCGTCGCGAATCCGTGAAGCTATCGTCACCACCTCCAAGTCCTCCAGAAAACGGTTGCGGGGGAGATCAATCGGATACTCTCGCAAGATGCCTCCTCCCTGCCCCGACATGAGGATCACCCGCGTGCCGAGCCTCACTGCCTCCCGTACGTTGTGGGTCACGAACACAATAGTCTTGCCGGTCGCCTGCCAGAGCTCTTCCACCGCCTCATGAAGCATGTCCCTGGTCTGGGCGTCCAGGGCCGCGAATGGCTCGTCCATGAGCAGCACATCGGGATCCATGGCCAAGGCACGGGCCAGGGCCACCCGCTGTTTCATCCCGCCGGAAAGCTCGGTCACCCAGGCATGGGCGAACCGGGCCAGATGCACCGTCTCCAGCAGTTCCATCCCCCTCGCATGTTGGTCATGCGGGTCGACTCCGGCCATCCTGAGCCCGAAGACCACGTTCTGAAACACATTCAGCCAGGGATAGAGCGCCGGTTCCTGAAAGATGACAAACCGCGACGGCGCCGGGCCATTGACTCGTACGCCATTCACCAACACCTCTCCGGCGGTCGGGGTCTCGAAACCGGCAATAACGTTCAGGAGGGTCGTCTTGCCGCACCCGGACGGGCCGACTACGCAGAGGAACTCGCCGTCATTTATGGTTAGCGCCACGTCAGTGAGGCCATGGACCGGCCCGGACTGGCCTTGATAGATCTTGCCGACCCGCTTCAGTTCAACCAGAGCCATGAGTGATTCAATTCCCACGGACCGCAGGGAGCGACCGCGCTTTCAGAAGTTCGTTCAGGAGAGTAACATCCACCAGCCCCCGGAGCCCCGCAGAAAGGTCGCTCCCTCGGGGGAGATAGCCAAGCTCATGGGCCCAGCGGGCCGAGGTAGCAAGAGGCCCGGCAAGGGGATCATGGGTGACCTGTACACGACTGAGCGCCTCGGTCAAGGTCTGGGGAGGCAACGGCTTGCCAGCAAGCAGTGCCAACTGTTCGTTCAGCTTCTTTCCAGCCTCAGCGGGATGCTTCCGGATCCACTCCGTCACCTCCAGATGGGCATCGAGAAAACGACGGACCTGTTCCCTGTTTCGCTCGTAGAATGTCTTTCTCACCACGACAACGGCGGTCGGGAATCTGCCTTCGGGCCAGAGAGAGCGTTCATCAAGAAAGATTCGCCCCCCACCTTCCCTGATGAGCCGCGTCACCCAGGGTTCTGGCACCCAGGCGCCGGCAAGTTTCCCCTGCTGGAAGAGCATGAGAATGTCGGCGTTCTTGATCGGTGCCACCTGGACGTCTTTTCCCGGTACCAGTCCGTTGCTCTTCAGCCAGCGACGCAGGGCAACGTCCTGCGTATTGCCCAGTTCAGGTGAGGCGATCCGCTTTCCCTTGAAATCCTGAGGTCGGCTCACAGAGGAGGAGGCTGGCACCACAAGGGCTGCACCGCCGCTCGCTGCGCCGGCGATAATTCGCAACGCCTTTCCCTTTGAGCGGAGGAAGAGATTGACAGCCGGATTCGGCCCCACATAGGCGATGTCCAACTGCCCGGCAATAAGGGCCTCCATCGCGGTCGGACCCGCGTTGAACACCTTCCACTCCACCGCGCTTCCCAGTCGTTGGTCGAACGTGCCGTTGGCCCGCCCGACCAAGGCTTGGGCATGGGTCAGATTCGGAAAGTGGCCGATTCGCACCTTTTTAGCGGCAAACCCTGCGCCTTGGACAAGCCAGACCGCCGTGAATGTCAAAATCAACAAAACTGCCTTCAGTCTACACATGAAGATCCCTTTCCAGTCGTTCCAGCAGCAGGGTGACACCCTGCTCAACCGTGAGCTTCTCCGTATCTATCGACAGCTCCGGCTGCTCCGGCGGCTCATAAGGTGCGGAGATGCCGGTAAACCCCGGCAGTTCTCCCGTACGGGCCTTGCGGTAGAGCCCCTTTGGGTCTCGTCGTTCACACTCAGCAATGCTCGTACTGAGGAAGGTTTCGACGAACCGCTCCGGGCCGATGATCTGCCGCGCCATCTCCCGGTCCTCCCGGAAGGGGGAAATGAAGGATGTGATCACGATGAGGCCAGCCTCGTTCATCAGACGCGCCACCTCAGCGACCCGGCGGATGTTTTCTGCCCTGTCGCGGGGTGAAAAGCCGAGATCCCGGTTGAGCCCGTGCCGCACATTGTCGCCGTCAAGCACGCAGCAGGGATGCCCCGCCTCGATCAACTGCCGCTCCAGGGCAAAGGCCAGGGTCGATTTGCCGGCTCCGCTCAGGCCGGTGAGCCAGAGGGTAATAGGTCGTTGCCTGAGTACCGACTCACGGAGTGCTGGCGTTACCTGCCCTTCATGCCAAACCACGGTACGCCGGGCCGGAACGGCACGCTCCGTCTTCAGTTCTGCATCATAATCGGTCCGGTCGATGATGGTTGCTGCCCCGAGCGTATCCCCGTCGGCGACGGATACCACAATGAAGGCGCCGAGCGCCCGGTTCTTCCGGTACTCATCGGCAAAAAGCGGCCGATAGAGGGCGAATCGCGCCCTGCCGATGTCGTTGAGCGACAGGCGGTCAGTTTCCTCCCGGCGCAGGGTGTTTGGATCGACCAGGTAGTGGATCGCCTCGCAGCGCGCCTTCACCCAGGTGCTTGTCTGTTTGATCCAGTACACCTCACCAGCCTGCAAAGGTTCGTCACCGGTCCAGACCAGCATAGCCTCCAGTTCCCGACGCTCCGGCGGCACATTACCGGGATGGACCAGGAGGCTCCCCCGCCCCACGTCCAAGTCATCCTCCAGGGTCACGGTCACCGACTCCCCCTCCACCACCCGGGAGGCGGGCTGCATGCCGACGCTGACAGCAGCCACACGGGTGCGGAAGCCGGAGGGGAGCACCATTACCTCGTCGCCCGCACGGAGCACGCCGGAGGCGACCCGGCCGCCGACACCACGAAAAGTGCCGGGAAGATGGATCGCCCGCTGGACCGGCAAACGAAAGTCGATCAGGTTCCGATCGCCGGCCACATACACCTCCTCCAGGTGGGAGAGGAGCGGTGGGCCTGCATACCAGGGCATGCTCCCGCTCTTCTGCACCAGGTTGTCGCCGCTCACGGCACAGACTGGGATAAACTGGAGATTGGCCAGCCCCAGTCGGACGGCAAAGTCCCGGTACTCCTCCTCGATCTCGCGGAAGCGCTCCTCGCTAAAACCGACCAGGTCCATCTTGTTGATCGCTACCACCAGGCGGGGAATACCCATGAGGGCGCAGATGAAAGCGTGACGTTTGGACTGGACAGAAACGCCGAGCTGGGCGTCGATCAGCAGCACGGCCAGATCGGCCTGGGAGGCGGCCGTGGCCATATTCCGCGTGTACTGTTCATGCCCCGGCGCGTCGGCAATGATGAAGCGGCGGCGGGAGGTTGCAAAATAACGGTAGGCCACGTCGATGGTGATCCCCTGCTCGCGCTCAGCCCGCAGGCCATCGGTCAGGAGGGAGAAATCGAGCTCCGCGTCCAGGTCGGTATCGGATCGCCTGAGAGAAGCCACATGGTCATCGTACAGGGCTCCCGCGTCGTACAGAAGCCGTCCGATAAGGGTCGACTTGCCGTCGTCCACGCTACCGGCGGTGAGAAAACGGAGGATCCCTCGGTCATGAACCTGCGCAGTCATCAAAAGTATCCCTCCCGCTTTTTCCGTTCCATGGAGCCATCCTGGTCGTGGTCAATGATCCTAGTCGTCCGTTCGGACTGACGGATCGCTTCCAGTTCCACGATAATCTCCTCGACCGTGGCGGCCGATGATGCCACCGCCCCGGTGCAGGGATAGCAGCCTAGGGTACGGAACCGGCAGAGCCGGATCTCCTTCCGTTCACCGGGATTCAGCCGGGTGCCGACACCGACCGGGATCAGCTGACCGGCCCGCTCCACCACCTCCCGGTCGGCGGCGAAATAGAGGGGAACCACCTCGATCCGTTCGCGGGCGATGTAGCGCCAGACGTCCAGTTCGGTCCAGTTGGAGAGAGGGAAGACCCGCATGCTCTCACCGGCCTGCAGGCGCGTGTTGTAGAGCTGCCAGAACTCCGGCCGCTGGCGGCGCGGATCCCACTGGCCGTGACTGTCGCGGAACGAAAAGACCCGCTCCTTGGCCCGTGAACGCTCCTCTTCCCGCCGGGCCCCGCCCATGACCATGTCGTATCCCCCTGCCCGGAGGGCATCCAGCAAGGCCTGGGTCTTCAGAAGCCCGCAGCAGCGGACCGTCCCCATCTCCCACGGGTTGGCCCCTTCCTTAAGGGCCTGTCGGTTAGCATGCACACGCAGCTCGAAGTCGATCTCACGGGCCATCCGGTCGCGGAAGGCGATCATCTCCGGGAACTTGAGAGAGGTATCAACATGGAGAAGCGGAAAAGGGACGGGGGCCGGGTAAAAGGCCTTACGGGCCAGAAGGAGCATGACCGACGAGTCCTTGCCGATGGAGTACATCATCACCGGCCGCTCGGCCTCGGCGGCAACCTCGCGGATGATCTGGATCGCCTCGGCTTCCAGTTCGTCGAGGAGGGTAAGAGTAAGTCGTTCGTTCAATCGCGGCTCCCTTCGTTTCGAAGACAGTACCATATCATTATTAAGCGTGGACAGACAACTCGCCGCTTGCTATCAATCGCCAGCGAACCTTTGATTCTCCGATAAGCAGTTGAGAGTGCGTTGGAGGAATCATAAATGCCATAGCTTACGGCCAACCCTCATCGCCTATTGTATTACCCTCGCATCTACAGCACGTCCGCGAAGTGTGGCCGCAGTCTCCTGAACACCACCGCCCCAACCACGAAGATGCAGCCGGTGACGCTCCAGTAATAGAGGGTCAGCATGGGGTGGCTCTGCCAGAACCAGGTGTGGTAGATGAAGCTTTCCCGGTACCCTTCCACCAGATAGTAGACCGGGTTCAGCTTTACCAGGTTGAGATACTTCATCGGGAGTATCTTGGCAGACCAGAAAATAGGGGTGACCCAGAAAGCGAACTGCAGTGCCATGGAAACAATCTGTCCCATATCACGGAAGAACAAGACCACCGAGGAGGTAAACCAGGAGAGACCGAGAAGGAGGACTATGGCGGCAAAGAGGTAGTACAGGATCTGTAGGATGTGAAGGGTGAGCGGTAGGCCGTACAGCACAAACATCACGACAATGACCACCAGGAAGAAGAGGTGAAGGACCAGGGCCGAGAGGATCTTGACGATGGGGAGCATCCCCACGCTGAAGTTCATCTTCTTCAAGAGAAAGGCGTTGTCAAGAACGGCAGTGGTGGCGTTCGCCAGGCACTCGCTGAAAAAAAACCAGGGGATGATGCCGCAGAGCATCCAGAGGACGAAGGGGGTGTTGCCTGCCGGCTGGGACTTGAACCCCACCTGGAAGACGAACCAGAGGATGACGATGTAGACGGTGGGGTGGACGAAAGCCCAGAGGATCCCCAGGTAGGAGCCGAGATACTTGGTTTTGAAGTCCCTCTTGACCAGTTCCAGGATCATCTGGCGGCGGGAAAGGAGTTCGGTGATAAACGCAGAAAAAATGCGAATTAACATCGACTTACTATAGCGACGGAGATGTTGGGAGTCAAGACATTGTCAGAAGCATTTCTCGCACTGGGGGCAAGCAGTTTGTTGTTTAGCGAGTTGTACACGTACACAGACAAATCGTTATTCGACGTTAAACAAAGAAATGAGGCGGCCACGTCAGTAGCCGCCTCACAAGAACGCTGCAAGTGGAATCTAGAAAAGTGGCTGCCAGCCGTAGACACCTGCTTTGAGTGCACATACGGAGAGGCTATCGTTCTGATTAGCTGCATCCTGCACAAACCAGATAGTTCCGCGGGTTGTAGCATCGCAGGTTGTCGGACGAGCAGTAGCAGTATTCATTCTAACACCACCGTTGACTTCAAGCTTTTGTGATGGAGCAGAAGTACCAATACCGACATTGCCAGCACCGGTAATCAACATTCTCTCAGCTTTAGTTGTGCTGCCGACAGGAGTTGTTTCGAATCCAATCTGTGTTGAATTCGATGTTGCAGACCAGTCTGCCTCAGCCTTGATCTTAACAAGAGCCTTATTGCCAACCACAATGGCGGAACCATCATGACCGCTACCGCCGAGCATAAACAAAAACTGACCAGCTTTTGTGTTTGCTGGGACGTTATTCACAGCGTCGTAGCTGTAACCTTTACCTTGGATAACCGGTGCGGAAAAGGTTGGGTCCGCAGCAAAAGATCTTATCTCAATACGCTCCTTGTTGGAGCCGTTCGAACCCTGCAACATAACCATACCGACACCGGCAGGAACTGCTGACGCAATACTAGAATCAATTGTTACCGGGTATGGCGCTGAAGATGTACCAATGCCAGTAGTTCCATCATCATTGACCACGAACTTTGTATTACCAGAGCCATCCTTTACTTGAAGCTTAGGTGTACTTGCAGCTTCAACGGTAATAGCAATTGAAAGGATTGCAGCCGCCGTAAATAATGTTTTTGCAACTCTTTTCATTTTAAGCCTCCTGTTTCTTTTAAGTTAAGACTCGTGACAAGTTTCTATAGATTATTGAATCGAAATATTGTCGGCTATGAGAGCATTTTTCTGAATGATAAGTGAGCCGACCCTGGTCATATTTCCAGTTGTCCGTGAGCTGAAGCTTTGATCGTTCCAGCCAGTGCTAAGGCTTACCTGCGCGCCGTTACTGTTGTTTGCCATGAGGTCTTCTACCACACTATAGGAAGCAAGAACCTTAATGGTCTGGCCATCAGTGGCTGCCAGCAGGGCAGAAGCGATCGACTGGAAGAACGTATTGGTTTCCGGGATGTAAACCGGTCCGGTTGACGTATCCTTATCCTTGAACTCGATCGTCACCGACTTGGCGGCATCCATGGTCACCGTACACTTGGGGGCATATATCGACGTACTGGCGCATGCCCCGCCCCAGGCCTTGATCTGGCGGGTTGGGTTAGCGGTGAAATCCACGTTGATATCCACATTGGTATTGGTGTCAAACTGAGCGGTGGCGGTACCGCTGGTGATGTCGATACCAGCCGGGGTCGTGTAGACCCGGCCACCGATGTTCAGCAGGTCGATGGTGAGAGGCTGACGGTTGACGCTCCCGGTCGTGGCGAACTTGACCACCAGATTCTGGTCGGCAGTGATGTTGTTGATATCGATAGTCGTCGGCGCGCCCTTGGCAACGCCGTTCAGGGTGACGCTGTCGATGACTGAGCCGCTGTTCGGCGTGAAGAAGAACGACCGGCCAAAGCCTGTCACCGGGATGGCCCCGATGCCGGGGGCGACGGAACCGGTACCGGTGCCGGCGGCGTCGATGCTGACGTTCACCACGTACTGGTAAGCCGGGCTCATGAAGTTACCCATGCTCGTCGGCTTGGTGCCGACCGTGATCGGGCTGCCGGTGACGGCTGCGCCGGTGACCGCGTCAAGCACGGATACCGTATTGTCCTTGTTGTTGACGACCAGAACCCTGGAGCCGTCCGGGGTGACAGCGATCCCCCAAGGCATCTGCCCGGCCAGCGGGGCCGGCGACGAGAGCACTACGTCGCTCGGCGTGGCGCCGGTGTCGATGAACCGTACCGTGTTCAGGGTATTGCTCGGTACGTAGGCGAACTTGTGGGCCGGGTTCGGGTTGATCGCTACCGAGAGCGGGCCGGCATCGACGTTAAGCCTCTTCACCAGCGCATTGGTGGCCGTGTCGATCAGCGCCACGGTGCCCGAATACATGTTGGCAACGTAGAGCTTGCTGCCGGCAGTATTGAGGGCGAGCCCCATGGGGTAATCCGACGGATCGAGGGCGATATCCGCCGCCTTCGTGTAGACGTCGGTGACGTCGTTCACGTTGACAACCGTGATCTTGCCCGTGCCGGCATTGGCCACGTAGAGCTTGTTGCCCGCCGGGTTGAGAACCACCCCTTCAGGAACCGTGTTTGCCGTCGAGGCGTCCAGCGGCACCCTGCTCACTTCGGATGCGGCACCGGTGTCGAACAACCTGCTGATGTCGATGACCGTCAGCGTGTTGCTGTTGTTGTCCGCCACATAGAGCCGTGTTTCCGCGGCATTCACCGCCAATCCGCCGGGCTTGTAGGTGAGGGACAGGGTCCGCACAACGGCGTTCGTGATCGTATCGATCACCGCTACCTGCAGGGAATCCTGGCAGGCAACGTAGGCGTGAACACCGTTCGGACTTACAGATACCGAATACGGATAGCTCGACGGCGGCAGGGTGATCGTGGCTGTCACGGCCGGCGGGGTTGCCCCGGCATCGATCGCCGTTACGGAATCGGCCCCACTGTTTGCTATGTACGCAAACGGTGCGGCAGCCGCAAGGCTCGCATACAGCAGCAGACTGAGAATGGTGACCAGCAACCTGAAATACATAGCGTCCTCCTCAGGCATCGCGAAAATACGCTCTAATCTTTACGACATTTCAGCAAAAAATGAGCCAAGAGTACCACTCCATCCACCTTACTGCAGAGACGGAGAATTTCCTTTGAAATTTCAACATGAAAGCTAGTTCAAAATCGACGCCCGGTAAACGGCGTCGACACCCCGGCTACGCCATATGGCCAGCCTGCTCCGCCTCGCCGGTTCCCTCGAAAGGTTTCACGACCCGCAACGTCACCTCCCCCTCCCCTGCACCGGGGCTTGCGTGGCGCGGCCGGGTCAGGCCGGCGACGAGTCCGGCGCCATAGCAGCCATGGAGGGCAGGCACGGTCCAGAGCAGGTGCAGCGCCGTGGCAAGAGAAGAGCCAGCGATCAGCGAGCGCGCCGATTCGCCGACGACCCCCGCGAGATAGCAGCAGAGCGGCACCCAGACCGGCCAGGGTGGTACTACCAGCATGAGCATCATAACGTATAACAGAAAGAGGGTGGGAAGGAAACTGACAAATTTGCAGCTGCGGCTGATGCGGGTCTGCTCTCCCCGGCCACGTCCGTAGGTGAAAAGCTGGCGCAGATAGGCCCGGACCGTGGAGCGTTGACTCCGGTGAACAACAAGGTCGGGGTCGTGGACAAGCTGCCCGCCGCCGGCCTTGATCCGGTCCATGAGCTCGTTCTCTTCGTTCGGATAGAGACGGCCGTCCAACCCGCCGGCGGCGACGAACACCGACTTCCTGAACGCCAGATTACAGAGGATCAGCTCACTGTCATCGGTACGGCGCACGCTGCCGCTGCGACGGTATCGATTACGCACCGCGCCGCCGCCGAGCGGAGAGGCAAGGGTGAGGCCAAAGGCGTGCTGCAGGGGGGTGTCGTCGGCAGGGGTGAGCGACGGTCCGCCGGCCGCCGCCACGTCGGCGTCAGCAAAGAGTCGGGAGAGCTTCTCCAGGTTGGCGGGGTCGATGAGCGAGTCGTCATCGAGGAAATAGAGGATATCGCCCCGGGCGGCATGGGCGGCCCGGTTCCGCTGCGAGCTGGGTCGCCGCCCCTCGGCGACGATTATCTCGTAGAGCTCGGCAGGATACGCGGCATGCTCCAGAGGGGCCAGGGCCCGGACGCGCCCCCCCGGCTTGACCGGAATGATCACCGATATCGTCATCAAGACCGTTACTCGCTACTCGAAATTAGTGATGCACGCACCGAACCGCTCCCAGCCAAGCCTTGCTCTCTGCTCTCCGTGACCTCCAGTGAGCATCGCGAACGGGTGAGAGAAAGACTCGATTCTAAACCTTTAAAGGCGGCCTCTCACAGAGCACACAGAGAAACCTAGGGGTGATTCACGCACCTAACCACCACTCCCCAGCCAAGTTCTTCTCTGTGCCCTCTGTGACCTCTAGTGAGCATCGCGAACGGGTGAGAGAAAGTGTCGACTCTAAAACCCTTGACGGCGCTCTCTCACAGAGTTCACAGAGCACGTGGAGATAACCAAGCACATTGGTTCTAGCCTTCTCGTGGGGACGGCGCCGAAACAGAAAGACCGGGAAATCCCGGCCATTCTGCATCCACAAATCGAGCATCCGGTCAGAAACTTTTCTGAACCTTAGCGCTGAAGCGGTGCTCCAGTCGCTTGTCTCCGTCCCGCTTGGCATAGGTGTAATCGGCGGAGGCGTCGGCGAGCTTGAAGTTCGCACCAATACCGCCACCGTACATGGTAGCCCTGTTGAGAAAGTCGTATGAAGCACGGCCGTTCAGGGAGAGCCGGGAGAAGGGATAATAGACGGCACGCACGAGCACGGTCTTCTTGCTCGGGTTAAAGTCGCTCTTGACGTACTCCATCTCCTGATACAGATCAACCAGCCTGCTGTTGACCCCGGTCCGCCTGAAGAGCGAGTAACTGACCGATTGCAGCAGGTTCAACTCGGAAAAGGTGCGGTCGCCCGAGGTGCTCCTGCTCCAGCCATACCGTAACAATGCGGACGTTTGACGGAACGGCTGGTATTTGAGGTTTCCCTTGGAGAGGATATTGGTCGTGACGTTACCGGCACCGTCGTCATCCCGGGTATAGAAGTTGCTCACCTGGACCGACGCGTTTGGCAGCATGTACGAGACATCATTGGTGATGCTCGCTATCTGCCGGGTCGGCTGCCCGTCGGCGACGGAGAGCGTGTGACCGAGTCCCAGTGAGGCCTGGAGCTTGGCAAGAGGGGTCCAGCTCACCGAGGCGGAGGCCGTATTCCTGATGAATCCCACCCCCAGATCGGCACCCGCCGCATTCCCGCCCGCATCGAACACCCGGGTGGCGTTCTGGTTGATATTCGACGAACTGCTGTTGACCTGGTCCCCCCCGCCAACGGAGACGGTATCGGTAAAGCTCACGAAGAGGGTGCGGCTCCCCTGGTAGCGTGCATTCATGGCGAGATCGCTGCTGTAGGATTTCTGATCGTGCTGCACATCAACAAAGGAGCGGGCCGACAGGCGGGCGTCCATATTCAGGTCACGGCTGAAACGGGGGGTGCTCCGGCTCTCGACGCTCAGCTCCAGGCCTAGCGTCTCCGCACCGCCGGTGGTCTTGATGCGCTCCACCGACGCACCGGAGGAAAGGGTGAAGTTCCGGCGCTTGAAGGTGTTCACTTTGAGCGACCCGTACATGCTCGAGGTGTTCGCTGTTGTTCCCGGGACCACCTGGCCGCTGGCAACGGACATGGAGCGGGTTTCTTCGGAGCGGGCACTGATGCTCCAGTCGGTATCCGCGTTCCAGACGCCGCTGAGAGAGAGAGGAATCTTCCTGGTGTCGGTAAATGTGCCGGAGGTGATCTCACGATTGAAGTTCGTGAAGGTCCGTGCCTGCCAGGTCCTGCGTGAGGCATCGGCGAACAGGTTCAGGTCGTACTCCTCAAGCTCCTTGTCGCTTGTCGACCCGGTGCGCCTGGTGTATTGGCCGTCCGCCGAGACCTTGATCCAGTTGGTGAGCTGGATCCACTGCCGGCGAAAGGCCTCGTCTATGAGACCGATCTGGATCTGCTTTTCCTGGTAGTTGCCGTCAGCAAGCACGAAGTCGCGGAAATTCGTGGTCCGGTAATGGATCCAGTTGTCGCCCGACTTTGCCGAGACGTTCCACTTCTGCAGCCGGTTGCCGGAGTTTACGTTGCTGGAGTCATTACGGGTGTAGGTATCGGTGTAATCGACCAGGAACACCGGCATGAGCAGGAAATACTGGCGGAACTTGCTTCCCGGCTTGTCGCCGCCGAATATGAGGCGAAAGCCGGACTGGATGTTCGTCCCGGGCGTGGTCTGGCTGGTGGCGATCCCTGGGGTGATCAAACGGTTCCCGTTGGAGAGGAGGTAGTCGCCGTCGGTTTCGATCTGGCTCTTCCCCATGTCGCGCGAATAGGCGCGGAAGGAAAACGGCAGCGTGACCGGGTTGATCAGGAGATCCGCGTCATACAGAATCCTGCCGCTCTGCATGGAATAGTCGTTTTTTACCGGCCCGGCCGTGACGGTAGAGTCGAGACTGGTCCAGTCGTAGCCGAGCGCCAGTTTGTAGCTGCCGATCCGCTGGTCGCGGGCATAACCCTGAGTCCGGTAGAGCAGGGAGTACCGTTGCACCAGAGACGATGCTTCGAGCTTGGGTTCACCTTCGCCGCGTGCGTCGTAGCTGACATATTCCAATGCGGCACTGCCGCTCAGGCGGGATGTGGTCGTCAGGCCCGCGACCTGCGCCAGGAGCTGCGACGGCACGACAAGCACCGTGGCAGCCACGATCAGCAGGGAAGCAAGCAATCTAATGTAATAGTCGTACCGGTTCATGTATCTGAGTGCCTCGGCCGGAGTTGGTCCAGCTACTGTACATCTTTCATTAGTGCAAGGAGTGTTCCGTACAAACGGGGAACAATGATCAACTCGGGGAAACTGCCGTTATTCAGCCCGAAATCGTCTGCCGCCGAAGCAGCATGAACGGACACTAATCGCACCATGGCCATTTGACACGAGTCCGCCGGCGAAAAGACAACGATATGCCACGAGCGGAAACCGACCGTTTCCAATCCGGAGTTTCAGATGGAAACTGCCTGGAGGGAGCGGCCCGGTGGCAGGGATGGCTCATCGATCCTGCGGCCGGTGGCATCCCTCAGCCGATCCTGTCCCTGGGTGCTTCACCGAAAAGGCGCGTCCCGAACGCGCGACTGACGGTACTGACGGTGTTCAGCATTGTCACGGCCGGTTCCGCAGATATTCCTGGTGCAGGGGGGACCATCATTTGTACCACGTGGCAGAAATTCAGACAAGGGTGACTGAGGGATACGAACAAAAAAAGAGAGGGGGATGACTCCCCCTCTCCGCACTTCTTTATGCTTCTGTCGACAGCTTACTTCTTGTGGCAGCCGAGGCAGAGCTGGGAGTTCTGCATGGTGTCACGCAGGAACGGGCTGTACTGGTCGTCGTGAACAGCGTGGCAGCTCGAGCACTCGAAGCTCTGGTCAGCACTGCGCTCGGACTTGTAGAGCGGGAACTTCGCGTTGGCGTTGTTGGCGCTCTGCAGGTAACGTGCGCCTACGGTACCAGCAACTGCGGCGAGGTCGCCACCGCCGCCTGCACCAGTGGTGTTGGCAGCGTTCTTGGTCTGGTCAACGGCGAAGTTAACCGGGTGAGTACCCTTCAAGCTGCGGCCAGCCTGCTTGGTCTCGGCGTAGCCATAGAGGTTGGTCTTCACGGTGGAGGCGATGCCGCTGAGGGTCAGGTTCTCGTTGGAGGGGAGGGAGTTCGGAACGTTGTACAGCATACCAGTACCAAGGGCGCTACCGTCGTGACAGCTCATGCAGAAGAGGGAGATACTGTCGTTCGTGAAGGTCTTGTTGGAAACGTTGGTCATGCCGACGCCCGAGTAGAGAACGAAGTTGGCCTTCTGCGAAGGATCGTTGCGGTTCCAGATCGGGAGGTTGCCGTTCGCGTTGTGCGGGGTGTGGCAGTAGATGCAGATCTGGGTGGCGTTGTTGTTGACGACGTTACGGGAGATGTTGTTCGGGTTGTAGCTGGACAGGTTGTGCTTGGAGTCTACGATGGACTTCGGTGCCGCCATGGCGGTACCGGCTGCGGCCATGAGTGCTGCTGCAGCAATGAGTGCGAGTGCTTTTTTCATCTGTTCTCTCCTTTTTTTTGGTTGGCCGCCGGGTGGCGGGTTATTAGACGTGATTTAATTTTAGCAATCTGTGTGCCAGCTATGTTTTTCATTTCGTCCTGAACTTCAAGCAATTAGTAGCACCAAACATGCCAAACAGTTAAGAGAAACCGTAACCGACTGTAACTATTTACACTGCACGACATGCCACCCCGCCACCTGCTACGCTATCTGTCGCCTTTACGCTCGGTTTCCGTCTTTTCACTGCCTCACCCAAATTTACACCTGCTAATATTGGTCAGACACAACCGGCATTTGACGAAAACTTTGTACGCAGTATCCGCAGTTTGGCGGTACAGACTATTTGACAACCACCCCGGGAATCGGATTTTTCCGCAGGTAGTCATCGGACAGGTACTGGATCACCTGGAATCGGTAATTCATCGAGTCAACCACGTAGATTCGGTCTTCGCGGTCGATGAAGATCCCTTGCGGGAGCAGGAACCCGAACGGGAGAGTTTTCCCCGTTGCCACAACCGAGCCCCGGGCGCCGAAGGTAAGGAGATAGTCCCCTTTGTCGCTGAAGACCTCAACCTTATTCCCCTTGCCGTCAGACACATAGACATGGTCTTCCGAGTCGACGGCGACCCCCTTCATCAGTTGTATCTCGCCGGGGCTGTCGCCCCGCGTGCCGAATTTGCGCAGAAACTTGCCGTTGCTGTCGAAGACCTGGATACGGGCGTTCATCATGTCACCCACAATGATCTCGCCTTTGCTGTTGATGGCTACCGTCGACGGTCGGTTGAACTGGCCGTCCTGGTCACCGGGAGTGCCGAAGGAACCGAGAACCTTCCCTTCCGTGGTGAGCATGACGACCTTGTCCCCCTTCACATCTGCACAGATCAGACGCTTGCCGGCCTTGTCATAGATAAGGCCCCCGCCCCCCTTCATCTCGGCCGCAAAGTTGAGCTGACGGGTCATATTCTCGTTACGGTCAAATACCAGGATGGACTTGCGGTCTGTGTCCAGCACATACAGATTCCCCTGGTCGTCCAGTGCGATGTTCGTGGGGCGGACGAACTCCCCCGGGTATCTCCCCCCCCCGAGCATGGGCACGTCCTTGTTTTTCAGGTGGAACACGACCACGCCCGGTATGCCGTGATCAGACACGTACACCTTCTGCTCGTCAGTGACCTTGATGTCGAGGGGCTTGTCAAACGCAGCCGTATCGTCCCCACCGACAACGCTGTCCATGAAGGCACCGAACCCCTTCTTGGGGAAATCATTGGCGCTCTGGTACGAGGCGAGCCACTCGTAACGTGGTCGCTCCGGCAGTCGGGGGAAAAGATACCGCTGCGTCTTGACCTCCTGAGTGGCACACCCCCCCAGAAGACCGACCACGTACAGGAGTATTCCGGTGACTGCTACTCTAAAAATTCCCCTCCGCATATACGTTTCTCCTTTTTCTTCATTAGTTACTGACTGAACTGCCGGAAAAGCCCAGCGGCTATTTCTGATGACAGAACTGGCAAAGCTGCAATCGGTCCTCGGCGTTATTGTTGAAATAGTAGCGTACATCCGCACCATGAGGGTTGTGGCAGGAGGCACACGAAAGCATCTTCCCTTTCCGCTTGGGGTTCAGGTCCGGCCTATCCGAGAGAGGATGCCCCCCCGAGCCCCCCATGGACATGGTATTCACATGCGGCGTGCGGCCAATTTCTTCGTGGCAGGAGAGACAGAGCTGGTTGATCGGCTGACGGAGCTGGGCCGGATTCTGGCTCCCGTGTGGATCGTGACAGACTTCACAGTAGCCGGCCGCTACCGGGCCGTGCAGATATTTCCATTTCTTGAGTTTGCCGGACATCTCCACGTGGCACTCCCCGCAGAGGGCGGAGTCACGCTTCGGTGCCGTGTACCGGGGCTCCCCCTGCATGGAGTGGCAGTAGGCGCACGAAAACGAACCTACCGGCCCGTGAACCTGTTTCTGGTTCAGCATCCGGCGGTGGCAGGTATAGCACGGGTTGCTCCGGTCCGGACCGGCATTGGCCTGGGCCGTTGTCGGCCGCATGTTGTGGCAGGGGACGCAAAGGCTTTCCTGATCGGCAAGATGGAGGATGCTTGCCGAGTATTCGGCGGGAACCGGGAGCGGGGCGTCTTTGGGAGAATAGAAGAGTTCGGCCGTGGCTGTTTCAAGGAGTCGGTCACCTGCCAGCAGATCAATCCGCAGGCTGTTCTTCCCCTTGTCCCAGAGCGGCTGCAAAATGAGAAAATCGCGGAAGAGTCTCTGGTACTCGGCACTCCCGATATTGAGCGGCTCGCTGGTGATGCCGTTTACCGTCACCTTGGCATGTGTTGCATCCAAGGTATTGAACTTGATGATCAGGTGATCGGCACGATCTACCCACCCCTTGTCCTTGGGATAAATGAAGGTAAGCGCCGGCCAGGCAACCCCGGTGGGAAGCAGGACCAAAGCGGCAATTGTCAGTATGCGAAATAACCGCCCCATGGCTTTACTATTCCCCTGGTCGATCCATGCGCTCCCGAGCTTGGTCCGCATGGTCCGCCCGCCAACGATCCGCCATATAGCGGACAGCGACGGCGAGACGCGAAACGCAGGTGAAGGGTCCTCCTCGTAGTTACCGATCGTTACGCAGTTACTGCGCTGCCTTTCAACCGATGCTGGTCTCTCTTGACGGTTCAGCCGGTGCAGATACGCCCCGCCTCTACGCGTAAGGCAATTCCCGCGCCAATGGCTTCATCATTCGTTGGAATCCGGGATCTCCCGGTTGTAGGTCCTGACCTTGTGGCATCCGACCACGCATGTCCCCCCGCTAACGGTTCTCGTGTAGGAAAGGGGTATCTCCCACCTGCCGAAGCCGGGGATACTCCGTTTCAACAGTTCACCCTGGCCGGATGCGTGGGGATCGTGGCAGGCCTTGCACGAACGGCCGTTTGTGGGCATGTTGACGTGCACGCTATGAAGGTTCCTGTCGCCGTTGCGAAACCCCGTGCGGATGAGGGTCCGCTCCTCCTGGACCAAGAGGGGATCATGGCAGCCGAAGCAGAGGGCGAAGTGGTCGTCCTTGTACGGGAGATAGAACTCATCGGCGTAATGACGGACAAGCAACCCCTTTTCAGCCGCGGCATGGGGCTTATGACACGCAGCGCACTCCCCTTCGGCGACCGGTTGGTGAACCGACTCCCCTTCGGCAATCGATTTCCGATGGCAGAGAAAACAGAGGGCACTCCCCTGCTTCTTCACCAGCCTGCGGTTGGGAGAATGGTGGGATTCGTGGCACCCCAGACAGTCGCCGGAAGCCACCGGCGCATGAACGACCGTGCCGGTGGCCGCTGCGGCGTGGCAGGTTACGCACAGCTCCAAGACCGGTTTCGTCAGCAATTTTTCGTTACGGGAACGATGGACTGCATGGCAGTCGCGGCATTCGCCGGCCGCTACCGGCTTGTGGACATACCTGTCGGAGAGGAGTTTTCCATGGCAGGTTACGCAAAGCTTCGGACCGCTCTCCACCAGTCGGATCGAGCCGCTGGCCTGAGGGTGCTCTCTCCCCGGAACCAGCTCATGGCAGCCGAGACATTCGCCGGCCGCCGAAGAGGGATGAACCGAGACGCCCGAGACCTTGTCGGGGTGACAGTCCCTGCAGACGAACTCTTTTGCGGTCCCGACTGCGGGGAGAAGCAGTGACATCAGAATCAGCAGAAACAGCCGAAACGCAGAGACGCAAAGAAACGATGAATAAACAGTCCCTACTGACATGGAACCAATCGCCCAGTCGGCAGGCTTGCCTTGCACCTGATCTTCTTTGCGTCCCTGCGTCTTGATACTGCCGTTCAAAGATGCCACTGCGAGTCAGCCACTCTCTCGATCCACGTTCGCGACGTGGCTCTTTTGTTACCTGCCGCCGCCACCGTAGCTGTGCAGACCGGAGAGGAACAGGTTGACACCCAGGTAGCAGAAGATCGTGGCGGCAAAACCGATGATCGAAAGCCAGGCGGCACGCTTGCCGACCCACCCGCGGGTGATCCGGGCATGCAGAAAAGCCGCGTAGATGAACCAGACGATCAGCGACCAGGTTTCCTTAGGGTCCCAGCTCCAGTAGGTGCCCCAGGCGTAGTTGGCCCATGCGGCGCCGGTGACGATACCGAGGGTGAGCAGCGGGAACCCGATCATGATCGAGCGGTAGTTCAGGTCATCCAGGATCCGCGTGGAGGGGAACATGGCGACAATCCCCCCGGCCGAAGGGTTGGCGGCGTCGGTTTCCTGCCCGGCCTTGATCAGATACATGATGGAGATGCCGCAGGCAACGGCAAAGGCGGCATAGCCGAGGAAGCAGGTGATGACGTGGTAGAGGAGCCAGTTGCTCTGCAACGCCGGCACCAGCGGCTCGATGCCGCTGTGGAGGCCGAGCTGCGCCCAGGTCATGCCGAACAGTGCGAAGGGAACCACAAAGGCGCCAACCACACGGTATTTGTACTTCATTTCGATGACGCCGTAGATCAGGATAATGGTCCAGGAAAAGAACACCACCGATTCATACAGGTTGGAGAGGGGGGCATGGCCATGGCCAAGGTCGTAGGACTCTTTCCAGCGGAGCAGAATGGCCGCTGTCTGGATGAGCCAGCCGGCATAGGCGGCAAGACTGCCCGCCAGCCCCACCCCTTTGTTTTTTGTGGCGAGAAAGGCGAAGAAAACCAGCATGGAGACCATGTAGAAAATGGTCGTAATGTTGAAAAGCATGGAACTGGACATCCGTATTTCCTCCCGGAGAGTCTGTTAGTTGTGATTATGGGGTAGACCACACGTCAGAACCATGAGGGGCGCAGGGCCGTCAGACCGAAAAGGGAACATCCCCCATGATCATCCGCCCGATCGGCATCATGTTCTGTTGTGACGTCGTGGCCGCCCCTGTTTCATTGCGTTATTACCGTAAAAAGACCAGGTCGTTACAGGCTCTTGATTTTCTCGACAAGGTCTTCGAATTTCCGCTGGAAACCGGCCGGGTTTTTGCTGGCGCTCCCCCCAAGGACGACATGCCCGCCGGAGATTCTCACCCAGTAGCGATCGTGAGACATGAAGAAAGCCATGCTGATACCGATCACCATGAGTGCACAACCGAGCCAGACGACCCAGACGCCTGGATCCTTGGCCACCTGCAGGCCTGTGTAGAGCTTGGCGTCCCCCCCCTCGTACACGAAGAGTTGGCTTCCGCCCCGCTGCTGCTCTACCTCCGGGTGATCACGGAAAACGATAAACGTTTCAGGCTGCTTGCCCGGCAGTGTGAGCTCCACCTTGGCAGCCGGACCGGTGTACTGAGGCATGAACTGGGTGACATTCTGGGTTGCTTCGACAACGACCAGGTATCCGCCACCGGGAAGAGCAATCTTCTCCCCGCTCCGACCCTCGATCTTCACCGGTGCACCACCGCTCCTCGGCCGCACGGTAAGGCGGTGCATGGCACCTTCCTCTGCCTGTCCATAACTGGATTGATAGAAGGTGATCCCTTTATAGGTAAGCGGATCGTTCACGATCACCGGGACGTTGACGTAGCCGGGAACCGGCTTCCCGTTCTCCAGAACGGTCAGCAGGCTCTTGAACTCCTTGGGGGCGCCGGTGTTGTAGAACGTTACGCCGAATTTTTCGCAGCGCACGGCAAAGCCGAGGGGAACCGGCTTTTCGGTGCGGGTATAGACGGTATCTATCGATGTCCCTTCCGGGATCGTGACAAAGGCCTTGTAGCCGAAGAAGGAGCCGATGAGCGCCCCGATGAAGATGAAGATGATGCTCAGGTGGGTGACGTAGACCCCCAGGCGGCAGTAGGGGTTTTTCTGGGCAAAGAGATGGATCGTTCCATCCACCTCGGTCACCACCGGTTCCGACGCCTGCCCCTTCAGCGCCGTCGTCAGTTTTTCGGCAATCCCCTTCGCATCCCCCTTCATCTTGAACTCATGGGTGTTCGCCAGCGAACGCTGATGGCTCTCGTCCATGACCAGCGTCGGCTCGGAGATGATCTTCCAGACCCGCGGCAACCGCTTGATGGAGCAGGCGATCAGGTTGACGGTGAACAGGTAGAGGAGAAGGATATACCACCAGGAGTGGTACATGTCGAAGAAACCGAGCGACTGGTAGACCTTCATCTTGGTCTCGCTGATGGTCTGCAGGTACTCGGGCGGAACGTTCCCCTGGGGGATTATCGTACCGATGATGGACGTGATCGCCAGTGCGATGAGCAAGGAAATCGCCAGTTTCAGGGAACAGAAAAAGTCCCAGAGAGATTGCAGGAAGCCTTTCTTGCCGGTGGTCAATGCCGTCTCCTTACAAAGAGGTTTAATGAAGTTTCCGCCTTTAGCGCACGAGGAGCGATTATATAAAAATTCGCTACGAAACGAAATCAGATTTTCGCGACACAAAAAAAAAGGGGTAACTCCCGTTACCCCTTTTCCGTTCAGCCTCTATGAAATGCTACTATTTCTTGTGGCACTCGCCGCACTTGGTCGGGCCCTTCTTCCCCTCTTCGTGGCAGCCTTTGCAGCCCTTGGCGTGGGCCAGTTCCTTGCCGAAGCCCTGGATCTTGCCGGGTCCCTTCTCGTGGCACTTTTTACAGTCCTTGAGCATCTCCTGATGCTTCTTGTGCGGGAAGGAGACATTGCCGTTCTTGGCCGGCAGGGTGATCACGTCGGCGGCCATGGCGTTGACGGCGAATGCGAGGGTCAGTGCGAGTGCGGTTACCATTTTTTTCATAATAGTGTTACCTCCTTGCTGACAAACAGAATGATTAAAGCGTGCGAAAATTTATACACCAAGGCACCATTTGTCAAGGGAAAAACCTCAAAAACCCTACAAAACAAATAGTTACAGACATGAACCGCTCATAACCTTGGCGAGCCCAGGCACGAACTACCTGCCAAGCCGCCCCTGCAGTTCTGCATCCTTGGCCTCCACCTCATCAGCCATCCGTTGCCGGTAGACCGCCAGCCTCTGCTGCAGCTCCGAGTCGGCAAGCGAGAGCATCTGTACGGCCAGGATCCCAGCATTCCGGGCCCCGGCCCTGCCGATGGCCATCGTTGCCACCGGGATGCCGGCCGGCATCTGCACCATGGCGTAAAGGGCGTCGACTCCGTTCAGCGCCCCGCCGCCGATCGGCACCCCGATGACCGGCAGAACCGTTTCGGCCGCCACGACGCCGGCCAGGTGAGCGGCCATGCCGGCACCGGCAATGATCACCCTGACGCCCCGCCCGGCGGCCCCGCCAGCCAAGGCAGCGGTCTTCCGCGGAGAGCGGTGGGCCGATGAGACATGCATCGCATAGCCGATGCCGAACTCCGTCAACACCTTGGCAGCTTCCTCCATGACCGGGATATCCGAGTCGCTTCCCATGAGAATCAGCACTTGAACGTCATTCATTCAGGTTCCCTCGTGAAATAATCTGTGAGACGCAAGAGGTGCGCGGCCGTTACGTCTCGCGTAGTACGGTTCTACTCATTTCCCGGCCGGCACCTGGGAAAAGATGCGGGGACGGATGAGCCCCAGCCGCGCCAGTCGAAACCTGCAGGCCGTCCACAACACGCCGAAACCGTAGGTTACGCTCCTGCGGAAGTTGATGGAGGAGGCCTCGGCGAAATATTTCGTCGGGCAGCTTACTTCGCCGATCCGGAAGCCGGCCCAGACAACCTGGGCCAGCATCTGGTTGTCGAAGACGAAGTCGTCCGAGTTCTCCTCCAGGGGGAGGGTTTCCAGGACCTGACGGGAGAATGCGCGGTAACCGGTATGGTATTCGGAAAGCTTGTGCCCCAGCAGGAGGTTTTCCACCAGGGTCAGACAGCGGTTGGCCAGATACTTGTACAGGGGCATCCCCCCCTTGAGCGCCCCGATCCCCAGGATGCGGGAGGCGAGGACCGCGTCGAACTCGCCGTAGGCGATCATGGCAGCCATGGCCGTGATGAGTTTGGGGGTGTACTGGTAATCGGGATGCACCATGATGACGATATCCGCACCGATGGAGAGGGCGGTACGGTAGCAGGTCTTCTGGTTCCCGCCGTAGCCGGTGTTCCGTTCGTGCACGATGGTCCTGATCCCCAGGCGGCGGGCCACCTCCGCCGTATCGTCACGACTGGCGTCATCCACGAGGACGACGTCGTCGACAAACTCGAAGGGTATCTCCTGCCAGGTTTTTTCCAGGGTTTTAGCCGCGTTGTACGCGGGGAGGACAACGACGATCCGCTTGTCATTCAGCATATATCACTCTTTCCCTTGCCGGGCCGCCAACCGGCCCTGAGTTCCCGCCTGCACGTCGCGCTCCGAGACCTCATACCTGAGCTCCCGTCCGCCGACCATGACATGGTACGGTTCCGTTGCCGAGACGTCGCCGGCTCCGGGCTCCGTTGGATAGGGAACCCGGAAGGCGTATCCCCCCCCATCCCCCGCACGGCCCCAGTCCTTGTAGATGAACCGCCGCCCGGAACTGCTCTTCATGCCGATTCGCAGTTCAACAACCTCTCCCGGCGTCGCTTTCCCCGAGATGAGCGCACCCGGCACACAGGCGAATATCTTGTAATTGCTCACCGGTCCGACCATCGGATCGAAAAAGACCCCGGGAGATTCGTAGACCAGCCGGTAGGTGCCCACTGCTTCAACGGCGACGTCCTGCACCTGAAATGCCGCACCATCCTGTATATAGAGGCGATAGTACATGGATGCAAGGGGTTTGAACGGTGGAAGGGTCGCCAGCGGCGATCGGCCGGTGCCGAGCCCGAACTCCGCGATGGCCCGCAGGTTGGGGAGGTGTTGGGTCACGTCGCTGAGCAGCAGGTAGCGTACCCGGTTATCCCTGACGATCCTGGCCGCCACAGAGGGGTCGGAGGTCGTCAGGAACGCGGCCGACTCGAACAGGCCGTGTGTTTCCCAGCCGAAATTCGTGGCAACCGTCGGTCGCTGCGCCACGTAATCGATGTAGGCGCCGAGCCCCCAGTCGGCGAGCACCCCGTATGCGGGCTGCTTCAGCGGCTGCATGAACCCCGTGGGAACCGGCGTTCGGTCCCGCAGCCAGGTCAAGGCGCGTGGCAGGTCGCTACGCTCCTTCTCCGGCAGGCCGACCCCTGGAAGTTGCCAGAAGAACCCCAGCGTCGGTGTCAGGAGGAGCAGCAACGCCCCCCCGGCTCCAAGGGATGCAACTCTTTCACGGTGCTTTACCCGTAACCGCTCCAGCAGGTAATCGACCAGGTAGCCGCATCCCAGGGCAATGACTAGTGCGGTGAGGTGTACATACCGTTCGCGAAACAGGGGGAGCAGCCAGAAGAGACCGCCCCAGACCAGGAAGAGGGACAGCCGGAGATCGCCGAACCCTCCCTGCCGCCAGCGTCGGAACAGCGTCCAGAGCAGCACGGGAAAGAGCCAGTAGACCAGGGAGAGAGTTTCCGCACCGTGCCAGAGGTCGAAGCCGTCCTGGGGGAAGAGCATGGAACGGAGTTCGGAGATGGAATCGAGCCAGGGGTCACCGCGGCCGACAACCACCAGTCCGGAGAGGAGTTCGGTGGCAAAGTGCCGCCCGGCAGGGAGCAACAGGACCAGAGCCGCCAGGAGGAGAAGCGGAGATGCCACGACAGTGATCCCGCCGCCGGTGGCGCGCCGGAGGCCGAACAGAAGGAAGAGGAACGCCCAGGCGGCAAGGAAAGCCACATGGAACCAGGAGATGATGCCGAAGCTGACCCCGCCGCTGCTCCCCCAGACGTTGAAGAGGCAGAGAGGCAGGGTCATGGCCGCAGCCAGCAGCGCCTGCTGCCAGGCGTAGTCGGCAAGGCCGGTCGTGCCTCCACGTCGCTGTTCAGCAACCAGCTGCACCAGTATCGCCAGGAAGAGTGCGCCCCAGAAGATGATGGCACCGCGCCAGACCAGTATCGCAAAGACAAGGGCGATTGCGCCGCGCCACGGCAGGGTGGAGCGCCCCGCCTGCAGCGCTGCGCTCCGGTCACGCAGGTACGCATTCATGATGAGGAGGCAGACCATCGGTTCCGCCACGTGATGGTCGAGCTCGGAGGCAAAGGTGTAAAGGATGTGCCCGGGGAGCAGGGCCAACACCGCGCACGCCACCAGGCCGGCCCGCTTCCCCAGGAGCAGGCTCCCTGTCCGGTAGAGCAGGAACAGGGTGGCAGCCCCGAGAACGGGGGAGAGCCAGAAACCCACCGCATGGACCAGCTCACCTTCCGGCCTGCCGACGCCCAGGATAAGCGCGACGATGGATATCAGGTAGTCGAAGAGGGGGGACCAGATTTGGCCGGTTCCGACGGGGTAGCCGTAGAAGGCGTCAAAGGTCGGCACCCGCGGGAATCCGGCCAGCCCCAGGGTGATCCGGCGCAGGTGATCGTAGGAGTCGGGACCATAGAAGAGGTAGTGCCCGTTCCCATCGAGGAAATTACGCCAGGGTACCGCCCGAAGCCAGAAGGCGAGCAGTACGCACGAGAGCAGGAGAGCTGACCTGATGACTCTTCCGCCTCCTCTCCCTCTGCTCTCCTGAGTCATCTAGCCAAAGCCTTCCGGCCGATGTCGCGGCGGAAATGGACGCCGTCCCAACTGATGGCAGCCACCCCCTGGTAGGCCTGATCGATGGCCTTCTGCACCGTGTCGCCCAAGGCCGTAACCCCGAGTACGCGGCCGCCGTTGGTGACGAACTGACCTTCCCGCTCCGCGGTGCCGGCGTGAAAGACAAAGAGGTCGGGGATCTCCGCGGCGGCATCGAGCCCTGAGATCACATCACCCTTGCGGTAGTCGCCCGGATATCCCGGCGCGGCCATGACGACGCAGACGGCAGCCTTGTCGTGCCACTGGATGGTGACGTTACTGATGTCACCGTCGGCAATGGCCAGGAGGACCGGGACGATGTCCGACTTCATCCTCATCAGGAGGGGCTGGCACTCCGGGTCACCGAAGCGGGCGTTGAACTCCAGGGTCTTGACCGACTCGCCGTCGATCATGAGGCCGGCATAGAGGACACCGCGGTACGGCCGCCCCTCGGCCGCCATCCCGTCGATGGTCCGCCGCATCACCTGGGCCATGGCCTTCTCGTGGATGGCAGGCGTCACCACCGGAGCCGGCGAATAGGCCCCCATGCCGCCGGTGTTGGGGCCCTTGTCGCCGTCGAACACCGCCTTGTGATCCTGGGCGCTCGCCAGGGGGATGATGTTCTTTCCGTCGGTGAAGGCGAGGAACGAGGCCTCCTCCCCCCGCAGGAACTCCTCGATCACCACCCGTGAGCCGGCGCCGCCAAAGGCATTGCCCGACAGCATCTCCTGAACCGCGGCAACCGCCTCGTCCCTGGTCTGGGCCACCACGACCCCCTTGCCGGCGGCCAGGCCGTCGGCCTTCACCACGATGGGGGCGCCGAGCCGGTCGATAAAGGCGATGGCCGGCTCCACCTCGGTAAAGACGTCATAGGCGGCGGTCGGCACGTCGTATTTCTGCATGATCTCCTTGGCAAAGGCCTTGCTGGCCTCTATCAGGGCGGCGTTGCGCCGTGCGCCGAAGACCTTCAGGCCGTACTCCTCGAAGAGATCGACGATCCCCAGGGAGAGGGGGAGTTCAGGGCCGACCACGGTCAGGCCGATCCCCTCCTGTTTGGCAAAGGAGAGGAGTCCCGGCAGGTCGTCCACCGCGATGGGGACGTTCTCGGCGATCCGGCCGATCCCCGGGTTGCCGGGGGCGCAAAAGACCTTCTCCACCAGCGGAGATTGGGCTATTTTCCAGACCAGGGCGTGCTCCCGGCCACCACTGCCAACGACAAGTATCTTCATATTCCACTCCTTTGCATCACGATCATCGCTTGGTTTCACTACGTTGCCCCGCCACTCCCCCGGAACGAATCCGGACAAACTCCGGAAGACCGCGCACCGGGGCGAGGACAGGTTCCTTGTCCAACTGCTCCAGGTCGTCATAACCGAGCTTCAGCGCCTGCTCCAACTCTTTCAGGGACTCGCTCAGCCGTCCGTCGCGGGCCTCCAGGCAGGCGAGGTAGTACCGCATCAGGGAATCGTCACTCCCCGTCGCCAGGGCAGTCCGGTACAGCTCCCGCGCCGCACCACCCCGCCCGGAAGCAACGGCAACATGCCCGAGCAGGATGCGGTATTTCCCTTCGTTCGGCTCAAGGGCCAGCGCCTTCCTGCCGTACGTCTCCGCCTCGTCGAGCTTCCCCTCCTGAAAGGCAAGGGTCCCCAGCGAGTAGTACCCGTAGGCAAAGCCGGGGAGCCCGGCCACCAGCGTTCTCAGGAAGAGGGCTGCCTGAGCGGGCTTGTTCTCTTTCTGGTACATCTCCACGGCCAGGTTGACACCGTTTCTAAACCGGGGGTCGCGCTGAAACTGCGGCGGTATGCGCTCCGGTTTTCCGCCCCGAAGATATGCCTCAAGCATGAACGTCCAGTTGAACGGCAACCCCGGCTCTTTTGCCACGGCGTCGCTCCAGAGAGTCATCGCGTTGCTCCAGACGACTGCCCTCCGGGCGGAGAGCAGCGGCAGGGAGATGGCAAACAGTGCCACCGCTCCGAGAAGGATCGTGCGCGACTGCAGCGGCGCAACCGCGACCTTCCGTGCCGGCCAGGCAATAAATGCCGCAGCGCCGAGCATGGGAAAGTAGAGATAGCGGTCGTTCATTATGGTGACCAGGGGGATGATCTGGGAGACCGGCAGCAACCCGACGAAGAACAGCGTGTACCAGAAGAATAGCTGCCTGTTGCGACGATACAGCTGCCAACCGATCAGGAGGAGCATAACGGCGCAGAGTGCCGCCCCTGCCACCGACCAGTCAATTTCGGTCTTGATGACCGGAGCATACAGGGCGCTCAGGTTCGCCGGCCAGACAATGAACGCCAGATAGCGCATCATGACCGGAAGCATGGTCAGTACGGTGGCATAGAGGCTGCCACCGTAGTACTGGACCCCCCCTCCCGACTGCATGAGCCCGCCGCCTGACATGGACTGGGCCTTGACGGTAAGGAGCGCGAACAGCGCCGCGACAAGTAAGTAGGGAGCTTTGTCGATCCATCGCCGCAGCAGACGACTGTCGGAAGCGAAACAGACGTCCAGGAGAAAAAGGACCAGCGGCAGGACCACGACGACCGACTTGGCCAGCAGGGCCAGCATGAACATCACCAGCGACGCCGCGTACCACCCCGACCTGCCGGGCCCCTCTTCCCGGTACTCAAGGTAGGTTATCACCGAGAGCAGGAAACAGAACATTGCCAGCAGATTCTTACGCTGGGAGACCCAGGCCACCGACTCGACCTGAACCGGATGACAGAGGAAGATAAAGGCGCCGAAGAACGCCCAGAGCCGGTTCCCCCCAAGCCGGACCAGCATCCAGTAGAAGAAAAGGCCGTTACAGCTGTGGAACAGGATGTTGGAAAACAGGTACCCTGCGGGTTTCACCCCCCACAGGGTATAGTCCAGCATGTAGGAGAGCATCTGGAGCGGCGCGTAATTGCCGACATAAAACGACGTAAAGACCCGTTTCAGGTGTTCCAGTGAAACCCCTGCGATGTCAGGATTTTCCAGCACATAGAGGTTATCATCCCAGTTGATGATGAAGTCGTGGCCGAGCGTCTGGAAATAAACGCCCCACGTCACGACCAGCAGCGTCAGAACCGGCCAGAGGTGTGTCCGTATCGCAGACGCGGGTAAACGTCGCTCCACATGCATTTCAGACTCCCCGTTGATCTGCGGAAAACGAGGCCCTGCGGCCCCGCTTCCCACCTCCTAGTGCCTGAAATGCCTCATGCCGGTGAAGACCATCGCCATGCCGTGCTCGTCGGCAGCGGCGATCACCTCGCTGTCGCGCATGCTGCCGCCCGGCTGGATGACCGCCGTGATCCCCGCGCTGGCGGCGTTGTCGATCCCGTCGCGGAACGGGAAGAAGGCGTCGGAGGCCATGACCCCCCCCTTGACTTCCAGACCGGCGTGCTCCGCCTTGATGGCAGCGATGCGGGCCGAGTTGACCCGGCTCATCTGGCCGGCGCCGACGCCGACGGTCATCCGCTCCTTGCCGTAGACGATGGCGTTGGACTTGACGAATTTGGCCACCCGCCAGGTGAAGAGGAGGTCCTGCATCTCCTTTTCGGTCGGTGCCCGTCTGGTCACCACCTTCAGTTCGCCGGTGAGTGAGAGGTCAGCATCCTGCACCAGAAGCCCGCCGCAGACCCGCTTGAAGTCAAGCCGAGGTGCCGGCTTGGCCGCCCACATGCCGCACTCGAGGAGCCGCACGTTCTTCTTGGCCGCCACTACCTCGATGGCGCCGGGAAGCACCTTCGGCGCGATGATGACCTCGACGAACTGCCGGTCGACGATGGCCCGGGCCGTCGCTTCGTCCAGGTCGCAGTTGAAGGCGATGATGCCGCCGAAGGCCGATTCGGTATCCGTCGAGTAGGCCCGCTCGTAGGCCTCCAGCACGGAAGCGCCCAGGGCAACGCCGCAGGGGTTGGCATGCTTGACGATGACGCAGGCCGGCCCTTCGCCGAACTGCTTCACGCACTCCAGGGCCGCGTCGGTGTCGGCGATATTGTTGTACGAGAGTTCCTTCCCCTGGAGCTGGCGGGCCGTTGCCACCGACGCCTCGCCGCTCCGCCGCTCGACGTAGAACGCGGCCGACTGATGCGGGTTCTCGCCGTAGCGCATCTCCTGCGCCTTCTGGTACTGCAGGGTCAGGGTGGCGGGGTACGGATCGACCCCTTCGCCGAGGCGGCTGCCGAGCCAGTTGGAGATGGCGCCGTCGTAGGCGGCGGTATGCTGGTAGACCTTCACCGCCAGCTGGAAGTTGGTGGCCTTGCTGACCATGCCGCCGTTTTCGGCCATCTCGGCCAGGACCCGCCGGTAGTCGGCCGGATCGACCAGCACGGTCACGTCGGCGTTGTTTTTGGCCGCCGAACGGAGCATGGTCGGCCCGCCGATGTCGATATTCTCGATGGCGTCTTCCATGGTGCACTCCGGCTTGGCAACGGTCGCCTCGAACGGGTAGAGGTTGACCACTACCATGTCGATCGGCTCGATGTCGTGGGCCTGCATGGTGGCCACATGCTCGGGATTGCTCCGCATCCCCAGCAGGCCGCCGTGGACCTTGGGATGCAGGGTCTTGACCCGGCCGTCCAGCATTTCGGGGAACCCGGTGAACTCGGAGACGTCCTTCACGGCCAGCCCCGCGTCCCGCAGGAGCTTGGCAGTGCCGCCGGTGGAGAGGATCTCGACGCCGAAGCGGGTCAGGTCCTTTGTGAATTCAATGATGCCGGTCTTGTCCGACACGCTGATCAGGGCTCGGGTGATCTTTGCCATCGTATGGTGCTCCTTTTATCTGGTGGATAGATTCAACATGGATTCGAAAGTTGAAGGTGTCCTCGTTCGCTCCAATTCCCCTTCAGCTGTGACTCTACGGCTTATTTCGCTACAGCCGCCACTAGGTATGGTGACGCGTCCTCGCCCTGCGGGCTCAAACAATCCGGCCGCTTAACGATCCATTTCGCCTAGAGCCACAACGCTTAGGGGAAAGTCGCTCTCTCCGGACACCTTCAACAGCCGGCTTCAGGCTCACGCCGGGGAAAGTTCATCTCGGCGAAAAAACTCTGCTCGAATCTCGGGGTCCCGGAAAGGGGGATGACGGTCAGCGAGGCGGCAAGCTGTTCGACACCGTCATACGACGAAGAACGGAGGGTTTCCTCTACGCCAGCGAGGGCCCCCTCCGTCACGAAACGGGCCACTTGTACCATGTTTTCCGTGAAAATTCCAATGCTTTTTAGCCCTTCCGGATTGAGCGAGACGCCGAAGGAACCGGTCAGGACGACCTCTCCCAGGTCGGCGACGCCGATGCCGGCCCGGGCCAGGAGAACGTCGATGCCGGCCCGGATGGCAGCCTTGGCCAGCTGCACCTGACGGATGTCCCCCTGGGAAAGGTAGACGAGGGATGCCGCATCCCGGTAGAGGACGAAGGCCAGTTCCCCCTTTGCCTCGATGATGCGGGTCGCCAGGTTGGTCGCTACCTCGGCCGGCGGCAGGAGCTGCCCGGTGCTGTCCACCACCCCTTCTGCCAGCAGAAGGGTCATGGTGTCGAGAACGCCGGAGCCGCAGATGCCGCGGGGCGTCCCTCCGCCTATTGTCTCCAGGGCAAGACGGCTAGCGTCCCGCCTGACCGAACGGATCGCCCCGGGGAGCGCCGCCATGCCGCAGGCGAGATTCCCCCCCTCGAACGCCGGCCCGGCCGCAGCCGAGGTGGCGAAGAGCCGCCCCCCTGATGCCAGGGCCAGTTCGCCGTTGGTACCCAGATCGAGGAAAAGGCGGGCTCGGGGCTCGGGGTCCGAGGTTCGAGGTTCGAGGTTGGAAGTTTCATACGCTTCTATCCTCGTTCCTCGGTCCTCGCGCCTCGATCCCCTCACGCCGAGAGCGTGGAGAAAGGCAACCAGGTCGCCGCCGACGAAGCCTCCGGGCGAGGGGAAGACGTAGAGCGGGATGTCCATGGTCCAGCCGAGGGAGCCGGTTGCGACGTGATGGGCGCCGGTGTTCGCGGGTCGGTAGGGAGGAAAGGCGAGGCTCTCCACCGGCAGGTCCAGCAGCAGGTGCGACATGGTCGGGTTGGCGGCCACCGCCACCCGGACCGGGGGCGACGCAGAGTCGGCCCGGGAGAGGAGCGCCCCCACCAGCCGCTCCAGTTCGGCATTGACGAGTCGGGAAAGGGTCCGGCGCTCGACCTCGCCACGGCAGGCATATTCCAGACGACTCACCACATCGGCGCCATAGGGGCGCTGCGGATTGAGCCCCCCCTCCCTGGCCAGGACCGCACCGGAAACCGTATCGACAAGCGAAGCGGCGATGGTGGTGGTCCCCAGGTCGACGGCTACGGCCAGAGTAGACGGGTTGTCAGACGATCTCAATGACGCTCTCCCCACGCGGCAGTACCTCCCCGATCTCAACGGCGAAGAGCCCCTCTTCACGGGCCGCGGCACGGAACCGTTCGGCGTCGGCCGGGGCCAGGGCGATCAGCAGGCCGCCCGAGGTCTGGGGGTCGTAGAGGGGAAGGAGGATATCGGCACGGCCGTTGCCGGCGACGTACCGGGAGTAGTGATCACGGTTGCGATAACAGCCGGCCGGCACCATCCCGTCGGCTACCAGTGCCGGCACCCCGACCATGAGCGGCACCAGTCCCGTTGCCAGGCGGATGGTCACCCCACCGCCTGACGCCATCTCACAGGCATGGCCGATCAGGCCGAAACCGGTCACGTCGGTGGCCGCGTGAGCCCCGGACGCGGTCATCAGGGCGGCTGCCTGACGATTCAGGGTGGTCATCCAGCGGATAGCCTCCGCAACGGTTACGTCGTCGGCCATCTCCGCCTTGATCGCCGTGGTGACGATCCCGGTCCCCAGCGGCTTGGTGAGGATCAGCCGGTCCCCCGGCAGGGGGGTCGAATTCCGGACGATACCGGCCGGATCGATCACCCCGGTCACGGCCAGACCGTACTTCAGTTCGTCGTCCTCCACCGTGTGCCCCCCCACCAGGCAGACCCCGGCCTCCCGGAGCATCTCGGCCCCGCCGGCCAGGATCTCGCGCAGGACTTCCGACGGCAGGGTGCAGGCCGGGAAAAAGACCAGGTTCAGGGCGGTGACAGGCCGCCCCCCCATGGCATAGACATCGGAGACCGCGTTGGCCGCGGCGATCCTGCCGAAGGTGTACGGATCGTCCACCAGCGGCGTGATGACGTCCACGGTCTCCACCAGGGCGCAGCTATCCGTCAACCGGTAAACCCCGGCGTCGTCGGCCGTCTCCGGGCCGACCAGGAGGTCGGGATCGCCGGAAATGCCGATACCTTGCAGAGCGTCTTCCAGGCCCGCCGGGCCCAGTTTAGCCGCTCAACCGGCTGCTTTCACCATGGCGGTGAGTTTGATCTTCTCGCTGGTCATGTCTGCCCCTGTGAAACAACTACACGTGAGAACCGCGTGCCTTGAGAAGCGATTGCGCCCGAGCGCCAGCCACTGTAGGCGAAATGGAGCAAAGACGGCCCATCGTGTCTGAGCCCGCCGGGCGAGTTGATGGGCCGTCGCGGAATGAGCCGTACAGTGGCGGCGCGAGCGGCACTCTGAGCGGAGCACGGTGCGCGGTTCTCACCGACTCATGGTTTATAGATCCTCGGCACCCGCTTGCTGATGCCGCAGAGTATCTCGTAGGGGATGGTACCGGCCCAGCCCCCCAACTCCTCCACCCGGACGCTGTTGCCGACGGCGTCCTTCCCCATGAGGACCACCTCGTCACCCACGGCCACGCCGGGAATGTGGGTCACGTCCAGCATGATCCAGTCCATGCAGACCGTGCCTGCCACCCTGGCCCTGAGCCCGCGGACCAGCGCCTCTCCCCGGTTCGTGAGGGCGCGGGGATAGCCGTCCGCGTAGCCGACCGGCACGCTGGCGATCAGGGTCCGCCCCGGGGCCCGGAACCGCCGGGCGTAACTGATGCAGGTCCCCTCGTCCACCCATTTAAGCAGGGCAATCCGGCTCTTCAGGCTCATGACCGGCTCCAGGTCGAGCCGACCACTGAAGTCGGACGACGGCAGGGAGCCGTACAGGGCGATCCCCGGCCTGACCAGGGTGCAAAACGGCAGGGGCCGGCTGAACAGCCCGGCGCTGTTGGCGATATGGACGAAGGGGGGGGTGAATCCGGCCGCCCGGGCCGCATCCAGGGCGTGAAGAAAATGGCCGGTCTGCTCTGCCGTGTACCGCTCGCCGTCCTCGTCCAGTTCGTCGGCCGACGCGAAGTGGGAGACGATCCCCTCCAGCTCCAGGTTGGGAAGATCACGAAGGGCGGCGAAAAAAGCTGCGGTCTCCGCCGGCGCAATGCCGAGTCGCCCCATCCCGGTATCCACCTTGACGTGCACCCTGGCCTTCCGGTAGAGCCGGCGGGCCACCCCGTCCAGGATGTGGGCCTGCTCCAGGGAAAAGAGGGTGGTGGAGAGATTGAAGCCGACGCACTTCTTCTCCTGCCCCGGGTAGATCCCCCCCAGCACCAGGATGGGCCGGTCGATGCCGCTCTTGCGCAGTTGGATCCCCTCCGCCAGGAAGGCGACCCCGAAGGCGGTAACCCCCAGGCGCTCCAGTTCCTGGGCGATGTCCATGAAGCCGTGGCCGTAGGCATCGGCCTTCACCACCGCCAGAATGCCGCAATCGGCCGGCACCGCCTGCCTGACTCGGGCAAAGTTGTCCCGCAGGGCTGCAAGGTCGACCTCGGCGTAGGTGGGACGGCTGTCGCTGAGAAAATCGTTGATCATTGGGTCTATCCAGAGTGTGATCGGATGGCGTTCGTACGCGGACGATTTTTTCTACCACCACCGCCAACCGCTGTAAAGGCAAATTCCCGAAAAGCCGTTGACTTATAGGTACTCATAAGATAACGTTGCGCAAATTTGAAATTATTAAAATTGAACCTACGCCGCTGTCCGCATCCGAATCCGCTGGACGGTAGTCGGCCCTCCCTCGAGTCCTGGCAATGGCACAACTCCTTCAGACATTATCCCTTTCCGTGGTCATTCCTGTTTACAACAGTGCCGCAATCCTACCGGACCTGATCCCCCAGCTGACCGCAGTCCTCCAGAGCATTACGGAAGAGTGGGAGGTCATCCTCGTCAATGACGGCAGTCGCGACCAAAGCTGGGAAGTAATCCGCGGTCTGGCACGCGACTATCCGTCCGTTCGCGGTTACACCCTCATGCGGAACTACGGGCAGCACAACGCCCTTCTCTGTGGCATCCGCGCGGCACGCAACCAGATCATCGTCACCATGGATGACGATCTGCAGCATCCGCCGGCAGAGATTCCCAAACTGCTGGTGCCGCTCGATAACGGGTACGATGTGGTGTATGGCACGCCTCAACGGGAACAGCACGGTATCTGGCGTGACATGGCATCGCGCATCACCAAACTCGCGCTCAAAAGCGCAATGGGTTCGGAAATAGCAAGCAAGGTCAGCGCATTCAGGGCGTTTCGTACCGATGTCCGAAGCGCCTTCCTCGACTACAGGAGTCCATTGGCGTCGGTCGACGTCCTGCTCACCTGGGGAACCACCCGCTTTACTGCCGTTCCCGTCGCGCACGCCCCACGCCAGCAAGGCATATCGAACTATACGTTCAGGAAACTGGTAACCCATGCATTCAACATGATGACCGGTTTCAGCGTGATCCCCTTGCAGATTGCCAGCCTTCTGGGTTTTGCCTGCGCCATATTCGGCCTGCTGATCCTCGCCTACGTGGTTGGGCGATTTTTTCTCCTTGGATCGAGCGTTCCCGGCTTCCCCTTCCTGGCCTCCATCATATCGATCTTTTCAGGTGTACAACTCCTGGCACTGGGGGTCATTGGCGAGTATCTGGCCCGCATGCATTTCCGGATGATGGAACGGCCGCTGTACGTCGTTCGACAGAGTACCGACTGACGCTAAGGAGTTACATGTGATCGATGACTGCTTGGTCCCCCTCGACTACGAATCCAGAAACCTGTCCATGGCCTCTTATGCCTTGGTTGAAGAATTCCTGCATGCCCCTGACCACACACAACTTACGCACTCTCTCACGGAAAAGGCAAAACAGCACAACAAGATTTTCGCTCAGGCAAAGGTCACCAGGGAACATCTGGCCGCAGTTCCAGTACTCGGAAACAGCGGTTTCTCGTTCGTGGAAACCAGTCTCGTCCCTCATTCAGTTCTTTCCAGGAATGCGGTACTGAAAGAATTCCTCGCCACGCCCCAGGCCTTTGTACCAAAGCGATTCGATACAGACGAGCTGTCCCTGTTACTGATGGCTCCTGATGATTTCGACACGCGTGCCGCTGTCAAACGTATCGCCGCTGAATCCTTTGTGAGTGACCGTTTCCACGTCGACCCGCAGTGCCCCTCCGGCCTTGCGGACAGGCGCTATGTCTACTGGGTGGACGATCTTTTCACGGCAGGCGTCACATTCCATGTCCTGATGCTTCGCAACGAAATTATCGGGTTCATGGCGCGACAAAAAGAGCACCTGCTTCTGGCGGGTTTTGCCCGGACCTATGCGGCAAGCGGCCTGGGAGATTACCTTTGGCTGGGAGTGCTCGGCGCCATGCTGACGGAAGGAGTAACGCAGGCCCGCACCCAGATATCCACCAACAACATTCCCGTCCTCAACCTCTACGTCCGGCTTGGCTTCAAATTCAAAGACCCCACGGCCATTTTCCACTTATGGAAAAGCTCAACAGAATAGTCCTTACATTTATGCTGTCATAATGGTCTCAGAAATATTGCCGAAATCGACTTTAATGGAACGAATATATGAGCTCTATCCCTGACAGTTACGAAACCGGACGATTAAGCGCCTTCCTCCCTCTACTTGTCGCCTTGGTGGTCACAACTCTTTTACTGGCGTTTGGCAACTGCCAGTTTGAAACCAATGACGATATGTCCATGATCAAGATGCTGTCAGGCCAGCAGGGTCTCAAGGCAACCGCTGACGCCGTATTTCTGTCTCTCCCGCTCAGCTCTCTCCTCTACCAGCTTTATAAGATTGCCAACTTCATCCCCTGGTACAGTCTGTTTCTCTACAGTTGTCTCTTAGTTGGATGCACCATCGGACTCCGCACCATCTTTTCAACCGGAAACTCAGTAGTTACCAAAATTTCGTACATCGTTGCCTTCCTCGGTTTCTACAGCTACCTCGTTTGCCAGCTCAATTTCGCCGGGGTCAGCCTTTTCCTCTGGCTCACCGCAATATCGCACATTTCCCTGGCAAACCTCACGAGGAAGCCAGACAGTATCTCAGATGTTTTTGTCGGTTGCCTGTTGGGCATCAGCTTTCTCATCAGACCCGATATTCTTCTATTCGCCCTGCTGTTCAGCCTGCCGGCCGTTCCATCTTTTTTCATTTATTTTTCAAAAAAGAGGCTCTTCGCAACGCTGGCGCCCCTGATGGTCACGCTGCTCCTCACTCTCGGCTGCACCTCGATGCAGAGAGACAGTGCAGAGTACCGGTCGTTTTCGGAATTCAACAAGGTCAGGAGCCAACTGGTAGACACCCATCTTGCGGAACCGAACGCACAAACAATGGAAGCGATGAAGAATACCGGCTGGACCATTTTCGATTATATGCTGGCCGGAGACTGGTGGTTTCACGATGCCAAAATTTATAATAAAAACACCTTTTCATCCTTCATTACAAAAAACAGCAACAATATATTGGGCTTGATTTCTTTTTCGTACGCTGTTGATACCATAAAAAACAATGCCTTTAGCCTGATTATAATTTTGCTATGTACCGTTCAGCTCATTGCAGGGACATTTGGAGGAGTAAGAATAAAAGGTAAGATCTATTATCTTCAATTATTTTTAACGGTTATTACTCTATCCATCATTGTATCAATGACCGCAATGCGTTTCCCTCCGAGAATTGCAATACCGGTATTCTCCTATTTGCTGTTACTTGGCATTGCTTTAAGACCTTATTACAACAACAGGCAGACAACCGGTGGCTTTCTCCAGACTTGCATTTACGGCTTTTTCTGTGCTGCGGTGCTTTACCTCACGTTTTACAATTACCGGACATACGAAGACAACAGATCAACATCGAAACAAATAAAGAATTTTACTGAACAAACAATACCGCTTGTTCAAAAAATCAGCGGACCGGATACAATCTTCGTCAATGCCAACGTCTCGAATATCTCTTTTAACTCAGAGTCAGCCAATCCGCTCAAGGAATACCGGGACATGGCTCCGTTCATCAACTTTCCCGGTGGCTGGCTCATAGCCTCTCCGCCATACAACACATTTTTGCGGGAAAACGGATTCATAGACAGAAATCACGCTGTGCCGCGCATGATTGACAACGGCAAAGTAGTTTTCTGTTTCTGGCAATCACCTCTCGATAATTTTGAGCAATTCTCCGAATTTTTTCTCGCCCATCTTGGTATGCGGTATGCCTCTGAATTCCCGGGGAAGACCTTCCAGTTGGAAACCGTTTATGACAGTCGCGGCGTACGGGGAAACTTTGGCTGGATATTTTTCAGGATTCACGGCGTGCCGATGTCCGACACCTCAGCATCACCCGCCTGATGGCTGATCTAATTCGTCATATATGAGGAATCCCAAGAGTGAACATCCCCTTTAACAAGCCCCATCTCACCGGCCGGGAACACACCTACATGGCCGAAGCGGTCGCCAATGGCCAGATATCCGGTGACGGCGCGTTCACGAAACGATGTCATGCATTGTTCAAGAACACGTTGGGAGTTGAACAGGCACTCCTCACCACCTCCTGCACCCATGCCCTGGAGATGGCCGCCATCCTTCTGGATATCAAACCGGGAGACGAGGTGATCGTCCCCTCGTTCACCTTCGTCTCCACGGTGAATGCCTTCGCCCTGCGGGGCGCAAAACCCGTTTTCTGCGACATCCGCCCCGACACCCTCAACATGGACGAATCTCTACTTCCCGGGCTCATAACCACTCGAACCAAAGCCATCATACCGGTTCATTACGGCGGCGTGGGGTGCGAGATGGACGCAATCATGACGCTGGCCGATCGGCACGGCATAACCGTGGTAGAGGATAATGCCCACGGACTGTTCGGCCGCTACAAGGGGAAGCACCTCGGCACCTTCGGCGCCCTTGCCACCCAGAGTTTCCATGAAACCAAAAACCTCCATTGCGGGGAAGGTGGGGCGTTGCTCATCAACGACACCGCTTACGTCGAAAGGGCCGAAATCATCCGGGAGAAGGGGACGGACCGGAGTCGTTTCTTCCGCGGCCAGGTGGACAAGTACACCTGGGTGGACCTTGGCTCCAGCTATCTCCCGTCGGACCTGCTGGCCGCCTTCCTGCTGGCCCAATTGGAGGGTCGGGAGGCCATTCAAAACAAACGGAGGATGATCTGGGAGCACTATGCGGCCCACCTTGCAGAGTGGGCGAAGAGGTGCGGGGCCAGTCTCCCCTGCATTCCGTCCCACTGCTCGCAGGCATATCATCTTTTCTACCTCGTCATGCCGTCGTTTGAGTCACGGCAACGCCTGATTGCCGGCCTCAAGAAGCGCGGCATCCTGAGCGTCTTCCACTATCTCCCCCTCCACTCATCTCCGATGGGGATTACCTTCGGGGGGAATCGCGGTGACTGCCCGGTCACCGAATCGGTCAGTGACCGGCTTGTCCGCCTCCCCTTTTACAATGACCTCACCGTGAGTGACCTCGACAGGATTGTACGGGCCATCATGGAAGTCATTCCTGCCTGAACGTAGGGGTAACCGTCGGAAAAAACATTGACTATCCGGCGATTATGGTCTAGCCTTCCTTCCTGCATATGCCAGCTGGGGGAGTTCGCAAGAACTGAGATGAGGTCACGGCCTCAAACCCTTTGAACCTGATCCGGTTAATCCCGGCGTAGGGAAGCGGCCAGAAAACCTCCACCGTTCGTCTATTTCTGGAAGCCGCGACCACCAATCGCGGCTTTTTTTGTGCCATGAACATACAGAAACCGACATACCCCCTGCGGGGCCTCTACCTCGTCACCGACCACGGTGACCGGCTGATGGAACGGGTCGCGGCGGCCATCAGCGGCGGCGCGCGCCTCCTCCAGTTCCGTTCCAAGTCCCACTCCCCGGAGGAGCGGCTGACCCTCGGCACCGCCCTGGCCCGTCTCTGTCGCCAGCAGGGCATCCCGTTCATCGTCAACGACGACCTGGAACTGGCCCGCCGTCTGGATGCCGACGGCGTCCACCTGGGCCAGGAAGACGGCGACCCGCGGGCGGCCCGCGAACTCCTGGGACCGGGAAGGTTCATCGGGGTCTCCACCCACAACCTGGAGGAGGCGCTGGCCGCCGAGGCAGCCGGTGCGGACTACATCGGCCTGGGGGCCATGTACCGTTCCGGGAGCAAGGATATCGAGCACCTGGCCGGACCGGCGGCGGTAGCGGCAGTAAAGGCCCGCGTCTCCATCCCGGTGGTCGCCATCGGCGGCATCGACCGCGACAACGCCGTAGCGGTCATCGACGGCGGCGCCGATTGCCTGGCGGTCATTTCGGCCGTCCTGGGGAGCCCGGACCCGGCCCTGGCTGCCGCCGAGCTGGCGCTCCTCTTCAACCGGCGGATGGAGTTTCCCCGCGGGAGCGTCCTGACCGTGGCCGGCAGCGATTCCGGCGGCGGGGCCGGCATCCAGGCCGACCTGAAGAGCGTCACCCTGCTCGGCTCCTACGGCGCGTCGGTCATCACCGCCCTCACCGCCCAGAACACCCTGGGGGTCACCGCCATCCACGGCGTCCCGCCCGCCTTCGTAGCCGAACAGCTCACCGCGGTGCTCGGCGATATCCCGGTGGACGTGGTGAAGACCGGCATGCTCTTTTCCGCCGAGATCATCGCGGCGGTCGCCAGCGGCCTTGCCCCCTTCCCCAGGCTGCTGACGGTAGTCGACCCGGTCATGATCGCCAAGGGGGGTGCGAGCCTGATCGACAAAGACGCCGTGGCGACCCTGAAAGCGGAACTCCTCCCCCGCACCTACCTCCTCACCCCCAACATCCCGGAGGCAGAGGCGTTGACCGGCCTGGCCATCGAGGACGAGGAGGGAATGAAGGCGGCAGCACGGTCAATAGCTGCCATGGGGGTCAGAAACGTCTTGATCAAGGGGGGACACCTGGCCGGAGCCGACTCTGCAGACCTCCTCTTTGACGGCCGGGAGTTCCGTCGTTTCGCCGTGCAGCGTCTGGAGTCGACCAACACCCACGGCACCGGCTGTACCCTGGCATCGGCCATCGCCACCTTTCTGGCACAGGGTGAGCCGCTCCCCACGGCGATCACCAGGGCAAAGGAGTTCATCACCGCGGCCATCCGCCTGGCCCGCCCCCTGGGTAAAGGGCACGGACCGGTGAATCATTTTGAAGCTGCACGGCACGTGTGGAATTGGTAACGCCCGTCTCTCCACGCGCAGACACTCAATCACTCAACCACTAATTTTTTTCAGGAGACGTACATGGCGACAACCCAGCTCGAATACGCCCGCAAGGGAATCATCACCGACAAAATGACGCAGGCCGCCCTTGCCGAAGGGGTAACGCCGGAATTCATCCGTGACGGGATCGCCGGCGGCAGCATCATCATCTGCCACAACGTGAAGCACGCCAATGGCACCCCCCTGGCCGTCGGCACCGGCCTCAGGACCAAGGTGAACGCCAACATCGGCACCTCGGCCGACGACACCGACATCGCCAAGGAGCTGGAAAAGGCCCGCGTTGCCGTGAAGCACGGCGCCGACGCCATCATGGACCTCTCCACCGGCGGGCCAGTGGACGAGATCCGCCGGGCCATCATCGCCGAGACCAGCGCCTGCATCGGCAGCGTCCCACTCTACCAGGCAGCGCTGGACGCGGTCCGGACCAAGAAGAAGGCCATCGTCGACATGACCGTGGACGACATCTTTGCCGGCATCATCAAGCACGCCGAGGACGGGGTAGACTTCATCACCGTCCACTGCGGGGTGACCCGGAGCACGGTGGAGCGGATGAAGAACGAGGGACGGCTGATGGACGTGGTCTCCCGCGGCGGCGCCTTCACCGTTGAGTGGATGGCCTACAACAACAAGGAGAACCCGCTCTTCGAACACTTCGACCGGCTGCTGGAGATCGTCAAGGAGTACGACATGACCCTGTCGCTGGGGGACGGGTTCCGGCCCGGCTGCCTGGCCGATGCCACCGACCGGGCCCAGATCCACGAGCTGATCCTCCTCGGCGAACTGACCCAGCGGGCCGTGGCCGCGGACGTACAGGTGATGATCGAGGGACCGGGGCATGTCCCCCTGAACCAGATCCAGGCCAATATCCTGCTGCAGAAGCGGCTCTGCCATGGTGCACCGTTCTACGTGCTCGGACCGCTGGTCACGGATATCGCCCCCGGCTACGACCACATCACCTGCGCCATCGGCGGGGCCATTGCGGCGGCGGCCGGTGCGGACTTCCTCTGCTACGTGACCCCCAGCGAGCACCTGAAGCTCCCCAGCGTGCAGGACGTACGCGACGGGGTCATCGCCTCCCGCATCGCGGCCCATGCCGCCGATATCGCCAAGGGGGTGAAGGGTGCCATGGACAAGGACATCGCCATGGCCAAGTGCCGCAAGAAGCTCGACTGGGAAGGGCAGTTCGCCCTCGCCCTCGACCCGGACAAGGCGCGACAGCTCCGGGCCGAATCGGGCGTGGCCGATCACGGCGCCTGCACCATGTGCGGCGAGTTCTGTGCCTATAAGGTCATGGACGATGCCATGGAGCGCCAGCGGGCTACCGCGTAGATAGGTTGCTGAAAAACAGCCCCCTCCCGTCAAGGGAGGGGTGCTCATGCTCCATCTACCCCCCAACAACGAACGCCGCCCACCAGGCCGCGACCACGGTACCGGCACTGGCCAACGCCAGTGCCGCGTTGAGCCACGGCCCTGGCCGGCCACACCTGGCGATCACGAACTCCGTTACCAGACCGAAGCAGATCCCGAACAGAAATCCGAAGAAGTGCGCACCCAGGTCGGTATTCTTCCCTTCCGTCCCCAGCAGGCCGAGGAGCGCCAGCGCGGCGGCCACCGGGAGCGGCCAGCGCTTGGGCAGGGAATTGCGGTACCGCACGACGCTGAGGGCGGCAAGGATCCCGACGGCACCGAATACTGCGGTGGAGGCGCCGACCGAACTGTGATCCGGCTGCTGCATGTAGGCGTTCGCCACGTTGCCCAGCACCCCGGAACCGAGGAGCAGTGACCAGGCAAGCCCCGAGCCGAGTTCGCGGGAGAGGAAGACGATGAAGAAGCCGCCGATGGTGAGGTTGCTGAAGAGGTGCAGCCAGTTGGCATGGAGGGTGAGGGCGGTGACGGTCCGCCACCACTGACCGGCAAGGATACTGGCTGCGTCGGCGGTTCCGGCGGCATACCAGGCGAACGCACGGTCGCCGATCGGGGCGATATAGAGCTGGGTGATGTTGTAGAAGGTCGCCAGGAGCAGGAGGACCGAAAGGGTCACCAGCGTATTGTCGTACTGAAGAGGTGCCGGAGGACGAGGAGGTGGCCAGTTGCGGTTCTTCTCCACGTACTGGCGCAGTTCGCAGACCGCCTCGTGGAAAATAGCGGCCGGGACCCGCAGTTGCCAGCCGATGCCAGCCGGGTCGATCCGGTAGGGGATCTTGCGTGAATCCAGGACCAGCGCCCAGAGCTGCAGCTGTTTCTCGGAAAGGATGGTCGACCCGCCGTTGCCGGGATCGGCGGGGAGTGCCAGCCATTCGTCTTCGTCCGTTCCGGGATGACCGGTCACTGTCGTCATGCAGATACTATAAGTACTGCCGACGCCATTTGCCATGACCGGACGAAAAAATTATCGGATGCCCTTAACTGTCTTTTGGGTTTTAGCGGAGGCTGCAAGATTCAGGTTGCTCAAAAATGGTCAGATCGTCGCACCCGCAGTAAGCCCCGCAGGCGTAGCCTAGCTTCGCCGCACAAGGCGGCTTGCGAGGACGGCGGCGAGATGGCCGTTTTTCAGCAACCTGATTAGCGAAGGCACTGGAAGACCCCCATGCACCAGAGACACGCCCCGCACGGCACGTTCCCGAC
>CAYSJJ010000008.1:77757-78197 GCA_964431365.1 uncultured Geobacter sp. | reverse complement strand
GCTTTCACGTCAGGTTCTCTGACCGTTTTCACCGGAATACGCACCTAGAAACCAACTGAGCGCAAATATCGCATCCATAATCATTCAGGCTCTATCTAACATAACCATTACCATGGTTATGACTCCATGTTATTTATGCCAAGAAGTAAAAAAGGTATGGAGCGCATAATTTTTACAATATTGGAATAGTCAAATGAAGGGGTGGATTGTCCCGGTCATCACCACTGGCATGAGCGAGTTTACGAATTAACGAATTTACGAACTGACTAACCCTTAAAGGTTTTTCCTGTTCTGCGTATTGGTATGGCTTTGCAGGTTACCAATAGGCCCTTCTCGTTGCAATGATGAAGTGTCCGGCAAATTTCAGTTTGCGTTAACTAGTGATACCATCTTAACGTTCTTGCCCTTGTTTGACTTCACAATGTCAATAGTTACCATGT
>CAYSJJ010000008.1:69818-77747 GCA_964431365.1 uncultured Geobacter sp. | reverse complement strand
CAAATCATTCAGTATCTCATCTAGCTCGCTCGATTTTAGGTTGCGTTTGAATACATCGTTGCTGATTTTGCTTTGAGACATTTTGTTGTCCGGGGCATCACTTAAAGACCTTATGAGTTTCTCCTTGCGTTTGTCTCCGAGGCTTCCTTTGAAAATAATAAATGCTGATTCCCGAGCATATTTAACGAGCGCCAAAGCTGCCCTCAAGTCTGACGTTTGAATATTTCTATGACCTGCTGCCAGCATGTATATTAAAGCAAGCCTGTTAGCATGAGTTTCGGAACGATTTACAATGGCGCCAGCTGGGCCAGCAAACTCCATGGTTAGTTCATGGTAAACGTTATCCCACAAATCTATGGCCTTTTCACTCTTCTGAACTGCGGAAAGGGTTTTCGCTGCTTCAATGCGATCAATAACGATTTTCTGTAACCGTTCAATTTCGTTATCTGGGATCTTCTCTGGTCTAGATACTAGTTGACGTCGTTTTGCCAGAATCCATAAAAAGCGATTACCAAAACCGTTTGACATCTGTACCGAATTGAACATTGATTGAAGCTCTATCGTAGTGATATGACACAAAATTACGACATGAGCCCCTGTAGTTTTAATTTTTTCAGTTTTGGTTAACGGTTCAGCGTTTCCATCATCAAACAAGGTCCTAGTTGTCGCCGAGAGTGTGTTGCCTTGGCGTTGGATACAGTTGAGAGTACTTGCAAACTCTTCGTTCAATACAAATAAACGTTTGTCCTGATCGCCAGGGTCAACAACAACATCTTTGCCCTTTTTCCTGTCGAATTCGACCCGCTCATCCCGAACTGCGTGAATAAGCCCCTCACCTGTTGAAAGTGGACCTGGCGATGATTTTGCACTATCCGCAATTCCCTCGAACAATCTTTCGACAGGCTTTGATGACGTACCCTTACGTGATTTTGAAGAGTTTCCAACGATGACCGCATTTGTGCGACACCACTCCTTGCTGTCTCCTACTTCATGGTAAACACCTTTGATCTCAGTTGCGAAGCGCAATAGTAACGTTACGAGGACAGCGACTGGATCAGCTTCTGATTTCTCGCAAGCCAACTTAACAAACTCTCCAATCCAGCCTGGCAACGCGTCTTCATGTAATACCGGCCATTCAGGATCATCTGTTTGGACCTCTGCGAGAGCGCTATTGAGAATCTTGGTAACAGACTCTAGACCTTGCTCCTGGTGCATGTCGTTGAAGTCAGTCTTGCCCCTGGCTATCTTGAAAGTTGGGAAGACGGCAATGCCATTTACCGCCTTCGCAGCTTCAGTAGCCTTAGTCCTGCCAGGGTTCCCTTCGGTGGCATGGTCATTATCGCCGGCGATAATGATTTTCTGTTCCGGCAACTCTTTTCGCCAAACTTCGCCAACAGGCTTTAAATTCCCTGCATCAAAGGCGATTACAACAGGAAGTCCAGTGGCCTCGTGCAGACTGCATCCTGTAGCCCAACCCTCGCATATTATTATCGCCTCTGCTTCGCTGGAACCCTTCCCGAGAAATGAGAAATGATCTTTCTTCGCCGTACCAAGCAAGAACCTCTTTGTGCCATCCTTTGAGATGAACTGAAGGCCGTGGAGCTTTCTCTCGATGTCATAAATAGGGATAATCAAATTACCCCTTCCGTCGGTCTCGGCAGTATAAGACCTGATTCCCTTTCTCTTGGTGTAGGCGTGCTTTTGGGTCCCTTTAGGGGTAGCACTGTTCCAAATAGCCTTTGCCCTCTTACGGCATTCGACATGAAGACGCTTAGTTTCGGCTTCATTTTGCCGGGTTGTGTATTCCATTCTTGACTTATGTTCGGACTTCTCCTGGGCACTCATCGTCTGAGAGGCCTTGCTGTTCCAATGGTTAGTTATACCGCGCTTCCAGCATCCAAAAGAGCCCATTGCCAAGCCAGTTCCATGGTACACGTACCATCCATTCTTCGATCCTGGCTTATCACCGTTGACATGGAAGCGGTGACGAATGCCGTCTTCAATAATTCTATCCGGTGGCGCAATCCCGGCCTTCCCCATTGCCTGCCTGAACTCATCGGTATTACTCATGGTCTGCTACCTCCCCCCTTACCAGACTCAAAATGTCAGAAAGGCGCCATGCCGCTATTTTAGGGCCTAGATGACGTACAGGAGCCGGATAACGGCCGGATTTGACCCCATCCCACCAAGTTGATTTTCCAATTGGTATGCGTTCAAGTACTTCCTTCAGACGCAACAGACGATCTTGACAGGTGCACAACATTTCCTTGTGACCATCCGTTGATTTCAGCTGGCAAATATGATCCTGCTCCTGAAAAACACTCCCTTGACCACCCAAATTCGACCTTATCTTGACACCCATATCCCCTCCAAAAAATTGGCGGCAACAAAAAAAAGCCCGTGCAGATGTATCTGCTTGATGAAAGCAAACACATCAGCACGGGCTCACGGGTGTTCTACCAGTCTATATCTGGCGAAGTCGCTTATCCGTTGCTATATTTTGATCAAACTGTCAGTGCCAGCTTTTAGGTTAACAGTTATCACTTTTCGTCATCTAACGTCATTTTTTCCAATTTGTCAACGTTATAATGGAGCGTGAGATGAAAATTCCTTTTAAGATCAGGAAACGATTGCCTGATTGCCGAGAGGACATCCTCTCTAAATATTTTCTTATAATGTTTTGACAACGTGTCGTGATCTATCCCTGTGCCGTTTACATAAAAGTCTATATTATCGGTATATGGCCTTTTATCTTCTGGTACCGCACGAAGACCAACAAGTTGTAAACTCTCCCAAGGTTTTGGTCTACCGGCGTTCATCCTCGAAAAACCGGTTTGTTTCTTAACCTCTTCCAGTTTTTTCAATTCATTAGGTTTAACAATTTTCTTCACAATATTGCTCCTCTGACCAGATTAAACCAAAACAAACGAGACAAAAAACGGTCGAATCAAGAGTTCTTTGATTCTTTCAATTCATCGAGATAATCTGCCCACGCCTGCATCATCTTCTTCCGTTCCGCCAGATGTGCCGTCCTATTGTACGCCCTGCCATTGGGGTCCTTCACCGCGTGAGCTAGCTGGTGCTCTATATAATCGGGTCGAATATGCAAAACTTCATCGAGTATCGTTCGGGCCATGGCCCTGAAACCGTGACCGCTCATTTCGTCCTTCTCAAATCCCATACGTCTAAGTGCTGAAAGTATCGCATTATCGCTCATGGGACGAAGTGGTGATCGGGGCGATGGGAAAAGAAACTGGAAATGCCCAGTTAATGGATAAAGCTCCTTCAAGATTGCTACTGCCTGGGAAGCCAAAGGGACAATATGGGGATTCTTCATTTTCATCTTATCACCAGGAATCCTCCACTCAGCAACTTCAAAATCAATTTCCGACCATTCCGCTTTACGGAGTTCTCCAGGACGGACGAAAAGAAGCGGAGCAAGCCTCAACGCGCATTTGACCGAAAATGTCCCTTGGTAATCGTCAATTGCCCTCAGAAGAGGTGCAACATCCTTCGGATCAGTAAGAGCAGCACGATGACCTTTTTTGTACGGGGGGAGGGCACCTATCAAATCCGAAGCACAATCCCTCTCAGCTCTTCCTGTGGCAACAGCATACCGTAACACCTGGCTGCAGGCAGAACGGGACCTGTGGGCCGTTTCTAGCGCTCCACGAGACTCAATTCGACGTAAAACCGACAGCAGTTCCGGTGCCTTCAGCTCATTTACAGCAATCTTGCCTATCCACGGGAAGACATCGCGCTCAAAGTTCGTCAGCATCTTGTCACGGTAACTTTCTGACTTGTTCAGCAAAAACTTGCCGTGCCACTCTCTGGCAATTACTTCAAAGCTGTTTTCATCGCTTGCTTCAATCGACGCTTTTTTGGCTTTCTTTACTTCACCGGGATCGATTCCGTTGGCAACCTGTTTACGAGCTTCTTCACGACGTTGGCGGGCATCTGCAAGAGAGATCTCCGGATAGGTCCCTAGCGCAAGTAATTTTTCCTTGCCGAGCAAGCTGTATTTTAATCGCCAGAGCTTTCCGCCGGTGGGAGTAACCAGTAGATAAAGCCCACCACCGTCAAAAAGAGTGACCTGCTTTGCTTGCGGCTTCGCATTACGAACCTGCAACTCTGAAAGCGGCGCAATCCTTTTAGGCATGCGGTTCCTCCCCTTTTCGGTATACGGGTTTCGGTATCGGTATATTTACCCTTACAGTATATACCGAAAGTCTTTGGATTTGAGTATACGTGGATGGATTATATCGGACAACTGAAAAGGAAAAAGCCTCGGGATTCCGAGGCTTTTGGACTTCACCGGATCTCTCCGGACTATAAAATGGTCGGTGCGACTGGATTCGAACCAGCGACCACCAGACCCCCAGTCTGGTGCGCTACCAGGCTGCGCTACGCACCGAAATCCGCTACAGCGAATCACGTAAAACGATAAGTTGTCTCTTTATCTCTTCCAGAAACTGGTCCCGGTCGGGGGTTACCGGCGCCGTTGATGCCTCTGGGTTTGCTCTGCGATGCTGACTCAGCTGCCGTCGTGCACCAGGAATCGTCATCTTCTCCAGGTACAACAGACGGCGTATTTCAATGGCCAGTGCCAGGTCGTTCTTCGTGTAGAGACGCTGGCCCGACCGGCTCTTGCTCGGCTGCAACTGGGGGAATTCAGTCTCCCAGAAGCGGAGAACCGATGTGTTCACCGCCAGCAGGGTGGCAACTTCACCAATTCGGTAATACTGCTTGTCGGGGAGTTGCTCCGCCATACATCCGCGCGAAGGAGCGATACTACTTGTTGATGGAAGCCTTGAGGACCTGGCTCGGCTTAAAGGTAAGGATACGCCGCGCCGAGATGATGATTTCGTCGCCGGTCTGAGGATTTCTCCCCCGCCGGTCAGCCTTCTGCTTGACGACAAAATTGCCAAAGCCGGCTATCTTGATCTTGTCGGTCTCCTCCAGGGTGCCTTTCATGATGTCGAACACCAAATCGACCAGTTCGGCAGATTCTTTCTTGGAGAAACCGACTTTTTCGTAAATCCGCTCGACGATATCAGCTTTGGTCATCGTAACTACCTCAACTCATTACATTACGTTTCATGAACAGCGCGTTGGGTTATAACACACGGTTCTTGGTTTGGCAATGGATTTTTAACGAATTATCGCCCCGAAATGCGACACCAGTCCGGCGACCACCTTTTGGTGAAGCTGGTTAACCTCTTCATCCGTAAGGGTTCTGTCGCTGGCACGGTACCGGATCCTCAGCGCGAGGCTCTTTTTGCCCGGCTCCAGGCGTTCCCCCTTGTACAGGTCGAAGATGCTGACCTCCTCGATCTTGTCGTTCCTGAGCCCTTCGACGCGACGGACCACATCAATGCCCGCTACCGAGTCGTCCAGGAGCAGCGCGACGTCGCGGGTGTTGTCGGGATAGCGCGACGGTGCGCTGACCGAAAGGGACTCCCGCCCCTTCCTGACCAACTGGTCGAAGTCGATCTCGAAATAGTAGAGCGGGCGGGCCAGTTCGTAATTTTCCTGCACGTCAGGGTGCAGTTCGCCGCAGGAACCGATCAAATCCTTGCCGGAGACGATGGAGCACGCCTTGCCCGGGTGATAGAACGGCTCCAGCCGGTCGGTCACATACGACACGGCCGGCACGCGGAACTGCTCCAGGATCGTTTCCACCACCCCCTTCAGGTCGTAGAAGTCCACCGGCTCCTTCCCCTGATTCCAACCATCCGGAGAACGGAGACCGGTCATGATCCCCACTACCATGAGCGGTTCACGGGGCTGCTCGGCATCGCTGGGGAGGTAGACTCGCCGCACCTCGAAGAGCTGCTGGTCCAGTATGCGGTAGCCGGCGTTCCGGGATGCGGTCTGCAGGAGGGCCGGCAGGAGGGTGGTCCTCATGTGGGTATGTTCCTCCACCAGCGGGTTCAGGAGACGCAGGCCGGTGCGCCGCGGGTCGTCGGCGGAGAGGAGGATCCGGTCGGCATCGCCGGCTGCGGCGAAGCTGAAGTTGATCACCTCGTTGAACCCCTGCGCCACCAGCAGGTCCTTGAGCGACCGCTCCAGGGACTGGTGGCGAGTAGGACGGTCGGAGACCACCTGTGCCTTCGGCATGGTGGCAGGGATGGCGTCGTAGCCGTGGAGCCGGGCGACCTCTTCCACCAGGTCGATCTCCCGCTCGATGTCGCCGCGCCAGGTCGGCACCGTGATCCGGAGGAGACCCTCCCCGGCCGCTTCCACGCCGCACTGCAGGCGTGCCAGGAGGTCGGCAATCCGTTCCAGGGGGAGCTCGATACCGAGGATCTCGGTCACCCGGGCCTGCCGGATGGTCAGGCTGCGCGGCGTCAGGTCGCCGGGGCAGGCGTCGATGGCGCCCCGCGCTACGCGACCGCCGGCCAGCTCTGCAATGAGGGAGGCGGCGCGGTCAAGGGCGGTGGGGACTGCGCCGATATCGGCACCCCGCTCGAAGCGGTGGGACGATTCGGTATGGAGCCCCAGGCGCTTGCTGGTCAGCCGGATGGCCGACGGATTGAAATAGGCGCTCTCCAGCAGGATGGTCGTGGTGTCGTCGGCGATCTCCGAGTTCTCCCCCCCCATGATGCCGGCCAGGGCCACTGCCCGCTCGCCGTCGCGGATGGTCAGGTCGGAGGTGAGAAGTTTCCGCTCCTGACCGTCCAGGGTCGTGAAGAGCTCACCCTCCCCTGCCCGCTTGACCACGATCCGGCCGCCTGCCAGCTGGCGGAAGTCGAAGGCGTGCAGCGGGTGGCCATACTCCATGAGCACGTAGTTGGTCACGTCGACGACGTTGTTGATGGAGCGCATTCCCAGCGCCTGTAGGCGCTTGACCAGCCAGGCGGGTGAAGGGGCGATGGCGCACCCTTCGATGAAGCGGGCCGCATACCGGGGGCAGAGGTCCGCATCCTCGATGGTGACCGAGGTGCGGGTCTCGATGGGGTCGCCGCTCTCTTCCAGGGTGAACTGCGGGTAGTTGACCGTGGTGCCAAGCTTAGCGGCGACTTCGCGGGCAATCCCGATCATGCTCAGGCAGTCGGCACGGTTCGGGGTGAGGGACACCTCCAGGACAGTATCCTTGAGGCCGAGCGCCTCGAAAACCGGCATCCCGAGAGTGAGCCCGTCCGGCAGGATCATGATGCCGGCCGACTCCTCGGCCAGGGCCAGTTCCTTTTCCGAGCAGAGCATGCCGAAGGACTCTTCGCCCCGGATCTTGGAGCGCTTGATCCGGAAGTCGCCCGGCAGGACCGCACCGATGGTCGCCAGGGCTACCGTGTCGCCAGCCTTGAAGTTCTGGGCGCCGCAGACGATGGAGAGGATCTCCTTGCCGTTGTTGACCTTGCAGAGGGAGAGCTTGTCCGCATTGGGGTGCTGGAGCCGCTCCTCGACGCGGGCCACGACCACGTCGTCCATGCCGTCGCCGAGCCGCTCCATCCCCTCGACTTCCAGGCCGAGCATGGTGAGCAGTGCTGCCAGGGCGTCGGGAGAGAGATCGAATTCTACCAGTTCTTTGAGCCAGTTATAGCTTACTTTCATCGTGTGTCACCATTTATCCCGAAAAGCTGTAACCGCAGAGTACGCAGAGTATCGTAGAGGTAGCCAAATAATTGGATGGAACTATCGGGCCCATAATTTATTCAAGGCAACAGAAAGGATTTCTTTGCGTTCACTGCGACCTCTGCGGTGCAACTGCCGTCTATTGGTTTAGAACTGCCGCAGGAAACGGAGGTCGTTCTCGAACAGGAGCCGCATGTCGTTGATGCCGTACTTGAGCATGGCGATCCGCTCGATGCCGAGTCCGAAGGCAAAGCCGGTCACCTTCTCCGCATCGTAGTTGACGTGACGAAAGACCTCCGGGTCGACCATGCCAGCCCCCAGGATTTCCAGCCAGCCGGAATTCTTGCAGACCCG
>CAYSJJ010000008.1:13095-69808 GCA_964431365.1 uncultured Geobacter sp. | reverse complement strand
ACCCGGCACCCCTTGCCGCGGCAGATGACGCAGGCGATGTCCACCTCGGCGGATGGTTCGGTGAAGGGGAAGAAGCTGGGCCGGAGACGGACCCCGATGTCCTTGCCGAAGAGCTGGTTGATGAAGACGGTCAGGATCCCCTTCAGGTCGCCGAAGGTCACCCCTTTGTCCACCATCAGCCCCTCGATCTGGTGAAACATGGGGGAATGGGTGGCGTCGTAGTCGCAGCGGTAGACCGTGCCGGGGGCGATAATACGGACCGGCGGCGGCTGGTTCAGCATGGTACGGATCTGTACCGGCGAGGTGTGGGTCCTGAGCAGGAGGCTGTTCTCGACGAAGAAGGTGTCCTGCATGTCTCTGGCCGGATGGTCCTTGGGGAAGTTCAGCGCCTCGAAGTTGTAGAAATCCAGCTCGATCTCCGGTCCCTCGGCCACCTGGAATCCCAGGCCGGCGAAGATCGCGTTGATCTCGTCGATGACCAGCGTGACAGGATGGCGGGTTCCGACGGCCTTCCGGCGGCCCGGCATGGTCACGTCGAGACGCTCCAGGCGCAACCGCTCGGCCTTGGCCGCCGACCGTATCACGGTAAGCCGCTCTTCGAGCCGGCTCTCCAGGAGGTCGCGTACCGCGTTGACCAGGTTCCCCACGGCCGGCCGCTCCTCGGGCGCCAGGGCGCCGATCCCCTTCATGAGCGCCGTCAGCGCCCCCTTCTTCCCCAGATACCTGACCTTGACCTCTTGCAGCGTCTCTTCACTGGCGGCTGAGTCAAGCTCGCGGAGCCCGCTTTCCTGCAGAGCGTTCAGTTGTTCCTTCATGAATATCTGCCCCTGAATAAAAAAAGAAATGGAATGCTGCCATTCCATTTCTTTTTTTCTGATCTGTTGATCTTTCTAGTTACCTTTGACGACCCCGGCGATTGCCGTGAAGCCGGCCGGATCGGACACGGCAAGATCGGCAAGGACCTTCCGGTCGATCTCCACCTTGGCCAACTTGAGCCCGTGGATCAGCTTGCTGTAGGTAAGGCCGTTCAGCCGTGCAGCAGCGTTGATCCGGGTGATCCAGAGGGCCCGGAAATCCCGCTTCTTCACACGACGGTCGCGGAACGCATAATTTAACGCGCGGTCGACCGCCTCGGTAGCGCTCCTGAAAAGTTTGCTCCGGGCACCGCGGTACCCTTTAGCCAGTTTCAGGACCTTGTTTCTGCGCTGTCTCGCTTTAAATCCTCGCTTAACTCTAGGCATCGTACTACTCCTTTTCTTCTGGTATTTCCCGGATCCGCAAGGGGAGACGTTTCCTCACGGTTCGCAGGCAACTGGTACAACGTGAAGCGTGAAATGTGAAAAGTGAAGACAACCCAGCAAGGGCTCTTCACCTTTCACGTCACCTGCACGGATTGTTACATGTACGGAATCAGCCTGGCGATGTTCTTGTGGTCCGCTGCAGCCACCATCCCGCCGGCACGGAGGTTACGCTTCCGCTTGCGGGTCTTGGGGGTGAGAATGTGGCTGGTAAAGGCGCAGCTACGCTTGATCTTGCCGGTGCCGGTCTTCTTGAAGCGCTTGGCAGCGCCGCTGTTGGTCTTGATCTTGGGCATTGTATCGACTCCTTTATTTCTTGAGTACCAAACTTATTTTTTCGGCGAGACGATCACGAACATACTGCGACCTTCCATCTTCGGTCTCGCCTCGATAACCGCAATATCTTCCAGTTCCGAGATCACGCGTTCCAGGACCTTTTGACCGAGATCCATATGGGTGATCTCGCGACCGCGGAACATCAGGGTGATCTTGGCCTTGTTTCCTTCTTCCAGGAAGCGACGCACGTGCTTGATCTTGAACATGAGGTCATGCTCGTCGGTCTTGGTCCGGAGCTTGACCTCCTTGACCACCACCTGCACCTGCTTTTTCTTGGCTTCCTGCAGCTTCTTGCTCTGCTGGTACTTGAACTTGCCGTAGTCCATGATCCGACAGACCGGCGGCACTGCGGTCGGAGAAACTTCCACCAGGTCCAGCTGCTGGGTCTCAGCTGCTGCCAGTGCGTCCTGTATCGTCAGAATACCGAGCTGCTCGCCTTCAGCGCCGATAACCCGCACCTCGCGGGATCGGATTGCCCGGTTTATGTTCACGGTTGGTTTAGCTATGGCCACACCTCCTAGCGGTATTGAGCAGCTTCACGCGCCACATGTCCGGCAAAATCGGCCGTGGACATGGACGCTAGATTTTCGCCATCGCGGAAACGGGGGGTCACAGTCCCGGACTGAACTTCCTTATCGCCGATGACCAGCATGTAAGGAATCTTCTGGAGCTGAGCCTCGCGAATCTTGAATCCGAGTTTTTCGTTGCGGAAGTCCTTCTGTACCCTGACCCCTGCCGCACGCAGTTCGTCGAACACCTGCTGGGCATAGGGCTGCTGGTTGTCGGTCACGGTCAGGACAATGGCCTGGACCGGCGACAGCCAGACCGGGAAATTCCCGGCAAAGTGCTCGATCAGGACCCCGATGAACCGTTCGATGGAGCCGAGGATGACCCGGTGCACCATGACGGGACGTTTCTTCTCGCCGTCGCTGTCGACATAGGTGAGATCGAACCGCTCGGGGAGGGTAAAATCGCACTGGATAGTAGCACACTGCCACCTTCTGTCAAGACAATCGCGCAGTTTGATGTCGATCTTGGGACCGTAGAAGGCGCCGTCTCCCTCGTTGATCTCATAGGGGCGACCCGAATCCTTCAGGGCACCGAGAAGCGCATTGGTAGCCCGCTCCCAGTCTGCATCGGAACCGATCGACTTTTCCGGCCTGGTGGAGAGTTCCATCTCGAACTCGAAACCGAATTTCCCCATGACCTCGCTGACAAAGGCGATGACCCCCTTGATCTCCGCATCCAGTTGCTCCGGGGTGCAGAGGATATGGGCGTCGTCCTGGGTGAAGCAGCGGACCCGCAGCAGGCCGTGGAGCACCCCTGCCCGCTCATGCCGGTGCACCGTCCCCAGTTCGAAGAAGCGGAGTGGCAGGTCGCGGTAGCTGCGGAGCTGGGACTTGTAGATCATCATGTGGGCAAGGCAGTTCATCGGCTTGATGCCGAACCCCTGCTCGTCCACCTCGGTGAAGTACATGTTCTCGCGGTAGTTGTCGAAGTGGCCGGACCGCTGCCAGAGTTCGGTCTTCAGTATCTGGGGGCCGACGACTATATCGTAGCCGCGGCGCAGGTGCTCCTTCCGCTCGAAGTCCTCCAGGATGGTCCTGAGCAGCGCCCCTTTCGGATGCCAGATGGCAAAGCCGGCGCCGACCTCGTCGTTGAACGAGAAAAGGTCCAGTTCCCGGCCAAGCTTGCGGTGGTCGCGGCGCTTCGCCTCTTCCAGCCGCTCCAGGTAGGCTTCCAACTCTTTCTTGTCGCTGAAGGCGGTACCGTAGACCCGCTGCAGCATCTTCCGCTTCTCGTCGCCCCGCCAGTAGGCACCGGCGATGGAGGTAAGCTTGAACGCCTTGCACCAGCCGGTGGAAGGGAGATGAGGGCCGCGGCAGAGATCGACAAAATCGCCCTGACGGTACAGGGAGACCTGCTCCGCACCCAGGTCCTCGATCAACTCGACCTTGTACTCTTCACCCATCTGACGGAACTGTTCAATGGCTTCGCTGCTGGTGAGTTCCTCGCGCTGAATCTTCAGGTCGGCCTTGGCCAGCTCGCGCATGGTGGTCTCGATCCGCTCCAACTCCTCGGGAGTGAACGGATGATCCACGTCGAAATCGTAGTAGAAGCCGCTCTCGATGGCCGGACCGATGGTCACCTTGGCCTCCGGGTAGAGCCGCTTCACCGCCTGGGCCATCAGGTGGGAGGTGGAGTGGCGAATGATCTCCAGCGCCTCCGGGCTCTTCTCGGTAACGATCTCCACCCGGGCGCCGTCGGGGACCGGTGCGTACAGGTCAACCAACTGGCCGTCGATCTTGCCGGCGATGGCCGCCTTGGCCAGACCGGCACCAATGGAAGCAGCGACGTCACGTACAGTGGCGCCGCTAGCCAGACTCCTGGAGGAACCATCGGGCAGGTTAATCGTGATATCACTCATTCAAGTACCCTTGAACAGAAAGAGGCATCGAACATCGATGCCTCCGTATCCGCTGCCTGGTGCAGATTAAAAGCATGGTAGGCGCGGGCGGTCTCGAACCGCCGACCTCTACCGTGTCAAGGTAGCGCTCTCCCCCTGAGCTACGCGCCTGCAAACGAGCTCCTTAAGTAACAGTTTGGAAAAATGAAGTCAAGTTTTTTTCTTGCGGCGGGGATCTCGACAGGCAATCCGGTCGTTCTCCGGCTCAGCCAAGCAGCTCTTCCAGTGCCGCGCAGACCTGACCGACGGAGATCCCGTCCATGCATCCAACCGCTCTCCGACAGTCGGGGATGGTGCCGTAACGGGCACACGGTGCGCAGGGAGCACCAACCGTAACAACCCTGTGCCTCTCCCCTGAAGGAGCCCACTTGGCTACGCTCGTCGGCCCGAACAGGGCAACCGTCGGCACCGCAAGTCCGGCGGCAAGGTGCAGGACCACCGAGTCGCCGCTCACCACGACCTCGGCGCCGGCGAGGATGGCGGAAGTCCGTGCCAGGTCCGTCTGCCCGGCGAGATTGTCCCCCCCTGCCCGACCGGCGATCTGCTCCGCGACCACGATCTCGGCTCTGCCGCCAACCGCCACGGTGCGCCGTCCCTTCCCTGTCAGGAAGCGTGCCACCTCCACGAAACGGTCGGCCGGCCACCGCTTTTCTTTCAGGCTCGCACCGGGAAAAAGTACTACGTAGGGACGACCCTGCAGCCCCGGGTGCGAGTTGGCCCAGGCCATCGCTTCTTTCGGGATATGGATGAACGGAACGCATACCCCACCAGGGGCGCCTGCGGCCACGGCCAACTGGAGGAAGCTGTCGGCCTCGTATGCATCATCCAGGTATGGTACGGGATGGGTAAAAAGGCGGCTCCGTTCGTTCGTGGCAAACCCGACCCGCACCGCCCCCCGACAAAGTCTGGCCACCACGGCGGAGAGACGATACCACTGCTCGCTGTCGATGATCAAGTCATAATGGTGCTGCAGGACGGCCAGCAGGTCGCGGAGCCGGTCGTAGCGAAGGACGTCGCCGTTCACACGGGCAAGGACGAACGCGCCACAGTTGCGTTTTTCTGCCAGGATATCAAGGCGTGCCTCGGGGTATGCCTTCTGCAGCGCTTGGACTGCAGGAACGAGAAGCACGGCGTCACCGGCACCGCCGGGGCGGATAACGAGGATGGAGCGTACTGCGGGAAGGTCCGCTACCGGTGGTCGGCTGCACAGGCTTACGGCAACCCGGCCGAAGGTACGGTCTATGAACTTGAGGAACCCTATCTTCATCAACTCTCCGACCAGGCCCGACGTTTCGCCAGCAGTTCCTCGTAAAGCCGTACATAACGCGCGGTCATCGCCTCAAGGGAAAAACCGGCCTCGATCTTCTGCCGGCCCCTCGCGGCAAGTCCGGCCAGACGTGCCTCGTCCGCGAGCACCCAGCGTATCCCCTCGGCTACCCCTTCCGGTCGGTAAGGCTCGGCCAGAAAGCCGTTCTCTCGGTGATCGATCAGGTCGGGGATCCCTCCGATCCGGAACGCAACGCAGGGGGTACCGCATGCCATCGACTCCATCACGGTATTGGGGAGGTTCTCCTGCAGAGAGGGAACGACAGTCACGTCTGCAGCCGCATAGGCAAGTGCGATGCTGACATCGTCGCTAAGCCTGCCAAGGCTACGGATCGGCATGCCAGTTTCCTTCGGCAGACTCGAACCGATCACGACGACCTCTAAGTTGCTCTCCCCCATTTCGAGCAATAGCCGAAGTGCTTCGCGTAGATGTCCGAATCCCTTATTGGGGTTGTCACACCCCCCCAGACCGTTGAAGAGAATGAGCCTCTTCTCGTGAGGCAGATTCAGGAACGAGCGGGCTGTCCACTTGTCGCGAGGGGAGTAGCTCAAAAGATCGAGCCCGTTCGGAATAACCTCCACCCGGCTGTTCCGAAACAAGGAGCTTGCCTTAACACACTTTGCCATCCAGGAACTAGGGGCAACCAAGACCAGATCCAGCTCACTGAAGGTCTTCCTTTTCCGCCTCCAAACCCAACGGGAAAGGTCATATGTTCGCCCGGAGCCGAGCCTGGGACAGCATCCGCAGGAGCCTTCGTAGCGGGTACAGTCAAACGGCAAATGGCACCCACCGGTAAAAGGCCACGAGTCGTGCAGCGTCCAGACAATGGGGATTTTCAGGGTACGGAGGGTTTCAATCCTAACAAACCCTTCACATATCCAGTGGAGATGCAACAGGTCAGGCGCAAGGGAATTGATTTTGAATCCCGTTCGCTCTGGAAGGAAGCCCGGGGAAAAGATGAGCCGAGTACGCTTGGGATACAGGCAAGTCGGCAGGGCATCCAGATGGGGTCTCAGCTCGGCGAACCATCGTCTGAAGAACGTGGTCGGTCCGATCGTGCAACTTTCGTCCGAGAGCTTGCGCTGCACCAGAAGGTGCGCTGGGATGTCAGCCTGTCGCAGGCCCAGGCAGAGCCTCTGCGCTACCTTAGCCGCGCCGCCGCAGTTGTCGACCGAATTAAGGATGAGTACGTTCATAAGGTCCAAAACCTGCCAAGATTGTACTTGAAAATCTCCAGCGGCCAGTTACGGACGAGGTGCCGCGGGAGCTGGAACCGGTCGGTCCAACTGTGCACCTGACCGGGGAAGTTTGCTGCAGCCATGAGAAATCCCGCCTCACGGCAGAGAGTTGTCGTTTCCCGGCAAAAGTCTCGCCTCCCCCCGAACGGGTAAGAAAACAGCTCAATCCTTTTCCCTGTCAAGGTTTCCAACCTATCCCTAGAGCCTCGCATTTCCTCTATCTGGCGCGCCGGAGGAAGGGATGAGAAGGTGACATGGGTCAGGCCATGGGCGCCAACAGTTGCAACAGGGCTCGCGGCAAGCCGTTGTAGCTGCGCATGGTCAATAGCACGATGACTCAAGCGTCCGACGTGCCCCATCCCAGCCCAAATCTGAAGCTGCCGGAGCCACTCGGTTCGCAACGGTTCGTCGACGGATTTCATGATTGGATGAAGTTCCTCATACAGTCGTGTTCGCTCGGCTCGAGTGCCGGTTGCCCAAATTGTCCTACTATCCTCGTCCATGAACGCAAAAGTTGGTGGCAGATGGTCGTCTCCCAAGAGTAGTCGCTCTAACTCGTCCCACCAAAACTCAGTCTCACTGCCGACATCTCCTGCGCTTATGAAAAAAGTGGCCGGGACACCAAATTCCTCGAGGATCGGCAGGGCATTCGTGTAGTTGTCTGCATAGCCGTCATCGAAGGTCACTGCAACAGCCGGCAGGGAGCTGAATGGCCATTCTTCATCGAGACGCATCAGGGAAACATGTTTCTTCAGATAGTCCATCTGGTCACGAAAGTTTTGGGGAGAAACAGCAAGCATCTGGGGATCGCTGGGGAGATCTGCCACCCGATGATAGAGCAAAACGATCAACGGAGGATCGATATGGTTGGAGATGCGGTTTCTCTCTCTGACCAACGCCTCGAACACTGACAGGCATCGAGAATGGAGCGTCATCGTCCCTTCCTGGCAACGATAGTGATGATGAGTTGGTAGTCGGGATCTGTATCTTGAAGAAGACTCGGCTCGGGAAGATCTTCTACTGCAAGTCCCTGGAGAAAGGCACATGCAGCCAAAGCATTACCGTGGCATTCTATCGCGAGGTCGGGACCGAATAGCGGCCTGAAGAGCCGCTCAACCGACAGGGTGGTAAATCGCCAGTAATCTCCCCATAGCTCCATGTCGTAACGGCTGATCTGACTGATGCCCGCGACCGTGGCCAGAAGTACGCCACCTGGTTTCAACAGATGGTGCGCCCCTACAACTGCTTTCTGTACTTCCATTATAAAATTGAATGTCTGCGTACAGATGAAGCAGTCGAAAGCAGCTGCCGGCAGAGAGTCCAATTCAGTAAGGTCTCCCGTAATCGTCGCACTCTCAACGCCGTGCACAGGATGAATCACATCAATACGATGATACTTGTCTCTGCTGAACTTCCTGGCATAGCAAGGCTCACCAACCTCCAGGATCCGTCCTTGAATCTGCTCGGCATGTGCTTGAAGGAAGTGCTCTATGTAGTAGCGGTCAATGGGAGTGCCACGATCGGTACCGAATACTTTGCTAACCGGCGTGGTAGTCCTTACATTGCCAATCTCTACAACAATCTTCTTCCTAGTCATAACGTGAAGTATTTTGGAGATCAAATTCAGCATGACTATCAATTTCTGGCTAGGATCCTATCCATCCAAGCTCGAATAACAATTTAGATTTTTAAGACAAGTGCCCTAGCGGAGTCAACAGACGGAAATCTGCTGACATTTTTTGTCATTTTTGACGGGTTAATAGGGATATTTCTGATATTCGCCAAAAAAAGACTCTAGTTGAATCCGTACAGTACGGAGATCAGCTTGCGACGTCCCATTATACGCCTTTGCCCGGTATTGCGAAAACTGGGGGATGGCTATCGCCGCAAGGATACCGATAATGGCAACGACTATTAGCAGTTCTATCATGGTAAAGCCATCCCTTGCCTTAACCATTCTGAACATTGTGAGGTACCTCCTTCGCAATTCCATGCATATAAAAAGCCAATCATTAATAGATGCTTCTCATATTTTTGCACGCGGAACTCTCGTGATGTTAATGGGGCATCATGTCCACGCCTTCTGAGGACACCGCGAAGAAACGCAGCAATCATCTCTTTACATTCAAATAACGACATGTAGCCAGAAAACAATATTTAATCAACAAGAACAATCTGATTCTGAATGTTAAATTGTAAATAATTTTCAAATCTTCGTTGTCAGCTATCTTGTCCTGAAAAATAAATGGTGGATGCTGTAGTGGAAAACGCATCTCCTCTAAGCGGAGATTAGCAAGAGAGTCGTCTGCATTCTTAGTATGGGTTGCTTCCGGGCCATACCCGATATTGGTGATCAGATTGACCTCAGGGGTTATGCTCAAACCGCTTTGTACCCAGCAGGCAAAGGTCCATTGAAAATCCCAAATGTGCCTCTTATCGGGTCCGTAAACCTCCTTGAACCTGGCTGTCCAGTATCTGATCGCGCCATCGTGTGTCAAAATTTTTTTCAACCATCCGCCTTCCAACGCTTCCGGCAATGAAGAAATAGCGAAATCGTAATATTGCCACGCCCGCCGCCATGAGGCCCAGCCAGTACTTTGAGGGAACATCGAAAAATAATAACTATAGCGTGATCGCTTCTGGCCAAATTTGCATCCGCTTATTGCCATGACCCTTTCATCGTGCCGGTATCTTTCCAGCAGCTCTTGGCAGTACCTGAAAAATGTCGGATGTGGCAAACAGTCATCCTCAAGTATAATCGCCTCCTCTACCTCCTCAAAGACCCAACTGATGCCGGTTGCAGGTCTTACACCGCATCCGAGATTGGTTTCAGCATAGTTGCGGATAACCTGACACGACCAATCCACCCGCTCAACTATACGCCGTGCTTCGGCGCATTTTTCTAGATCGCCTGGGTGGTCACGACGCGGACCGTCCGCCACGATTAGGAGTTTTACCGGCCGTGCCCTGCGGATCTCCTCAAATACCTTTTCAGTTGTATCGGGGCGATTGAAAATGAGCAATGCAACCGGCGTATTAAGTTGCCCGTAACTATCCATTCTGCCTCACTAAAATAGACGTAACAGCCTCTCCAGCACTACCTGTTCTGCAAATCTACCCTTTGCCTCAAAGGCGGCAATTTTTCTCATATCATCAAGTAACTGAGGTTCTCTCAATAGATTCAGCGACAACCTAACAATACTTTCTACGTCCAGGAAATCAACCAGGTATCCTGTTTCGCCATGAATCACGATGTCTGCGTTCCCCCCCACATCAAAAGTCACCACCGGCAATCCGCAGAACTGGGCCTCAAGAATGGACATGCCAAAATTCTCGACTAGAGTTGGCGTGATGCACAGAGTGCATGACTTGATATTGGCGATATTTTCCAGATAGGGAACATTTCCTGGCGCTATGAGCTTGGCATTGGCAGGGATACATTCCAAACACTTCAATAGATCCGGCTCGAGTCTTCCAGTCAGGTAAAATCCGATCTCATCTCCGTACTCGCCAGCCACCCTCCTGATGATTTCAAAGACAAACCCGCTCCCTTTGTAGATACTCCCGGCAGAAGGGATATATACAATCGGGGTTTCGGCAGCTATCCCCCTATGTTCGCGCAGATTGAAAACGGGGGTATTTGCAAGAAGTGTAGAATCGATCAGATTCGGAACAACCTCAATCGGCCCTGGAAACGAGTGGGTCTGTATGAAAACGTCACGCATGTACCTTGAGGGACAGACGACAACATCAGCTTTATTCATTGCCAACTTTTCAAGACACAAGGCGAGGCTGGCGTCTCTTTGTGAATGCTCGCCAAGGAGTGGATTATCAAGAAAACGGAGCGGATTATGGTGTGCGATAAGTATGGTACGAGAACAGAACATCGGCCAAAATGCATTGGGAGCACAACAATCCGGTACGATTATCACATCAGGAGCAAAACGCCAAATTTCCCAAACGAGAAGGAGAGCACCCAGTGCACCAATTACAGTATCAGCGCATTGGTAAACCACTCCTCTTTCTCCACTGATTCGCAAACAGACAAAAATCAGAGTCCTGATCAACCTGCAGATAATTTCAGGTAAGCCGCGTCTGATGATTCCGTCATTTTCCTCACTTGCGCGGCAGTCACAGTAAGTGAACCCCTTTACCACATGACCTCGTTCACGAAAGGCTCTCAACAGGTTGTAGTGGCTCGTTTCAACCCCACCCCATCCGTAAGGGGGAAACGAAGCGGCAACTACAGCTACTCTCTTGTTCTTTGCTGACATCTCGGCAAAATCAAAGTTCATGCTGAACAGCTCAATGAAGACCCTCCTCCCCTATGAGAAGGAATGCAGAAGGATAACGAAATAATTTTCCCCAGCAACCATAAGGGATCGAGAAACAATGTATTCAACAAGAGGCGGCAATAACCGGTGGCCAATAACTTCCGATAGGGAAACCCCGCTAGGCATCGAACCATCCAGCACCGCCTGATCCTGGCAATACTCTGTTTTTCATCGTGGTGCAGGTAACTGAAGCGTTCAAGAGCTTTCAGTAAAATTCCATATATCTCGATGAAATCGTCACATAAGGCAACTGTTTCCGTGCTGTACCATTGACGAAGCGTCGTCATTCCTTTTGTTGATATTTCGAAGCCGAATCTTTTCATATTGGCAATGGCAACACGACAGGCAATACCCTGCTGTTGAACCATAAATACATCTCCCGCATTCAACCCATGACAACGATACCTGATCAAAGGTTCATCGATATTCGCCCCACACCCAAACTCCAGAATACGGGACCAGAGCTCGTAATCCTGGGCGAATTCGCACTCCTCGTTGTAGGAAAGCTTGTGTGAAGCAAGAACATCACGCCGTATCATCACCGAAGAGTGGGCAAAACCGTTGTGAAACATCATCTGCCAGCGTATGGAAACATCATCTGCGGGGTATCGGTCAACACCCGAGGTATTCCCCTCTCCGTCGATCACTTCATATGCGCTACCCAAAAGAGCCAGCCTCTCATCGTCAGCGAAGCGATGCAGCTGTTTTTCAAAACGCTCTGGCAATGAAACATCGTCAGCATCCTGTCGGGCAATAAATTTCCCCGAAGCGACCTGAATCCCCTTGTTAAGCGACCGTGTAAGACCTATATTCCCGTCGTTGCGTATCAATCTGATCCGGGAATCCTTCTCGGCATATTCTTCCAGAATTTCCGTCGTCCCGTCAGAAGAGCCATCATCGATTATGATAAATTCAAAATCGGCAAAAGTCTGATGCAGGATACTCTCCACAGCCTCGCTCAGATAGGGCTTGCCGTTAAACACGGACATCAGTACTGATATCAGAGGTTTTTCCTGCTTCGCACCGGACACAACTCGCTCCATATTTCTCCCCAACGCACTTCGAGGCATACTATTTCCAGACCAGCGGCCTCCATCTCTTCCCTGAAAGACTCGAGGGTATACTCCGTTTCGTGTGTGGAATCCAACCGCCACTCTGAGCCGACCTCCTGCCGGAGAGGAACCCGCCAGTCCCTCTCATAGAGCGGAACCCTTATGAGAAATCTCTTCGGCTTAAAAACGGCTACACTTGTCTGCAGAAATCCTACCCGCCCGGGGAGGTGCTCAAGAACATTGGAAAGGACTACCGCGTCGAAAGGGCCGGTGATATTCAGCTTCAGCGCATCCCCGGCCAAATATTCGATCCCCGGATGGGCATGGAACCGACGGGCCACATCGATACTGGAGGAGTCGATGTCAACCGCCACCACCCGTGCTCCCGCTTCGGCGGCCATTGTGTATGCCACCGCTCCGCAGCCGCAGCCGACATCCAGCACCCGCTCTCCCGGGGCCAGTCTGCTGACGAAAAAGTCGTGGTAGCGTGTGTGTCGGTGCTTTGTATGCACTCCGCCACCGTAACGGACGGCAGTCTCCCCCTCCACCTCGTACAGCCGGGCGTCAATGTCGAAGAGGAAGCGAAGCGCTTCGACAGGGGGCATGGCGAGAGCATAATCACGAAAGAGACGCGCCAGGAGCGGCGTCATTTTTTCGCGAGGCAGGAGGCCGAAAAACAGCCGCAGAAGCCGGTAACACCCCTCTTTCAGCATGCCGGCGCCCTTGTGTCGGCAACCTTCGCGTAGACAGCGAGCTCCAGTTGCGCCACTTTGTCAAGGGACAAGTTCTCTTCAACGTACATCCGCGCATGTTGTCCGAGCCGTCTCCGAAGTGGGGGATCAGAGAGAATCGTCGTCACGGCAGAGCGGATGGAAACGGGATCGGTACCGCATAAAAGCCCCGTCTCTCCATGACGGATCACGTCCCTAATCCCTGAGACATTGGCGCCGATAACGGGGAGTCCGCAGGCCATAGCCTCAACAAGGCTCTTTGGGTGTCCTTCGTACAGGGAAGGAAGGATGAATGCGTCGCATTGCCGGAGGAGAAACGGCAGCTGCGAATTGGGGATCGGTCCTGCTACACGGATACGATCATTCCCAGCAATCTGTTCGTTGAGCCTTTCACGCAGCGCCCCCTGACCGATAATCGTCAACTCCAGGTCCAATTCCCTCACAGCCTCAACAAGTGAATCAAGGTTCTTCTCAGGCGAGAGACGTCCAACGTAGCAGAACTTTATCCGGTCGGAATCAATAGAGGGACCTGGGGAAAAAAGATCTGTGTCCACATGATTCGGAACGAGAGACACCCGTCCCTCCAACTCTGGAAACCGCAGCGCTATGTCATCCACCATCTCCACCGCGGTAACCTGAATCCGCCGCGCCTCATGAAAAACCTCTTCTTCCAGGGTCCGGGCTTTCTGCGCAGCGATGGAACCGACGCCATGCTCCAGTGCCTCATTTTTTGAGTACATATACCCGCATCGGGCAAGCAGCGGTTTTTTCCATACTCTGGCGGTAACCATGGCAACCTCTGCACCGTCCATCTGATTTGTCTTTATCAGGGCGCATTGCCTGATGGTCTGCATATGCAGCCAGGGGATAAGCTTTTCATACCAATTCATGGGAAGACCCCATCGGTTGCAGCAGATGGTGATTCCCGGCAGTCGGGTGGCGTATGCGAGCTCACCTCCATCACCATAGGTGACGAAGGATATGTCGACCTCCTCCTTCAGTTTCAAATAGAGAGCGACCTCCCGGTCAAGAATCCCCAGTTTATCCCATTCCCGGAGCGACATTCCTCTGGTGAAGAATAGGACTGCGGACAGTTTAGTGCCGGGTCTTCTACCATCAGGCATCTGCAGCAATCTCCCTCAACAGCAACAGGTAGTTTCCAGCCACCTCCTGTAGAGAAGGGACCATAATCAGATTTCGAAATATCGGGTAGTTGGCCGCTATCTTGTCCAGTTGCGGAAGAATGTCAGTTTCATCGTTAAACGGCAGACCACCATAACCTACCAGTTCAGGATGACCGCCATCGTTCATGTACAACACCGGAAGCCCGCAGGCAAGGGCCTCGATGACTGCATTAGAACACGGGTCGTTGCTGCTTGCGGTTATATAGATATCATGGCAGCGTAACAACTCGGCCAACTCCTTCGAAGGAACCGGTTCCACCTGCCTGATCCGCTGGAACGATTCCGATGCTCTGCCGACGAATGTGTAGTCAAATCTGTCCCAATCAAGATTACTCTCGATCCAGCGGTAAATGGCTCCTCCCTTGCGCGGATTATCTGACCAACTTGTCGAAATCAGACGGATTTTACGACTCGGATCGAAGGGGATTCGACCGTGGGGATTGAAGATATCGGGATCAACGGCATTGGGAACGACAACGGGGCGGACAGGATGATAGCCGAGTTCAAGTGAACGCTGAAGGGTCCAGATGGACTGCATTATAGTGGCCGACGCAAGCTCCTTGTTGAGGGAAAAGCAGAGGTCGTCCAGTTCCCGATCCTTACCACGGATAAGGGAAATTGGACCATCAATACGATGCAGCACCGGGACTTTGCGTGAACTTCGGGCCCTTCTCACCCTGTCGACGTCAAACCTGACAGCGTTAAGGAGATGGACATCGACCCCTCTGACCTTATTGTTGACCACCCGTACCCCTTCTTGCTGCCCAAACCATTTCCTCAATGCCAGCATGAACTGGTTTCCCCCTCCGAAGGGAGGGGGTACGAAATCATGCCACAGCCCCACTGTCAGCTTGCGCTCCCTATCTGTATTCCCCAGCAAACGGCAATAGAGGTGTCGCAGCTTTTCCGTGAAACGGAGCCCTCGTTTTGCGACGGCTGTATGGGCAGGCCTAATAGAATGCACATTTTCGTAGAGGTTTGAGAACAAAGCAGCGTTCGCACACGGTGTATGACCGGACATGACTCTTTCAGAGTTCTCGCCCCTAAACCGGGACAGCCACCCGTTTTCAATGTCCCGGCGAATCATATCCACCGCGGCGACCGGCTCATCATAAATGCAGGCCTGGTCGAGAATGTCTTCGGCAAGGCCGACCCGGGTGCTGATTACCTGGCATTTTGATGCCGCCGCCTCCAAAAGGGAGCGGGGCCCTCCCTCTGAACGACTACTGACAAGATAAAGGTCGCAAAGGTTATAGAGCTGATTGAGTAACGACCTCGGCAGACGGTTAACGTCGACGTCGTCTGCTTCAACAGTCCGGCCGACATAGGTAAACGGCACCCCATACTCCGCAAGCTTCCTGCGAAGCCAGAATCGACGCGGTCCGGCCAGGAGCACATGGACAGGCAGACCTCGTCGGGCAAGCTCCATCACGATTTCTGCAAAGATATCAGGCCCCTTCACATATTTGGGTGTGACGAGATCCCCTCCTTCCGTATCACGATGAAAATTGCCAATAATGTATCTGTTGGATGGGATAGACCATTGGTTGCGCAACCGCTGTAGCTCCTGGGCATCGGCATCGAGAAGACGGAAGATGGAGGTATCTACTGCATATGGCACCAATACGCTGTCAATGCCGATGACATCGCACTGACTCTTGGCCTGAGTTGATTGAGCCACCCATTTCCCGACAACCGGCAGTATGGATGCAAAGTGTGGCAATTTCAGGTAGCGATTAAGCTCTGCTGAAAGATGGCATACGACCCTCTTGCCGGCAAGGGCTCCCTGTGGCAGAGAGCGGAGTGCCTCCCACCAGACGGTATGGACAACCTCACACTGCTCCAGGTCCGCAAACTCAACAATCCCCTCCAGGGCCCGTCGCGTCTGTTCGAGATCGTCATCCAGCGCCCATCCGCCCTGGTCGCCACCTGTCAGAAACACCCTCGTTTTTGCCATATGTCCCGTCGCTCACCTTACGCGTTCAGCCGTGGCTGACCTCGGCACATGAATTCGTGCTGTTCCGGTACGGCCCAGAGCTAATCAGTAGACGCCTTTACACATCTTATCCCGAAGCCGGTTGTCACTCCTCTGAAGAAAACCGTTCTGCCTCCTCCTAGGGATGCATCCCAATGCACGGCTTTATCCTTGAGCCATCCGACCCACAGGCGAGCCAGCCACGAACGTGAGAGCCTGCCCCGAAGGTCGCTATACTCCTGCAACTCACAGACTAGCCCTCGGCACATCTCGGCAGCAACCGACCAGAACTTCCCCTGCCACTCAATCTCAATGTCCTCAAATCCAGAAGTTTTCAGCAGAAGCGAGAGATATTGATCCGTATATCGCAGATAATCACGAGGGTCCGCGTGAACCGGGAAGAGAAATGGGACCGTCAGAAGTAGCACCCCTCCAGGCTTCAAGACGCGGTACGTCTCAGACAGAACGCGATCGGGATTATGGATATGCTCGAGCAACTCAGAACAGATGACCACATCGAAAGCCGTCGCCCTGAACGGCAGGTGGGCCGCATCCGCCTGCACATCAGGCCGTTTGGACCCCGAACAGTTGAGATACGTAACTGAAAAGCCGTAGTGATCTATATCAAACCGACCACGTTTCTCAATCCCGTTGCCGCCAAGGTCGAGCAGACTGCTGCCGGAAGGCAGCAAGCCGCAATGACGGGCAAAAAACTCGTCCACGAGGTAACGCCTAATCGTGTACGTTGGGTCTTTCAGTGCACTGTTCACAACCATTACCCGGTCTAGTCCTCCCTTAAACGGGGCCAGCAATCCAAGGCATTTCGACGGGAGTCCCTTGCCCGGCCGAGGGGAATACCATTTATTACAAACTGTTGCAGTTGTCAGGAGAGGAGCGTGACGAGAGCACCTCCTTTGTCCCGAAGTCGAGCCACTGCTGAACAGAAACTGCCGTGACGGCACTGTCACTGCTTGATTTCAGAATTCCTCTGCCGAGGTGGAGAAAAATCACCTCGTTCTCATCATTGAGTGATCTGTCCACCGGCAGGCGCCGGTACGGGGAGTTGTGGGGCATTAACTCCACAAGGTCTGGCTGCCAGAGGGTGTTCCTGCAAGCCCACAGCCTGTAGCCTGCCCGTTCAAGGCTTTGGGGAATTGCGTCTCCCACATCGTACCGTGGCATGTCATGCCCGAAGGTCAATGCCAACTCTCTAAACAGCTGGAAATCGAACATCATTCCCAGGACATGGACCGTCCTGCCCCGCACCGTATCCATTCTCACACCGACGCAGCGCACGTCACCGCCGAGATGATCGCGCAGATAGCTGAGCCATCCATTATGGCACGCCATGGTATCCATATGGAGGGTCATCATAACCTCGGTGGAGGGGTTAATGATCCTTGCCGCAATCTCCAGCGCGACCGCATTGGCATAACTGCCGCTGTAGGTGGAATCCCGTCCCACTCCCAGCAGTTGCTTTAGAGTCCGCTTCGGCGTAGGTTTGGTTAGATTTAGAATCACATTTACATCGGGTACTTTGAAGAGATCTGCCGCGAACTCTGCCGGAGAACAGTTGTCCACCACCCACAACTCGTGCGGCTCAGGGGTAAATCGACGGATGGATTCTAGGCACAACCGCAAGAGCCAGGAGGCAAGCTGATTGGGCTGGTATGCAACGACAACGAGCCTGGGTGCCTGCGGCCCGAGCACAACCGGGCGTTGAACCTGTAATTGGTACCTTTTGCCGTAGATTTCCAGGACGGAATTCATGACGGCTTTCTGGCCTCCATGATGATCGTGTCACACCAGTCCATACGCAGCTCCCTGCAGACGAGATCAATGATCCAACGTTTAAACGGATTGCGGGGTAGTCTCCTCTTGTTAGCCCGAAGGATATTGTCCACCTCGAATCCCGCACACCGCAAAAGCCCGTACAGATCCCCCACGGGCCAGTTCGTAACATGCGTTACATCTGCGTGGTATCGCACGGGGTGTGAGGCATTGGGAACAGAGACAAACAGAAGCCCTCCAGGGGCGAGCACCTGAAAGGCATTACTGACTGCCGCATTGGCCTGATCTGGATCCAGATGTTCGAGGAACTGGTTCATCACAACCATCGAGAACCTCAATCCCTCAGGAATTTCTGCAAAACTACGGAAATCAAATTCATCGGAAGGATCTGAATCGAGAGCGTAATAATCACCAGGCAGTGGGGAGAGTATGTGCTGAACCACCCGGTTCACACCGGCGCCAACGTCCAGAATCCCCCCCCCCCGATAATTCTTTTGGAGTTCGGAATAGGTGGAAGATGTTATTTTGAAATCGAGAGCAGAGCCGAAACGAGCGTAACATTCGGGACGGAACGCCGTCAATTCGGTATAACTCATTGAAGAGACTATCGGCATTAAAGACCTTTTGCCTTGTCAAATCGCCTTTGCGTTACTTGCGAATCGTCATAATCGTCCTGAGCGCCACAACAGGGCTCCCAGCATCAATAGGACCAGTAATAGTCTCCGACCAGAGCACTTTTTCCAGATACGGTTTAAAGTGATCGTGCAGGTTTTCTAGAGAGCCAAAATCGACTAGATCAGCTCCCCTTACCTCATAATTGACAGGAACCTCAACAACAATTGAGCCCCCATTACGAACAACCCTGACAAATTCACTTATCGCTTTTCTTACATTCAATGCATGCTCAAGGGAATGCGAACTGTATAACAAATCAAAACTGCTGTTGTCGAATTTCATATCATGCATATCCATCACAACGATGTCTTTACACTCGCTGTAAAGGTCAATCCCACATACCCTCCGTGCCCCTTTGCTGCTAAAATACTCAATCTCGGCTGCGTCTCTGCACCCTACGCACAAGACATCCCGTTCGCTGATCGTAATCAATCCGGCAACACGGGCCATTAATTCGAGGTCTCGATCAGGGGGGGTTGGCCGACGCTTGGCAAGGGTGCGTTCAAGCTGTAAATCGAGGTAGGCTCGGTACTCATCGCTTGAGTAATCGACAGCCTTGGCGAGACGTCTTCGATGGGACCAAAGGTCGAGGGATTGCCTACAATTCACAAATTTTCTCTTCAGTTTTTCAAGCATTAGTTCACACCCCAGCCTCTGTCACTTCGGTCCACGCAGATGGTACCCAAACGACGCCAGCCCCCCTGTTGTCACCTCGGCCGGTTGACACAGGATCTACCGTCAGAGTGAAGCCATCAACGACATCGACGGCCTCACCCAGCGCACTCTTTACATGAAGGCTGACATTATAGCTGCCTGCCATGAACACATTATTAAGCTGCACTGATACAGCGTAAATCCTGTTCTCATCACCGTAAATGTGCGATCTGCCCTCTTGTGTACTGATTATTGTGGCAATTTTGGTGTGATCCATCGTGGAAAAGACGATCCCGACACGATACCCCTGCTCCGGATTGTGGATCCGGAAGAATATGCGCAGGCAAAAGGTTTCGTCCATCAGCAGCGAGGAAATCCTTTCACCATTCCTGTCCAGCAATTCCAGACGGATGATTTCCAAGCCGGGACGAACCGTAGTATGCATATCCGGCGTAATGTTACTGTTGAAAGCCGAATGCTTCACCTGCGATAGATATGCTCCCACCACCTCATCCGCAGTTCCGTCGTATGCGATACGTCCTTTGTCGATCAATATCCCACGATCACAGAGATTCTTAATAGCCTGCATATTATGAGACACAAATAAAACAGTTCGTCCCTGACCCGCCACCTCCCCCATTTTGCCAAGACATTTCTTTTGGAACGGAGCATCGCCGACCGCCAGGACTTCATCCACAACAAGGATTTCCGGTTCTAGGTGCGCCGCCACAGCAAAGGCAAGACGCACGTACATCCCCGATGAATACCGTTTAACCGGGGTATCAATGAACCTTCCGATTTCGGAAAAGTCAACAATCTCATCAAACTTACGCCGAATCTCATTTTTGTCCATACCAAGGATGGCACCGTTCAGGAATATATTCTCCCGACCGGTCAATTCTGGATGAAATCCAGTACCTACCTCCAGAAGGCTCGCGACACGCCCCCTCAGCCTGACCTCTCCCCTGGAAGGCGATGTTACTCGGGACAGAATTTTCAGCAAGGTTGATTTGCCCGCGCCGTTTCGTCCGATAACGCCAACAACGTCACCCTGCCTGACCTGGAAAGTGACGTCTTTCAAGGCCCAAAATCTTCCCGAGGAAGCATTGTCTCCCTGTTGAGACACCAACGGTGCATTGGGATCCTCTTTCCCGCGCACTCTGGCCCACCAACTCTGGAGATCCTTTGTCAGTGTCTGGTGACTGATAACACCAAGACGATACTCCTTGGCTAGGCTCTCGACTTCAATAATGGAATCACCCATGGCTCTTACTGTGTCGGGGCGCTGATTTCGCCCCAGATATATTCCTGTCCAGAGAACTATTACACCGTATCCATGAAACCTTTTTCTATCCTGCTGAACAATACGATTCCAATCAAAAGAACTATCGACGTTATGGTCCAACTCAAGATTAGCTGCTTGAGCTGGAGCCCCCCCACACCGAGAAAGGCATATCGAAATGTTTCTATAATCGGTGTAACAGGATTTAGGCCTAATAGCCACCTCCACCGCTCAGGAACCAGAGAAGACGGATATACCACCGGAGAGGCAAACATCCATAGTTGCACGCCAAAAGAGACGAGGTAGCTAAGATCCCGGTACTTTGTAGTCAGGGATGACACGATTATCCCGACACCAAGTCCAAGCAAAGCCGACTGCAAAACCAGTACGGGGACCATCAGCAGCAGGGGACTGGGAGAGAGGATTGCTCCCTTGACATAAAAATAGCAGTAAAACGCTAGGAAAAGAGAGAGCTGGATTATGAAGGTTATCAAATTGCTTATAACTATAGATAGGGGAACAGTAAGTCGGGGGAAATATACTTTCCCAAAAATTACGGCATTAGCAACAAAGGTGTTAGAGGTTGCGTTAAGACAGTTTGAGAAATAATTCCAGACCACTATCCCCGACATATAGAAGAGAAGTTGCGGCACACCACCTGTGGGGATATTAGCTATTTTCCCAAATATCACCGTAAAAACTAAGGTCGTGAAAAGGGGCTGCAGTAAAAACCAAAGAGGGCCGAGAACAGTCTGTTTATAAACGGCCACAAAGTCACGGCGGACAAAGAGCATTACGAGATCGCGGTAACGCCACAACTCTGAGAGATGAATGTCAAACCATCTGTTTTTAGGACGGATAATGCACGTCCATTCACCCGAATTCGGATTATCAAACACGCGATTTCCTTAGCATTCGTTTTTTAAACAAGGCGCCAAAAATGGTTGCTATATTAGCGAAGTAGAGCCTTTTATGGTTTCTGACCAAGTTAATCATCATGAGGGATTTCTGAGCGTAAGTCATTGAACTATTCATTGAAACATCGTTTACTCGGTAATAAAAAAGAACATGAGGAATCCTGACCACTTTTCTACCGAGTTCCACCATGGATAGCCAAAAATCCCAGTCTTCCCATCCATATTTCATGTTCTGTCTGTAGCCACCAATTGTCTGCCAGTCCACCTTGCGGAACAGTGCGGTACAGAAGATGAGATTATCAAGCAACATCCTTTCCGGGATGAATTCGGGCAAATCCCAATACTCCTGTACCGCACCGATCTTTTCTGCCGTGCAGTAGACAACGCCGACCTGGGAGTCGTCATCGAGAATCGTAACAGCCGCGTCCAGATATCCCTTGCCGATCTTATCATCGGCATCTAGGGGGAGTATGTATTCCCCCCGCGCTTCGTAGATGCCAATATTTCTTGCCGAAACAAGGCCCCGGTTAGGGGTATGAATGACACTGGTTTTGGGCTTATTGTAATCGCTCAGTTTAGCTAGCGTAGCTCGATCGGTAGACCCGTCATTGACAACGATTATTTCGTAGTCGTTGTAACTTTGCTGTAACACCGAGTCGACCGCTTCGTCCAGATAACCTCCTTGGTTGAAGCAGGGTATGATGACGCTAACTTTCGGCATTCGGTCTCAAACTCAGGATTTCCGCAGGACAGAGATGATATCTGGGCTCTTTTCGAGGGGGAGTCCCGGCCAGATCCGCTGCTTCCCCTCCTGCCACTCCTCAAATTGTCGCTCCACGGTCAAGCCGTAGTTGCTGCAGAATTCGACCATTTTTTTATCGGTCATATCGCTTCGCCAGCCAGTTCTGCTAATCCCGTTCTTGCTATGATGAATTACCGCAGTACCGCCATCCTTGAGAATTCTGTGGAACTGCTGAATGTAGACTTTAATATCGCTAGATTGTATATGGACAAATACATCCCATGACCAAATGCAATCGATCGACGAGTCAGCAATAAATGTTAAGCCGAGACCGTCGTTAACATGATATTCAATGTTGTCATGATCCTTGAATCTGCTTTTACAGATATCTATACATTCAGGCGTGACATCAACCAAAACCAAACTAGCGGCCCTGTGCAAAAGATACTCAGTCCACCGACCTCCCCCAGGACCTATTTCAAGGACTCTTGCCCGATCGTAAACGTAATAATTTAGCACATCATGCACTAAACTCGTCTTCCACTCCTCTGTATTGGACCATTCTTCACCAAACTGTGACCAGTCCCATTCCGACCATACTCTCAGATTATTGGCAACGGTATTATTAGTATGCCCTGTCAACTTCAAGCATGCCTTTTTAATCGATTCGAACATGGGCATTCTCCTCTGTCGTAATCCACCTCTTAAAAAAACGTCCGTAGATGATCCGCTTTAGCAGATAATACCCGAAATGAAGATAATAAGAGACTGTTGCTTGGCCCAATGCCCGCTTGCGCACCTCCCACTCCTCGGCAAAGGCATCGTCCGCATAACGGCACGAACGGCTCCCACCATGAACCCGAAAGCAGGTCAAAACGTCATCGACAACGTAAGGTGGTGCGATCTTACCCAATCGAAGCCACAGGTCATAGTCCATAGCGTACTTCAGGACAGTAGAAAAACCTCCAGCCCTGATCACGGCCTCACGTTTTATGAACGTTGCCGGATGAAAAATGATGTTGCCGCGCAAAAGGCGACGATAAGAATAACACCGTGCCGCGACATCTCTGATCGGTCGGCCTTGATAGTCCGCAAACCTAATTCCGCCAGTCAGCCAGGCGATAGCAGGGTTATCTTCGAACCACCCGGCAACACGTCGTAATACTGTCGGGGCGGCAAAAAAGTCGTCTGCATGGAGGAAAACGAGAATATCTCCGGTCGCGAATTCGACCCCTTTGTTCATGGCATCGGAAATCCCTCGATCAGGTCCAGAAAGAAACCGGATTCGGTCGTTGTGGGCGGCATATTCGTCAACAATCGACTGCGTGGCATCATGGGAGCCACCGTCGATAACAATATACTCGTAACTGTCGAAATCCTGGCCGATAACACTTTCGATAGTCCCACGCAAAAAACGGTCTGCATTCATGGTAACCGTTATTATTGATATCTTCATCGTGACACGCCGTATCAGCCTTTGACCTGAGCCTGCATACCGCTCAAAATTCGCAGCGCTGTGTATGCCATCTGCCACTGACCAAGCATAAGGCGGAGCAAGACAGCTAGGACCATTACGCAACAAACTCCCGGCAGAGCCCACGGCGCGTACCTACGGGTAAACTTGAGACGGTTCCGAAGATTATAATAATCACACAGTGGACTTTTTTTGAGAGGATTGCTACTGGTACCAACGGTAGAACCTACCTTGTGATAAACGATACTTTCCGGCGCATAGGCTAGACGAAATCTGCCGCGATTCCGAAACGACCAGTCAACCTCCTCGAAATAGAGAAAATAATCCTCGGCCATTAAGCCTACCTCTTCCAAGAACTCCCTACTGACACAAAGGGAAGCGCCCACCACATAGTTCATCAACCTCTCAGCCCGTACAGAATCAGGCAACCGAACAGCTCTCTTCATGAATCCGATATGCCAGGAGAGACCGAGGAACGTCACATATCGGCCTCCGCCATAAGCCTGCACGCGGTCGGGGCGGTTGTAAAAAAGCAGGGTTGAACCGCACATTCCGCATTTTGGCTGGCCATCCATCCGACGGATGAGGGCAGCAAGGGCTCTAGGATGTACGACCGTGTCGTTATTGAGAAGCCAGACCCGGGCGGCATCTCCGCGCGACAGTGCGAAAAGGATCCCAATGTTGTTAGCGCCTGCAAAGCCAAGGTTGACCGGGTTACGAACGAGGACCAGACGGGATGAATCGAGAGGGTCTCCTCCCGATTTCGCAGAATCAACACTATAAACTGCATAGCGTAACGTTTGTTCACCCTTTTGGGAAGTCGCGTCGCTTTGCCGAAACTGGCTGATATTGCCATCCGCCCAGTCTGAGATTGACTGCATAGATCCATCTGTCGAACCATTATCCACAACCACTACGGTGAATGCGTCATCGTCAAGGCGATACAGCGAATCCAGACACTCAAGTGTATCGGCCCACCCGTTATAATTGACCAGCACGATGTACGTTTGGAGACTCAACGGTAAACACTCCATCCCACCGCTGCCACCCATAGGAGGCCGACAACCGCAAGCTGAAAATCTTTCAAGAGAGAGTCGGTCGGATCCCCGCCCGCACCAGACTTCACCCGCAGAATGTAGCGCAGAAGCCCAAAGGCGCAAAGTGGCACAGTATAGACCAAGGGAGGATGAGGAAGGGAATACATTGTATAGGTCATGAGGACCGTTGCACCGGTCAGATACAGTATCCCTTCCAGGAAACCAGGTGGATAGCTGAACAGGCACTTTCTGTGAGAACCGGCCTCCTTGCCAAGTATCAACAATTCACCGAGTCTTTTGCCGGTGCTGAGAAACATGGCGAGCAAAAACACCGTAAGCAGAAGCCATTCGGTAATCACTGTATCGAACGCTTCACCGCCTGCCAGTAGCCTGATAACAAACCCCAAAGAAATGGAGAAGATGTCGAGTATCGGAACATTCTTGAATTTAAGAGAATAAAGGCAAGAGACAAGGAGATACAGAATTATGTAATAAGGAAATCTGATCGAAACGCTCCAACTGATAAGGATTGCACAAACTGCTAAGAATGCGGCATAAGTAGCGGCAAAAGCGTACGATATCTCCCCAGCAGCAATGGGCCGTGTCTTTTTCCGGGGATGGAGCGTGTCCAGTTCGACATCTACAATGTCGTTAAGAACATATGTCGAACTTGATGCCATGCAGAAGGCAACTAAAGGCATTCCCCCCTTCTCCAGCGTCCCAGGGACGAACAACGTCCCCCCAAGAAATGGAGGGAAAAATAGCATCAGATTTTTCAGCCATTGAGCCGGCCTTACGATTCGTAGCAAGGCGAGCGGACTATTCATTGTTTTCCAGCCCTTCAACCAATTTCTGAGCAGGTTGCAGATAGTAAGCACCCATGGGAGCAGAAATAACCGTTTTACGGAAGTAGTCCAGGCCTGCAGAGTGATTGCCCAATGCAAGCATCAACCGACCATTGCAGTACAAGTAAAAAGAATCCTCTACTTCTCGATACAGTCGGTCATTCAATGCGATTGCCTCCTTGATAAGGAGTACACGTCTATCCATATCCTTTTCGGTCTGCAGGATCTCCATGACAACGCCACGGAGCATCTTCACGACTTCTGGAGAAGCTTGCCTATGTTCATCAACGAAATCGTGCAAGATATTCTTTTTTTCATACAGGGTCTTCCCTTGAAGTGCGGTATACAGCAGGTTCATCCTGGCGAATTCTCGTATCAACGGCCGGGTTGACAGCTTCTCTGCCAGACTGAAATGCTGAGTTGCTTCAGAACTCTGCCCATTCCTCAAAAGTGCAACGCCAAGCTCATTGTGAATATCTCCGAAGCCAGGAGATTTCTCGGCAGCATCACGATACAGTGCAAGGTTATCGCGCCAAAGAAGATTCCTTTCAAAGGTTGTAAAGGCAACTGGGATAGCCAGGAGTCCAAGGCATTGATAAACACGGCATTCACGCTTCATACTTGAAGCGGACGTTAAAATGAGACCCGACACACCTATTGAAAGGAACGCTGTCGGAATATAGAGATACCTTTCTGCGAAAGGAGTCCAATTAATTCCTGCTGCACCGGCAACAATCGCAGGGACGGTGAAAAGCAAACCAACTACACTGAATGAACTCAACAAATCCCGCTTGGACATCATATAGAGACAGAACAATGGCACAACTGCTCCGAGCGGCAGATACCAGTCGCTAACTGTATGAATGGCGAAATTGAGAGGGTATGGGAAAAATAGTTTCTTAAGGTAGAAACCCATTGCCTTCATGGATAAGGATAGCAGTTCGATCGTATTATAGTTCTTGAGCATAACCATTGAAAAGGCGTTATCGCTGCCGGAAGGTTTCAAGAAAAGACGAAACGCAATGAAAAAAGAAATTAAAGCCATCATTAAAAGATATATCCAGATAAGCCTTGTGTCTAAATTGCGGTCATCATCACGCATCGCATCCCCGCTCTTGGGCAGAGATACGACAAACAGAAGAGAAGCTGGCAGAAGCACAACCGACGTCTCCTTGACAAAAAGAGAGAGAATCAAGGCCACTAGTGACAAGAGAAGATAACTAATCCGCGCTGGCTTGATTCCCGTCAGAAGAAGAAAAGTGGAACAAAGTATAAAGGATGCAGCTAAGGAATCGGTCCTCCCGGCAATCCAACTAACTGCTTCAACATTGATTGGATGAAGCGCAAAAAGCAAGGAACTGACAAAGGGGAGCGCCGGTAGGTCACCTAACATGACCGAAACTCTTGTTGCTATAAAATAAACAAGGATGACGTTCAGGGCGTGGAAAAGTATATTTTCCAGATGCATGAAGCTAGCATCAAGTCCCCAACAAAGATTGTCAATGAAATAAGTAAGTTCAACAAGTGGGCGGAAATAGAACTGACCGGCAGGCAGGAATATATCCTTAAGGGTCAAATGGCCATTAATCCCATAGGCACTGATAATATGTACGTCATCTACTGTGTTGACCTCTCCTGAAATAGCCGGAAAGTAAATAACCAGGACGACCAGCAACAAAAAGAATATTTGATACCTTCTTCTAACTTTCATCTTTATCTTTGCTGACTATATCGAGAAAAAATGATTCCATGTCCTTTCTTTTTTGCTCTATACATTCGATAGTCACATTCAAAGTAGTCACCTTTTCCATGAACCTTTTCAAATCGTGTTTATCTACGTAGACCTTTTCCATATTTCCTGAGTTGCTCAAAAGAATAGAGTAGCCTTCAATACCACTACGCAAAATATTTTCGACTTTATCAACAGTCTCTAACCTTCCCTTAACTATAACTCCAACCTTGTCACATACAGCTTCTATATCTGCAGTGACATGAGTGCTGAAAAAAATAGTTTTACCTCGATCTTTAAGGTCCTTGATAATGTCCTTTACCAATGCGCGACCTATAGGGTCAAGGCCGCTCATAGGCTCATCCAGTATGTACAGATCGGGATCATGTAGCATTGCCTGGGCAAGCCCAAGCCTTTGAACCATCCCTTTGCTAAAACCGCGGATTGATCGGTTACAGGAATCGCCAAGTTCCAAGAGCTTCAAGATCCTATCTGACTCAGAGGTAATGAGGTTATCAGACATGCCAAAAGTTCTGCCGACAAACATGAGGTATTCACGGGCAGTTAAAAAATCATAGAAGGCAGGATTCTCAGGCAGGTAACCAACCTTTAATCGTGAGGAGGTGATGGTGACAGAGGTACCGAAAATTTTGGCACACCCGCTGGTAGGCTTGATCTGACCCATAACAGTTCTTATGGTCGTACTTTTCCCGGCACCATTAGGCCCAAGAAACCCAAAAACTTCTCCCGTGTCAATTTCTAGACAGAGATCTGACAATGCTTCAACTTTACTTCCTCTTTTGCCTTTATATGTCTTAAATAGATGGGATATTTCGATAGCCTTCATAATTGCCTCAAGTATTGTATATAAAACATATATCTAAGTTTCATGATTATATTATTTAGGACTAGCAACAAAAGCAAAGTTACTGGTTGTTTTTACTTTTCCATCTGACGTTAAATAAAACTGCCCACCGTAAGGATCAACAGGAATTTTGCTCAAATAGCCGCCGGAAACCAGATCTGAAATATTCGAAGGCATTTTATGGAAAACTTGGTGATATTTTTTCAGTGCATCTTGAATTATATTTACTCCAATGAGCGCCTGTCTTCTCAACAGATACAACTTCTGTACCTTCTTATCTTTTGCCCCTGCCTGCATTGAATCAATAAAAATTAGCCCCAGACTATTCTGTCCAGCCTCATAGAAATATCGGGCGGCAAGGGTCGTGTAAAGAGGATTTTTTGATATCTCAGCCGCTTTTTTCATATAACGTGCGGCTGCACCGTAATCCTTCTGAAAATAGGCGGCATTAAATCCGGCAAAGAAAGGCAACTGGTCATCCCATGTCCTATACTTCATGCCATAATCCAGCATATCGTTTACTTCTTCTATCCTGTGCAGTTCCCAAGTGAATACAGCCTGAGTGAAATAATAAGCGTCCATGTTATAGGGATCGAGTTTCACGGATGTCTGGAGCGTCTTAAACATATTGAAATATTCTGGCTGTAATTTTACTTTGTGTTCGAACTTTTCAACCAACGTCCCGAAATAAAAAAGTACCTTAACTACCATTCCTTGGGCCAGAACATTTTGATAGTCCGCACAGGTAATTTTGACTATTTCTGCCTCAGGCACATACCCAAGTTTAAGAGCAATTGGGCGTTCTTTCATATAAGAAGCAAAAGGGACAATAATAATAGCGTAAGCCAATATCAAGGCTACAAAAGCAATCCTGGCGATCAAGGCAGCTCTCTCCTTGCAAACATCCATATTGAAAGAGACAGAACAATTGCGGTGTACACGATAAAGTACATAAATGTATATGCAAGGCCATATACCGACAAAGGCAGACTGTATATGGCCTGTACTTTCAGGTTGAAGGCCGCAAAGTTCGGAAGAACATAATAAATTCCCTGGGTAATCCATCGCACAAAAGGCAACATACTCTTCCCGTATTCGCTAGCTACGTATTCAGCAACTTCCTGACTCGCGCTTCCTGCGAGGTAAATTCCTATGGTTGCAAAAAAGGGAAAAAAGAAAGAAGTACTAAAAGACGAGAAAAGAATAGCGAATGCGCTGAGAAGAATATATTTCAATACATCAGCAACAATAGCTGCAACTATATTTCCCCAAAGTACAGGAATACTTGATTTATATTGAGCTGATGAAATATTAATAACAGCAATTGAAACAAGAGCAAGAAGAAGTGCACAAATTACTATAAATATTGATATACTGATAAATTTTCCTAGTACATAAGATGATCGTGAAATTGGAAGACCTAGAACAGATGTTGTATATCGTTTTTCTATATCACGCCAAATTGATGAAGAACCAAGAAATATAGAAAATACTAATAATATAAATGAAATGGCTGATAATGACAAAGTAATAGATAGTTCTTGAACCTGACGCATGGAAAAGAGACTAAAAGAAGGTACTAGCAAAAAAAGCATAATTCCACTTAAAAACAACGCATGAAGCATCCTGTCTCTCATTGCTGTTTTCAGCATCAGGTACAAAAAATTCTTCAATTGAACCATCACAATTCTCCTGCGCAAAAAATAGAGAAGCGGGGTAAGTATTTACTATACCCCGCTTTTCTCACACTAACAACCGGTAAAATTTACTTGACAGCAGTCCAGCCAGACCATCCACCGTCAGCATCAGCTTTAGTGACAGCAGTTTTTGTAGTACCCTGCTCGGCCATGAATATGCGGCTTTCGTTTGAGGTTGTGGCGTAAGTCTTGGTGCCGCTGGAGTGATAGGTCGAAAGGGCATACCAAGTTCCACCATTGGGTGCAGCTGTCGTATCCGCTTCATACCCGACCGTCACGTTGGCAGATACCTTTGGAGCAAACGTCACATTGGCACCGACGTTTGTAACGGGGAAGTTGGAAACGGTGCCATCGCCTTGGGTAGTCAGCCAACTGGCCGCCCCCCATGAGGTCCCGGCGGCACTAAACATCATCAGGGAAATTATCGCTATGATCTTTTTCATTGCCAAGTCTCCTTTAAGTCTGGTTTATTAGTAAGGATATTTTTGATTGTCGGCGTAAAATGACTCAAGGGCTGTCTTCAGGTTTTTCAGGTCGCTCTGGGCAGCGCTGTTATAGGCTTTGGCCCGATACGACGAGAACTGCGGGATAGCGATGGCCGCGAGGATGCCGATGATCGCGACGACGATCAGCAGCTCGATGAGGGTAAAACCTTTCTTGCTTCTGAGTTTAGCTAACATATGTTTCTCCTTTCGAGTGTTTCCAACAGTCTGGTTGGGATGTGTAATTGTTTGTATTTTAGTGAGCAATCAGCGGGCCAACTATCATAATTTTCTTAACCGCCAGATTTGACATGTTTTTTGTGTCGGTTCGCTGTTCGAAAACTTTAGAGTATTTTTATATCAGACAAAAAAAGGCCCCCAGTGACAAAAAATGTCAACAAGGAGCCCCCTCTTACGTCGTTCACTTGAAACAACGAATACTATTGCCTTTCCTGCACTACCACGGCGCCCGACCTGAGCCGGGCAGCCAGTTCTTCAGCGGCGGTGCGGCTCAGGTGCTTTCCTACCCGCACCCGGAACCAGGTTCCTTTCCCCTCCACCTTCGACTCGCTTACCATTGCCGCATATCCTTTGCCCTTCAGACGTGATGCAAGGTCCTCGGCCTCTTTCCGTTCCTTGGTGGAAACGACTTGCACCGCGAATTTTCCCTCCTCAGCCGGCAAGGACGGGGTAGACATGGAGGGCTTGTTTGGTGGTTGTTGCGGCTCCGGCTGCTTTTTCACGGCCTGCTGAGGAGGATTCGACGCGGGAGCAACGATCTTTGCCGCGGAGGCCTCCTGCCCCTTCTGCGGATTCAGGCCGCTACCGATGATTGATTTGTTTCCCTTTTGCAGGTTCTCGTAAAAAGAGAGCGGGACATCCTGACCGGTCTTGGGGGCAAGGGGGGCAGCGGGCTGAGGCTGAGGAGCGACCTGCTGTCGTGGCGCTACCTGACCGGAAGCCTTGACTTTGGCCTGGGCAGTTGCAAGGCTAGAAGGACGATACAGATACCAGGCGGTCAAAAATCCGCCACCGTAAGCGAGCCCAAGCATCAGCAGAAATGTTGCCATATATCTCCCCACCGGCTGCCTCTTGGGACGGTTCCGGGGGGATTGTCGTTGCTCGCTGTAATCAATAGCCATATGAGTTGATCTCAGTTTCGGTAACATCATGGTACAGCAGGAGTACAGCTACCTGTCCGGAGCTTACCTGAAACTGTAACCCAATTTTGCGCAATGAAAACCGCTTGCGCAGATAATTTCGTTACATCTTTTCCGGTGCCGAGATCCCCAGCAGCGTAAGTGCATTTCGTATGGTCAACGCAACGCACTTGAGGAGGAAGAGTCGGGCCGTGGTCATCGCCTGGTCGTCGCCGATCACGCGATGCTTGGTATAAAAGGCATGCAGCAGGCTCGCCAGTTCGGTCAGATAGAAGGTGATCCGGTGCGGCTCGAAGGAGTGGGCACTGCCGAGCACCAGGTCCGGGAACGAGGCGAGGCTCTTGACGATCGCCAATTCTTCGGCAGTACCGAGGAGACTCAGGTCAACGGTCGAGAAATCGGGGACCACGCCACGTTCGGCGGCAGCGGCAAAGATGCCGTGAATCCGGGCGTGGGCATACTGAACGTAATAGACCGGGTTATCCGACGACTGCTGCTTGGCCAGATCGATGTCGAACACCAGCTGGGAGTCGGGCTTGCGCATCACGAAGAAGAAGCGGGTGGCATCCCGCCCAACTTCGTCGATTAGATCGCGCAGGGTGACGTAACTGCCGGCCCGCTTGGAGATCTTCACCTCTTCGCCGCCGCGCATGACCGTGACCATCTGGTGCAGCACGTATTCCGGCCACCCCTGGGGAACACCGGCCTTGAGCGCCTGCAGGCCGGCACGGACGCGGGTGATGGTACTGTGGTGGTCCGCACCCTGCTCGTTGATGACGCGGATAAAGCCCCGTTCCCATTTCTGCAGGTGATAGGCGACATCGGGAACGAAGTAGGTATAGCCGCCATCGGCCTTGCGCATGACCCGGTCCTTGTCGTCGCCGAAATCAGTGGTCCGCAGCCAGAGCGCCCCGCCATCCTCGTAAGTGTAGCCGTTTTCGATCAGGCGCCGCACCGTGGCCTCCACCAGGCCGTCGGCATAGAGGCTCGACTCAAGAGAGTAGACGTCGAAATGGACATCGAATGCCGTCAGGTCCTGGTCCTGCTCTCTGCGCAGGTAGGCGACGGCGAAACAACGGATGGCATCAAGGTCATCCGGGTCGCCGAGGGCGGTGACGTGCTGGTCATCGGCATCGATTGTCGCGCCGGCCAGGTAGGCAGTGGCCACCTCCTTGATATACTCCCCCTGGTAGCCGTCGGTCGGCCAGCGGGGATCGTCCGGTTCGATACCGAGGCAGCGCGCCTGTACCGAAAGTGCCAGGTTCGCTATCTGTTGGCCGGCATCGTTGTAATAGAACTCGCGGGTGACGTCCCAGCCGGTGGCCGCAAGGAGACGGCAGATGGTGTCGCCGGTTGCGGCGCCGCGGCCATGGCCGATATGCAGCGGCCCCGTCGGGTTGGCGCTGACGAACTCCACCTGCACCTTTCTCCCCCCACCCACGTCACTCTTGCCATAGTCGGCACCGGCCTTGTCGACGGTGAGCAGGGTCTGCTGCCACGCCTCTTTCTTTAGAAAGAAATTGATGAACCCGGGACCGGCGATATCGATCCGGTCGAAGAACCCATCGTTCCGCAGTTCCACCACCAGCTGTTCCGCCACTACACGCGGTGCCTTACGTTCCAGCTTGGTCAGGACCATGGCCAGATTGGTGGCAAAGTCGCCGTGCTCGGCGTTTGCCGGCTCCTCAACAACAAAGACGGGGAACTGACCCGAGGTGAGGTTTGCCGAAGCATAGCAGCGCTCAAGGGCTGCGGTGAGTTTGGTCCTAATGGTTTCGCGCATCGACTCCTGCTACTCCTTTTCCTGTGCTTTGACGCCTTCATCCGAAGGCTGTTCCTTGATCGAGACGTCCCGGGAAAAATCGGGACACCGGCTACCGCCGTCAGTAACGCAAAAACGCTTGGCGCAGTTTTCCCGCCAAGCGCAGATCGCACAGCTCTGTCGTGACATGATCGTCATCCCCCCGTAACGGCGCTACTGCCTGCGTTCATCCTGCTTGGGCTGTTGAGGAAACTGATAGATGGTTTCGTTCTGCCGGACCAGGCCGAAATCCTTGCGGGCGATGCTTTCCAGATAGCGGCGATCGTTCTTCAGGGCATCGATCTCGCGGACCAGCCGCATGTTATCGTTGCGCATGGCATCGACCCGCTGCTGGATCTCCTTCTTTTCCCGGTTCAGGTGGTAAATGCGCAAGAGTCCCCGTTCACCGAAGATGGTGAAGTAGAGGATAAAGGTGATACAGGCGGCGGGAATGAGGTAAAGCCTCTTCCGCATGGTTCCTCCCGACGGTCTCAGCGCGCCGCCACCAGCGGCATGAAGTAGGCGATGGTCCGCTTGAGACCTTCCTGCACCGGCGTAACCGGCTCCCACCCGAGACGGGTGCGCGCCAGCGAGATATTCGGCTGGCGCTGCTTCGGATCATCAGCCGGCAGCGGCTTGTGCACAACCTTCGAGGCTGAGCCGGTCAGGTCGATGATGCGCCGGGCAAACTCCAGGATCGTGGTCTCTGCAGGATTCCCCAGGTTGACCGGGCCGACGAAACCGTCACTCTCCATCATCCTGATCAACCCTTCCACCAGGTCGTCGACAAAACAGAAGGAACGGGTCTGGGAACCGTCGCCGTAGACCGTGATATCCTCCCCCCTTAGTGCCTGGAGGATAAAATTGGAGACCACACGACCGTCGTTTTCGGCCATGCGCGGGCCATATGTGTTGAAAATTCTGACGATACGGATATCGACCCCATTCTGGCGGTGGTAATCCATCATCAGCGTCTCGGCCACCCGCTTTCCCTCATCGTAACAGCTCCGGATGCCGATGGGGTTCACGTTTCCCCAGTACTCCTCGGTTTGCGGGTGCATCTGGGGATCGCCGTAGACCTCCGAGGTAGAAGCCTGGAGGATGCGTGCCCTGACCCGCTTGGCCATACCGAGCATGTTGATGGCACCCATGACGCTGGTCTTGACCGTCTTGACCGGGTTGTACTGGTAATGCACCGGCGAGGCGGGACAGGCGAGGTTATAGATCCGGTCGACCTCCAGGAGGATCGGCTCGACGATGTCGTGGCGGATCAGTTCGAACCGGTGCTCGTCCAGGAGGTGGGCGATATTCCTTTTGTTGCCGGTGAAAAAGTTGTCGACGCAGATCACCTCATGGCCATCGGCCAGGAGCCGCTCGCAGAGGTGCGAACCGATGAAGCCGGCACCGCCGGTGACCAGTATCCTCACGCCGTCACCCCTCCCCGCAGCAGTTATTGCCGTTACGTCCCAGCGGGACGTAGCAGAATCCGGCGGCCTGCATCCGGCCCGGCTTGTAAAGATTGCGTCCGTCCACCACTATGGGGCTCTTCAGGGCACTCTTGACCCGCTCGAAATCCGGGTTGCGATACTCGTTCCAGTCGGTGATGACAACAAGTGCATCGGAGCCGGCCAGGATATCGTACTGATTGCTGCTGTACGTAATGCGATCGCCGAAGTACTTCTTCGCCTCCTTCAGTGCCTCGGGATCGTGGGCGCGGACCGTCGCCCCCATGGCCAGCAGACTCTCTATGACCGTAAGTGAGGGGGCCTCCCGCATGTCGTCGGTACGGGGCTTGAAGGAGAGTCCCCAGCAGGCGATGGTCCTGCCGCTGAGCGGCTTCTCCTTCGCACCGCTCCCGAGGATCGCAAGCAGTTTGTCGGCAAGAACCTTTTTCTGGCGCTCGTTCACCTCTTCCACCGCCTTCAGGAGCAGAAAATCGTAGGAGCACTCCTCGGCGGTCCGGACCAGCGCCTTGACATCCTTGGGAAAGCAGGAACCGCCGTACCCCGGCCCGGGGAAAAGGAAGTCATACCCTATCCGGGAGTCGGAACCGATCCCCTCCCGCACGGCCGAGACATCCGCCCCCATCCGCTCACAGAGGTTGGCGATCTGGTTCATGAAGGAGATCCGGGTCGCCAGCATGGCGTTGGCAGCGTACTTGGTCATCTCGGCGCTCCGGATATCCATGACGATCATCCGGTTATGCTTGCGCATGAAGGGCTCATAGAGCTCCTTCATGATCTCGGCGGTCCGGACGTTGTCGGTGCCGATCACCACCCGGTCCGGCTTCATGAAGTCGTCGATGGCCGCCCCTTCTTTGAGAAACTCCGGGTTGGAGACCACATCGAATTCGATTGAAACGCCGCGCGTCCCCAACTCCTCCCTGACGGCATCCCGGACCTTGTCGGCGGTCCCCACCGGCACGGTCGACTTGTCGACAATAATCTTGAACCCTTCCATATTGCGGCCGATTCCCCGGGCAACGGCCAGCACGTATTGCAGATCGGCAGAGCCGTCCTCGCCCGGCGGGGTGCCGACGGCAATAAAGTTGATCAGGGAGGCCTTGACCGCCGCGGCAAGATCGGTAGTGAAGGAGAGCCGGCCTTCCTCGCTGTTCCTCAGGACCATCTCCTTCAGCCCCGGCTCGTAGATGGGGATGATCCCCTGCTTGAGACCTTCTATCTTCGCCTCGTCGACGTCCACGCAGATGACGGTGTTGCCGCTCTCGGCAAAACAGGCGCCGGCCACCAGCCCCACATAACCGCTTCCGATCACGCAAATCTTCATCAAGTTAGCTCCGGTACATAAATTAAACAGATTCTATAGCACAGGATATCTGCCTATGCCAGCACTTTCCCCGCCTGCTGCAGCGCCCTGCTCAATCGGGCAAACTCTTCCAGGTCAAGGGTTTCCCCACGGCGACCGGGATCGATGCCGCACGCCGCCAGGACCTCCCGCAATGTCTCGTCATCCGCTGCCACGCCCCCAACTTTCAGACAGTTCCAAAGGGTCTTGCGACGCTGGCCAAAGGCGGCCTTCACCACCCGCCGAAAGAACACCTCGTCCCCCACGTCGCAGCGCGGTGCAGGCAGCGGGGTGAAACGGAGCACCACCGAATCGACCTTGGGAATCGGACGGAAGGAGCCCGGTTTTACCAGGAATTCGCGCACCACGTCGAAATGAAGGGCGCAGAAGACCGAGAGTATGCCGTACTCCTTGGTGCCTGGCCGGGCAACGAGCCGGTCCCCCACCTCCTTCTGGAGCATGAGGACCAGCCTGCTGAAGAGGGTGGGGGTTTCGAGGAACAGGAAGAGCACCTGGGATGAGATGTTGTACGGCAGGTTGGCCGCCACCTTCCACGTCCCTGGGCCGAACTCCTGCAGAAGACGGGGGAGATCCACCTTGAGGATGTCACCCTCGACGATGGAGACGTGGGGGAGCGCTCCATAGGCTGCGGTCAGCGGCGCGAGCAGTCGTTTGTCCAGTTCCACCGCCACCAGGCGATCGACGCGCTCAACCAGGCAGCCGGTCAGCGCCCCCTGCCCCGGGCCGATCTCCAGCACCCGATCACCAGCAGTCGGCGCCACAGCCGCCACGATCCGCTCCAGCACGCTCTGATCCACCAGGAAATTCTGCCCCAGCGACTTCTTGGCCCGTACTCTCTCCATCATGTCAACCCCAGGTCAGCGGCGATCCGGTCCAGAGGCCAGACCGGGACGGCGTCGAAATCCAGCGCCCCGAGCCCCCGCGACAGGTAGAAATCGGCCGGCACTGCCGCCATGGCCGCGTTGTCGCTGCAGTAGCAGGGCGACGGAATGTGCAGGGAGACTCCCTGAGCCGAGGCCATATGGGCCATGGCCCGACGGAGACCGCTGTTGCAGGCCACCCCGCCAGCCACCACGAGCCTCGTGCAGCCGGTCCGCTCAAGGGCTGTGGCGGTTTTCCTGACCAGCACCTGGCAGACCGCCTCCTGGAAGGATGCGCAGAGGTGTGGGAGGTCGTCCTTGGCCAGCGACTCCTCTTTGCGCAGAGCGGTATGGACCGCGGTCTTCAGACCGCTGAAACTGAAGTTGAGGGTGCCGTCGTGAAGGAGCGGCCGCGGCAGCTTCACCCTCTGCGGGTCCCCCGTTTCCGCCAGCCGGTCGATCCGGACGCCTCCGGGATACGGAAGGCCGGCCAGCTTGGCAACCTTGTCGAATGCCTCGCCGGCCGCGTCGTCGATGGTCTGCCCCAAGATCGTGTAGCGGCCGATCCCGTCCACCCGGTACAGATGGGTATGCCCGCCGGAGACGACCAGGGCGAGGAACGGAAACTCGACCTCTTCTTCCAGAAGTATGGCCAGGAGATGGGACTCGATATGGTTCACACCGATCAACGGAATCCCCCTGGCAGCGGCGATCCCTTTGGCCGCACAGACGCCGACCAGGAGAGCGCCGATCAGACCGGGTCCGCGGGTGACCGCCACCCCCTCGATGTCGGCCTTGTCGACCCCGGCGCTCCGGAGCGCCTCGTCGATAACCGGCACGATCCCCTCCAGATGCTGTCGGGAGGCTATCTCCGGCACCACGCCGCCGTACACGGCATGCACGTCAATCTGGGTGGCGACGATACTGGAGAGTGCCGTGCGGCCGTCTCGCACCACGGCTGCCGCTGTTTCGTCACAGGATGTCTCAATGGATAGTAGAAGCATAACAATCGGTCGCAAGGCGCAAGGCGCTTGAAGGAAAACGGGGCGTACTGCACGCCCCGCAAAAGAACAATCTGCTTTCGTTCTCAGGTTGCTCAAAAATGGTCAGATCGTCGCATCCGCAGAAAGCTTCGAAGGAGGCGTAGCAGCGCTACGTCGCACTGAGGAGCTTGCGAGGACGGCGGCGAGATGGCCGTTTTTCAGCAACCTGTCACAGCAGGTTCGCCGCCAGCTCCGCCAGGGCCGATCGCTCCCCCTTCAGCACGGTGATGTGCCCGGCAATGGACTGCTCCTTGAAGCGCTCCACAACATAGGTCAGGCCGTTGGAGGAGGCATCGACGTATGGGTTGTCGATCTGGTACGGGTCGCCGGTCAGGACGATCTTGGTCCCTTCGCCGGCCCGGGTGATGATGGTCTTGATCTCGTGGGGGGTGAGGTTCTGGGCCTCGTCCACGATCATGTACTGGTTGGGTATGGAGCGGCCCCGGATATAGGTGAGCGGCTCGATCTCCAGAATTCCCATGGCCATCAGCTCCTTGTATCCCTTGCTGTGCCGCTTTTCGGCCTCGTGCCCGGAGAGGAGCAGTTCCACGTTGTCGAAGATCGGCTGCATCCAGGGGGAGAGCTTTTCCTCGATGTCACCGGGAAGGAAACCGAGATCGCGCCCCATGGGGAAGACCGGGCGGGAGACCAGGAGTCGGTTGAAGACCCCCTCCTCCGCCACCTTGTGGAGACCGGCGGCAATGGCCAGAAGGGTCTTGCCGGTCCCTGCCTTCCCTACCAGGGTCACCAGCTTGATGGAGTCGTCCAGCAGGATGTCCAGGGCCACCGACTGTTCCCGGTTGCGGGGCTGGATGCTCCAGACCCCCTCTTTTCCCACGCGCCGAATCGGCACGATCTGTCGCTTTACCGAGTCAAACCGGCCAAGGCCCGTATGGGAAGGATTGGTGCTGTCCCGCAGGGTCAGGAACTGGTTGGGGAAACCGCCCCCTTCCCACTCGAGCCACCCCTGGCCATGAAACCGGTCCACCGCGTCCGGCGTCACTTCCACTTCGCTCATACCGCTGTAGAGATCATCGATCTCCACCCGGTCGGAACGGTAGTCCTGGGCCACCAGGCCGATGGCGTCGGCCTTGATCCGCAGGTTGGTATCCTTGGTCACCAGGATGACCGGGCGATTGACTTCCTTCTGCTGCAGGTCCACGGCCACCGCCAGGATCCGGTTGTCGCCCCGGTCGGCGCGCAGTTCCGGCGGCAGGCGTTTCATCACCTTTTCTTCGTAGATCTCGACCCGCAGGGTACCACCCTCCGGGAGGTCGACGGCGGCGGAGAGGGAGCCCTTGAGACGCAGTTCGTCGAGAATGCGCGATATCTGGCGGGCGTTCCGGCCGGTCTCGTTCATATCCTTCTTGAACCGGTCGATTTCTTCGACCACCGTGATCGGTACGACGATGGTATTGTCCTCGAACTTGAACAGTGCCTGGGGATCGTAAAGGAAGACGTTGGTATCGATTACATACGTTTTCATAGAACTCCTAGCTGAACTGGAATCGGTGCCCGCTGCACTCCGCGGCCCGTAAATCGCCCGGATATGATCTTGGCATGCCCTGCTACTTCTCGATGACGGTGTACTTTATTCCGTCGGTCGTAGCCATGATCTTGAGGAAAAAGTCCCCTTTCCCCTTGTAACTGGCCTCCACGACCACCTCTCCGTCCCGGTTCAGGGCTGCCAGAACGGATTCAGGCGGCTCCTTGACGGTAAACTGGGAGTAGATGTTCGCCCTCATCAACTCCGCCTTGGTGATCGGTCTTTCCGGGGGAAGTGAACATGCAGCCTGCAGGCCGAACAGCATCAGGCCGACGATACAGAAAACGAGCCGCTTCATGACTGACAATCTCCTCGTAAGTTACTCGACAATCGGATCGTGGTTTCACGACACGTATCCGGCGGTGAACGCCTGCCACCTAGTCTGCAACAATCTCCTTCAGCGCCGCCAGGAAGGTGTCGATATCGGTAGCGGTCGTGAAGTACCCCGGACTCACCCGAACGGTCCCGACCGGGAAGGTCCCGATGGTCCGGTGCGCCATGGGGGCGCAGTGGAGACCGACCCGCACGCTAATGCCGAACTCGGCGTCCAGACGGAATCCGACCGTCGACGGATCTCTCCCGGCAATCGAGAACGATATCACCGGCGCCCGCAGGCCCGAAGGCGCGCCATGGACCGTAATCCCCGGTATCCCGGCCAACCCGGCCAGGAGGTGCTTCGTGAGTTCGTTTTCATGCCTGGCAATGGCCTCGATACCGGTCTGCCGGATGAACTCGACCCCGGCAAGGAGACCGGCAATGCCCGGCACGTTCAGGGTGCCGCTCTCGAAGCGTTCCGGCATCTCCCGCGGCTGTTCCGGTTCCGACGAAAAACCGCCGGTCCCCCCCACCGTAAGCGGTTCCAGCTCCACCCCTTCCGCAACGTACAGTATCCCGGTGCCAGGCGGGCCGAAGAGCCCCTTGTGACCGGGGGCCGCCAGCAGGTCGATCCCCATCCGGACGACGTCGATCGGGATACAGCCGGCGCTCTGGGCCGCATCCACCAGGAACGGAATACCTGCGGACCGGGTCAACGCGCCGATCTCCGCCACCGGCTGAACCGTCCCGGTGACGTTGGACGCGTGGGCCAGCGCCACCAGACGCGTAATCGGTCGGAAGGCGCCGGCTATGTCGCGGATGTCGACGAGGCCATCCCGGTCCGCCGGCACCCAGGTCACCTCGACCCCTTGCCGCTCCAGGAGCCTGAGCGGACGGGCCAGGGAGTTGTGTTCCATGGTGGTGGTGACCACATGGTCGCCGGGCTTGAGCAACCCCCGTACCGCCAGATTGATCGACTCGGTGGCGCTGTGGGTAAAGACGAGGCGGGCGGGATCAGGGGCGGCGAAGAACGCCGCGAGGGTTTCACGGGCGGAGAAGATCAGCCTGGCCGACTCCAGACCCTGGGCATAACCGCCGCGTCCCGGCGCCACGCCGATCCGGCGCATCGTGTCGTCCATGGCCCGGTAGACCGACTCGGGCTTGGGAAAGGAGGTGGCCGCGTTATCCAAGAAAATCGGCATTAAAAAACGTACCATGTCACCGGCATTAAGGCAACCGCTATCAGAATGAGGCTTCAGAACGGCAGCGAAGGTGGGGCGGCGAGAATCGGAGTCAGGAGCACCCTGGACGGCGGGTCGGCTACCTGCTGGACAACAACCTTCTTCTTCAATTCCTGCAGGGGAAGCCCCCCCCACCAGTTCCCGGGCAGAGCCAGGTCTCCGGTACCGTCATAGGAGAGTTCGGCAGTGCCGTTCTTCTGGATGACATTCCCCCACAACGCTGCCAGGTCGTCGGCCATGCGGATACCCACCCTGCCGCTGCCGGCGATTTCGTTGCCGTGCACCTTGAGCCTGCTTCGCCGTAGCGTGACACCATCGTCACGGGTATCCACCACCCTGGTGCCGACAATCTCTCCCTCGCAGGCAGAGAGTTTCAGACCGTATTCGTTGCCGCTGAAAACGGCCCCTCTGATCTGAAGCCGTACCCCTTCCGCCTCCATACCGGTGACAGCCCCGGTAACCGTGACCTGCCTCAGGGTGACCGACCCGGCTTCGGCGACGACACCTCTCCTGACGCCGCTGATAATGCCATCCCGCAGATCGGTTTCGCCGGCCTGGATCATGATGCCGGTCGGTGCATCGCTTATGGCTACCCCCCGCAGCGTAGCCAGGGAATCAAGTAACCGCAGGGCTATGCGGCAGTGGGCAAAGGCGGCTCCGGTGGCGGTAAACGTGGAAAAGTGCGCCTCCACTCCCCGCTCTGCTCCCTCGATACGGCAATTGTCCAGCTGGTTCTTCTTTTCGCTCCCCTGGAGGATGATCCCGAACCAGTCACCCGGCTGGGGTACGGCAAAGGCACTGGTGAAGAGGACCTGGCGCTCGGCATCCCCCTGGACCACAAGGCGGCCGAGGACGAACAGGGAGGTGCCGCCCAAAACACCCGGTTCGGTGCTGCGAGCCACCACCACGGTTCCCGGCCTGATCGTCAGGGTCGCCTGGGGGGCCACGGTGACCGATCCTTCCAGGACTATCACCCCACGCCACACCGTATCCTCGCTGATGACCTGATCGCGGTAGGTTGCCTCTACGCCGGCGAGTGGACGGAGCATGCGCGACGGCACCCCCTGCAGGCCTTCGCCGGGTAACGGCACTGCATCCGTAGAGACCGATGCCGCGTTGGCGCCGGTAACGAGGCAGAGTGCGAGGGAGGCTGTCAGACAAAGTTGTCGGGCCGGATTAAATCTCTTCATTGACACCGATCCAGTAGACGCGATTCTTCCCCTCCCCCTTGGCCCGATACAGAAGCTTGTCGGCAACGCTGAAGAGTTTTTCGCGGCTGGAGCCGTTTTCGGGATAGGCTGCCACCCCGATGCTCACGGTGACACCGCCGACCTGCTGACTGTCAATAGCATCCGCCGTTTCCCGTTCCACCTGCATCCGGAGTCGCTCGGCAACATGGAGGGCGTGATCCAGGTTGGTCTCGGGGAGGAGCACGACAAACTCTTCACCGCCGTAACGGAAAGCGGTATCCACCCCCCGAAGCGACTGGGCGATAGTGGTGCCGATGGTCGCCAGAATCCGGTCGCCGGCAGCATGGCCGAACGTATCGTTGAAACGTTTGAAATCGTCCACGTCCAGCATGATAAGGGCCAGCGAGCTGCCGTAGCGCTTCGCCCGGGAAAGTTCGTGACCGAAGACCTGATGAAAGTAGCGGTGGTTATGGAGTCCGGTCAGGCCGTCGGTAATGGCCAGCAGTTTTGTCTTGTTGTGAAGCCGGGCATTGTGAATGGCCAGGGCCGCGAATGATGCGAGAATGGAAAGGAGTTCGATCTTGGACCGCTCAAACCGGCGGGGGACAAAATCATCCAGGTACAAAATCCCGACGATCTGTTGGTGAATGACCAGAGGAACGCAGATGAGTGCGTGGATTCCCTCCTTGATTGCCAATGGATTGTTGAAGAAATCAGCCTGCGCCGTATCCTCGATGATCAGTATCTGGCCTTTGGTCAACACCTGCTCGGTCAACCCGCCAGCCACTATGGTCCACCGTTCCCGGTGGACAAAGTCGGCGGAGAGTCCGGCGTGGGCATGAAGCGACAGCTCCCGCTTCCGGTCGTCGTAAAGCGCCACACTCCCCGCCGGTGTTTCGGCAAACTGCATGGCACTGACCAGGATTGCCTGGAGCAGGGTATCCAGGTCAAGGGTGGAGACCACGGTCTTGGCCACCTCGATCAGGTCACGCAAGGCCTTTACCTGCTCCTGGAGAATCTTGTTATCGCACTGTTCGCACCCTGAATCGTCAGGCCGGCGTATCTTTGTCATAGCCGAAAATTAGTACCACATTCGGCGTTCAATGTAAACCGCCGCTCCGCCCGAAACTGGCGTAAACGGGCCTTTGTCGCGTTTTTTCATACGGTTAGAACCCGTTCAAAAAAGCCCTTGACACCCCATACATGTTGTGGTTATCTTCACCGCGCAGCACAAGATGTGGTAAAAGCACTGATAATACTACAAATCACCTCTATACAAGGAGAACCAGGCTTATGGCAAGCAAATCACCCGCAAAACTATCCGCCCTGTCGAAAAACGCCATCACCGTCCTGGAAAAGCGCTACCTGAAAAGGGACAAGGAAGGGAAGGCGCTGGAGAGCCCGGCCGAGCTCTTCCGCCGGGTGGCGGACTCCATCGCGGCCGCCGACGCCGTCTTCGACAAGAAAGCCGACGTGAAGGGCCTCTCCGACCACTTCTACGGCATAATGACCAACCTGGAATTTCTCCCCAACTCGCCAACCTTGATGAACGCCGGCCGGGAACTGGGGCAGCTCTCAGCCTGCTTCGTCCTCCCGGTCGGGGACTCCATGGACGAGATCTTCGATGCGGTCAAATATACCGCACTGATCCACAAGTCGGGCGGCGGGACCGGCTTCTCCTTCTCGCGCCTGCGGCCCGCCAACGACGTGGTCCAGTCCACCTCCGGCATCTCCAGCGGTCCGCTTTCCTTCATGCGGGTCTTCGACATCGCCACCGACACGGTCAAGCAGGGTGGGACCCGGCGGGGCGCCAACATGGGTATCCTCAGGGTCGACCACCCGGACATCATGAACTTCATCATGTGCAAGGCCGACCAGAAGATGTTCAACAACTTCAACATCTCGGTCGGGCTGACCGAGGCCTTCATGGATGCGGTGGACAAGGACCAGGAGTACAACCTGCTCAATCCCAGGACCGGCGAAATCGCTGGCACGCTGAATGCCCGCAAGGTCTTCAACCGGATCGTCAAGCAGGCCTGGGAAAACGGCGAGCCGGGCATCATCTTCCTCGACCGCTTGAACAAGGACAACCCGACCCCGATGGTGGGAGAGATCGAATCCACCAACCCCTGCGGCGAGCAGCCGCTCCTCCCGTATGAGTCGTGCAACCTCGGCTCCATCAACCTGGGAAAGATGGTAAAGGGGGGGGAATTCGACTGGGCACGCCTGAAGGAGGTGGTGACGCTGGCGGTCCACTTCCTGGACAACGTCATCGAGGTGAACAACTATCCCCTGGACCAGATCCGGGATATGACCCGCGGCAACCGCAAGATCGGTCTGGGGGTGATGGGGTGGGCCGACCTGCTGATCCTCCTCGGCATTCCCTACAACTCCGCCGAGGCAATCGCCCTGGGCGAGAAGGTGATGCAGTTCATCAACGACGAGGGGCACGCCGCCTCCCGCGAACTGGCCAAGGTCCGCGGCCCGTTCCCCAACTTCAAGTGGTCGATCTACGACAAGCCGGGTCTGGCGCCGATCCGCAATGCCACCATCACCACCATCGCCCCGACCGGCACCATCTCCATCATCGCCAACGCCTCTTCCGGCGTCGAGCCACTCTTTGCGGTCTCTTACATCCGCCAGGTCATGGACAAGAACATCCTGGTGGAGGTGAACCCGATCTTTGAAAAGATCGCCAAGGAGCGTGGATTCTACTCCCAGGAGTTGATGGAGCGGATTGCCGAGCACGGCACCGTCCACGGCCTCCCGGAGGTGCCGGAGGATGTGCAGCGGATCTTCGTCACGGCCCACGATATCGATCCGGAGAGTCACATCCAGATGCAGTCCGCCTTCCAGCGCCACACCGACAACGCGGTCTCCAAAACGGTGAACTTCTCCAACTCGGCCACCGTGGAGGATGTGGAGAAGGTCTACCGCCTCGCCTACCAGACCGGCTGCAAGGGGGTAACCATCTACCGTGACGGCTCACGCGACGAGCAGGTCCTCTCCACCGGCAAGAAGGAGGAGAAGGCAGCACCGGCGCCGGCAGCGGCACCGGATGATAAGCACGTCTTCAAGCGGGACCGTCCCAAGGCGCTCAAGGGGTGGACGTACCAGATGCAGACCGGCTGCGGCCCCCTTTATGTGACCATCAACGAGGACAAATCCGGCCTTTTCGAACTCTTCACCACCATGGGTAAGGCCGGCGGCTGCGCCGCCTCCCAGGCCGAAGCCATGGGAAGACTGGTGTCGCTGGCCTGGCGGAGCGGTGTGCAGGCCCGTCAGGTGATCAAGCAGCTCCTGGGAATATCCTGCCACTGCCCGTCAGGCTTCGGCGACAACAAGGTCCTCTCCTGCGCGGACGCGGTCGCCAAGGCGATCCAGGCCCACATGCAGGCGGCCGGCTACGACACAGGCCTGGAAGCCAAGGCTCCGGAACGGGGCGCCTGCCCCGAGTGCGGCGGAATAGTGGAGCACGAGGGAGGGTGTGCGGTCTGCCGGGTGTGCGGGTATAGCGAATGTGCTTAGGATGTGATGTGGTCTGATTGAAGGCCCGCAGCGATGCGGGCCTTCTTTTTTTGTTCACGCAGCAGGGGGCTTCGACCCTGCAATTTACCCCTCGACAACGGCGTCCGTGCAAAGACAGTACTCTGCAGGAATCAGTCAATTCATCCACGCAAAAACATGATGAAAGGACAAGCCCGCGTAGATTATAAATCGTCAACAAATTGGCGTTTTTTCTTGACACGCAAAAAGTGGATAAACTCTCGCGAGTTAGCACCGAGCACCCGCAAACCTAACGCTACTGCCGCTTTGTTTCCACACAAACTGTTGAAAACTGTGTTGATAACTTTGGGGATAAGGAAGAGAGGAGGCGAAAAGCCATAGACTTTTGCCTTTTTGCCCACAGAACAGGCAGCTCATCGAGCATTGGCAAAAGAAGCGCCAAATCCCTGACGATGCACTCATGCCAGCTCAGCACGATGGTGCCGCATCAACCTGCACAACGTTGATTGCCGGGTCAACGCGCAACCGGTTGCATCTCATTGGAAAACATACTATAAACACCCCATGTCCATGGAACGACACTTCGACATATTCGTCAAGGCTCACCTCGCTCCACACGGGAAGCAGATCAGGGGTACGCGCTTCATCCATACGCTTCTCGCCCCACTCTGCCTCTCCCTGCTGTTGCTGACAGCGGCCATCGCCCACGGGGAGACGCTCGACAGGGAGGTTCTCGCCGAGATGAACCTCGCCCGCACCAACCCTCGTGCCTATGCCGACATTCTCCGGGATTTCCGCCGCCAGTTCCAGGGGACGCGGTATCGGCTCCCCGGCACCCGCACCTTCGTGCAGACCGTGGAGGGGATACGGGTAGTGGATGAAGCGATCGCCTTTCTCTCCCGTCAGCCACCGCAGCCTCAGCTCGACTGGTCGAACGGGCTGGCCGCGGCAGCGTCGGAACTTGCCCGTGAGCAGGGGAAATCCGGTGCGACCGGCCACTACGGGAAAAAGAGCGGCAGCATGCGGGCGCGGATCGAGCGGCATGGCGAATGGACGGGAGAGATCGCCGAAAATGTCGGCTACGGACCGGAGGAAGCTCGGCTCATGGTCATGCAGTTCATCATCAACGACGGGGTGCCGGACCGGGGACATCGGAAGAACATCTTCCATAGCGGCTTCGGCACGGCAGGGGTCGCCTGCGGCCCCCATCCCAGATACGGGAAGATGTGCGCCATCGATTTTGCCGACGGTTTCAGGGAGAGCATCAGCAGAAATGATGGAATTACTGATCAATCCTCAGGACGTATATAACCACTCCAAATTCTGTTCGTGAGGTGACACCCGATGGATCCATTCATGATCGAAGAGTTGGCCAGCCAAAACGCATCCATCAGGACACGACTGTTTTCCGGTGTTGAAGGCAAAAAAAGGAAGATCTTCTACGATCAGGTCTTCAAGTATATGAAAGAGGCCAACCACCAGATGTCAACACTGGCTGAAAAGCAGTTCAACCAGTGCAAAATTGGCTGTAATCATTGTTGTTACCAGATTTTTCCTATCACAAAATCAGAGATAGATCTCATCACTTTTTATCTCATAGAAAACAAAGCCCTATTTGATGATTTTATCGACAAGACCCTAGCGAGAGAGCAAATACTGGCTGAGTCCCCTGACATCCACTCGACATGCGCCGATCATTCACAAGACGGCTATAACGAATTTTTCAAACTAAAAATACCATGTGCTTTTTTGAACGAAGGGCGTTGTATGATCTATGACATACGGCCAATCAACTGTTCGAGCCACATGTCGATAAATCCACCGAGGATATGCGCGATGGATCCAACAGGCTATGTCCCTGCGTCGATGAATGCGCTTAGGAGCAAGACGCTGCAGTGGATGATGTCACGGGCCATCAGCTGCTTCAAAGAGGACAGATACTTCATCGATGTATCCCGCTCCGTCGTGGAAAACCTGGTTTCGCTACGAGATTCATTATAGATTCCAGCATGCATGTCATCGCAGAGCTTACCCTGACGCAGGCGCCGAAACAGCACGACCCCAGGATCCCATGACCGAAACTCCCCGCCAGACCCTCAAAACCGTCTTCGGCTACGACGCCTTTCGCCCCCACCAGGAAGAGATCATAAGCGGCCTCATACGGGGCGAGGACGCCTTTGTCCTGATGCCGACCGGCGGGGGCAAGTCACTCTGCTACCAGATCCCGGCCCTGCACCGACCTGGCGTCGGCATCGTCGTCTCCCCCCTCATCTCGCTGATGAAGGACCAGGTGGATGCCCTGGTCGCCAACGGGGTGGCCGCTGCCTGCTACAACTCCACCCTCACGGAAACGGAGGCCCGTCGGGTTCTGGCCGAATTGCACGCAGGGAAACTGGAGCTGCTCTATGTGGCGCCGGAGCGGCTGATGAGCGACGCCTTCCTGGAGCGGCTGCAGGAGATCCCCATCGCCCTCTTTGCCATCGACGAGGCCCACTGCGTCTCCCAGTGGGGCCACGACTTCCGGCCCGAATACGTGCAGCTCGGCAGGCTCCGGCGGCTCTTCCCCCATGTGCCGCTCATCGCCCTCACGGCCACGGCCGACCCCCAGACCCGTACCGACATCATCGAGCGCCTCGGGCTCGGCCAGGCGACCTGCCACGTGGCCGGCTTCGACCGGCCCAACATCCGCTATACCGTGGTGGCCAAGCAGAAGCCGGCCCACCAGCTGGCGGCCTTTCTCCAGGGGCGTCCCGACGATGCCGGGATCGTCTACGCCCTCTCCCGCAAGCGGGTCGACGAAGTGGCGGAGCGGCTGGCCGCCGCCGGGATCAAGGCCGCTGCCTACCACGCCGGCCTCCCCGACCGCGAGCGGCACCGGGTGCAGGAGGCGTTCCTCAAGGACGACCTCAGGATCGTGGTTGCCACGGTCGCCTTCGGCATGGGGATAGACAAGCCGAACGTCCGCTTCGTGGTCCACTACGACCTTCCCCGGAACATCGAGAGCTACTACCAGGAGACTGGCCGCTCCGGCCGCGACGGCCTTCCTGCCGAGGCGCTGCTTCTGTTCGGCTACGGCGACATCGCCGTCGGCCGCGCCCTGATCGAATCGGGGAACAACGCCGAGCAGAACCGGATCGAACTCCACAAGCTGAACGCCATGATCGGCTTTGCCGAGGCCCTCACCTGCCGGCGCCGGGTGCTGCTCGGCTACTTCGGCGAATATCTGGAGGAGGATTGCGGCAACTGCGACGTCTGCCTGAACCCGCCGGAGCGATACGATGCCACGGTGGAGGCGCAGAAGGCGCTCTCCTGCGTCTACCGTACCGGCCAGCGCTTCGGCATGGGGCATGTGATCGACGTCCTGCGCGGCTCCCAGAACCAGCGGATCCAGACCCTCGGCCACGACCGGCTCTCCACCTACGCCATCGGCCGGGATCTCTCCCAGGACGCCTGGGGGAGCGTCTTTCGCCAGTTGGTGCATCTGGGGTATCTGGAGCAGGACATGGGGAACTACTCGGTGCTCCGCCTGACCGCCAAGGCTCGGCCCCTGCTTCGGGGCGAGGAACGGCTGGTCCTGGCGAAACCACGGCTCCGGCCGACGCCGGCCAAGCAGCCGGCCAAGCGGGGTCGTGAAGGGCTCCCCTACGACGAGGGACTTTTCCAGGCGCTCAGGACCTTGCGCAAACGAATTGCAGATGAACAGCAGGTGCCGCCATTCGTCGTCTTCAGCGACGCCACCCTGGTGGCCATGGCCGCGCTACGCCCCGCGACACCGGAGGAGATGGGGCAGGTAAGCGGCGTCGGCGCCCACAAACTCGACCGCTACGGCGCCGATTTCCTTGAAGAGATCAGGGCCTACTGCGAAACAGCCGGGTAAGTCGCTACCGGTTATCCGAACGGATGAAGAGGTTCAGGAAGAAGCTGACGAGACTGAAGACAAAGGCCGCCACGAAGGCCTGGCCGAAGCCGGCCACATGAAAGCCGCGTACCAGGTGGGCCGCCAGGTAGAAGAGAAAGGCGTTGATGACGAGGGTGAAGAGACCGAGGGAAAGGATCGTGACCGGCAGGGTCAGAAAGATAAGTACCGGCCTGAGAAAGGCGTTGAGGAGCCCCAGGACCAATGCGGCCACGAAAACGGTCGCCCAGTTGTCCAGGGCGACCCCGGAAACCAGATGGGCTACCACCAGAAGTGCCGTACTGTTGACGATCCAACGAACGATAAGCTGTTTCATCTCTTCCCCACGAACCTGCGGACGACCGGAGTTTTGCCAAACATAGCACATCTTGGGGTGGATGGCGACCGTGACGACGCCCTCTTGTCCCGACCGCCGTATCTTGATACACTCGAACCGCGAGTCGCGGCAGACCGCTCTTATACCGGACACCGGCGACGACCTTTAAGGAGTGGACCATGAACAGACGCACCCATGAAATACTGTCGCCCTTCGGCTGGTTGGTGCTCCTGCTCACCCTGATGCTGAGCGATGCCGGACCGGCTGGCGCCGAGTTCAGGCTCTCCAGGGGGGAAACGGTCTACGTACCGGTATATTCAAACGTCTTTGTCGGTCCCAGGTCCCTCCCCTTCAACCTGGCAACCACGCTCAGCATCAGGAACACCGACCCGACCCATCCCATGACCATCACCTCGGTCGACTACCTGGATACGGCCGGCAGAGTGGTCCGGCGCTACCTGGCCAAGCCGCTCGGCCTGGCTCCGCTGGCCACGCACTACATCCACCTGGAAGAAAAGGATACCGCCGGCGGCTTCGGTGCCAAGTTCATCGTCAGGTGGGAGTCGCCGCGGGTAATCAATACGCCGATCATCGAGTGCCTGATGATCGGCGCAACCTCAGGCCAGGGGATATCCTTCGTCAGCCCCGGCCAGGAGATTAAGGACGGTCGTTGACAACAGAGGGGACCCGCGAAGGTCCCCCACCCTACTCTCCGGTTGCCGGCTGGCCTACTCTACCACCTCCAGCACCCCTTCCATCCCCTTTTCCCGATGACTTTCGAAAAAGAGGAGCTTCTTGCTGCAGTAGATCGGGTAGCTCCCCGGCTTCGTGGGGGTGAACTTGATGACCTTCGGGTCGGAGGAGAGGCTCTCCTCGAACTCCATCCCGGCTTCCGGGGCCTTCACGACAATGTTGTGGGGAACGATCCCCGACTCTTTCCGCACCGTGAGTTCCACCGGCACGTTCACCCTGACGACGATATGATCCGGATCGAAAAAGTATCCGCCACCCACCAGTTCCACCCGCTGGACCCCGTCGGCACCCAGCGCAGCCTGGACCGTCCGCTTCGCATCCCTGGCCGTGGCGGCTACGGCTGCCAGTGAAACGAACAGCGTTGCCAGCAGTAACAAGCGCTTCATCGACACCGCCTCCTCTCCCCTCAACCTGCAGTACGTTCAGGCTGGTCTCAAACGCCCGCTGCAACTAATGATGATCTCTGCTATTCCCTTTACCACGTTCAGATGGAGATGCAATGCCGGTTCAAAGGGATACGGCATTGACAATGGCCGGGTGGCCGGGTAGAAGAGAGCTGCGGTTGCGGAGTAAAAAGCGGCTATGTTTCTCGGAAAGGAAGAATACGTGATGGAGAGTCCGCGTCATGTCGTTGTTGTCGGCTGCCTGGTGCGCAATGCCGACAGCAAGGTGCTACTGATCCGTCATCACCGGCGGGGGTGGGAGATCCCCCAGGGCCGGGTTGAAGAGGGGGAAGGGGTAATCGAGGCGCTCCACCGCGAGGTCCTGGAAGAGACCGGCGTAACGGTTACGGTCGGACCGCTGGCCTGCGTCTGGTCGAAGCTCAACCCTCCTGCGGCGCTCATCCTCGGCTTTGTCGCCACGTACCTGCAGGGGGAGCTTACCCCCAGCGACGAGACGCCCGAACTCGGCTGGTTCACCGCCGACGAAGCGCTCTCCCTGGTGGACAGCCAGGTAAGCCGGGAGCGTCTTGCGTGCCTGCTGGCATATGCTGGGACCACTGGATTCAGCACCTACACCACCAACCCCTATCGGAAGGTGGCGGAACTCTTCCCTGAGCCGCTGTCATGAGCCGTTTCCCGACCGCTGTCACGAGCCTTGTCATCGTCCTCCTCTGCCTGACCCTCCAGGCAGGGCATACGCCAGCCAGGGGAGAAACTTCTGCGGTCACGGAGGAACTGGCGGTAACGGACTCTCCCTGCCGCTCGTTCAACAACCTCAACACCCTCGTACGCGACGGCCGGATCGGGCGGGGTGTGGCACGGCGGGAACTGCTCAGCCTGCTCCCCGGGATACGCTCCTCCTACTACGCCCAAGGGGGCAGGGACCACGACAGATCGGAGTGGGTCTTTCCCCTTGCCGGTTACTCGGCCCGGGCCATTGCCGGCGGCAAGCGGCACGGGTATCAGCCCCGCGGTTACGACTGGTACGACGGCAACCGGCACGGCGGCCACCCGGCCCTCGACATCTTCATCCGGGATCGTAACCAGGACGACCTGGACGATCGGACCGGAAGACCGGTTCAGGTCCTCTCCGTAACCGGCGGGATCGTGGTGGCGGTGGAAAATGAATGGACAAACAAAAGCCGCCTACGCGGCGGCAAGTACCTCTGGATCTACGACCCCTCAAGCGGGGCGTTGGTTTATTACGCCCACAACAGCTCACTTACCGTCGGTCTCGGCGATATCGTCAAGCCCGGCGACCCCATCGCCTTTGTCGGTAGAACCGGCCTCAATGCAGCCAGGAAGCGGTCGCCAACCCACCTTCACCTGACCCTCCTCACCGTTGGCACTGATGGATCGCTGGTTCCGGAGGATCCCTATCCTCTCCTGAACCAGGGCACGACTAAAACCGGTCCGTAAAGCCCGTCTCCCGGGCGGCTACATTTCGCCCACGGGATGAGTGACTATCCGCCCCGCTTTCCCTTGCTCCTCGCCAGGGGCCGCTCTTCGACCAGCACGATCGGCACCGGCGGTACCTCCTGAACGCCGAAAATGGTCACGAGCTGATCGAGCCCGCCGGCAATCACCTGGAGCTTCTCTGTCGACAGCGGCTCCAGCCCTTTCAGCAGGACCCCCTGAAACACTTCCGGAGCCTCTTCCACCAACGCCCTCCCCTCGGCGGTCAGATCGATATCCACGACCCGCCGGTCGGTCCGGGAACGGGTACGCGACACCAGACCGCGCAGTTCGAGACGATCGAGAATCCCCACCACGGTGGCCGGATGCAGATACATCCGCTTGGCCAACTCCGACACCTTGATCGGCCCGCGCTCGGCGACCACCTTGATCGCCCAGAGCTGGGGACCGGTCAGGCCGGTCTCCCGGACCGCTCTTTTGGAGTGCTCGTTCACAAACTGAAACACCCGGCGAATGTTGTCAATAATCTCCGCCACTAGCGGGTCGTTAGGCATTATCTGCTCCCTGAAATATCGACAAAAATATTTTGCATTCAAACAATAAGCGTAGTAATCTTTTTAACACAAACGGCTCTGTTCGGCAACGCGCCTGCTGCCGATGCAAGAATGTTCATCATACCTGTCACCACAAAAAGGAGGAATGTCACATGAAACGCGTAGTTCTTGCTCTTCTGTCCCTGGCCTGTGCGACGCTGGTTGCCGGTGGCTGCGCCAAGCAGGAGTTGGTCAAGAAGGACGACCAGCTTGCTGCTGCACCTGCTGCCGCAAAACCGGCAAAAGAGCTTCCCCGTCCGGAGCAGACGGCACAGCAGACGCCGGGCACAGCGCAGACGGCTGCTCAGCAGGCAAAGGTCGATGCAGCCAAGCAGACAAGCGGGGCGGAACTGAACCAGTCGTCGCTTGAGCGGATCTATTTCGCGTTCGACTCCAATGCATTGAGCGATGAGGCCCGTTCCACTCTCAAGAAGAACGCAGAACTCCTGAAGAAGAACAAGGCCCTGACCGTGCGTATCGAAGGCAATTGCGACGAGAGGGGCTCGGACGAATATAACCTCGCCCTTGGCGAAAAGCGGGCCATTGCCGCGCGCCAATACCTGATGACCCTGGGAACGCCGGCAGACCGCCTTTCCGTGATCAGCTACGGCAGGGAAAACCCGGCAGATCCCGGGCACAGCGAGGCGGCCTGGGCGAAAAACCGTCGCGACGAATTCGTTGTAACCGCGCGCTGACAAACCTCAGCGCTGCCGGGGTGAAGGATTCCGGCAGGTGATAACGCAGATGAGGCTTTCGGGCGGGCAGCCGGTAGATACTCGGTAGCCCGCCCTTCTTTTTCTCGCCACCCGCGAGTGAACAACGCCGCACTTCGTGTGCCGTACCAGCGAACTGACCGGCCGATCGCTGCAACAGGGGATCAGCCACGCGCAGAAGCCCCACCCTCCTGAAAATTTCCGCTTACCATTTCCGGAAATATCTGGTATGAACTTATGTACGAGCGCGTTCGCAGACTGTGAACGGGCAATAATCGTCACCTCACTGGAAAGGCAGGTACACAACGTGGCAGACAATTCAAACGGCTTCGGCTCAGGAACACTCGTCTTGTCGTTCATCACCGGACTGGCAGCCGGAGTCGCCGCAGTACTCCTCTACACTGCCAAGGATCAGTCGCAGGAACATCAGGAGCACCAGGAAGAACACCTGTTCATCTAAGACCCGTTCGGATGACTGCAATGGTGCCCGCGCGTTCGCTGGGCGCCATCCCTCCCCCGCGCATGCACGCCCCCGTCACGGGTGGCCGTGACGCACCACGTTCTCCCCACACACGATACAGGAGGCACCATGGCAACCAGCGCCCCTTTGCAGGGCTGGAACACCGCTCCCCTCTATGCAGGACCGGACGCACCGGAACTGACCGGAGATTTCCAGGCCGGCGACAACGCTGCCAGGCGATTCAGAGAGACCTGGCTCGGCCGGGTCGCCACCCTCGATGCGGGGACCATGCTCGGCGCCCTGACCGATTACGAGTCGCTCCACGAAGCGCTGGTGAAGCCACAGCTCTACGCCCATCTCCTCTTCGCCGCCGATTCCGAGTCAGACGTCAACAAGCAGCTCTCCCAACAGGCCATGGAGTTCGGCAACCGGGTGACCCGTGAGATCCTCTTCTTCGAACTGGAGATCATGCAGATCGAGGACGATCGTTTTGCGCAGATCGTGAACGATCCTCGGTTGGCCAACTACCGGCACTTCCTGGAGGGGGTCCGCAAATTCCGTCCCTATGCCCTGCCCGAGCGCGAGGAACAGCTGCTCAAACTGAAGAACCTGACCGGTTCGGAGGCCTTTGCCCGACTCTTCGAGGAGCTGTCAGCGTCTCTCCGCTTCCCCTTTGTCCTGGACGGCGCAGAGCGGGAGATGACAGGCGAAGAGCTCCTCGCCCTCCTGCACCATCCGGATGCCACGGTCCGCGAACAGGCCTTTGCCACCTTTCTGGACGGGCATGCCGAACATGCCATCGTCCTTTCCACCATCTTCAATACCGTTGCCCTGGACCACGGACAGGAGCTGGAACTGCGGGGCTACCGCCACCCGATGGAGCCGACCAACATCGGTAACGAACTGCCGGACCAGGTGGTGGAACACCTGATGACCGTTTCCGAGGCCAACTATCCGCTGGCCCGCGAATACTTCCGCCTCAAGGCCAGACTCCTCGGAGTGCCCCGGCTCAAGAACTCCGACATCTACGCCCCGGTGGGCGAAACCCACCGCAGCTACACCTTCGACGAGGCCCGCACCCTGGTTCTGGATGCCTACGAGCAGTTCAACCCGGCCTACCGTCCGATCATCGAGGCCTTCTTCACCGACGCCCGGATCGACATCCCGCCGCGCCCGGGGAAAACCGGTGGCGCATTCTGCATGGGGATGACCCCGTCGCTCCCCCCCTATGTCCTGGTCAATTTCACCGGCACCCTGCGGGACGTCTCCACCCTGGCCCACGAACTGGGGCACGGCCTTCACTTCGTCCTTGCCCAGCGCCAGACCATGGTCAACTCCCATGCGCCGCTGCCGCTGGCCGAGACCGCTTCGGTCTTCGGGGAAATCCTCCTCACCCGCCACCTGCTGGCCAGCGAAGACGACAAAAGCGTCCGGATCGCCCTGCTCTGCGCCAAGATCGAGGAGATCATCGCCACCACCTTCCGCCAGAATGTCCTGACCCGCTTCGAGGAGCGGCTGCACCGGGAGCGGGCCGAGGGGCTCCTGACCGCCGCCCGGATCGGCGACCTCTGGTGGGAAGAGAATGGCCGGCTCTACGGCGACGCGGTGGAGATGATCGAGCCGTACCGCTGGGGGTGGAGCTACATCTCCCACTTCATCCACACCCGTTTCTACTGCTACTCGTACACCTTTGCCGAGCTCTTGGTCCTTGCCCTCTACCGCCGCTACCAGGAGGCGGGGGCCGCGTTCGTCCCGAGCTACGAGGCGATCCTCGCCAGCGGCGGCAGCCAGTCACCGGCCGACACGGTCCGGCCAGCCGGCATCGACCTGTTCGCCCCCGACTTCTGGCAAAAGGGTTACGACGTCCTGGCGGAGATGATCGAAGAGCTGAAATCTCTGGTCGGCTGATTCGAAAAAAGAAAGGCCCGCACTGGCGGGCCTTTCTTTTTTTCCCAGACGTTATCGCGATTACGGGAGCAGCCGGACCTGACCGTCGTCCAGGTCGTACTTGGCGGCAACGATCTTCAGCTTCCCCTCTTTCACCAGATGCTTCAGGACCGGTGACTTGGCGGTCAGGTTCGCCGACACCAGTTTGACGTTGTCGTCGATGGCGGTCTCCACCAGGACGGCCTTGTCGGACCCTTTATACTCTTTCCGGGCCTGTTTCACGGCCGGGGAGATGGTCTTGATGATGGCGCCGATATTACCCTCCGGCTTTCCCTTGGCATCCACCGCCGCCGTCACCGCACCGCACCGCTCGTGGCCAAGGACCAGCACCAGGGGCGAACCGAGGTGCTCGGCTGCATACTCCACACTCCCCAGAACGACCGGGTCCGGGACATTGCCCGCCACCCGCACGACAAAGATCTCGCCAAGCCCCTTGTCAAAGACGATTTCCGGCGGCACCCGGGAATCGGAGCACGAAAGAATGATTGCGTAGGGGTGCTGCCCTTTTGTCAGCCCCTCGCGGGCGCTGACGTTG
>CAYSJJ010000008.1:9412-13085 GCA_964431365.1 uncultured Geobacter sp. | reverse complement strand
GTTGCACAGCTTCTGGCCGGTCATCTGCTGTTCCACGTAGCGCTTGTTGCCATCCAGCAGCTGTTTCAGCGCCTCGTCCGCGGATATTCCCGTCCCGCTTCCCGATCCGAAGGCCAACGCCCCCGAGAGTACCAGTAAACCGATTGCCACGATTGCTGCCGACGTCTTCTTCACCATGATCTCCCTCCAGACAAATTATTAAAGGCAACATAATTAACATTGGCACACAATGGTGTCAAGAGTTGCCTGAAGGGTGTTCATGATTATGAAGCAACGGTTGTCACACGAACAGGGACATCTACCTACTTCACCTTCGCCTTGACCCGGTCAAACTCCTTCTTGTCGGCAGGACCGCTGTACTTCATGGGAGGAAGCTGTCCCATGGCCGTTTTCACACGCTCCACCCGCTCGGCGGTCAGAGGGTGGGAGGAGAAAAACTGCACCAGCTGCGACGGCTGCTGCGCCTGCATGCTGTCCAGCTTGGTGAAGAAGGTGAGCATCCCGTTGGGGTTGTAGCCGGCCCGGGCCATGGTCTCCACCCCCAGATAATCGGCCTGGTTCTCCATCCCCCTGCTGTAGGCCATGCTGCCGGCCTGGCCGAAGAGCGAAGCGGCCAGCTGGCTGAGCTGGCCGGGGTTCTGACCGAGCAGGAGCTGCAGCACCAGGGAGTAGCCGTACTGTTGTGTCATCTGGCGGGTGCCGTGACGGGCCACCCCATGGTTGATCTCATGGGCCATTACCCCGGCCAGTTCGTCCTCGCTGGCAGCAGCCTTGATCAGGCCGGAATGGACATAGATATGTCCCCCCGGCACGGCAAAGGCGTTGACGCTGTCGTCTTTGATCACCTTGAAGGTGAAGGGAAACGGGACGTCCCGAGCACCGGCCAGCAGACGCTTGCCGACCCGGTCCACGTATCCATTCACCTCGGGATCGGTCACCACCTGCCGCTGCTTCTCGATTTCGGCGGTGAACTTGATCCCCAGCTCCTTTTCCTCGTCCACGGAGATGAGATTGATCCCCTGGATATCGGTCATGTTGACGCTACAGCCGGTGAGGAGCGACGCAAGCAGCAGGAGGGCCGGAACAATGGAGCGGAGCTGTTTCATGACAGGTATCCCTTCAGGGAACACTCCTGCTCCCAGGCGAAGTAGCCGTCGTCCTTGATGGCCCAGAATGCATCGATCCGGCCGCTGAACCAGGGAAGGGCCTCGCACTCGGCCTCAACCGTCTGAAAATAGTCGGCGGAGATCAGGCTCTCTTCGCGTAGGAACCGGTAGAAGGCCCTGATCCCGGCCAGGTGCCGGGCCAGTTCGTCCACGTTCGGCTCCAGGGTGTTGACGATGTACCAGTTGCCGGCGAACTGCCTGACCAGACCGGGGCTCTCGTCGAACGGATTGCGATGCATGCGGTCGATCACGAAGTCCCGGAGATAATAATCCGCGCTGTTGGCAAGGAGGGTTGCGTCCTGCGGGGTGAGACCCGCCGCCAGCCGGCTGTCGTAGAAGCGGCGCAGGAGCCGTTGGCAGAGGCCGTCCACACGGATTTCATCCTCCAGCGTCTCGATATCGAAATCGTTCTTGTTCAGATCACTCATATGAACCCTTCTGATATATTTTCCAAAAGTCCCTAGGTTGCTCAAAAAAAGTCATATCGTCGCACCCGCAGAAAGCTTCGAGGGAGGCAGCCCTCTCTCTATCTCTCCCCCAGAGGGGGAGAGTATGCTGTGCCCTCTCCCTCTGGGAGAGGGATTGGGTGAGGGATTGCAGCGCTACGCCGCACCGAGGAGCTTGCGAGGACGGCGGCGAGATGGCTGTTTTTCAGCAACCTGCAGACTAGCGGTTCAGCCGGGGGTCGAGGGCGTCTCTGATCCCCTCCCCCAGCAGGTTGTAGGCAACTACCGTCACCAGTATGGCCAGGCCCGGAAAGAGCGAAAGCCACCAGGCGAACTCCAGATAGTCCTTGCCCGAGGTGAGCATGTTCCCCCAACTGGGCGTCGGCGGTTGGACGCCGATACCGAGGAACGAAAGCGCCGACTCAGTCAGGATCGCCCCGGCAACGCCGAGGGTGGCCGCCACCAGGACCGGCGACAGGGCGTTGGGGAGGATGTGGTTGCAGATGATCCTTAGGTCCGACGCCCCCAGGGCACGGGCAGCCTGGACAAAATCCCGCTCCCGGAGCGACAGGACCTCGGCCCGTACCAGCCGCGCCACCCCCATCCAGCCGGTGAGGCCGATGATGGCCATGATGTACCAGATGGAGGGCTCCAGCATGGCAATCACCGCCAGAATGAGGAAAAAGGTCGGAAAGCAGAGCATGATGTCCACCCCGCGCATCATCAGGCTGTCCAGGAAACCGCCATAGTAGCCGGCCAGGAGCCCGATGGCCGTGCCGATGGTGACGGCGATGCCGACGGCGACGAACCCGACCTTCAGGGAGATGCGGGCACCGTAGATCATCCGGGTGAAGACGTCCCGACCGAGCTCGTCGGTGCCGAACCAGTGCTCGGCGGAGGGGGGCATCAGGACCCGGTAGGCATCCAGGGTATCGGGCGCGTACGGCGTGATGTAGGGGGCCAGAAACGAGAGGACGAAGAGGAAGCCGACCACCAGGGCGCCGACCATGGCAAAGCGGTTGGCCGAGAGCCGCCGGAGCACGATGGAATAAAAATATGAGGTCCTGAACGACATGCTACCCATTCCCCCCGTGCCTGATCCTCGGATCGGCCGCAGCATAGGCCAGGTCAGCCAGGAGGTTGCCGACCAGGGTGAGGCCGGCGCCGATGGTCAGTATCCCCATGACCAGCGGGTAATCCCTGGACATCACCCCCATATAGAAGAGCTGCCCCATCCCCGGAATGGCGAAGATGGTTTCGAAGATCACGCTGCCGCCGATTAGGCCGGGAAGGGAGAATCCGAGCAGGGTGATGACCGGCAAAAGGGCGTTGCGCAAGGCATGGCGGTAGATCACCACCCTCTCAGTAAGCCCCTTGGCCCGGGCCGTGGTGATGTAATCCTGGCCGATCACCTCCAGCATGGTGGAGCGCATGTAACGGGAGAGTCCGGCCAGGCTGCCGAAGGTGGCGATGGCAATCGGGAGGATCAGGTGCTGTGCCAGGTCCCATAACCAGGCGAGGCCATGCAGCTTGGCACTCCCCAGGGAGTGGAGGCCGGAGATGGGAAGCCAGCCGAGCTTGACGCCGAAAAGGTACATGAGGATCAGCGCCAGCCAGAAGGTCGGGACCGCAAAGCCGAGGAAGACGAACAGGGTGATCCCCTTGTCCAGTAGAGAGTCGCGACGGGTGGCGGCCAGGATCCCGATCGGGATTGCCAGGCCGAACTCGAGGCAAAGGGCGATGACGTTGAGGGAGAGGGTCACCGGGATGCGCTCTTTGATCTTGTCAATGACCGGCCGGTTGTCCGGGGCGAAGGAGCGGCCGAAGTCGAGCCTGGCCACGCGCCCCAGCCAGCTCAGATACTGGACGTGCAGCGGCTTGTCCAGCCCGTAGAACTCCCGGAGCCGCTCCCTGGCCTGGGCGGAGACCTTGGGATTCATGGCGGTCTGCATCTCCACCGGCTCACCCGGTGCCAGGTGCATGACCAGGAACGTGATCAGGGTGATCCCGAGCAAGAGCGGAACCAGGCCCGCCAGTCGCTGGAGGAGATAGGCGGCCACC
>CAYSJJ010000008.1:0-9402 GCA_964431365.1 uncultured Geobacter sp. | reverse complement strand
AGTCCCCGGCCGCTCCCCAGTATCCGGTCGACACGTCCGGCGCTCTCCTCCACCAGCATGTCCAGCAGGAGCTTCTTCTTTTTCGGGGGACGGATGATCTGCGGTTCGCCACTGATACCCGCCAGACGCCCGGCCTCCTCAATGGCATCCTGCATGGTGCCGAGCCGGTCGACGAGTTTCAGCGCCAGAGCCTGTTCGCCGGAGAAGATCCGGCCGTCGGCAATCTCACGCACCTTCTCTTCCGGCAGCTTCCGCCCCTCGGCCACTGCCCTGACGAACTGGGCATGGGTACTGTCGATGACCCCCTGGAGCATGGCCCGCTCCTCGTCGGTCATCTGCCGGACCGGTGAGCCTGCATCCTTGAACTTGCCGGTCTTCAGGGTGAAGGACTTCATCCCGACCTTGTCCATGAGCCCTTCAATATTCGAGAACTTCATCAGCACCCCGATGCTGCCGGTGATGGTGCCGGGGTTTGCATAGATGGTCGTTGCTGGGACCGCGATGTAATAACCGCCCGACGCGGCCACGCTCCCCATGGAGACAATCACCTTCTTCTTCGTGCTCAGTTTTCTGACCGCCGCATGGATCTCCTGGGAAGGGCCGACCACGCCGCCGGGCGAGTCGATGCGGAGCACCACCGCCTTGACGTTGTCGTCCTTCTGGAACTCCCTGAGCTGCTTGACGGTCTCCTGCGGATCGATGATCAGCCCCCTGACCTCCACCAGACCAATGCCGCTTCCCACGGTCAGGGGACGGGTATCGCCCAGGAGCGCGGTCACGGCCAGAACGCCGAACACCATCAGCAGTATGATCATGGCGGTCAGGCCGATCCCCAACCAGAGCCATTTACGTTGCATGCTCTCTCCTCTTTCAGAAGCCGCCCGAGGCGGATTGACCAACACCGGGCATCTCTGCTACTCTACCCCCATGCGTATCTTTATCCTTTCCGATACCCATGGTAACTTTGCCCAGGCGGTCAGGCTCGTCAGCGAGGCCGGCCCCGCCGACCTGGTGATTCACCTTGGGGATGAGTTCGAAGACGGCGCCCTCGTCGGCCAGTTCTGCCAGATTCCGGTACTGGCCGTGCCGGGGAACTGCGACCCCGGTTGCAGCGAGCCGCGCACCAAGGTCATGGAGATCGCCGGCAGGAGGATACTCCTTACCCATGGCGACAGCTACGGGGTCAAGAACGGCCTGGCCAACCTGATCAAGAGAGCCCGTTCCGAACAGGCCGAAATCGTCCTCTTTGGCCACACCCACCAGGCGCTGGTGCGGCAGACCGACGGTCTGTTCCTGATCAACCCCGGCACGTTGCAGCATCGTGCCCCGTGCCAGAGCTACGCGATCCTGGAAATCGCCGAAGCGGCCGTTGCCGCCACCATAGTCACCCTCGATCCCGTCGCAATCACCTAAAAAGTGAACGAACCACGGTTTTCACCGTTCGCCCCTTCACTCCTTGCAGCCTTCTAACAGCCGCAACCGCAGTTATGACAGACCCGACGATTGTGTTCGTCCGGCGGAATGGTCTCGGGGGCGAAGGCAACACGGTTCACCGCGCGTCGGATATCCTCCAGCAGGTCCAGACGCTCGCTTTTACCGATCACATGTCCCACGCAGCGATTGGCGAGGCCGTCGGCCGGGGAAGAGATCCTGACCGCGTTCAGGAGATCGGCGTAACTTGTTATGTCGATAGTGAATGCCGGGTTGTAATCGGCACTGAAATCGATACCGAAACGTCGCAGTTCATCGCCCAACCGCTGGCAGAACTCCTGAAAGGAAGGACCGGCGAGGTCCACCTGCCAGTCGGGCCGGATATGGTTCTGTCCATAGATCGTCAAAACGAGCTTTTTCCCGCTCATCGTCACACATCCCTCCCCGTACAGCCTGAGCGCCCCTAACCGCCTTCGGCCTGCCTGCTCTTGACCTCCGCCTTCCTGTTCAGCGAACCGAAGATCATCTCCAACACCGCTTTCTGCTTTGCCTCGAATTTGTTCAGGACTGCCAGACAGGTCCCCATGGGGAAGGTATCGTGCAGATAGTCCACGTCCCGACCGGAGAGGATGACGATGCGGTTCTTGTCGACCCCGGAGTCGAGTGCATAGGCAAAGACCTTCATGCCGTCCAGCTTGGGCATTTCCAGGTCAATCAGCAACAGGTCGAGACATCCCTGTTTGATGACGGCAAGGGCCGTCACAGGATCGTTGCAGACCTTCACCGTGAGGTAGGGGTAGTACTGCTGAATGTACGCGTCCAGGATATTGGTGAATGCCTGGTCGTCGTCGATCATCAGGATGTTTCCCATAAGGTACCGAAGCCCGCTGCGGGGGCCGCACTGGGCGTGACTATATCACTTGACTACGCGAGTAGCCATACTTAATACCTGGAAAGGGATAGTCAGGTCAAGGGCCTTTGCTGTCTTCAGATTGATCACCAGGTCGATCTGCCTGGGCTGACGCAGGGCCGTCGGCACCCCCCTACCGAACAGGCGGAAGGCCTGCTCGGCGGCCAGCTCTCCCTGCTCCGTCGGACTTATCTCGAGGGACGCCAGCGCCCCTTTTTCACAGGCGCCCGGCATGGTGGAAAGAACCGGGACCTTCGCCTCCCGGGCGAGGTGGATGATCCGGTCGAAATTCCGGCCAGCCACCACGGACTCACTCACGAAGAGGGTATCGATTTTGGGGAGCTGGGCCGCAAGCCTTTCTTCAAGGCCCGCCAGGCTGGTGACGTTCAGCTCCTGAACCTTAGCACCGATAGTGGCGGCATACCGCTGCACCTCCTTCAACTGCACCACCGTACCGATCTCCCGTGAAGAGTAGACGACGCCGATGGTCCGGCAGGGACGGTACTCGGCGGCGGTTTTGAGCAGCGTCACCAGCGGGACCTTGGCGGAAACGCCGACCGCCCCCTTGGCCTTGGCAATGCCGGTCTCGACGGGACCGTAGACATCGGCATAGAGCACCTGCACGCCTCCCCCTTCCCGTATGGCCGCCTGGGCTGCCGGCGCGCCATAGGCGACGATCATATCGACACCAAGGGCGGAACACTTCCTGACGGCATTCCCCAGGGAGAGCTGGTCCGGGTTCGGAACCTGCAGAACTATCCCGAGATTTTCATGTCCGTAGCCCTGCTGGGCAAGGGCCTTGACAAAGGCACGGTGCGCCTCCCGGTAACGGGGGAGATCGCCGCTCAGGACCACGCCAATCATCCGTTCCGCAGTACTTGCCGGCAGGGCGAGCGTGAAGAAGAGCGCCGTTATCAGGAGTGCGATGAAGCCGTTGCGCATGAATGGAAACCGTTGTTCCGTCACCAGGTGGCGGTCAGGAAGGCGGTCACGGAGTGGACCGTACCTTCGTAAAGGGATGAAATCCTGTCGTTGTAATCACGGAGTGCGTACTGCGCGTTGCAGGAATAGTTCCTGTTGAATCGATAGTCGGCGCGGGCCGTCAGACTGTTCTCTTCGGTGGAACTGCGGGATATCTCGCTGATTCCGGCCGTCATTAGGGGGGAGAACTCCGCGAAGGAGCGGATATGCTGCAGCTGCAACGAGAGGTCAAGCCGGTCGATCGGGCGGAAACTGCTTCCGACGGTCCATACCTGGGCCTGGCTGGTATAGCTGGCTGCATCCTGCACCAGCGGCGCCACGCTCGTCAGGAGCACCCCCTGCTCGGCCCGACTCCTGAGCAGGGCGTAGCCTCCGGACAGGGTCAGCCGGTCTATCGGCATGATCCATACGCTGGCAGTAACGGTATCCGACGCTTCATCGCGGGCGAGAAGCGACTGGTAGGGAATGGTCGTAAACTGCAGTGCCTGCTGGGTGACTCTGGCAAGGAGCTCGGTCCTGGCGATCCCTTCCCGGGTATCCCTCCTGGCACGGTAATTGACCGTCCCACCCCATCGGTTCGGACTCGTGTAACTCGCCTGCAGTTCGCCGTCGTGTCGCTCATCGGGTGATGTATCGTAGGAGGGGTGGGTGATGGCGGTATAACTGTACTGGGCCTTGAGCCGAAGCCCCTTGAGCGGCCGGCTCAGGAACGCGATTGTCCCGCGATGGGTCTCGGCATTTTCCGGAAGCTTCCACCCGACAGCGGGATCGAGATCATGGACAATGTCACGGTGGATGAACTCCCCACGGTATTCACCCTTGACGGTCATGAGCGGGGTCGGGCGGATGGTCAGCGTCGTGGTTATCACATCCTTCGTGGTATCGATGGGGGGACGGACCGGAACAGTGGTGGACGGCAGGGCGAAGGCGCTGACAATGGTTGCGGGGGTGTCGCTGTCGATCTCCTGACGGCGGAATTTGAGTCCCAGCGTAAACTCCTTGCAGGGGGTATAGGTAAGGTCACCGGCCATGTTGTTCAGCGTCTGGGATACGCTGTCGGCCCCGCGGACGTCGGACAGGGCAGACCGATTCAGACGCCGGCCGTAGGTGTACGATGCCGCGCCAACCAACCCTCCGGACAACGACGTATGGGCCTTTACCGTGTGGGCGAGGAAACGGCTGTCAGGACTCTCGTTGTGCTCCTGCAGACCGGCCCCGCGTACCGGTACCCCGGCCGTATCGGTCCGGGCGACAAAGGGATCGCGCGGTATTCCGCCGTCCGTGAACTCCCTGATCTGGAACGAATAGATCAGGTCTATCGGACCGAGGTGGGCATCGAAACCTGCCTCCCCTTCGTGGGTCTCACGGTTGACAGTCCGCGCCTTCCCATTCACCGTATTCAAGGGGCCTTCGAAGGCTGCATCGGCATAGCGGAGTTGGGCCGTTCCCTCCCGCAGCAGCCGCCAATACCCGAGGTTGAGATGGAGCGGCCACTCGTGAATCTTGATCCTGGCCCGGGCCTGATCCTGTTCGACCCTGAGACCGTAGGTGGCTGCCGGGTCGGGCAGCGCGACATAATCGGCGAGCGAGGTAAAGGAGTCGGCCCGGCCAAACTGGAAATTGGGCGAGAAGAGCGGCTTCTGATCCAGGTTGTGCCAAAGCGATTCGGTCCGGAGGTTAATGCGGTAATCGCCGGCCTGGTCGAAAAGGAATTCGCCGTGATACTCCCTGTCGCTCTGAAAGGCACCGTCCAGGGAGTATTTGAGCTTCCGGTCGAGATTGTTGAACGAGAGCCTGCCGGTGGGGCCGGGACGAAAATCCTCATAGGGAGCGGCACGGCCACCGTATCCGTCCCGCGAGAAGAGCCGGTAGCCCACTCCCCCCTCCAGCTGGGTATGCCGCGGGGTTGTGCTGCTCTCAGCCGGCTTCCCCCCCTGGTCGTCGATTACCTCAACCCCCTCTTCCGCAGGCTCAAGGGACCCTTCGTTGCCGGTCGCTGCCGAACAGGGAAGATGGGTGCAAAGGGCCAGCAGCAGGGATAGGAGTACGGCCCGCCCCTTGCCCGCAGCAGCTGAAAAACGCTCTGCATTTCGTCGAGAACGCATGCTCACCTCACTGGCGCAGGGTCCCGCCTCCGGTTACCCCTGGCGAAGGGATATCGGAGCCGTGAACCTGGGAGTGGCAGTCGGTGCAGCGGTTGACAAAAAGCTGTCTGTTGCCGGATGCATTGTCAACGCTGTGGGCATTGTGGCACTGCAGACAGAGGAACGGCATGGCAGCATTCAACAGCGGCGGGCTCACCGAACCATGGGGGGCATGACAGTTGGCGCAGTTCTCGGTGACATCACCATGTTCGAAGACGAAAGGCCCCTGTTTCTCCATATGGCAGCGGGTACAGGTCTCTTTGGGCGTACTCCCTTTGAGCAGCTTCTCCTGGGTCGATCCGTGGGCGTCATGGCAGTCGACGCAGGACATCTTCTTCTCCTGCAGGGGATGATGGGACATCAACGAATTCTGGGCCTTCACCTCGGGATGGCAGGTGTAGCAGAGTTCGGATATCTCGTCGCGACTGACCTTCTGCCGGGGCCCCCGATGGAGCTTGTGACAGTCGAAGCAGCTGACGTCGTTCAAGGCATGGGGACTGGCATTCCAGTGGGCAATGGTCGGGATTGAGGCGGCAGAGTGGCATTTCAGGCAGATAAGGGACTGGGCCTGGGGAGGGAGGTGCATGATGTCGAGAAACTTGGAGGTGTCGCACTTTGCCTTGGCCTCGCCATCCCGGGCGATCTGCTCGTCGATCTTCTCGATGGCGAGGCTGCCAGGACCGTGGCACGACTCGCAGTTGACCAAGGGCAGACCGGTCTCCGGGGTGAGCTGCTCTCCGTGGACGCTGTGGAGGAAATCCTCGGTAATTTTGTCGTGTTTGTGGCACTTGGAGACGCAGTTTTCGGTCCCCACATACTCCGCGTCGAGGCGCCCCACGATCAGCCGCTCATATTCGCGAACCGGCAGGATCGGCCTGCTCTGTTTCAGTTCGCTGCAGGCAAGGAGCCCCAGGGCCAGGAGTGCTATGAATACTGCCTGCTGTAAATGTCGCGGCAACCGTCCCCTCCTTCTGCGCGTTCAAGGTTCAAGTTCAAGGTTTAAGGTTATGTATGATTGTCAGATTCGACATTGAACCGTGAACATCGAACTTTGAACTGCTTCAGTCCCCCTTGATCCCCTTGGTGGTGGTGTAGATGAAGCCCTTTACCACCGGATTCTCGCTTGCCTTTATTTCGGCCGGCGTACCCACTTCGGCGATCCTGCCGTCGGAGATCATGGCGATCCGGTCGGAGATGTAGAGGGCGAAATTGAGGTCGTGGGTGACGATGACCGTCGTGTTCCGGGTGTTTTCCTTCAACTGCAGGATGGTGTTGGCCAATTCATCGGTATTGATCGGGTCGAGTTCGGCAGTCGGCTCGTCGTACAGGATCAGGTCAGGATTCATCGCCAGCGAACGGGCAATGGCCACCCTTTTTTTCATGCCCCCTGACAGTTCGGCCGTACGGAGCCCTTCCTTCCCTTCCAGACCGACCAGGGTCAGTTTTTCGGCGATGATCTGGCGTATCCTCTGCTCCTTGCAGACGCGCTTTTCCCGCAGCCAGAGCCCCACGTTCTCCCCGACGGTAAGCGAATTGAACAGGGCCGACGACTGAAACACCATGCTGTAGCGATAGGTGGGCTTCTCGCCGTTGAGCTGGCTGAAGATGGGATGATCGTCGATGTAGATCTCGCCGCTGTCAGGGCTTACCAGTTTTACGATATGCTTCAGAAGGACGCTCTTGCCGGTGCCGGATGGACCGATGATGGAGAAGGTCTCGCCGCTTCGGATCTCCAGATCGATATCCTTCAGGACATGGTTGTCGCCGAAGGACTTGTTCAGCTTCTCGATCCGGATGGAGACCCCGCGGGTTTCCGAAAGGTTGATGCAGTTCGTGTCGTCGTCGGCATTGCCGAAGATGGGGCGCGTCAGGCCATGCACGATCTTGGCGAAAAGCCCTTCGCCGTTGCTCTGTTGTACAGGTTCAGGATTGTTGGTCACGTCGCAAAGCTCCACTCATCGACAGCCGGCAAGAAGGCCGGGGAAATCCCCGTCAAGCTTCTGACTGCTTGCCTTAAAACAAGTACCAGTGCCGATTGGTGAAATAGTCGTCCCGGTGTCGGTAGATAAACTGGGTCAACAGCAGAATGGCAAGGGCGGCGGCCACGTTGTTGGTCCAGAGGGATTCCTGGCTGACCCGAGACCCCAGTTGCCGCTCCAGGTCGGCCATCTTGATCAGGCTCAGGTTGGCTATGGTATTCACTACCTGAAACAGATTGTAGCCGATCAACAGGTACCAGGTGAGGCGCTGCCGCTTCGTGGTGCCGAGAAACAGGTAGAGGCAGATAATGGCGTCGGTAAACGCGAGCATCTTCGCCGGAAAACCGACATAGATGGTCCCGAGGTATGGATACGGGTTACCGAAGGTGGAGGCAGAGACCAGGAAAAAAAAGAGGTAAAGCCCTGTCAAAAGGGTCAGTCCCAGAGGACGGCGCTCTTCGGTATCATCGATCTCGGTCATCACCACTCCAAAGAAGGCGCGAGGATAAAGGATCGAGGCGAAAAGCAGATCATAGGCCCTCGTGCCTTTTTCCTCGGTCCTCGCTCCTGTTTTAACGTTTCTTCCGCATGTCGCTGATCGCGACGCAGATGACGATCACGACCATGACTCCGGCGATAAAAATCCAATCGGCTGCACTGTATCCGAACATTGATCCTACTCCCACCCACTCCGCACTCAGAGAGGGAACGCTACCTTCTTCTGCAGCGCCTCCAGGGCATTTGTTGCCTCTTCGTAATCCGGTCGGAGTTCGAGGGCATGGCGGAAATAATACTCGGCATCGCGCGGCATGGCAAGCCGGGAGTAGCACGAGCCGAGGACAAAGCTGAGTTCGGCCACCGGAAACTCACTCCGAAACACCTGATCATCCAGAATGTCCCGGAGGATAGCGGCCGCCTCGTCATACTCTTCGCGCGTGTAGGCGTCAAAGGCGACACCTGCCGCTTCCAGATAATCCACCACCGCTACCCTGGGGAGTTCGCCGGCAGCCATCCGTGCCAAACGGGCCTCGAGTTTGGGGCGCTCCGCCTCGGAGAGTTGCGAAAGTATACCATGCCAGCATGAGGCGGCATCTTCGTATTTTCCCAGACAGTACAGCACGTCGCCCAGCAGGTTCAACAACTCCGCATTCTCCGGATCAAGCCCTTGGGCGATCCGGAGGTACCGCTCGGCCCGGTAGATTATCACCGTGGAGTCGGTCAGGCCCGACAGACGCAGTCCGCGGTCAAAGAGCGCCACCCCTACCTGGTAGGGGATGTGCGGATTGTCAGGCTCAAGAAGGGCCAGAATCCGAAGGGCGGAAATCTTCCGATCGATATAGCTCACCTCCACATCCTTCTTATCCAGCATGATGATGTGGGTACCCAGTTCGGCTATGATGTGGGGATATCCCTCCTTGAGGATGCGGGCGTAACGCTCGGCTTGCGGGAGGTCCGGATTGGCCCGCAGCGCCTGATAAATCCCGCGGCCAACGGCATCGTAGGAAGGGGTTGCGTCCTCCAGCGTCGCGAAATCCTCCTCCAGAAGCGGTATCGGTATCCCTCCGTACGGAATGCTGACGTTGCCGTCCCGTGCCACCAGGAGCGCACTTGCCGGCGGCGTATAATAGCGTATGCCGCGAATGGGATAGGTTTCGATTCTTTTCTCGCTCATGGTTCCACTAGCTCCTCTTCACGTTCAGAAAACAGTGCCGCCGGCTTGTGCCCGTCACCCTGGACTTCATCTACTCCTCCACGGGCGGTCCGCACTTTCGGGTGCAATAGTAGCACCATTGCCCCGGAATTAAACTAGAAAATACTAACAATAATCAGCCGCCGGTACCGATAATGACCGGGAAAATATTCTTCCGGATAGTCGCAATGCTTCGCTCAACGGCATCCAATGCCCTGTTCCGGTCATCCTCTTCGGCCCAGTGCATGGCGTCCAGGAGCGCCTTAT
>CAYSJJ010000007.1:57127-80842 GCA_964431365.1 uncultured Geobacter sp. | reverse complement strand
AGCCCTGAGCCCTGAGCCCTGAGCCCTGAGCCCTGAGCCCTGAGCCCTGAGCCCTCAATTCCCCCGCACGAACCGATACCCCACCCCGCGAACGGTCTGGAAGAAGACCGGGTCGGCCGGGTCCGGTTCGAAGTACTTGCGCAGCCGGACGATGAAATTGTCCAGGGTGCGTGTTTCGGCGTCGACGGCGTAGCCCCAGACCTTTTCCAGGAGTTCTCCCCGCGTAAGCGTTACCCCTTCGTTCTGAAAAAACAGGGTAAGGACCCGCACCTCAAGGTCAGTCAGGTCGATTTCCCCCTGCGCTGTCCGTGCGCGGTAGGAGAGGAGATACACCTCGTTGTCGCCGAAGCGGTATCCTTCCTCCACCGGTTCGGGACGATACCACGCCGAACGCCGGAGCATTCCCCCGACCCTTAACAGGAATTCGTCCAGGCTGAAGGGTTTGGTCAGGTAATCGTCGGCACCACTGGCGAGGCCGGTGATTCGGTCCCCCTCGTCGACCCGGGCGGTGAGAATCAGGATCGGCACCCGGCCATCCATCTCCCGGATCTTGCGGCATACCTTGAAGCCATCCATCCCCGGCAGCATCACGTCCAGGATGACCAGTGAGAAGCGTTCGTAGGAAAGACGATCCAGCGCCTCTTCGCCGCTCTCCACATGGCTCACCCGGTACTCTTCCTGTTCCAGGTTGTAGCAGATCCCCCGGGCCAGGTGGATTTCGTCCTCCACCAGCAGAATGTGCGGTTTTTCGCTCCCCATGTTGTGCCTCTCAATCACTCTGCGCACGGCAAGGTAACGGTGAAGGTCGTTCCCGTACCCGGCCCCCGGCTCTCCGCCCGGACGCTCCCGCCGTGCTCCTCGACCACAGACTTGACAATATACAGGCCAAGCCCCGAACCACGGATGTTTTCGCCATGCTCCCGTACCCGGTAGAACATGCGGAAGACCTTGCGTGATTCGGCAGCAGTGAGCCCTTTCCCCCGGTCGCTCACGACAAGCTGGCAGGTACGGCCGCTCTTTTTCAAGCCCACCGTGATCTCCGGAGTAGCCGGACTGTAGAGTATGGCGTTCTCCAGCAGGTTGCGCAAAGCGGTATCGATCCCGTCGCTGTCAACGGGCGCCATGATTCCCGGTTCGATCGCCAGCGTCAGGCTTCCCCCTTCGGGGATGAGTTTTCGTTTCTGTTCGAGGGAACGGGTGATGAATTCGCTGACGTCCAGCACCGGGAAATTCTGTCTGCCGCGGCGCTGCTCCAGTTTGGCAGCCATCAGGATGTTGTTGATCAGGTTATTGAGCCGCTCCGTGTCGGAGAGCATGGTCTCCAGGAACCGTTCCAGCTTGTCGGGCGACGGTTTCCTGAGGCGGATGGTCTCCAGGTGAAGCTGGATGGAGGCGAGGGGGGACTTCAGCTCATGGGTGACCTGGGTGATGAAGGCGCGTTGCCGCTGGTAGAGGCTCGACTGGCGCTTCCAGAAGAGAAAGATGGCGTAGAACCCAGCCAGGACGACGAGGAGGAGCACCAGCCCCTCCACTAGGGATACCCAGTCGAAACCGGGCGGAACCATCTCCGGACGGTAGCGCTCCAGGAGCCTGCGCAGCTCCCGGTGCCGGCCCACCATCCAGGAGATCCAGAGGACCACCAGGAGGACCCAGACCACCTGCATGGCGATCATGGTCACGACCGGGGTGAATAATCGCTTGAGCCTCGACATGCCGAAGATGTACCATGGGCTCCGCCTCTTGGCAAGGAGCGATATGGGCGCATCCCTCCGGTCTGGAAGAGGAGTCATCCCTGTTTTACAATTCTATTACACTCGCACTTCCCGGCTTCTGCTACTGTTGGTAAAACAGTCAGGAGGTAGTTCGTGCTCAAGCCCCTACGGATTGGCAAACATACGGCGAAGTATCCACTCATCCAGGGAGGGATGGGGGTCAGGATTTCCGGTGGTTCCCTTGCCGGCCATGTGGCCCGCTGCGGCGGCGTTGGCCTGGTTGCCGCTGCCGGTATCGCCCTCAATAGCGACTATTTCCGCGGCACCAACTATCTTCAGGCCGAGCCCGAGGCGTTCAAGGCCGAGCTCCGCAAGGCCTACGAGATTGCTCCTGACGGCGTAATCGGGGTCAACGTTATGGTTGCCCTTGCCGACTTCGAGATCCTGGTGAAGGCCGCCATTGACGGCGGAGCCAAGGTGATCGTCTGCGGCGCCGGACTCCCCCTGACGCTGCCCGGCCTCACGGCCCACGCGCCGGATGTGGCCCTGGTCCCCATCGTTTCGTCGCTGCGGGCGGCCCAGCTGATCATCAAGAAATGGGAAAAGGGGTACAATCGTCTCCCCGATGCCATCGTGGTGGAAGATCCGGATACGGCCGGCGGCCATCTGGGTGAAAAGATGGAACAGATCGGCACCGGCGACTATGACCAGTATGGAACGATCCGGGCCATCAAGGCCTTCATCGCTGCCGAATTCGGGCAGGATATCCCCGTGATTGCCGCCGGCGGCATCTGGGACCGTGCCGACCTGATGCACGCCCTTGCCGAAGGGGCTGACGGCGTGCAGATGGCCAGCCGCTTCGTCCCCACCGTCGAGTGCGACGCCGATGATGCCTTCAAGGCCGCCTATCTGGAGTGCCGGAAAGAGGATATCGGTCTGATCATGAGTCCGGCCGGGCTCCCTGGACGGGCCATCATCGGTAACCAGGAGTCGATCGTCGGCTACGACCAGGACAACGCCACCGTCTGCGCCAACGCCTGTTTGAAAAAGTGCTCCTACAAGGAGAGCGGCGAGCGGTTCTGTATCGTCACCGCCCTTGATCGCGCCCAGCGGGGAGACGTGGAGACCGGCCTGGTCTTCTGCGGCACCAATGCCTGGCGCGCCGACAGGATCAGTACGGTGCAGGAAGTGTTCGACGAGCTCTTTGCCGAACTGGCTGCTGAAGAGGCTGCATAATCCATACGGCTCCAGGCGGTAGCCTGCCCGTTGCTGTTTTGTGAAGGCAAAGCCGTCCATCCCCCCGGGTGGACGGCTTTTTTTGTTGTATTTGTGTGAGGTGGTATGATAAATCAAGAAAAGTTGATATAGCTCTAATAGGAAACCAGATATTCATGCTCGATCTGCTCAAGGCCTTGGCCGATCCCTGCCGTTTGCGCTTGGTGGCGGTGCTGCTGGCCGGTGAATTCACCGTTCAGGAGCTGACCCGCATCATGGCCATGGGGCAGTCGCGCATCTCGCGGCACCTGAAAATCCTTACCGAGGCCGGCGTGCTCACGGTCAAGCGCCAGGGGACCTGGAGCTACTATCGGGCCGGTGGCGGGTCCAGCTTCTTTGACGCCATCCGACCGGCCATCGAACAGGGGGTGCAGGAGCTTCTGGAGCGTCGGCAGGACCTGGCTGCCGTGGCCGGAGTCCTGGAAGAGCGTCGACGCCGGAGCCAGGAGTTCTTTGACCGCCACGCCCGCCAGTGGGATGACCTGGCCCGGACGCTTCTGCCGGTGCCGGAATACCGGGAGCGGCTGCTGGCTCTGGTCCCGGAAGGGAAGATCGTGGTGGAGGTGGGGCTCGGGACCGGCGGCCTGCTGCCGGCCCTGGCGGGCAAGTCCGCCAAGGTGATCGGTGTGGACCACTCGCCGGCCATGCTGGACGAAGCCCGCCGCAGGCTGGCCACGGCCGGGCTGGCCGGTATCGACCTGCGGCTGGGGGAGATGACCTTCCTGCCGCTGCCGGACCGGTCGGCAGAGTGTGCGGTGTTGAACATGGTGCTGCACCACGCCGCCGATCCCCCGTCGGTGCTGGCCGAGATCCGGCGGATCCTCGCCCCGGGTGGGGCGCTGGTGCTGGCCGACCTGGCCCGTCACGAGCGGGAAGTGGCCCGGGAGCGACTGGCCGATCAGTGGCTCGGGTTCGGCGAGGAGGAGCTGGTCGAATGGCTTACGGCGGCAGGATTTACCGATCTGCGCTGCGAGAAGCTTCCGGGCGGGGCAGGTCAGGAATCGGTGCTGGTGGTACGGGCTGGCACCTAGCGTTTACGTATCAGAAACCCATTCCGTGGCGGTTTTCAGGCAGATGCTTGACGGAACTTAAACCAGAAAAGGAGAAACAGACATGTCTCAGGATTTCGTAGTAGCCGACCTATCCCTCGCCGAGTGGGGGAAAAAGGAGATCAAGATCGCCGAGACCGAGATGCCGGGGCTGATGGCCATCCGCGAGGAGTCCGCCGGCACGAAGCCGCTCAAGGGGGCTCGCATCACCGGCTCTTTGCACATGACCATCCAGACCGCCGTTCTCATCGAGACCCTCAAGGACCTGGGGGCCGAGGTGCGCTGGGCATCATGCAACATCTTTTCCACCCAGGATCATGCCGCTGCGGCCATCGCTGCCGGCGGTACCGCGGTCTTCGCCGTCAAGGGGGAGAGCCTGGAGCAGTACTGGGACTACACCCACCGGATCTTCGAGTGGCCCGACGGCGGCTTCTCCAACATGATCCTGGACGACGGCGGCGACGCCACCCTGCTCCTTCACCTGGGGACCAAGGCGGAACAGGACCGTTCCGTGCTGAGCAATCCCGGCTCCGAGGAGGAGACCATCCTCTTCGCCGCCATCAGGAAAAAGCTTGAGAGCGATCCGACCTGGTACTCCACCCGCATCGCCCAGATCAAGGGTGTTACCGAGGAGACCACCACCGGTGTGCATCGTCTCTACCAGATGCACGAGCGGGGCGATCTCCGCTTCCCGGCCATCAACGTCAACGACTCGGTGACCAAGTCCAAGTTCGACAACCTGTACGGCTGCCGCGAATCGCTGGTGGACGGCATCAAGCGGGCCACCGACGTGATGGTGGCCGGCAAGGTCGCCCTGGTCTGCGGCTACGGAGACGTGGGCAAGGGGTCGGCCCAGGCCCTGCGTGCCCTCTCCGCCCAGGTCTGGGTGACCGAGATCGACCCGATCTGTGCGCTGCAGGCGGCCATGGAGGGTTACCGCGTGGTGACCATGGAGTACGCCGCAGACAAGGCCGACATCTTCGTCACCTGCACCGGCAACTACCATGTCATCACCCACGAGCACCTGATCAGGATGAAAGACCAGGCCATCGTCTGCAACATCGGGCACTTCGACAACGAGATCGACGTCGCCTCCATCGAAAAGTACCAGTGGGAAGAGATCAAGCCCCAGGTCGACCACGTGGTCATGCCGAGCGGCAACCGGATCATCCTCCTGGCCAAGGGGCGGCTGGTGAACCTCGGCTGCGCCACCGGTCACCCGAGCTATGTGATGTCCTCCTCTTTCGCCAACCAGACCATCGCCCAGATCGAGATCTTCTGCAACCCGGGCAAGTACCCTACCGGTGTCTACACCCTCCCCAAGCACCTTGATGAGAAGGTGGCACGGCTGCAGCTGAAGAAGCTGAACGCCCAACTCTCCACCCTGACCAAGCAGCAGGCCGACTACATCGGCGTGCCGGTGGAAGGGCCGTACAAGGCGGAGCATTACCGGTATTAGCCAACCTCGGTTGTACCCCGGTCGCGGGATGGATTCGGCCCGGGACCGGGGTACAATTAAGTCAGAGGAACGGAGTTAACTCCCTGAAAGGGGGAGACGACAATGGCAACCAAGGCGGAATTCAAAGGCTTCGCCGCGCCCGATGAGGTCCGGACGTTCGGGCACGGGAAGGTTGAGATCGTCAACATCGCCGGCGGCAGTGTGGGTCGCTTGACCCTTGAACCGGGCTGGCGCTGGTCCCAGGACGTCAAGCCGATTGCCGGCACGGAGTGGTGCACCGCGCCCCATTTTCAATACCAGCTCTCCGGCCGTCTGCATATAGTCATGGCAGATGGCGACGAATTCGATCTCGGCCCCGGCGACGTTTCGAATCTTCCCTCCGGCCACGATGCCTGGGTGGTCGGGAATGAACCGGTCGTGCTGGTCGACTGGTACGGAGCCGTCAACTACGCCAGGAAGTAGGAAGGCACGGGGTACGTGACGATACGCCGTGAGAGGGGCAGGACTTCGGTTTTGCCCCATTTTTTGTGCCGTCTCCTCGGGAAAGGGCGTTTCTTGACACCTCTTCTGATTTGCGGTAAGTAGCCCACAGCTCTGAGCGCTGGATGGGGAGGGGAACGGATGCAGAAAATCTTGACAGGAACCATGCTTGCCCTGCTGCTCCTTGGCGGCCATGGCCCAAGCGTCATGGCGAAGGAGGGGTGCGGGGGCGACTGCTCCTCCTGCCACACCCTTACGGTGAAGGAGGCGGACAAGCTTCTGGAGGGGCTCGGGAAGGTGACCCAGGTACGGATTCCCAGCGTGCGCGGCCTGTGGGAGGTGGAACTGCAGAAGGACGGCAAAAAGGCCGTTGCCTATGTGGATTACGGCAAGAAGCACCTGATCACCGGCCCGATCTACAGCCTGGAGAGCATGCAGCCGATAGTCGGCGGTCAGCAGTCATCTGCGCCCAAGGCGGGGCGCATCGCCCTTACCAGGATCCCCCTTGACGACGCCCTAGTCATGGGCGACCCGGGGGCCGGGAAGAAACTGGTTGTTTTCACCGACCCGGAGTGCCCATTTTGCGGCAAACTCCACGGCGAACTGAAAAAACTGGTAGCCGCCAACCGGGACGTGGCGGTCTATATCAAGCTCCTTCCCCTGAAAGTCCACCCGAACGCTTATGCCAAGGCCCAGGTGATTCTGGAGAGCGGCTCGCTCTCCCTGCTGGAGGATTCGTTCGCCGGCAGGAAGCTTCCCTCGCCCGGCCCCCGCAACACGGCTGCCATCGTGGATGAAACGATCAGGCTGGCAGCTTCCCTCGGAATCGACGCGACGCCGACGATGATCTTTCCCGACGATAGTCTGGCGGAGGGGTACATGGATGCGGCCCAGATCAAAAAACGGCTGATGGGGAAGAAAAAGAAATAGGGGCTACGATCGCGTAGTCCCTATCCTGTTTTTCGATCCCGGCCGCACGCTGAACGCAGCACGCAGCACGAGTCACGGCACGCGTCTCACGGCGCACTCACCGATATCGCCGGGCTCTCTTCGCCCCCCGGGTTGACCACCTGGACCTGGAACGTCTTGTTAGCCGGGCTGTACGGATAGCGCTGGTAGACGATCCGGTTGCAGCCGATATAGTTGACCCGCTCCCGCTCTGCCCCACCGCTCGATCCGCTGGAGAGGCGTCGTACGTCCACGATCGGCGATTGTCCGGTCAATTCGAAGTTTCTCTCCTCCATGACCACTACGGTCGAGTTCTGCAGGAAATTCCGTCCCTCGATGATCAGGTTGTAGTAGTTCACGTAATCCTCACCCCGGCTGACGCTGCTGATCTCCGGTTTGGTGTCGATGAGGAGGCCCAGCGCCCCGGAAGCGGTGTCGTCGGTATTCTTCACCTGGACCTGGTGCAGTCCACCCTTGATCTGGGGGACCGTAAAGGCGATGGAGTCGCTGGAGATGAAGCGGCTCTTGACCGCGGCACCATCGAACAGGACCATTGCCCCTTTCCTGAAATTGCTGCCGATAACCGTCACCTCCCGTTCCTTGCCGGTGGCGCAGAACGGGATGGAGTCGGGAGAGATGTCGCTGACCGTCGGCTTGAGCGGTTGGACGGTGAACGAGTAGGTCCTGCTGGCAATACCGTCCTCGCGGCGGAGATAGAGGGCGTATATCCCCGGTTCGAGACCCGGCAGCGTGAAGGAGAGGTGGCCGGCATCGACAACCTGGGGCTGGATTGCCGTGCTTCCGAGGTAGACGGCGGTCTTGTCGGTGAAGCCGGAACCGGTGAGGGTGACGGTGGCCGCCGGTTCGGCCTGGGCGGGGATGATGCTGAGGATCGCCGGACTCTGCGGTGCCGGGGCCGCCTTGGGCACCTTGGCGGCCGGGGCTTTGACAGCCGGTGCCGTGACGCCGGTCTGGGCCAGGACCGGCTGGGTGATGAAGATAATCAGCAGCAGGATCAGGGGGAGTCGTGCGGGCATGGTGGGTTCTCCTCTTGGAGCCTGACCGGCTCCTGCTGTCAAGTAAACCACCGGCGGCTACCTTGTCAACGCTCCACGGTCATGGCCAGCCAGATGCCGGCCCCGGCACAGAGTATATTGCCTGCCCAGGCTGCCAACACGGGTGGGAGTGTGCCGGCCTGGCCAAAGGAGATGAGGACCGCCGTCAGGATGTAGTAGGTGAAGCCGATGCCGAGGCTGACGCCCACCCCGACGGCGATGCCGCTGGAACGGCTGCTCTTCAGTGCGAACGGGATGCCGAGGAAGACCATGACCAGGGAGGTGAAGGGGAGCGACAGCTTGGCCTGGAGGCGTGCCCGATAGGCAGTGGTTTCGTACCCTCCCCGTTCCAGCTTCTTGCAGTAGCGCCGCAGGGCGAAATAGCCCATGTCTTCGGCATACTTCCCCACGACCTTCAGGTCGTCCACCTTCAGCGACAGCGGGACTATAAGGCTCTTCAGGCTCCGTGGCGCCACCGCCTGGCCGCTGCCGACCTGACGTTCGTCCACCTGCCGGAATTCCCACGCCCCGCCGGTAAAGAGGGCGCTTTCCGCATCCAGGCGGCTCTGCGGCTGAAGGTCGTCGCCCAGTTGCCAGAGGGTGACGCCGCGCAGGGAGCGACTGGCCGGCTCGAAGAGTCGGGCCTGGAGGATGGCCTGCCGGTCACGGTACCAGATATTGTCCTGCCGGAAGAAGGTGTTGGGGTTCTTCTTCCCGATCACCACCTCTTCCAGATAACGGGACTTCTCGCTGGCCGGGGGGACCAGAAGCTCCTCCATGGCAAAGGTTAGGACGCTTATGGCTGCACCGACCACGAGCAGTGGTCTCCCGATCCGGAGCAGGCTCATCCCCCCACCCCGCATGGCGGTGATCTCGCTCTGGCGGGAGAGGGCGCCGATGGAGAGGATGGTCCCCATGAGCACCGCCAGCGGAATCACCTGGACGAGCACCTCCGGGAGCCGGCAGGCGAAGAACGTTACGATCTGTACCAGGGTGGCGCCGCCGCGGCTGAATTTCCCGATCTTTTCAAGGAAGTCGATGACCAGGAATATGGCGACGAAGGCGCCGAGGCAGAGGCCGATGAGCCGTAGATGACATCTGGTGAGGTAACGGTCGACGATCTTCACGGTCTCTCCCCTCGCCTCGGCAGAAACCTCGACAGGCGTGGCAGGGACGGGAGAATGCGCTGCTCTTCGCTCGCCTGCCGGAAGAAAAAGAGGCCAATGGAAAGGAACATGGCGTTGGCGGTCCACATGGCAACGGCCGGGTGGAGGAGATCCTTCTCACCCAGGGTCCGGAAGGCGGAAAAGACCACATAGTATGCCAGCAGCACGCCGATGCTGATGGCAAAACCGGCCCCCTTGCCCGACCGTTGGTTCTGTATCCCCAGGGGAAGGCCGATGACGGCGAAGACGATGCAGGCAAAGGGGAGGGCGAAGCGGCGGTGAATCTCCAGTTCCATATCCTTGGTCAGCTTGGCCGAGAAGCCGCCGGTGCGGAGGTTGGAGCGGATCTCGTCAAGATCCATGTCCAGTTCGTTGCGGGCGATCTCCTTGCCTGCCTGGGTGAGGTTCACGCTCAGCTGGTAGGAGCCGAAACCGAGCTGGCGGAAGGCTTTTCCCGGGACCAGCTGCTGGATACTCCCCTGTTCCAGGGTGAGGATGATCGTGGTTCCCTGCCGGTCGTGGCGCAGTGTGCCGCTTTTGGCGAAAATGGTGGTGGGGGTCTGCCGGTTCCGGTCGTCCTGCACCAGGATGCCGTGCATGGTGCCGGTCCGTTCGTCGAAACGGTCGGTGTAGAGGACCAGCCCGGGGAGGTCGTCGTTGAAGACCTGGGGCTTGATGCTCAGGTTTACCCGGCTCTCCACCACCTGCTGCAGGAGCTGTTTGAAGGCGGTGTTCCCGCGGGGGAGCGCGTAGAGGGCCATGAACGTCGTTGCCAGGTAGGCGACCAGCGCCGCCAGGAGGACCGGTGGCAGCATCGCCGTGAGGCTCATGCCGCAGGCCTTCATGGCGGTGATCTCGCTGTCGGCGGAGAGTCGGCCGAAGCCGAGGAGAACTGCCAGGAGAAAGGCCATGGGGATGGTGAAGAGCGCGAAGTAGGGGAGAAGGTAGACGACCAGCAGGAGGACGTCGTGGAGCGGCACCCCCTTGGCAATGACCATGTCGGCCAGTTTGAGCATCCGCCCCATCAGGAGAACGGCGGTAAAGGTCGCCAGCCCCAGGAGCAGCGGCGTGGCGATCTCCCGCAGAATATAGCGGTGGAGGCGTTTCATCGGCCGGCATCATACCCCATGTGCCGGGGGAAGTAAATATGAGGGGGCGTTCGCTCCCCGGTAAGTCTGGCTGTTTCCAAAATTTGCCCTGTAATTTCTCCCCCGCCTCCCCCTGAACCATTCTTCTCTGCACTCCGGCACAATGAAACCTCCGTCAAGGCATTGTTCGCCAGATCGGCATGTTGCGTTAATTACTGTAACTTTTGACAGTTGCGTTGTTGTCAGGCTCAGTGAGAATATACAAACGTGTTTATGGTAATTATTAATTTTTAAATATTCATGAAGACGACGTCAACGGCAGCTAACAGAGTGGGAATGGAGGTACTTATGTCAGCAGTGATCATCGGCCTTGCAGTAGTAACCGCAGCAGCATTTCTGGCACAGCTGTTCTGTTTCTACACGTACCGAGAAACGTCCCAGCGGGACGGAGGAGATTCGGCTGAGGGCCGCCGGGGGTGGCAGGCGTTGTAGGAGAGGCTCGTGGCGAGGATAAGGCGTAAGGCCGAAAACTGGGTAATGCGTTACCATTGAGGAGATAGTCAAATGAAAAGCTTGAAATTCATGAAAAAGATCGTCGCCGTGACGGCCGCGGCCGCCACGCTCGGCATCGGGTCGCTGGCCTCCGCCACTGTCATCAAGGGGACGAGCGATGCGTATAATGCATACGTCGGTGTGTCCGCCCTGGGACTTGGCGTCGGTATTGGTCCTCTTACCCGGGCCAATGGCACCGCTCCCAATACCTATGATCGTAACGCCGGGGTCGATGTTTCTGCCCTGGCTTTTACTGGCGTGGGATCAGGGGTGCTGAGTGCAGGGTTGGCGGCGGGGCTGAATACGGGTCTGCTGAAGTCACATGCAGCGTCAGACGTAGACGGGGCATCAGGCGATAGATCGGCAAGGGCTGACCAATATATAAACGATCTGAATATTGGGATGCATGATCATGTCTCTGTCTTGGGCTTAAGTTTACTCGATAATCCCATTCTCGGTGTTCACGCCGACACCATTACCTCCAACGCCTCGGTGAGCGGTGACTATGGGGCCTGGGACCATGCCGGCTCTTCTCTCATCGAAGGTTTGAATATCCGCGTCTTGGGCCTTGATATCGCCGAGTTGTTGCATATCAACCTTGCATCGGACATATATGTGAATGCGTTGCCTAATACCAGACTGATGCTCAATGTGCTTGGTTTGGTTGACGTCGCTCTTACACTGAATGAGCAGATCTGGACCGAGATTACGGATGCCGATGGAGCCCAGAGAAGGGCACTGGAGGTGAATGCCATTGATCTCAAACTGAACGGTCTCGGGGGCGCTTTGCTGGACACCGACATCATCATTGGCCACTCCTTCGCGGCACTGGGGGGGGAAGCCAATCCAGTGCCTCCTGCTGCAGTACCTGAGCCCTCTACTTTCGCACTTATCGGCAGCGGCTTGGCAGGGCTCTTTTTCTGGAGGAGGCGGGCTGCCAAGGCGTAGGCGGCATATCCGCGACATCGTAATCAATTGCAGGGAAAAGGCGACCTCTCGGCCGCCTTTTTCTTTGCCCGGCTCCAGGTTGTCCTCTCCACGTTAGCCACATCCTCGCGGTTGCCAAAGCCTGATCTTTGCGTCCCGGCGGTAGAATCGGTCGGAGCAGGCTTGGATTAACGCACTATTTCGATAAGATGGATGTAGCACGAAAGGCGAGAGGAGACGGGGATGCCATGGGGCACCTGGTCGGTAAAGACTTCTATCGCACTCTTGTTACTTGGTTTCAGGTAAATCGTTTCTGTCCGATACGTTACCTGTGGCTTCTCGCAGTCATCCGAAATTCAGCATAGATGGAGGCAGGTATGGGAGAACTGTATGTGCCGGTCGGTATTGAAAGCATCGAGCCGGACCACTTTCCGGACGTGGCCCTCTATCTGAGAAGCGGCGGCAACTATGTGCTCTATAAGAGCCACGGCCGGAACTTCAACAAGCAGGATGCCGAACGTCTCATGGAGAACAGCGTCGACTTCCTGTACGTTAGTCCGGGCGACCTGGACGTGATCACCGAGTACATGGAGAACAACGCCGAACGGGTGCTGAACAACTCCGACCTGGCCAGCAGGACCAAAGGGAAGATCATCTTCCAGACCTCCATCAACTTCGTGGGGGATATCTTCGAGCATCCGGAAAAGGTGGGGGATTTCAACCGGAGCAAGCGGATGATGGAGAATCTCCTCCAGTACCTGGCCAGCGACAGGGAGGCCCTCTCGTCCCTCGAGACGGTCATGTCCCACAATTACTACACCTTCGTCCACAGCCTGCAGGTCACCGCGCTGTCGATCCTTGTCCATGCCGAGGCCTACCTCCTCTCCCACGACGAGATGGTGGACGTGGGGATCGGGACCCTCCTCCACGATTTTGGCAAGACCTTCGTCTCCCAGGAGATCCTCAACAAGACCGGCAAGCTGACGGATAAAGAGATGGTCCAGTTGCGCAGGCATCCGGAAGCCGGCTACGACTATCTGAAGGAGAATACGCGTCTGAGCGAGATCTCGCTGGCCATCGTACGCGACCACCACGAACGGAACAACGGCAAAGGGTATCCCCGGGGACTCACCGGAGAGGAAATTTCCCGGAGCGCCCAGGTCGCGGCGCTGTGCGATGTCTACTGCACCATGACCATCGACCGGACCGGCCGCAAGGCGCTGCCGCCGCACATCACCATGATGCTGATGAAGCAGGAGATGAAGGACGCCTTCAACCCCCGGCTGCTGGAGATCCTGGAGGCGATTGTCTGCCAGGAAGGAGCCATGCCGCTCCTCTGAAAATCGTTGCTGACATCCGCTGTTTCAGCACCACCCCTCTCGGAAAAATTCCTTGCCATCAGCCGGCCATCGTGCTATATAAGCACGCTATTTTATTTCACACGTCCCCTTTGTTGCGCGGGGGTGCCCGGTATCCGGGTTCCGCGGCTGGAGCGGGGGGCGGAGGAAAAACCAAAGGAGAAAAAAGATGTCTTCGATCACCATGAAGGAACTGCTGGAAGCCGGCGTACACTTCGGTCACCAGACCAAGCGCTGGAACCCCAAGATGAAGCCGTATATCTTCGGGGCACGTAACGGTATCTACATCATCGACCTGCAGAAGACCGTCCGCATGTTCAAGAATGCGTACAACTACGTGGTGGAGGCCGCCCGGAGCGGCGAGACCTTTCTCTTCGTCGGCACCAAGAAGCAGGGGCAGGACGCTGTTGCCGAAGAAGCGAGCCGTTGCGGTATGTACTACGTCAACCAGCGCTGGCTGGGGGGGATGTTGACCAACTTCGCCACCGTCAAGCAGAGCATCGATCGTCTCAAGAAACTCGACTCCATGTTCACCGACGGCACCATCGAGGCCTATCCCAAGAAGGAGCGGCTCCAGCTCGAGAAGGACCGGATCAAACTGGAGAAGACCCTGGGCGGCATCAAGGGGATGGGCAAGCTTCCCGGTGTCCTCTTCGTGGTCGATCCCAACAATGAAGAGATCGCCGTGAGCGAGGCCAAGAAGCTCGGCATTCCGGTGGTCGCCATCGTCGATACCAACTGCAATCCGGACGACATCGACTACGTCATCCCGGGGAACGACGACGCCATCCGCGCCATCCGTCTCCTCTCCAGCAAGGTTGCCGACGCGATTCTCGAAGGACGTGAGGCGCGTGACCAGTACCTGCAGACCGGTGACGAAGCGGAAGTCGAAGAAGCTGCCGCCGATGAAGCCGGCGAAGCGACCGGGGCTGCCGAGTAACCGATATTCGAGCCACGACGGCGCACTACGCGTCGCCTGAGATAGGGAGGATGCCGTGAGTATCACAGCTGCACAGGTAAACGAACTGAGAAAAGCAACAGGCGCAGGCCTGATGGATTGCAAGAAGGCCCTTACCGAGACCGAAGGCGATCACGAGAAGGCGATCGACTACCTGCGGAAGAAGGGGCTTGCCGCCGCCTCCAAGAAGGCCGGCCGTGTTGCCAGCGAAGGGATCGTCGGTACCTATATCCACGCTGGCGGAAAGATCGGCGTGCTGGTCGAGGTGAACTGCGAAACCGACTTCGTGGCCAAGAACGAAAACTTCCAGGCATTCGTCAAGGACGTTGCCATGCACATCGCCGCCGCGGGCCCCCAGTTCGTGCGCCGCGAGGAAGTGCCGGCCGACGTGGTGGAGCGGGAGAAGGATATCTACCGCGCCAAGGCCCGCGAGACCGGCAAGCCCGAGAACATCATCGAGAAGATCATCGAAGGGCAGGTCAACAAGTTCTACTCCGACATCTGTCTGTTGGAGCAGGCCTACGTGAAGGATCCGGACAAGACGGTTCAGACCTACCTCAACGAGACCATCGCCGGCATCGGCGAGAACATCACCATCAGGCGCTTCACCAAGTATGTCCTGGGTGAGGGGCTGGCCAAGAAGGAGTCCGACTTCGCCGCAGAGGTCGCGGCGGCAGCAGGCCTTTAGAGGAAACAAAGAGCCGGCCTGATGAAGGTCGGCTTTTTAGTATCCGTTCCGGGCCAAACGGTCCCGGCGGAGACCACAAACGAAGGGGAGTGTCGAATGGCTGCACCGATATACAAGCGGGTCCTGTTGAAACTCTCCGGGGAGATGCTCGGCGGCGAGCAGGGGTACGGTATCGACCCCCTGACCATCACCTCCATTGCCAACGAGATCAAAGAGGTCGTCCAGTGTGGCGTGGAACTGGCGCTGGTGATCGGCGGCGGCAACATCTTCCGGGGGCTGGCCGCCTCCTCAAAGGGGATGGATCGGGCCAGCGCCGACTATATGGGAATGCTTGCCACCATGATCAACGCCCTGGCCATGCAGGATGCCCTGGAGCACCTGGAGGTGGATACCCGGGTCCAGTCGGCCATTGCCATGCAGGAGGTCGCCGAACCGTACATCAGGCGCCGGGCCATCCGACACCTGGAAAAGGGACGGGTGGTCATCTTCGGTGCCGGTACCGGCAACCCGTATTTCACCACCGATACGGCCGCCAGCCTTCGGGCCATGGAGATCGGGGCCGACGTCATTATGAAGGGGACCAAGGTGGACGGGGTGTACACCGCCGATCCCAAGAAGGATAGCCAGGCGGTCAAGTACCATTCCCTCACCTATATCGACGTTCTGCGCAAGGGGTTGCAGGTCATGGACGCAACGGCCGTCTCCCTCTGCATGGACAACAGCCTCCCGATCGTCGTCTTTGATGTGACCACTAACGGCAATGTAAAGCGGGTGGTCTTCGGTGAAGAAATCGGCACGATCGTGAAAGGAGAGTGACGTGAGCAAGGAAGTTATCGCGGATATGTCTGCCCATATGGACAAGACGATCGAATCACTCCGGCGCGAGTACCAGAAGGTGAGAACCGGCCGGGCCAGCACCGGTCTGCTGGAGGAGATAAAGGTCGATTACTACGGGACCCCGTCGCCGCTGAGCGCCGTGGCAACCCTGGCTGTTCCCGAGCCCCGGACCATAACCCTGCAGCCGTGGGAAACCAAGATGATCCCGATCATCGAGAAGGCGATCATGAACGCCAACCTCGGCATGACCCCGGCCAATGACGGCAAGCTGATCCGCCTGAACCTCCCGCCGTTGACCGAAGAGCGTCGCAAGGAGACCGTCAAGCAGTTGAAGAAGCTTGCCGAAGACGCCAAGGTCGCCGTAAGGAACATCCGGCGCGATGCCATCGATCAGCTGAAAAAATTGGAAAAGGACAAGAAGATTTCCGAAGATGAGCTCAAGCGCTCCGAGAAGGAAGTCCAGGATGTGACCGACAAGCATGTGCACAGGGTAGACGAGGTGTTCGTGCACAAGGAGAAAGAGGTGATGGAGGTCTAGCCGTCCCTTGACGGCTCTGACCTCTCCCAGGTTTTTCCTTGCACCCTGAACCTGGTTGTGATTATATGAGCCATCCCCCTCTATGGGGGATTTTTGTTTGTGCCCCGTCGATGCGCGGCACTGGATACGGCGGTCGGAATGACGAAGGCGGACAATCTTCCCAGGCATGTGGCAGTGATCATGGACGGCAACGGGCGCTGGGCAAAGGCCCGGATGCTGCGTCGCATCGTCGGCCACCGCAAGGGAGTAGAGACGGTACGGGTGATCGTGGAGGAGTGCTCGCGGCTCGGTATCGGCTACCTTACCCTCTATGCCTTTTCAGCGGAGAACTGGTCCCGGCCCAAAACCGAGGTCCACGCCCTGATGGCGCTCCTCAAGAAGTACATCAGGATGGAAGTGCCGCGGATGCAGCAGAACAACATCCGCTTCAACGTCATTGGTGCACGGGAGGAGTTGCCCCCCGATGTACGCCAGGTAGTCAGCGACGCCATTGCCGTCACGAGCGGCAATACCGGCATGACCCTTACCCTGGCACTCTCCTACGGCTCGCGCCAGGAGATCATCCGGGCATGCCGCAGTGTCGCCGCTGACGTGACGGCCGGCAGGATTACGCCGGAAGAGGTTACGGAGCAACGGTTTGCCAAGTATCTCTATACTGACGGAATGCCCGAACCGGACCTGCTCATCAGGACCAGCGGCGAGACCAGGGTCAGCAACTTCCTGCTCTGGCAGATGGCCTACACTGAACTCTACTTTACCGAGGTCAACTGGCCCGATTTTACCGCCCAGGAGTTGCACAAGGCCCTGGCTGATTTTCACCGGCGTGAGCGGCGTTTCGGCCTGACCAGCGACCAGCTGAAAGAGGGCTGAGAGCTCAGGGCTCGGGGCAAAACCTTAACACCAAGCTGCTACCGTGATCGCTGTTTTTTGGTTTTTGGCTCTACCCCGAGCCATCAGCCCCGAACCCCGAGCGGTTTTTTCCCAGGAGACAACCATTAAGCGACTGTTGACCGCGGCTGTTGCCCTGCCGCTTCTCATTCTCCTGATTCTCAAGGCGGATCAGCGCCTGTTCGCTGCGTTCATCGCCCTCCTGTCGCTGCTGGGGCTCATGGAGTTCTTCCGGATGGCCCTGCCGGGGCATGCCGGCGATAACCGGGCGACTGCCCTGCTGGGCGGTCTGTTTGCCATCTGTTTTATCCCCTCGCTCCAGCCGCTCATCTTTCCTGCCGGAGTCGGGCTGGTGCTCCTCTGCTGCCTTGTTGCCCTGTTCAGGATCGGCGAGATACGCCACGCGGCCAGTGAGGCTGCCCTTCGCCTCTTCGGTTTTCTCTACGTACCGCTCTTGCTCGGGCATATGATACTTCTGCGGAGCGAGCCCCACGGGACCTCCTGGATCTTTCTTCTCCTGGTCATCGTCATGTCCGGCGATACCGGCGCCTACTACGTCGGCAGTACCGTCGGTCGACGCAAGCTCTATCCGATCGTGAGTCCCAACAAGAGTGTGGAGGGTTCCCTTGGCGGCGTTGCCGGGAGTCTGGTCGGCGCCCTGATTGCCAGCCGGACCTTTTTCCCGGAACTGACCCTGGTCGACTGCATCGGCACCGCTCTGCTTCTCGGCATTCTCGGTCAGTTGGGCGACCTGTTCGAATCCCTGCTGAAGCGGAGCTGCGGTGTGAAAGACTCCGGTACCATCATCCCGGGGCACGGCGGTATCCTGGACCGGCTCGACAGCATCCTCTTTGCCGTCCCGGCCGCCTGGTGGTATGCCCACTATCTGTTTTGAGAGTAATAGGTTGCTGGTGCGACGATCTGGCCATTTTTGAGCAACCTGACGCCTTCAATATCCTGGTAAAGGATCAACTATGAAACAACTTGCCATACTCGGTTCGACCGGTTCCATCGGCGTTAGCACCCTGGAACTCGTTGCCGCCCATCGCGATAAATTTTCAGTGGTGGCGCTCGCCGCCGGGTCTAATCTCGAACTCCTGAAGCGACAGATAGAGGCGTTTTCGCCGCGCCTGGTGGCGGTTCTCAACAACCGGCTGGCAGAGGAGCTGAAGTCGATGCTGCCGGCGGCAGACCGGCCGGAGATCATGGCCGGTGTCGAAGGGATGATCGCCGTCGCCACGGTAAGCGAAGCCGACATGGTGGTGGCTGCCATCGTCGGGGCAGCCGGACTGGTGCCGACGGTTGCCGCCATCAAGGCCGGCAAGGAGATCGCCCTGGCCAACAAGGAGACCCTGGTGACCGCTGGTCATCTGATCATGGAGATGGCCCGCGACAAAGGGGTTCCCATTTACCCGGTGGACAGCGAACACAGCGCGGTATACCAGTCGCTGCAGGGTCATCGGCCGGAAGACGTTACCCGGATCATCCTGACCGCATCCGGCGGACCGTTTCTCAATTATCCGCTGGAAAAACTGGCCGAGGTCTCCATCAACGATGCACTCAACCATCCCAACTGGAGCATGGGGCAGAAGATCACCATCGACTCGGCAACGATGATGAACAAAGGGCTGGAGGTCATCGAGGCCCGCTGGCTATTCGATGTCCCCCCGGAGCGGATTGCCGTCAATATCCATCCCCAGAGCATCATCCACTCCATGGTGGAGTATGTGGACGGCTGTGTCATGGCCCAGCTCGGAATGCCGGACATGAAGGCCCCTATCGCCTATGCCCTCACCTATCCCGGCCGGGTTCCCACCGGGGTGAAGCCCCTGGACCTGACAGAGCTGTCGGGACTCACCTTCTTCCAGCCGGACTACCTCCGTTTCCCTGCCTTACGCCTGGCATACCGGGCCATGGCGGACGGGGAGAGCATGCCGGCGGTCATGAATGCGGCGAATGAGGTGGCGGTGGAGGCATTCCTGCACGGGAGGATCCCGTTCACCGGCATCGCCCAGGTCATCGAACGGACCATGGACACCCATCAGCCCCACCGGCTCGGTTCCATCGAGGATGTACTGATCGTCGACCGGTGGAGTCGCGACAAGACCAGGGAGCTGCTGGGAACCAGGGACTAGGGACTGGGAACTGGGGACTGGTACCGAATTAACAGGGGTAATTGATGGTCAGTGTCGTTTCAGCTATTGTCGTTCTCGGCGTGCTCATCTTTGTGCATGAGCTGGGGCATTTCATCTTTGCCAAACTGTTCGGTGTCGGCGTCGAAAAGTTTTCCCTCGGCTTTGGCCCCAAGGTGGTCGGTTTCAGTCGCGGAGAGACGGAATACCTGATCTCCGCGTTTCCGTTGGGTGGCTACGTGAAGATGGTGGGGGAGGCGCCGGACGCAGAGGTCTCCCCCGAGGATTCCCACCGCTCCTTCCAGTCCAAGACGCCGCTGCAGCGGATCGTCATCGTTGCCGCCGGGCCGGTGTTCAACCTCCTTTTCGCCTGGCTCGCCTTTGTCGTCGTCTACATGATCGGCGTACCGGCGGTGACGGCCCGGATCGGCGAGGTGGTCAAGGATAAGCCGGCAGCCCGGGCCGGCATCGCTGCCAATGACCTGATCACCGCCATCAACGGCACCGCCGTAACCCGGTGGGACGACGTGGCCAAGGCGATCGCCGCTAGCAAGGGGGGGGCGGTGGAGGTCCGGGTCCGGCGCGGGACAGCGGATCTCGCATTTCGGATCACCCCCGAGTCCAGGACCGGCAAGAACCTCTTCGGCGAGCCTGTCACAACCCCGGTCATCGGTGTGGTCTCGGCCGGCGAGACCGTTGTCGACCACTTCGGCGCCGGCGAGGCGGTGGTCAAGGGGAGTGCCCAGACCGCAAGCGTCATCAAGCTTACCATCCTCTCCCTCGTCAAGCTGGTGGAGCGGGCCATTCCCCTGGATACGGTGGGGGGGCCGATCATGATCGCCAAAATGGCGGGCCAGCAGGCCACGGCCGGCGCGGTCAGCTTCATCGCCTTTATGGCCCTCCTTTCGGTAAACCTGGGAATCCTCAACCTGCTCCCCGTACCGATACTGGACGGCGGCCATCTCTTTTTCTATTTCGTGGAAATGATCCTGCGCAAGCCGGTCAGTTTCAAGGCGCGGGAAGTGGCCCAGCAGGTGGGTCTGGTCCTCCTCCTCGGCCTGATGATTCTGGCCTTCTACAACGACATCGTCCGCTACTTCATCAATCAGGGGTAAAGAGAGAGGCCAGGGGAGCGAGAGGCGGGTGATCCCGAACCCCGAGCCCCGAGCCCCGAGCCCCGAGCCCCGAGCCTGCTATGAAACTCCTCACCGTCGACACCTCAACGAACGTCTGCAGCATCGCCCTGAGCGACGGTGCACTGCCGGTTGCCGAGTATCTCTTCTCTCCGGGCAAGAGGGCGACGGCACGGCTCGTGCCGGCCATCCTCGATCTCCTGGCCGATGCCGGCCTCGTCATTGCCGATCTGGACGGGTTCGGCGTGGCTCTGGGCCCCGGCTCGTTCACCGGGATCCGGGTCGGCGTGGCAACGGTCAAGGGACTCGCCCTGGCGGCCGGCAAGCCGGCGGTCGGGTTCTCTTCGCTGGCCATGCTCGCCCAGAACCTGCCGTGGGCCGACGGTCCGGTCTGCCCGCTGTTCGACGCACGGAAAGGGGAGGTGTATGCGGGCCTCTATCGCTGCCGCTCCCTTCCCGAGCAGATCCGGCCAGACCGGGCCATCTCGCCTAAGCTGCTCGTCGCCGGGATCGCCGAACGGACCATCTTTGTGGGGGAAGGTGCCGACCGCTACCACGACCTGCTCGCTGGCGAACTGGGGGAACTGGCCGTCTTCGCTCCTTCGTCGGCAACGCTGCCGCGTGCTTCGGCCGGTGCCCTGCTCGCCCTCAATGCCTTCGAGCGCGGAGTCGTGCCGCCGCTCCCTCTGTTGAATCCATCCTACCTGCGCCTATCCGAGGCGGAACAGGCCCGGCTTGCCAAAGGTGCTGCTGTTTAGCGCCAATCTGGAACGTGCTTGAACCGCAGGAGGCGCAGAGGTTCGCTGAGAAAACAAAAAGGCAGAGCAAGATTGCAGCTCCAACCTGTTGAAATCTCACAAATATCAGTCCATTGATCCTGCCCCGCGTTACGCTGCGTCCTCTGCGACGATAGCACTTTTCCCACTCACTCCCAAAACTTAGATTTGACGCGGTGAAACAGCCATATAACGTCATTTCAAACAGTTGACAGGGTGGGGGGAAATGGAGTATTTTCACTTTTCTATTCAGCGTCGGCCGCTATTTTCGGCGCAGATTCAGGCGGAGTAAACAATGCGCAGTGATACCATCAAGCAGGGTCTGGAGAGGACGCCCCACCGGGCGCTCCTGAAGGGTGCCGGTGTTCCCCAGAGCGCCTTTGACAAGCCGTTTATCGGTGTGGCCACCAGTTTTACCGACCTGATCCCCGGTCATGTGGGGATGCGGGACCTGGAACGTTTTATCGAGAAGGGTGTCCACTCGGGTGGTGGACATGCGTTCTTCTTCGGCATTCCCGGTGTCTGCGACGGCATCGCCATGGGGCACAAGGGAATGCACTACTCGCTCCCCACCCGTGAACTGATCGCCGACATGGTGGAATCGGTAGCCGAAGCCCACCGGCTGGACGGGCTGGTCCTTTTGACCAACTGCGACAAGATTACCCCCGGCATGCTCATGGCTGCCGCTCGGCTGGACATCCCCTGCATCGTGGTGACTGCCGGGCCGATGATGAGCGGGCGCGGGGAGGCCGGACGGAAGTACTCCTTCGTGACCGACACCTTCGAGGCCATGGCCCGTTACAAGGCCGGCGTAATCGACGCCAAGGAACTGCAGGTCTGCGAAGACAATGCCTGCCCCGGCATGGGTTCCTGCCAGGGGCTCTTCACCGCCAATACCATGGCGATCCTGACCGAGACCCTGGGGATGAGCCTGCCGCGCTGCGGTACGGCCCTGGCTGTTTCTGCGCTGAAGCGGCGGATCGCCTTTGCCTCCGGCGAGAAGATCGTCGAGATGGTGCATAACAACGTGACCCCGCGGAGCATCCTGACCCGTGCCGCCTTTGAAAACGCGATCCGGGTTGATCTCGCCCTGGGGGGGTCGTCCAACACGGTCCTCCACCTCCTGGCCATAGCCCATGAGGCCGGTGTCGACCTGCCGCTGGAGACCTTCGACCAGCTCGCCAAGGAGACCCCACAGCTGGCCTCCATGAATCCTGCCGGCGAACACTTCATGGAAGACCTGGACGCCGCCGGTGGGGTGGCTGGCGTGCTCAAGCAGTTGGGCGACAAAATAAAAGACAATCCTACGGTACTGGGTATCTCGACCCGGCAGCTGGCTGCCAGTGTCGAAAATGTCGATGAAACGGTCATTCGGCCGCTCGACAACCCAGTCAAGAAGGAAGGAGGGATAGCTGTCCTCTTCGGCAACATCGCGCCGAAGGGGGCGGTCGTCAAGCAGTCAGGCGTGTCGGCGGCCATGATGCAGTTCGAGGGGACAGCCCGCTGTTTCGACTCGGAAGAGGCTGCCATGGCTGCCATCATGGATGGCAGGATCACGGCCGGCAACGTTGTGGTCATCCGCTACGAAGGACCGAAGGGTGGTCCGGGGATGCGGGAGATGCTGGCGCCGACGGCAGCCATCATGGGACTCGGGCTCGGCGATTCGGTTGCCTTGATCACCGACGGCCGGTTCTCGGGCGGCACCCGCGGTCCCTGCATTGGCCACATCTCGCCCGAGGCTGCCGAGGGTGGCCCCATCGCCCTGGTGGAGGAGGGGGACCGGATCCGCCTCGATATCCCGAACCGCCGGCTTGAACTTCTGGTGGACGATGCGACCCTGGCTGCCCGACGGGCGGGGTGGAAGGCCCCGGAGCCCAAGATCAGGACGGGGTGGCTCGCCCGCTACGCCAAGGTGGTCACGTCGGCCCATACCGGTGCCATCACATCGGCCGATTAATTTACTACGCAGGGCGCTTGCCCTGATTCCCTGTACGGGGAGGACATGATATGAAAATGAACGGAGCACGGATTCTTCTGGAGTGCCTGAAGCGGGAAGGGGTCGATACGGTATTCGGCTATCCCGGCGGCACGGTTATCAATATCTACGACGAGATCTTCAGCTTCAAGGAGATCCGCCATATCCTGCCGCGGCACGAGCAGGCGGGTGTGCATGCGGCCGACGGCTTTGCCCGCGCCACCGGCAAGGTCGGCGTTGCCATTGCCACCTCCGGCCCCGGTGCGACCAACACGGTGACCGGCATTGCCACGGCCTACATGGACTCGATCCCGGTCGTGATCATCACCGGCCAGGTCCCCACCGCGCTGATCGGCAACGATGCCTTTCAGGAAGTGGACATCATCGGCATCACCCGCCCCTGCACCAAGCACAATTTCCTGGTCAGGGACGTCAAGGAGCTGCCGACCATCATCAAGAAGGCCTTCTACATCGCCCGGACCGGACGCCCCGGGCCGGTCCTGGTGGATATCCCCAAGGACGTGCAGATCGCCCAGGCCGAGTTCAAGTACCCGGAGACCATCGAGATCCGGAGCTACAAGCCGACCGTGGAAGGACATCCGAAGCAGATCGAGCGGGCCGTTGCCCTGCTGATGAGCGCGAAGAAGCCGGTGATCTACGCTGGCGGCGGGGTCATCCTGGGGAATGCTTCGGAGGAGCTGACCAGGCTCTGCAAGACGTT
>CAYSJJ010000007.1:51727-57117 GCA_964431365.1 uncultured Geobacter sp. | reverse complement strand
GTTGAACGTGCCGGTGACCACCACCCTCATGGGGCTTGGCGCCTATCCGGAAAACGAGCCGAACTCCCTCAGGATGCTCGGGATGCACGGCACGTACTACGCCAACATGGCCATGACCCACGCCGACGTGCTGGTGGCGATAGGCGCCCGGTTCGACGACCGGGTGACCGGCAAGCTCTCCACCTTTGCCCCTCACGCCAAGATCATCCATATCGACGTCGACCCGACCTCCATCAAGAAGAACGTCCGGGTCGACCTTCCCATTGTCGGCGACGTGAAGGATGTGCTGGCCAGGATGATCCATGAGGTCGATGCGCACCCCGGCAAGCTGGCCGAGTTCCATTCGGCCATCAAGCCGTGGCAGGAGGAGATCGAAGGGTGGAAGGCCAAGCACCCGCTGACCTACAAGCACTCATCGACGACCATCAAGCCGCAGTACGTCATCGAGAAGCTTCGCGAGCTTTCCCAGCCCGACGCCATCGTTGCCACCGACGTGGGGCAGCATCAGATGTGGACCGCCCAGTTCTTCACCTTCACCAGCCCCCGCACCCTCCTCTCCTCCGGCGGGCTCGGTACCATGGGGTACGGTCTGCCGGCCGCCATGGGGGCCCAGGCGGCCTTCCCGGACCGGCAGGTGATCGTGGTCTGCGGCGACGGCGGTTTCCAGATGAACATGCAGGAGATCGCCACCCTGGTCCAGAACCGTCTGCCGGTCAAGATCGTGATCCTGAACAACAACTTCCTGGGAATGGTCCGCCAGTGGCAGGAGCTCTTCTTCGACAAGCGCTACTCCGAGACCTGCATGGAGCTCCCCATCGACTTCGTCAAGCTGGCTGAGGCGTTCGGCGCCAAGGGATTCCAAGCCACCAAGACGGACGAGGTCGAGGAGACCATCAAGAAGGGGTTCGCCACCCCCGGGCCGGTCATCATGGAGTTCAAGGTCGCCCGTGAGGAAAAAGTGCTCCCCATGGTGCCCGCCGGTGCCTCTCTGAACGAGATGGTTCTGAATGCTTAAAACCTGGCGCAAGGCGCAGGGCGCAGGGCACAAGAATCATCTTGGGCCTTGAGCCTTGAGCCTTGAGCCCGATCCCTGGAGGATTTTCATGCAACATACAATTTCGGTTCTCGTCGAGAACGAATTCGGTGTATTGTCGAGGGTCGCGGCGCTCTTTTCCGGCAGGGGATTCAATATTGACTCCCTGGCCGTTGCGCCTACCAACGACGAATCGATCTCCCGCATAACGCTTGTCACCCGCGGTGACGAGCAGATCCTGGAACAGATCACCAAGCAGCTGAACAAGCTGATCGACGTGATCAAGGTGATAGACTTTACGGACGGCAGTGCCATCGAGCGGGAAATGGCGCTGGTAAAGGTGACTGCCGAAGACGACAGCCGGGCGGAAGTGCTGCGGATTGTCGACATCTTCCGGGCCAAGATCATCGATGTCACCCCCAAGTCCTACACCATCGAGGCCACCGGGGCGCCGGCCAAGATCGACGCCATCCTGGAGCTGCTTCGGCCGCTGGGGCTGAAGGAACTGGTCAGGACCGGGGCGGTGGCCATAGGCCGAGGCGCCAAAGGGTGGAAAGGTTAAGAAATGGAACGCGGCTTTTGACTCGGCCATTGGCCTCGCCCTGCGGGCAGCCTTCGCTGTCCAATTCGCAAGCGAATTGTCCGCAATCTGGTGCCTTGACCTTGCAAAAAATTCACGTTCCAGCAACAGTTCATATTCACAAGTGCCAGAGAATTTCTGAGCAGAAAATACATGGAGGATGTACATGAACGTTTATTACGACAGAGACTGTGATCTCGCGATCATCAAGGGCAAAAAAGTGACGGTGGTTGGCTACGGTTCCCAGGGGCACGCCCATGCCTGCAATCTGAAGGATTCCGGGGTTGACGTGACCGTGGCCCTGCGTGCCGGTTCGGCGTCTGCAGTCAAGGCGCAGAATGCCGGTCTGAAGGTGGCAAGCGTTGCCGAGGCCGTTGCTTCGGCAGACCTGGTGATGATCCTTACCCCCGACGAGTTCCAGTCCCGCCTCTACCGCGACGAGATCGAGCCGAAGCTGAAGCAGGGCGCCACCCTGGCCTTTGCCCACGGCTTTGCCATTCACTACAATCAGGTCGTGCCTCGCGCCGACCTGGACGTGATCATGATCGCCCCCAAGGCACCCGGCCACACGGTCCGCTCCGAGTTCGTCAGGGGCGGGGGGATTCCTGACCTGATTGCGGTGTTCCAGGACGCTTCGGGCAAGGCCCGCGAAGTGGCGCTTTCCTATGCCAGCGCCATCGGGGGCGGCCGCACCGGCATCATCGAAACCACCTTCAAGGACGAGACCGAAACCGACCTGTTCGGTGAGCAGGCCGTCCTCTGCGGCGGGGCTGTCGAGCTGGTCAAGGCCGGCTTCGAGACGCTGGTGGAGGCGGGGTACGCGCCTGAGATGGCCTACTTCGAGTGCCTGCACGAGCTCAAGCTGATCGTCGACCTGATGTACGAAGGCGGCATCGCCAACATGAACTACTCCATCTCCAACAACGCCGAATACGGCGAATACGTCACCGGTCCGCAGGTGATAAACGAGCAGAGCCGCAAGGCGATGAAGGAGTGTCTGGGCAACATCCAGAACGGCGAGTATGCCAAGCGCTTCATCCTCGAAGGGATGGCCAACTATCCGGAGATGACGGCGCGCCGCCGGCTCAACGCTGCCCACCCGATCGAGCAGGTCGGCGAGAAGCTCCGGAGCATGATGCCCTGGATCCAGAAGATCGTCGACAAGAGCAAGAACTAGGAGAACAGCGGCACTGATTCCGCAAAGGCCGGGCGAGGTTGCGCTTTTTCGTGTGCCTCGTCTGGCCTTTCTGCTGTTTATGCCGGAGGTGCCATAGCATTATGCGCAATCAACATACACCCATAGCCGCCGAAGGATTCCCGTTCATTGCCCTGGCCGCCGTTCTTACGGCCGTTGCCGCCTTCCTGTACTGGCGCACCTGCAGCGGTTGGCTGCTGGCCCTGGCCTGTTTCCTGCTGCTGCTGACCGGCTTCATCGTCTTCTTCTTCCGCAACCCGGAGCGTAGCGGCACGACCGACGAACGGGCCGTGCTGGCACCGGCCGACGGGGTCATCGTCTACCTGGGCGACGCCATTGAAGAACATCTGGGGCAGGAGATGAGCAAGGTGAGCATCTTCATGTCGGTCTTCAACGTGCATGTGAACCGGGTGCCCCTTACCGGCCGGGTGGTCGACACCTTCTACGTTTCGGGCAAATTCCTCGACGTGCGGCACGAGCGCGCCACCTTCGAGAACGAACGGCTCGGCATCGTCCTGGAAGCGGCCAGGGGCGTCAAAATCGTCGTGGTCCAGGTGGCCGGACTTATCGCCCGCCGGATCGTCTGCTATGCCAAGAAGGGGGACAGCCTCAACCGGGGAGAGCGGTACGGCCTGATCCGATTCGGGTCACGGCTCGACGTCTATCTCCCCAAGGGGACGGAGATCACGGTCGCCATGGGTGAGAAGACCCGTTGCGGCGAAACCGTGCTGGGGATACTGCCGTGAGCGAAGAGAGACGCGCCCGGATCGAGAGCATGCGCAAGGGGATTTACATCCTCCCCAACCTATTCACCACCGGAAGCCTGTTCGCCGGCTTCTACAGCATGGTTGCGACCATGGGGGGGGATTACCGGACCGCGGCCATCTGGATACTGGTTTCGTCGGTCTTTGACGGTCTGGACGGCAAGGTGGCCCGGGCAACCGGCACCACCAGCCAGTTCGGTGTCGAGTACGACTCCCTTGCCGACCTGGTGGCCTTCGGCGTGGCCCCCGGCCTGCTGATGTTTTCCTGGGCGCTGAAGCCGTTCGGCCGACTGGGATGGCTGGCGGCCTTTCTGTTCGTCGTCTGCGGGGCCTTGCGGCTGGCCCGTTTCAATGTCCAGGTGAACACCGTGGAGAGCAAGCGGTTCATCGGTCTCCCCATTCCGGCTGCTGCCAGCATGGTCTCCGCGACCGTCATCTTTTTCTACCACTTCGGCTGGCCCAGTTCGTACAAGAAGCTGGCCATCCTGATCCTGATCTACTGCCTGGCGTTCCTGATGGTCTCCAGCGTCAAGTACTACTCCTTCAAGGATCCCGAGCTGATCAAGCGCCAGCCGTTCGGGTTCCTGGTGCTGGCGGTCCTGCTCATCATCATCATCGCCGCCGAGCCGGCAATCATGATGTTCGTCTTTTTCGTCTGTTACATCCTGTCCGGGCCGATAACCTTTCTGGTCACCTGGCCGCGGCGCAGGCGTCTGGAGAAGGCCGTGCACAAGGGGCATGAGGCGGTCACTGCCGGGGGGAAAAAGGATTGATCCCTGTTCTGTCCCGGTAAAAAAATGTTCGACCTCAGGAACAAGCGAAAATTACAGAGAAAAAGCCTTGACACTGGTCGAGGCTTTTCCGTATCATCACTGAAAGTTCAAAGGCTGAGAAGAGGAGTAGTAATCGCTGAACCCTTTCCAGAGAGCTGACGGTTGGTGCAAGTCAGTAAGGGGACACGGTGAACTCGCCTCGGAGCCGCTCCGGTGAAATGGCAGTAAGCGGAGCCGTCACCCCCACGTAACGGGGCAATCAAGGCCCGGCGTTGTTGTCGTCGGGTGAATGAGGGTGGTACCACGGAGCGCGCAAAGCCTTCGTCCCTTGCATTGGGGCGAAGGCTTTTTTTTATTTACGAGGTCCTGCCGCGATCCGGCAGGCAATCAGGCATAGCTGCTTACGGTGCAGCTCAACAGGGCAAAGGAGGAACAGGGCATGGCAAAAAAAGAGGCGTTACAGACCATCAAGATTTTCGACACCACGCTGCGTGACGGGGAGCAGTCCCCGGGTAACAGCATGAATATCGAGGAAAAACTGCGGGTGGCCAAGCAGCTTGAAAAGCTGAACGTGGACGTCATCGAAGCCGGCTTCCCCATCGCCTCGGAAGGCGATTTCGAGGCGGTGAAGCGGATCGCCCAGACGGTCAAGAGGCCTGAAATCGCCGGTCTCTGCCGTTCCAGCGACAAGGATATCGACCGGGCCTGGGAGGCACTGCAGCATGCCGGCGAGCGGGGACGGATCCATACCTTCATCGCCACCTCGGATATCCATATGAAGTACAAACTGAAGATGGAGCCGGCCCGGGTGCTGGAGGCGGCTGTGAAGGCCGTGAAACGGGCCAGGTCCTACACCTCCAACGTGGAGTTCTCCTGCGAGGATGCCGTCCGGACCCGTCTGCCATTCCTGGCCGAGGTTGTAGCGGCGGTCATCGACGCCGGCGCCACCACGGTCAACATCCCGGACACCGTCGGCTACACCATCCCGTTCGAGTACTTCAACATCATCAAGTACCTGAAGGAGAATGTGAAGAACATCGACCAG
>CAYSJJ010000007.1:0-51717 GCA_964431365.1 uncultured Geobacter sp. | reverse complement strand
TCATCTCGGTCCATTGTCACAATGACCTCGGCCTGTCGGTTGCGAACTCCATCGCCGCCATTCAGGCCGGCGCCGGCCAGGTGGAGTGCACCATCAACGGCATCGGCGAGCGGGCTGGCAACTGCTCCCTGGAGGAGTTCGTCATGATTCTGCGGACCCGCCACGACATCCTCCCCTACCGGACCAACGTGGCCACCGAGCAGCTTACCCCTGCCAGCCGTCTCCTCTCGACCATCACCGGCATCATGGTCCAGCCGAACAAGTCGATTGTCGGGGCGAACGCCTTTGCCCACGAATCGGGGATCCATCAGCACGGTGTGCTGATGGAGAAGTCCACCTACGAGATCATGACTCCCGAGTCGGTCGGCCTGAAGGCCAACGCCCTAGTGCTGGGTAAACATTCGGGCCGCCATGCGTTCAAGAAGCGGCTGGCAGAAATGGGATACGAACTGACGGATGAGCAGCTCAATAAGTCATTTGATCGGTTCAAGTCCCTTGCCGACCTGAAGAAGGAGGTCTTCGACGAGGACCTGGACGCCATCATGGCCGAGGAGACGATGCGGACCGAGGCGACGGAAACATACAAGCTGGACCACATCACGGTGACCTGCGGTTCCTTTGCTGTTGCTACCGCCACCGTACAGATGGAGATCGCCGGGACACCGGTCCGGACCGCAGAGCTGGGTGACGGTCCGGTCGATGCCACTCTCAAGGCGATCAAGAAGCTGACCAAGAGCAAGGCCCGTCTGGATCAGTACAATGTCGGCTCCATCACCGGCGGCACCGATGCCCAGGGTGAAGTGAACGTCAGGGTCAGCGAAGGAGGGCGGACCGTTACCGGCCGTGGCTCGTCAACCGACATCATCGAGGCGTCGGCCAAGGCGTACATAAACGCCCTGAACCGCCTCGACTCCATGAAGGAGCGATTCGTGGAGCAGCAGAGTCTCTAGCTCTCTCCACAGTCTCTGAAGATGAAAAGGCCCGCCGGACGATCCGGCGGGCCTTTTTGCATCAAACGACTCTCTTCGACTCATCGCCTGCCGGCAGCGGCGGACCAGGGAACGTCCCTGATATGGTCGGCCAGCTCATCCTTGCTGTAGCGGTTCACCCGGCGGAAGGCCAGGGTGACCACCATCACGAGAGGGAGAAAGACAATGAATAGGCCGGTGACGGCGATGGTCATCTCGCCGATGATCAAGGCCATCGTCAGGTTGAAGCCGAGTACCGACAGGTAGAGCACCGGCCCCAGGAGCGACTTGAGCGGGAAGTTCACCACCCCGGCCGGCGGCTCCTTCGTGTTGGCGCCGGAGACTGCAAGACGCTGGAGCGCGAAGATCATGGCCGCGCTCACCAGCCACCACCCCAGGTAGTTGGAGAGGGGGACCCCGAAATGGTACCCCTGCTCGCGGTAACCGTAGATCTGACCGAGGAACCAGCGCCTCCCCTGGAGGGAGACCGGGTCGATGATGATGTCCAGGTAGGCCTGGAGCAGCGAGCCGAGGAACAGAGCGGCAAAGGATCTTCTGATCGACCTTGTCTCCAGGGGGACCAGGTCCCAGCGCCAGGCCTTGAGGGGGGAGAGGATGAACAGGGCCGTGGCGTAGCTGCAGTAGCAGAGGAAGACGTAGGAGAGGGAGTCGAAGAACGGGACCCCGGCGATCCAGAGCTCTTTGCTCCTGGTCGTGTCGATGTAGTAGTACCAGCCATAGGGGAAGCCGGTGTTGATGGAGGAAAACTCGGAGGCGAAGGAGATCAGGTAGCCGATGGCGGTGAACGTCGCGATCTTCCGCCACCCCAGGTGCGGGACCGCTGCCAGCAGGTACGCGGCGAAAAAGGCAAAGACATACGGCCGCATGGTGACGGTGCCGACGGCAATCTGCAGGATATCGGACAAGAGAGTACTCCGGAAGTAAGTATCAGGTTGCGCAAAGAAAAAGCCGTCAGCTTGATCCAGGGCCAGAAGGAAGCAAAAACGTGCAGGTTGCTCAAAAATAGTCAGATTGGCGCACCCGCAGCGAGCACCGCGGAGGTGTAGCACCCACCGGGCATAAACAGCGCTACGCCGCACAATTTCGCTTGCGAAATTGGACCGTGAAGGCGCCCGAAGGGTGAGGCCGCAGGCCGAAGTCACAAGGATGCTCGCGAGGACGGCGGCAAGATGGCTGTTTTTCAGCAACCTGCCTTAAAACAGCGTGCCGATGATGCTCCCCAGCACCGAGATCGGCCCGCTGTCCCCCAACCCCTCGGCAGCCTTTTCCACTTTTTTCATGGCTGCCGTGGTGTCACGATAGAGCTTGTCCTCGTTGACCAGCTTCCCCAGGGTCCCCTGGCCCGAATTGATCTTCTGGGTGATATCCTTGATGTTCTTGGACGCATCCCTCAGTTCGGTGTAGAGCGCTTCGTCGTTGACCAGCTTACCGGCAGTCCCCTCGCCGCGGTTTATCTTGCCGGCGATCTCCTTGATGTCCTTGAAGCCGGTGCTCATCTCCCTGGCGCCGTCCTTCAGGCTGGCCACCGCATCCTTGGCGTCGTTGTACAGGGACGGATCGTTGACCAGCTTGCCGAATGTTCCGTCCCCCTTGTCGATCTTGGTCGTAACGCTCTTCAGGCTGACGATGGCATCGTTGGCATTGGCATACAGCGCCTTGTCGTTCAGGAGCAGGGCCAGAGAGCCTTCGCCGTGATCGAACTTGTCGGTGATGCTCCGGAAGTTTGCCACGCTCTGTTGGATGTTGGCCCGGTTCTCGTCCAGCATGGCGGAGATCTTCTTCAGGACTTCATCCTGGTTCTTGTTGAGATCGTTGATCAGGGTCTTGGCGTCCCTGGTCAGCTCACCCACGTTGTCGACAATGACGTCGATGTTGGCCGAGTCTTTGCCGAAAAGGGTGCCTCCCGGCTCCAGGAGTTGAGACTTGGGGCTCCCCAGGGAGATGCTAAGGAACTGCCCTCCCAGCAGGTTCGTAAGGCGCAGGCTTGCCACGCTGTCGGTCTTGATCTGGGTCCCCGGCTTGACATCAAAAACGATTTCGACGTTTTCGTCCTTGACGTTTACCTCCTTGATCCTGCCGACGTCCACGCCGACCAGGCGGACCGGGTCACCGAGCTTGAGTCCGGTGACGTTGGAGAGATAGGTCCTGTAGCGGATCGATTTCTCGAAGGGGTTCCACTTTTCACCCACTTCCAGAAGCGCGCCGAGGATTATTATGCTGGCGATGAAGAAGAAGCCTACTTTTTTTTCGGTGGAGAATTTCATGGGTACTCCTATTCGTTGCGAGCCTCACATCAGGATACGGGTGAGGAAGTAATCTGCCACCAGGATCAGCATGAAGGAGAGCACCACGGAACGGGTGGTGGATACGCCGATCCCGCGGGCGCCGCCGCTGGTATTGAACCCGACATAACAGGCGACCAGTGCGATGATGCCACCGAAGGCCACCGCCTTGACCAGGCCGTTGCCGACCTCCCGGATCTTGAGGGCACCGGTCAGGCTGTCGTAGTAGGTGTAGTATGACACGAAAATCTGCGGATGCAGGTTGCTGATGATCGCGCCGCCGACAATCCCGATCAGGTCCGAGTAGACCACCAGGGCCGGGACGCAGATCAGGCAGGCAATGAGCCTCGGCATGGCCAGGTAGCGGACCGGATTGATATCCAGGGTCTTGAGGGCGTCGATCTCCTCGTAGACCTTCATGACGCCGATTTCGGCCGCCATGGCCGAACCTGCCCGCCCGGCCACGAGAAAGCTGGTCATGACCGGTCCCAACTCACGCACCATGGAGTGGCCGACGATGGCGCCGATGATGTCCTGGCTGCCGTACTTGTTCAGCTCAACCCCTGTCTGGAGCGCCAGGACCATGCCGACGAAAAAGGCCATGACCGAGGCGACCGGCAGTGTTTCATAGCCGATGATCAGCATCTGCGTGGCGATGCTCGGGAGATTGCGGGGGATCTCCTTGAAGAAGTAAAAGGTCTGGCCAAGGAGGATGAGCATCTCGCCGACGATTTCCGTGAACCGGATCAGGTGTTTGCCGACAAACTCGAACGTTTTCATGGATGTAAGCTCCCGGTGACGTGCTTCGCGCTCTCATGCCCAGGTGCCGTCCCCCCCCAGGAGATGCCGAAAGGAAGCCAGAAGAGACGGACCGATTTCCCTTCGCGGCCGTTCGTATAGCGGAACAGCCCCTTGAGGAATTGAAGGTCGGCAGTGCTGCCGGTGGAACGGTACCGGAGGAGCGGGAACAACTCGTAGGCCAGTTCCTCTCCCCGTGCCTCGTGCCAGTAAAGGTTCCAGGCAAGGGAGGCCGCCGAGTCGCCGCTATCGTTCCACCGCTGTTGATAGATGCGCCAGAAGGGAGCCCAGCTCCGCTCAATCCCTTCCCGGTCCAGGATCGGCTCGACAGGGGCCGGGAGTCCGAACGACTTCACACCCTCGGTGGTGCGATTGTAGACGAAAAGGGGCCAGAAGGCGACGCGCTGGCGCCGGGCTCCATCCTCGGGCCAGCTTTCCCGGTTATTGCTGTAGAGGAAATAGAGCAGCCGCTCCTTTTCCTGATGAAAGGAAGGAGCTATCATGATCTCTTCCTTGTAGAGGGGCCAAAGGTACCAGCGCTTCACGTCGTCGCCGTTCGTTTCCTTATCGTAGAACGGGAGTAAACGGGTTACATTCCGCTTCTCGCCCCGGACAACCTGCCAGAAGGGCCAGAAAAGGTCCCATCCCTCTTCCTTTGGTTCCCGCTTTTCGTAATGGCCGAAAAAGGGCCAGAGATAGCTCCGCGACGTCTCTTTTCGCGAGTCGACAGCGGCGTAGAGCGGCAGAAACAGGAAGCGGCTGGTGGGGTTGTCGGTGTCGAGCCCCTTTTCCTCCTGGTGATAGATCGGCCAGAGGGCGTAGCGCTTCCGGTAGACCCCCTCCTTGGCCGATTGACCGTACAGCGGCCAGAAACCGAAGCCCGATTCTCGCTCTCCGCGGGTGACCGAAAAGAAGGGGTAGAGGACGTTGTAATTGGTGGTCCCTTTGTTTACGGTTCTGCCGTAGAGCGGGAAGAGGACATAGTGGTATTCGTCCCGCCAGAATCGCTCGTAGATATCCCCGTAGATCGGCAGTACGGAGGTGTACGGTCCGTACTTCTTGGACGTGCCGGTGATGTAGAACGGGAAGATCATGAAATCCCGTTCCTTCTCTTCTTCCCGGTCCTTCCGAAACTGGTTCTTCTGGTAGAGCTTCAGGACCTGAAAGCGGGAGACATCGGGGGTGGTTTCGCTGGACGCCAGGGGGTAGAGGTAATCAGTGGCGGCGGTTTCCTTTTCCCCGCTGCCGGTGCGGTAAAAGAGCGGCCGCAGCGCCACGGTGGACTGGTCCTTCTGGCTCTGGAACTTGAAAAGGGGGCCCAGTATGTTCAGATTGCTGAAGCCGTCGGCCGGACTCTCGCGATAGTCGAGCAGGGGCCAGAGGGTGACGATGGTACCCTCGTTTGCGCCGGTCTCCTCTCCCCATGCCGGCCGAAGCGGCACGAAAACCGTCAGGAGTATTGCCACAAGGCAAAGCTGCAGTATGGGAAGAACTCGCTTGGTCACGTTATACCTATGTCTGGTGCGCAGCCGGAGTTAACGACACTCTGCCAGGCGGACGCAAAAGCAGTGCATATTATCCCTGCCTGCGGTGTAGAGTCAACCGGAAAGCTGGAAAAACGGGGGACGGGATGGCGCCCTGAACGGCAAGAGCCCGCTTGGCAGCGGGCTCTCATGAAATGGTGCATCAGGTAAGTGAAATGATAAAACTCGGGTTGCTCAATACTTCTGGTCGGCGTAGTCCACCCAGCCCCCAGCAAGCACCAAGGCCTTGTCGAAGGGGGAGATGTCGAAGCCGAAGGTCTCTTCTTTACCCCCTCCCGAGACAGTGAGGGACTGCCCTTCGACGTCCAGCCTGATGGTGGCGTCAGGCGCCGCAGCGTAGCTGAAGAGCTGCTCGAGCTGTTCCTTGGGAAGCTCGATGGCCGCCATGCCGCAGTTGAACATGTTCTGCCGGAAGATGCGCGCAAACGAATGGGCGATTACCGCCGTGATCTCGTTTACCTCAAAGACCCAGGGGGCATGCTCCCTGGACGACCCGCAGCCGAAGTTTTCGCGGCTGACGATGACCCGGGCGCTCCTGGTCTTTTCTCCTTTCGGGTCGAAGCCGGGGAGCTTCAGATCCTCCAGGATATACGGCTTCAGGTCCTCCTTGGTGATCTCGGTCAGGTACTTTGCCGGGATGATTTCGTCCGTATTGATATCCGACCGGTCGAGGAAAAGGACCGGCCCGCCAAACTGTTTCATGTGTGTTCTCCTTTAGTCATCGTAAAATTGATCAGAGATATTTTCGCGGGTCGGCGATCTTTCCTTCGATGGCCGTGGCGGCACTGGTGGCCGGCGACATGAGGTGGACCATGCCACCCTTGCCCATGCGCCCCATGAAGTTCCGGTTGGTTGTGGAGGCGCATACCTCCCCCTCCGCCAGGACCCCGTTGCTCATGCCGAGGCAGGCGCCGCAGGTGGGGTTGGTGACGCAGAAGCCGGCTTCCATGAAAATGTCGATCAGCCCCTCGTGAAGAGCATCCTGGTAGATCTTGGGGGTGGCCGGCGACAGTATGCCGCGGACCGTTGGGGCGATCTTGTTCCCCTTGAGGATCTGGGCGGCTATCCGGAGGTCTTCGAGCCGGCCGTTGGTGCAGGAGCCGAGATATACCTGATCCACCGGCTCCCCGGCCAGTTCGCCCACCGGCTTCACCTGGTCAGGCTTGTAGCCGAAGGTAACCGTAGGCTCCAGGTTGGAGACGTCGAAGTCGAGCACCCTGTCGTAGGTTGCGTCCTCGTCGGACCACCACTTGCGGAAGTCGGCCAGGGCAACCTCCTTCGAGGCGTACTCGCTCTGGATGAACGGCCAGAGGTAGTCGACGGTGACGGCGTCGGGCATGCAGATGCCGGTGGTCCCGCCCGCCTCGATGGCCATGTTGGAGAGCGTCATGCGGGATTCCATGGTCATGGCATCGACAACGGGACCACGGAATTCCAGCACCCGGTCGGTGGCGCCGTTCACCCCCAGCTGGCCGATAACATAGAGAATGACATCCTTGGCGAACACCCCTTTCGGCAGGGTGCCGTTCAGGTTGACCCGGATCGTCTTCGGCTCACGGAAGGCGCAGACCCCTTTCAGGATCCCCACCTCCAGATCGGTCGTCCCCACACCGGCGGCAAAGGCGCCGAAAGCACCGTGGGTGCAGGTGTGGGAATCCCCCATGATGACCGTGTAGCCGGGCCGGATAAACCCCTTTTCCGGAAAGAGGGCATGACAGACGCCGTTGGCGCCGATGTCGAAGAAGTCCTTGATGTTGTGCCGGCGTGCCCAGTCCCTGAGGATCTTGGCCTGGGTGGCCGTTTTGGTATCCTTGCTCGGCGTGACATGGTCTACGACCGCCTTGATCTTGCCGGCATCGAAGACCCGGTCCTTGCCGCGGGCCATCAGGTCGGCAATGGCGATCGGGGTGGTGATTTCGTGGCAGAGGACCACGTCAAGTTTCAGAACCTTGGTCCCCTGGAACGGTTCGTTCACCAGGTGGGTCGCGAAGATCTTTTCTGCTGTGGTTTTTCCCATAAGCGGCAGCATCCTTTCCTGACTTGATTCGTGTAGCGACTCCAATGTAAACAAATAGACCTGGCGGCGCAACGTAATATTTGTTCGATATTCTTTAACATTTGCTACCCTAGCTGCTGGGTGATATAATTCGCACTCATTTTTCATGAGGAGTCAATCGCCGATGGAGCTGAGCTTTACACGCAAGAATGGGGAGATTGATCTCCAGATCGATCAGTTGATAGCAAAGGCCGAAGGGGTTCATCATGCCGCTCTGGTGCGGGAGATGATCCTCGCGGCCCTCAAGGCGGGGCAGGAAACCAGTTATCTGGCCGACCTGAAGATGCTCAACAACACCATGAAGGAGATGCGCTACACAAACAAGATCTTCAGCGCTTACCGGCACCGGAAAAAGGTGACCATCTTCGGATCGGCCCGCACCGAGCCCAGTGAACCGATCTATCAGACCTGCGTCCAGTTCAGCCGTGAGCTGGCGGCCCGGGGATACATGATCATTACCGGCGGCGGGGGCGGGATCATGCAGGCGGGGAACGAAGGGGCCGGGAGCGAGAACTCCTTTGCGGTCAACATCCGGCTTCCGTTCGAGCAATCGCCCAATCCGGTGATGGCGAAGACCCCCCGGCTCGTGACCTACAAATACTTCTTCAACCGCAAAGTGGCTTTTGTGAAGGAGGCGGACGCCATCTCCGTGTTTCCCGGCGGGTTCGGGACCCTGGACGAGGCCATGGAGGTCTTCACCCTTATCCAGACCGGCAAGACATCGCCAAAGCCGCTTGTGCTGGTGGACGACGAGAGCGGGTACTGGGACCGCTGGTTCGAATTCATCAAGGCCGCGCTCCTGGTACGCGGGTTGATATCCGGCGAGGATTTTTCGCTCTTTACCATCACGAGGAGCGTGGAGGAGGCAGTTCAGGCGATCGAGGATTTTTACCGGAACTACCACTCCCTCCGCTTTGTGGATGGTATGCTGGTCATCAGGCTCAACAAGGAGCTTTCCGACCGGGATATCGCCGAACTGGAGAGCGAGTTCCCGGAGCTTCTTCGTCCCGGTAGTCGGATCGAGCGTTCGGGCCCTCTGGCAGAGGAGTCGGACGAGCCGGACCTGTTGGATCTTCCCCGCCTGGTCCTGCGCTTCGACCACCAGCACTACGGCCTGCTCATTGCCTTTATCAGGAAAATTAACATGTTGTAATTTTTGTCGCGACCGGCTGAAAATGGGTTGACAGGTATTGGGGTGCATGATAGGCTAACCACCGCAGTAGGTTTCGGAAGTTTTTGCAGTATCAGGAAATCTCGACGTTCGCCTGTAGAACCGTAGCTTTCCTGCCTCAAGACTCCGGCAGCTGCAGTAACCTTCACAATCCGGCACCAGGCCGGAGCAACAAAAGGCAAAAGGAGGCAGGAAACATGGCACAGGGTAGGGTTAAGTGGTTCAACGACGCTAAAGGGTTTGGCTTCATCGAGCAGGAGAACGGCGACGACGTGTTCGTGCACTTCTCGGCAATCATGAGCGAAGGCTTCAAGTCGCTTGCCGAAGGTGAAGCTGTTACCTTCGACGTGGTCAACGGCCCGAAAGGTCTGCAGGCTGCCAACGTTCGCAAGGCCTAATTCGTCGGTACAACCACGTTAAAGAAAAAGCCCCGCTGGGATGCCAGCGGGGCTTTTTTCGTTCAGCGCACCGGGTCTCTTCTTCGGATCAGCGTCCGACCCATGACTAGCAGGGTCACCGCGAGGATGGCGATGGTTCCCTTTCCGTGGGCAACGGCGAAGACCACGGGCGTGAGGAGGATGCGGGTAGCGGTCCGGAGTGGCTCGTGGCGGGCTATGATGTCGGCCAGCGGCGGGCTGAGGCGGTAATAGACGGCCACCAGTTGCCGACCCACGGCGTTGGTAAGGAGGTAGTGGTCGCGGAACTCCCGCAGCGCCTGGACCTGTGGATGGAGGTAGCTGCCGTAGGCGGCCGTGGCGATGAAGCAACCGCCGCCTCCCCCGCCTGATGAGCTGGCGGGAGGGGGGCTCGGGACGCTGCCGTCGCTGGTAAAGCCGATGCTCTGGCCGTCGCTCGTGCTTGTGTTGGCGATGAGGACGACTGCCTCCGACGTGCTGGCGCTGGTGAAATTGGTGATGACGATCTTTCCGGTGACGCTGTCGAAGGGAAATTCCTGGATCGATCCGTTGGTCAGTTTTTTGAAGGCGGTGATGCTGATCGTCGCGGGCTTGGTGCCGAACGTCAGGGTCAGGTCGGCCGGCGACGAGGCGCTGTTCGTGAATCTGTAGAAGGCGAATGAGTAGTGGGGGAGGGTTGCCAGGGTCGAGGGTGTGGTTGACGCCGTTATGGGAAAGCTGGAATAGCTGGCTGTCGGCACGACCGGATGAATGAGGCTGATATCGCCCGTATGGCTTTGCCAGTCACGCAGGTAGAGCCGCTTGCAGAAGCCGAAGAAGGCGGTCCCCAGGCTGGAGGAGTTTCCCTTGAGGACGTCGTCGATCAGCGGCGCCATTAGGATGTCGCTGCCTGCCGGCGTTGTGGTTGAAAGCCGCACCCACACGTTTTTGATGATCGGGGTGGCGGGAAAGCTTTCAGTCAGGTAGCGGTTGAAAATCCACCGGCCGTAGCCGAAACCGAAGGTGATGTTGTCGTTAGCCGTGGGATTGAGGACGAATTTGTCCAGGCTTTCGGTCGTATGTTGGAGGTAGCCGGGGAGATAGTTGTACAGCTGGTTCACGGCGTCGTAGACTTCGTCCTCCATCCAGGTCGAGGTCGCCTCGGCGTACCAGATGTCGAAGAAATAGTTGTAGCCGAACTGGATGGCATGGTGGAATTCATGGGCCGCCGTGATCTGGAGGGCACTGAGCGCCTTCGCGTCAGCTGTGCCGCCGCCGGGAATGGAGTCCTGGAATATGGCGTTGAGGAAGTCCTTGTCGATAACGATGTAGCTGGAGACTGAGGTGACACCTTGCGGGGGCGGATCCGGTACCGGCTGGGTGAAGCCGAATTCCGACTGGCTGCTCAGGGCCTGCAGGTAGACGTCGAAGATGCCTCCGGTTACCGGGGGGGCGGCGTAGCCCATGGTCCCGACCTCGGTGCTGTAAACCGTCTCGAAGGTGTCCGCCACCCTGGCAATCCAGGTGGCAAGCGGGACTACGGGGGTCGGCATGTCAGGGCCGGAGGTGGCGTAGTGGATCCGGAAGTGTCCACCGGTTGAGGTGATTATGGTTTCTCCGGTGAGAACAGGTGCTGCCACATACTTGGCCAGCACCACCTGGGTGGCGGTGGCGAGCTTGTTCCAGTCCCGCGACAGGCCGCGGCGGAGCGGCATGCCGCAGTGGGATCCGACGGCGGTTGGCTCGGCCTGAAGAACAGCGCCGGCCAGCGGGGTGTTCCCACCGTTTGCGCCGGTGAAGGCCTTGAGATAGTAGTCGTCAAGTTCGCCGGCGTGGGCCAGGAGAGGGAGTGTTGCCAGCAGCAGCGAGCAGAGAAAGATCGTCAGCCGTTTCATCAGTCCACCATCCTTTTCCCGCCCCGCAGTGGGGTGAGGGTTGTCTTGTCCGGTTCAATGGTCACGGGCCTGGAGTCGGCCCCGCTGCTCACTTCGTAACGACCGGGAGGCAGGGCCAGGGAGAAGAAACCCTGCCCGTCGCAACTGGTCTGCATCTCGATGCCGGTGCCGCGCACCGTTACCTGGATCCCGGGTCGCGGCAGGATGGCCGGCCGGGTGCCGAGCTTGCCGCCACTCTGCTGGATATAGCAGATGCCGGCCACTGCGCCGGTGCCTGCGGGTAGAGGTGCTGCCTCTCCAGACGGGCCATCCTGTAGCAGCCGGGGGTAACGGCCGATCCTGGTTGCGATTGCCGGCCGGCCTGCCCCCGTCCCTTCCCGGAACGCGCTGCCGTCGAAATACATGGTGCGGCCGTCGTCGGGCCGGCTCCCCATGGGGAGGCCAACGGTCGGAACGGCGGCCAGCGTGGCGGTCAGTGTTGCAAGAAGTACGCTTTTACGCATGGATCTGCTCCAGATAACCGGTGATTGCGGCTGCCAGGGCCTCGGCTGCCACTCTGCTGTTCCTGGCGAGCCGGATGAGTTGGGGGATGATCCACGGCCGTTTCAGGATGGTGAAGAGGACCTTCAATGGCCTGATCTGCAGGTTCGCGTCGCAGAATTCGGCAACGGTGAAAGCGAGTTCCTCGCCGCAGTCGTCGCTGACAGCCCGAATGGCCAGGAGCGGAATGCCCTGCTCGTCGGCGACCCGGGCGATGGCGGCGGTCTCCATTTCCAGGAGCGGCGTTTCGGTTCCCGCTGGGAGTGCTTCCCGCAGAGCGGCTTTGGGCATGGTCTCGCCAGCGGTAATGAACGTGCCGGATTGGCAGTTCCGGCTGGCGACCGTGGCCAGGAATCCGTCGACGAGCGACAGGGTCAGGCCGGCCTGCTCGTGGAACTCCCCTCCGCTGCTGACCAGAAGGCGGGTGGCGAGCACCAGGTCGGCGATGTGCGGACCGGGGGCAACAGCCCCCCCCAGGCCGAAGTTGATGATCATCTGCGGGGTGATACTGTTCAGCAGGGCGCGGGTTGCCTCGGCAGCATTTTTCGGACCCATGCCGGAGTGGAGCAGGATGAGTTCGTGGCCGCCAAGCCGGCAGCGGTGGAGAGGAAAGCCGGCGACCTGCTCCTTTCGGGTGGAGCCTAGCCGTGCCAGGAGAGGTTTGATCTCCTCCGGCAGGGCGGCTATCAGGGCGATGGGGGCGGTCGGTGCCATGTCGGGCTTGAGGGACATTGAGTAAGTATATACCAGACCGGTCGGCTGGCCACAATCTTCATTGCCGATCCGCTGTTACGTCCGATTTTTGTCTTGACAAAGTTTTGGCCGCTCCTCTATATTCCATCCTTTACAAGTCCCACTCTGCCCGCGATGTGTCGCTGGTGGTCAAGTTGGGTAATTATTTGAAATTATAAGTGATCTTGATGTTTGACGCGCTTTCCGACAAGCTTGAACTGGTTTTTAAGAAGCTCCGCGGCCAGGGGGTAATGACCGAGGAGAATATCAAGGAAGCGCTCCGCGAGGTGCGGCTCGTCCTCCTTGAGGCGGATGTCAACTTCAAGGTCGTGAAGGATTTTGTCGAACGGGTGCGCGAGCGCGCCGTCGGCACCGATGTGCTCCAGAGCCTCAGTCCCGGCCAGCAGGTGATCAAGATCGTCCACGACGAACTGGTCGCGATGATGGGGGGAGGGGAGGACAACAGCCTCGACCTGGCGGCAAAGCCGCCGGTGGCTATCATGATGGTCGGCCTCCAGGGGGCCGGCAAGACCACCTCCTGCGGCAAGCTGGCGCGCCTGCTGAAAGGGCAGCGCCGTCGACCGCTCCTGGTTCCTGCCGACGTTTACCGGCCGGCAGCTATCGAGCAGTTGAAGACGCTCGGCCGACAGCTGGGGATCGAGACCTTCGACTCCCGGGCCGATCAGGACCCGGTGGATATCTGCCGCAACGCGATCCGTTTTGCCGAGCTGAACGGCCTGGACACGGTGATCCTCGATACCGCCGGCCGCCATCAGATCGACGATTATCTGATGAACGAACTGGTCCGGATCCGGGACGAGATCGAACCGCGGGAGATTCTCTTCGTGGCCGACGCCATGACCGGCCAGGAAGCGGTAAACGTGGCCAGCGGCTTCAACGAGCGGCTGGAGATTTCGGGTGTCGTGCTGACCAAACTGGACGGCGACGCCAAGGGTGGTGCGGCACTCTCCATCAAGGCGGTGACCGGCAAGCCGGTCAAGTTTGTCGGCCTGGGGGAGAAGCTGGATGCCCTGGAGGTATTCCACGCCGACCGACTGGTTTCCCGCATCCTCGGCATGGGTGACGTCCTCACGCTGATCGAGAAGGCCCATCAGAACTTCGACGCCAAGGAGGCGGAACGTCTCCAGAAGAAGGTCAAGAAGGGCGAGTTCGATCTGGAGGACTTCAAGAATCAACTCCAGCAGGTGAAGAAGATGGGCTCCCTGGAGTCGATCATGGGAATGATCCCCGGCATGGGGAAGATGATGAAGCAGATGGGCGACGCCCAGCCGTCCGAGAAGGAGCTGAAGCGGATCGAGGCGATCATCGATTCCATGACCCGCGCCGAGCGGGCCAACCATACGATCATCAACGGCAGCCGGCGACTCCGGATTGCCAAGGGGAGCGGCACTTCTGTCCAGGAAGTGAACCAGCTTCTCAAACGTTTTACCGAGGCCCAGAGGGTAGTCAAGCAGCTCCAGAAACTGGGGCCAAAAGGTCTTCTGAAGGGACTCGGCGGGATGAAGGGGATGCTTCCCTTTTGATTCACATTAATTCAGGTATGATGTTAGCCATACACCAATAAACGAACGGCGGCGACAGCCGCTGTAACACCAGGAGGAAACAATGGCAGTAAAGATCAGACTCGCCCGGGCCGGCGCAAAGAAGAAGCCCTTCTACCAGGTTGTCATCGCTGATGAGCGGGCCCGCAGGGACGGTCGCTTCATCGCCAACGTCGGGACCTATGACCCGAACCAGAATCCGGCCGCCTGCCGCATCGACGAAGCGGCGACCCTCGATTGGCTGGGCAAGGGTGCACAGCCGACCGACACCGTGAAGCAGCTCCTGAAAAAAGCGGGGATCTGGGTCAAGTTCGTCACGAAGGCTGCCTAAGCTCGTCTATTCCCGGTCCGCCGGACACTCCAGAGCACGAGGATACCGACATGAAACAGCTCGTAGAGACCATCGCCAAAGCACTGGTTGACGACCCGACCCAGGTCAGAACCACCGAGGAGTTGGAAGAGGATACGACCGTTATCAAGCTGACGGTGGCCAAGGAAGACATGGGCCGGATCATCGGTAAGGAAGGCCGTACTGCAAAGGCCATCCGCACCCTCTTGAATGCTGTTTCGACCAAGGACAACAAGAAGGCCGTCCTCAAGATCGTCGAGTAATGTCCGGTAGCGAACTGGTTCTGCTGGGGAAGGTAGTCGGCACCCATGGCATCAAGGGCCAGTTACGGGTAGCATCCTTTTCCGGGGAGAGCGATACGTTCCTCTCCCTTGACAGGGTTATTTTGAAAGACCTCAGCGGGAAGGAAGAGCTGTTTGAAGTTTCCGCTGCCGCAGCCCATGGCCGGAAGATCCTCCTCACCCTGAAAGGGATGGGGAGCATCAATCAGGTGGAGCCACTGGTGGGGCGGGAGTTGTACGTCCGGCGCAGCCAGCTTCCTCCCTTGGCCGACGACGAATTCTACTGGTTCGATCTGATCGGCCTCAGGGTCGTCACCGACGACGGCATGGAGTTGGGGCGCCTCGAAAGCATCATGGAAACCGGCAGCAACGATGTCTATGTGGTCCGGTCCGCAGATAAGAAGGAATATCTGATACCGGCCATCGAGGATGTGGTCAGTTCCATTGACCTCGACAGCCGCGTCATGACCGTCAGCCCTCTCGAAGGGCTGCTTGATCTATGAAATTTCATATACTGACCCTGTTCCCGGCGATGTTCCAAGGGCCGCTCACCGAGAGCATCCTCCGGAGGGGTGTGGAAAGCGGCGCCATCGGCGTCGAGCTCCATAATATCCGCGACTTCGCCACTGACCGGCACAAGACCGTCGACGACGCCCCCTATGGCGGCGGCGCCGGGATGGTTATGAAGGTGGAGCCGCTGTCAGCCTGCATCGAGGCGGTAAAGGCGCAGGCGCCCCGGGCTCGGGTGATTCTCACCTCGCCGCGCGGCGAGCCCTTCACCCAGGCCGTTGCTGCTGAACTGGCTGCCGAAGAGGGGTTGATCATCCTCTGCGGCCGCTACGAAGGGATCGACGAGAGGGTGCGGGGGCTGTACGTCGACCGGGAGCTCTCCATCGGCGATTACGTCCTGACCGGCGGCGAACTGGCGGCCATGGTGATCGTCGATGCGGTATCCCGCCTGGTGCCCGGCGTTCTTGGCAGCGAGGAGTCGGCACTGGACGAGTCGTTCAGCGACGGACTCCTCGAATACCCGCAGTACACTAGGCCGCCGGAGTTCCGGGGGCTTGCGGTACCGCCGGTACTGCTTTCCGGAAACCACCGGGAGATCGGGCGCTGGCGGCGTCAGCAGGCTCTGCTCCATACGGTGCGGCACCGGCCCGACCTGCTGGCCGAGGCAAGCCTCACCCGGGAGGACGAGAAGTTCCTCCGTGATGCGGCCGGGGAGCTGTAGACAATGGGCAGCCTCAGTATCGCCCTGATCCACCACCCGGTCTACGACAAGAACCGGCAGGTGGTCGCCACGGCCGTGACCAACCTGGATATACACGATATTGCCCGGGCCGCCAGGACCTTCGGACTTCTCCGCTACTACCTGGTGACGCCGGTGGTCGAGCAGCAGGCCCTGGCCAACCGGATCGTCGGCCACTGGCAGGAGGGATGGGGCGCAACATATAACCCCAAGCGGAAGGAAGCCCTTTCGCTGGCGCGGGTCACGGCGAGTCTGGACGAAGCGGTGGCCGACCTGGCCCGAACGACGGGAGCCGATCCCGTGTTGGTGGCGACCGGTGCTGCAGAGCGCGACGGTGCCATAGGCTATGCCGAGATGGCCGACAGACTGGCCGTGGCCGAGAGGCCGCACCTGCTCCTTTTCGGCACCGGCTGGGGACTAACCGAGGAGCTGTTTGAGCGGGCCGATCTGGTCCTTGCGCCCCTTCGGGGACACGACAGCTACAATCACCTTTCGGTGAGGGCAGCCGCCGCGATCATCCTGGATCGACTCAGGGGTGGCCGCTAGGGGCCTGGAGACAAAAGGACAATCATTCCGGATAACCGGACGGACATACAAACGAAAGCTTCGGCTTTACCTTTGGGAGGAAGAACATGAACACGATAGACAGAATCGAAATGGAGCAGATGAAGAAGAACGTGGTGCCGTTCAAGCCGGGCGACACCGTCAAGGTCCACGTGAAGATCGTGGAAGGGGACAAGAGCCGTATCCAGGCCTTCCAGGGGGTCTGCATCGGCCGTCAGAACGGCGGCATCCGCGAGTCGTTCACCGTCCGGAAGATCTCCAACGGCGTTGGCGTCGAGCGTTGCTTCCCGCTGCATTCGCCGTCGGTGGAGACCGTCGAGGTGATCACCCGCGGCCATGTGCGCCGGGCCAAGCTCTACTACCTCAGGAAGCTCCGGGGGAAGGCAGCCAGGATCCGCGAAAAGAAATACGTACCAGGCATGGAATAGGAAACAAAAAGCCCCGGTCTCCGGGGCTTTTTTGCGTCTGCGTCGGCGTTTGTCGCCGCTCTTGTACTCCACTTCTGCGAGGCACTTCATGACCCACACCCTCTTCGGCGACGAGCCGGCACCGACCATGCGGGAATTCGAGGAACTGGCCTGGCGCCAGGGATACCGGACCGTTGCCGGTGTGGATGAGGCGGGCCGGGGACCCCTGGCCGGGCCGGTGGTGGCAGCGGCGGTGGTTCTCGATCCCGCCATAGAGATCGCCGGGGTCAACGATTCGAAGAAGCTGACGGAACGAAAGCGGGAAGAACTCTTCGCCAGCATCATGGAGAGCGCCGTGGCAGTCGGCGTCGGGATCATGGACCACGAGGTCGTGGACCGGGACAACATCCTGCAGGCGACCCTGGCCGCCATGGGGATGGCGGTAACCCAACTGTCGGCGCCCCCCGATTTCCTGCTGATAGACGGCATCTCCCGCATCCCGCTGGCCGTGCAGCAGCGGACCATCAAGAAGGGCGACGGCCGCAGCGTCTCCATTGCCGCGGCATCTATCATCGCCAAGGTGACGCGCGACCGGCTGATGAAGGAGTATGACCTGCTCTACCCCGGCTACGGGCTGGCCGACCACAAGGGGTACGGCTGTCAGGCCCACCTGGACGCCATAGCCCGCCTCGGGCCGTCACCGATCCACCGGAAGAGCTTCCGGGGGGTCAAAGAGCATGTAAAACAGCAGGGAGTGGGGACAGAGGAGTAGGGACTGGTATGGAAAGGGCCTGCGACAACAAGGCGGTCGGCGCCCAGGGGGAGGAGCTGGCAACGGCCTTTCTCCGGCGGGCCGGCTACCGGATCGTGGAGCGCAACTTCCGCTGCAAGGGGGGGGAGGCGGACATCGTGGCCCGCGATGGAAAGACCCTGGTCTTCGTAGAGGTAAAGACCCGCCGAAGCCAAGCCTACGGCCCTCCGCAGCTGGCCGTCACCTCCTTCAAGCAGCGCCAGATCAGCAAGGCAGCCCTTACCTGGCTGGCCAAGAACCGGCTGCAGGATGCCCTGGCCCGCTTCGACGTCATCGCCGTCATGCTGTTGTCGGACGGCACGCACCGGATCGAGCATATTCCCAACGCCTTCGAGCTGGCCTATTGAGGAGCCGGCGAGACGAGCCGCGATCGGTGGCTACCCGCTCTACGCCTTCCTTGAGGCCTTCTCCACCAGCACCAGAAACGGCGCCGCCTCCGACCGGTTCATCTGCCGGGCCTGCCAGACGTTGAACTCACGTGGCCCTAGCGCTTCCCCCCACGCACGGACCATCGCCCACTCCTCGTCCCCACCCGGATGACCGGTGTAAACCACGACCAGGACAGCGCCCCCCGGCTCCAGCAGTGACGCCGCCTGCTCAAGGGCGCTTCGGGTCGATGCGGGCCTGGTGACGAACCCCTTGTCGCCCCCCGGCAGGTATCCCAGGTTGAAGACGACAGCCCTGACCGGCTCGGCCAGATACTCCCTGAGCCGCTCGTGGCCATCCTGCACCACCTCCACCCGTTCCCGGCAGCCGGCCGCGGTCAGCGTGGCATCAGTGGCCTTGACGGCCGCCTCCTGGCTGTCGAAGGCCCAGACCTTCCCGGTTGGGCCGACCAGCTCTGCCAGCAGGAGGGTGTCGTTGCCGTTTCCGCAGGTGGCGTCCACCACCCGGTCCCCGGGCCGTACCCGCTCCCGCAGGAAGAGGTGGCAGAGGGGGACTGCCCCCCGTAGATCTGACCGTCCGCCCATCAGGAAGATTTTCCCCCGAGCCCCGAGCCCTGAGCCCCGAGTGGCTTTTTCCCCACCAGCGACAGGACTGCCGGCAGCACCAGTACGAAAGCAATCTGACAGGCGACCATCCCCAGGCACATGACGGCGCCGATGCTGAAGACCCCCTGGTGGTGGGCCACGATCAGGGCGCCGAAGCTGGCCATGATGGTCAGGGTGTTGTAGAAGACGCCGATGCCGGTGCTGCTGAAGACTACCGACACCCCGTCCCCCTCTTCGCGGCGGAAGCGGTTGATCAGGTAGATCCCGGAATCCACGGCGATGCCCAGCACGAGCGGCAGGACGATGATGTTGGCCGAATTGAAGTTGATGCCGAAGAGGCGCATTCCGGCCACCATGAAGAGGATGCCGACGATCAGCGGCACCAGCCCGATGAGGGCGAATCTGATGCTCCGGAAGGTGGCGACCAGGATCAGGACGATGGCGGCAAAGGCGTAGAGGAAGGCTCCGAAGTAGGCGTTCCGGAGGATGGTCATCGATTCGTAGACCATGACCGGCTCGCCGGTGGCGTGGGGGTCGACGCTCCTGACGTCGTCCAGGAAAGCCTTGAGCGGCGCCCGGTCGAAGATCTCCTGCTTCGGCGCCACCTGGAGCTGGTACTTGCCGGTCTTGCCGACAAACCTGCTCCGGAGCTGGGGAGGGATGTCCGCTTCGGTCACCGGGGCGGCCTCAAGGCTCTCCCTGAGGAGGCGGATCTGTTCCGGCAGGCCGGAGAGCATCCCGCCCTGGAAGTTCTTCAGCATCCCCACCGCATTCTTGTCCTTCTCCTTCTCCAGAGAGGCGAAAAAGCCGTCCAGGGTCGCCAGAAAGGTCGCGACCGGCTTCGCCTCGGCACGCTGCTCGGAGGTCAGTTGATTCTTCAGCTTCTCCACGGTGTTGCGGAATTTTTCGAACACCGCGGGGAGGGCCATCAGGTTCAGGTTCTCCTCGTACGCCCCCCCCTTGATGTCGGCCAGTTCCGCACGGAGCGCCGCCAGTTCGGCCAGCTTCTCGCTCTGGTGGTCGGGGACGAACGTGGCGAGGCTCACCACGTGGTCCACCGTCGGCAGCTTTTCCAGGGCTTTCGCCTTCGCGCTGGCGTCGGCCGGCGAGTCGGCCATGACCACGGCGAAGTAGCCGGCGTTTTCCTTGCTCCGCATCAGCTTGTAGGCGTACTCCACCGATTCCAGCCCCTTGGCCTGGAGGTTCAGAAGGTTGTAGTCGAAGGTGACCCGGGATACGGGGTAGATGGCGGCAACGCAGAGCGCAAGGGTCAGGGCGATGACCGCTTTCGGATAGCCGAAAAGAAAACGCTTCGCCTTTTCTGGGAACGAGGAACGAGGTTCGAGGATCGAGGATTGATGTTCGAGCTTTTCCTCGGTCCTCGTTCCTTTATCCTCGTTCCTGTTCTTGCGATACGGCGCAAGAACGACCAGCAGTGCCGGCAGCACCGTGAAGGTGACCAGGACGCAGATGGCGATGCCGCCGCCGGCGATGATCCCCAGTTCGGCGATCCCCTTGAAGTCGGTGGCGACGAAGGTGAGGAACGCGGCGGCCACCGTGGCGGCGGCCATGACGATGGCCCAGATGTTCCGGTTGAGGCCGGTGGCGATCCCGTCCAGGTGCGTGGCCCCGCCGGTCAGCTCTTCCTGGTAGCGGAGCACCACCTGGATGCCGTATTCGATGCCGATGCCGATCAGCATGATGGCAAAGACCATGGAGAGGATGTTGAGGTGTCCGACCGCCAGGGTGGCGAAGCCGAAGGCGAGGCATATGGCGACGGCCAGGGAGACGATGGCCGCGCCTACGTTCATGACCCCCCGGAAGGCGAGGAGCAGGAGGACCACGGTCAGGGCCAGGGAGATCACGGTGGCCAGGGTGATGTCCCGCTCGCTGGTGGTCATCTCCTCATGCTCCAGGACCGGCGTCCCGGTAAGCCCCACCGTGACCCCCTTGAACTCGGGGAGCTTCTGGAGGGTGGCGATCTCCTGGCGGATGAGGCGGATTGCCTCTTCGGCCGGGACGAAACTGGCGGCGTCCTTGACCGGGAGCAGGGTCAGGACCTGCTGCCGGCCGGCCTTGCTGAAGCTGGACGCCTCGCCGCCGGGACCGTTGAAGAAGAACTCCTCCAGGGAGAAGTCCGTTGAGCCGCTCTTGCCGAACTGCTGGAAGCCGAGCCCGAGCTTCTCCAGCATGAAGGCGAGGCTGGCGAGTTTTTCCCGGGCCTGCGGCGTGTTCCGGTCTCCCTGGAGGTACCCCTCCATCTCCTTGGTGAGAAAGGTGAAGAGGGTCTCCACCGAGGGGTTGGCGGCCAACTCCTTGAGTGCCGGCTTGGCCAGGGTCAGGTTGCGTCTGAGTGACCGGATCTCGTCCAGGGAGACGAGCAGCAGGCCGTTCTTCTTGAAAAACTCGAGCCCGAACGGGTAGAAGACCTCGCGGAAATGTCGGTGGTCTTGGCTGAACTTCTCAAACAGCCGTGAACCGAAGCGACCGGCCCGTTCCGTGTCGTTCGCCTCGATGACGACGACGATCTCCTCCTGGTCGCCGAACTCCTGTCGGTACGCCTGGTAGTCGCGGTTGAACGAGGTGTTGGCCGGCATCAACTGGTCGCGGCCGGTGAGAAAGGTCATGTTCTGCTTCGTATAGACGACCGAGGCAACGGCGAGGAGGAGCGCCACGATAATGATCAGGCGCGGGAATCTGACAACGAAGCCGTACAGGCCTCGGTATGATACGTTTGAGCGCATGGGACCCCTGAAACTCTTCAAGACGTGGGTGATGAAAACCGGAGGGAACATCTATCACACGGGGGTAGGAAAATCAACGGTTTCCAAGAGATTTGGACCGTTCTTAGGTTGAAAAAGGTATACCTTTTTGCCGGAATATGATAAAAACTTCGGCTGTTGTGCCCAACGCAGACGGTCCCTGTCCCACAGGCCACTGATGCTAAACAGATCCAAAGGAGAGCAAGCGTACATGAGACCCCTGAAACACCCTATCTCCCATGCGCTTACCTCGTTCAACGGTGCTGCCGTTGAACCCGAACCGGCCCCCGTGGCCAAACCCGCCGGCAAGGTTCATCATCTGCCGGCTTCCATCTGGAAAAAAAAGGAAGGGGAGGCGAAGAGCCCCCTGGATCTCGCCATTGAGCGGAGCCGCGACTTCTTCTTCCGCGAGCAGCTGCCTGCCGGTTACTGGTGGGCCGAGCTGGAGTCCAACGTCACCATTACCGCCGAGTACCTGATGCTCTTTCACTTCCTCGGCATGGTGGACAAGGAGCGGGAGCGGAAGATCGCCAACTATCTCCTCTCCAAGCAGACCGAGGACGGCTCCTGGGCCATCTGGTACGGCGGCCCCGGCGACCTCTCCACCACCATCGAGGCCTATTTCGCCCTGAAACTGGCCGGCTACCCGGCCGATCATCCGGCCATGGCCAAGGCCAGGGCGTTCGTGCTCGGCAAGGGCGGCATCATCAAGGCCCGGGTATTCACCAAGATCTTCCTGGCGCTTTTCGGCGAATTCGCCTGGTTCGGCGTCCCCTCCATGCCGATCGAGCTGATGCTGCTGCCGAACTGGGCCTATTTCAATATGTACGAGCTTTCCAGCTGGGCGCGCGGCACCATCATCCCGCTCTCGCTGGTGATGGCCGAGCGGCCCGTCCGCAAGCTTCCGCCCAGCGCGCGGGTGCAGGAGCTCTACGTGCGGCCTCCCCGGCCGATCGACTACACCTTTACCAAGGAAGACGGCATCCTGACCTGGAAGAACTTCTTCATCGGCGTCGACCACATGCTGAAGGTGTACGAGTCGAGCCCCATCCGGCCGTTCAAGAACAAGGCGATGGCCCGGGCCGAGCAGTGGGTGCTCGATCACCAGGAGCCGACCGGCGACTGGGGCGGCATCCAGCCGGCCATGCTCAACTCGATCCTGGCGCTCCATTGCCTCGGCTATGCCAACGACCACCCGGCCGTGGTCAAGGGGCTGGAGGCGCTGGCCAACTTCTGTATCGAAGGGGACAATGAGCTGGTGCTCCAGTCGTGCGTATCGCCGGTCTGGGATACGGCCCTGGCCCTGAAGGCCCTGGTAGACTCCGGCGTGCCGACCGATCACCCGGCCCTGGTCAAGGGGGCGCAGTGGCTCCTCGACCGCGAGGTGCGCAAGCCGGGCGACTGGAAGGTGAAGAGCCCCGACCTGGCCCCCGGTGGCTGGGCGTTCGAGTTCCTCAACGACTGGTTTCCGGACGTTGACGACTCGGGCTTCGTCATGATGGCCATCAAGGATATCAAGACTAAGGACCAGAAGGCCAAGGAGGCGTCAGTCGTCCGCGGCATCAACTGGTGTCTGGGGATGCAGAGCAAGAACGGCGGCTGGGGAGCCTTTGACAAGGACAATACCAAGCACCTCCTGAACAAGATCCCGTTCGCCGACCTGGAAGCCCTTATCGATCCCCCCACCGCCGACCTGACCGGCCGGATGCTGGAGCTGATGGGCGCCTTCGGGTATCCCAAGGATCATCCTGCAGCGGTGCGGGCGCTGGAGTTCCTGAAGCGCGAACAGGAACCGTCCGGTTCCTGGTGGGGCCGCTGGGGGGTCAACTACATCTACGGCACCTGGTCGGTCCTCTGCGGGCTCTCGGCCATCGGCGAGGATCTTTCCCAGCCCTACATCCAGAAGGCGATCAACTGGCTCAAGTCCCGACAGAACCTTGACGGCGGCTGGGGCGAGACCTGCGAGTCTTACTACGATACGTCGCTGGCCGGCGTTGGCGAGAGTACGCCGTCCCAGACCGGCTGGGCGCTGTTGTCGCTGATGGCTGCGGGAGAGGTGGATTCTCCCTCGGTAAACCGGGGGATTCAGTATCTCCTGGCCAACCAGAAGGGTGACGGCACCTGGGACGAGGAGCAGTATACCGGCACCGGGTTCCCGAAGTTCTTCATGATCAAGTACCATATCTACCGCAACTGTTTTCCGCTGACCGCTCTCGGCACCTATCGGACGCTGACCCGGGGAAAGGCGTAATCGGTCGCGTAGCTGAGTGGTTGAGTTGGTGAGCTGGGTGGTTGCGTGGTTGAGACAGGGCAGGTTCCTTGTCAGCTACTCAACCACTCAACTTATTTTATGGGATCAGCAATGAAAGCATTTGTCACCGGCGCCACCGGTTTCCTGGGGGCGAGCATCGTCAGGGAGCTCCTGAAGGACGGCTGGGAGGTCAGGGTGCTGGCCCGTCCCGGTTCGGACCGGCGGAATCTTGCCGGTCTCCCCGTGGAGATCCGGGAGGGTGACCTCCGCAACCGGGACGCTCTCACCAGGGATCTGGCCGGTTGCCGGGCGTTGTTCCATGCCGCCGCCGACTACCGTCTCTGGACGAACGATCCGGCAGCCATGTACGCCGCCAACGTGGATGGAACCCGGACGATCCTGGAGGCCGCCTTGCAGGCGGGCGTGGAGCGTACGGTCTACACCAGCAGTGTCGGCACCCTCGGCAACCCGGGTGACGGCACTCCCGGCAGCGAGGATACGCCGGTGGCCCTGGCCGACATGGTGGGTCACTACAAGCGGAGCAAGTTCCTTGCGGAACGGGTGGCGGAGGAGATGGCCGGGGGTGGCCTGGCGGTGGTGATTGTCAATCCCTCCACGCCGGTTGGTCCTTTTGACGTGAAGCCGACCCCCACCGGCAAGATCATCGTCGATTTCCTGAACCGGAAAATGCCTGCCTTTCTGGATACCGGTCTCAACATCATCGACGTGGAAGACTGCGCACGGGGGCACCTGCTGGCCTGGCAGAAGGGGCGTGTCGGCGGGAAGTATATCCTGGGGGGGGAAGATCTGACGCTGAAGGCCATCTTCGCGCTGCTGGCGGAGATCACCGGCCTGCCTGCCCCCCGGTTCAGGTTGCCGTACACGCCGATCCTGGCGGCGGCCTACGTGAACGAGGCGATCTCCCGGGTGACCGGCAGAGAGCCGCTGATTCCGTTGGCCGGCGTCCAGATGGCGAAGAAGTTCATGTTTTTCGACTCGACTAAAGCGGTCCGGGAACTGGGGCTTCCCCGGCGGCCGGCCCGGGAGGCGCTCCAGCGCGCGGTAACGTGGTTCCGCGCCAATGGCTATGCGCCGTAACGCGTGCTGCGTTCAACGTGCTGGGTGCTGCGATTCTTTTTTTCGCTGAACGCAGCGCGCTGAACGCTGAGCGGAAGTAGGTAGGAGGTTGTCATGACAAAAATTCTCGAAACAATAAACAGTCCATCGGATCTGAAGCAGCTCAGCGAGGCGCAACTCGTCTCCCTGTCCGGCGAGATTCGCCAGTTCCTCCTGGATAATGTCTCCGTTACCGGCGGCCACCTGGCGTCCAACCTGGGTGCTGTCGAGCTGACCCTGGCCCTGCACTACTGTTTCGACTCCCCCAATGACCGTTTCATCTGGGACGTGGGGCACCAAGCTTACACCCACAAGATCCTCACCGGCCGCCGGGACCGTTTCCATACCCAGCGCCAGTACGGCGGGCTCTCCGGCTTTCCCAAGCGTTGCGAGTCGCCCCATGACCCGTTCGGTGCCGGCCACTCCTCCACCTCCATCTCCGCCGGCCTCGGCATGGCGGTTGCCAATGACCTGAAGCACGACAAGCACAAGGTGGTGGCGGTTATCGGCGACGGTTCCCTTACCGGCGGCATGGCCTTCGAGGCGCTCAACCAGACGGGACACCTGCGCAAGAACCTGATCGTGGTCCTGAACGACAACGAGATGTCCATCTCCCGGAATGTGGGGGCATTTTCCACCTTCATCTCCCGCAAGCTGACCGGCGGCTACTACCGTGACCTGAAAAAAGAGATGGAAGGGCTCCTTTCCAGCATTCCGGCCTTTGGCCGCAATATCCTCCATTTTGCCAAGAGGGCGGAACACTCCCTGAAGGGGTTCCTCACCCCCGGTGCCTTGTTCGAGGCCCTCGGCTTTGAATATGTCGGCCCGGTCCAGGGGCACGACCTCCCCAACCTCATCGAGATATTCCAGAACCTCAAGGATCTGGAAAGCCCGGTGCTGGTGCATGTCATGACCAAGAAGGGGTGCGGTTACAAGCCGGCCGAGGATAACCCCGGCAAGTTCCACGGCGTCGCCCCCTTCGATGTCGCCACCGGCAACGTATCTGCCAACAAGGGTGGCCCGGCCTCCTACACGGCCACCTTCGGCGAGACACTGGTGCAGCTCGCCGCCGAGGACAAGAAGATCGTCGCCATCACCGCTGCCATGCCCGACGGCACCGGTTTGACCCCCTTTGCCAAGGCCTATCCTGATCGTTTCTTCGATGTGGGGATCGCCGAGCAGCACGCCCTTACCTTTGCCGCCGGCCTGGCCACCGAGGGGTTCCGGCCGGTGGCGGCCATCTATTCCACCTTTGCCCAGCGGGGGTATGACCAGCTCTTCCACGACATCTGCCTGCAGAAACTGCCGGTGACGCTGGCCATGGACCGCGGCGGCCTGGTGGGGGACGACGGGCCGACCCATCACGGTGTCTTCGATCTCTCCTTTGTCCGCCACCTGCCGGAAATGACCCTGATGGCCCCGAAGGACGAGAACGAGTTGCGGCACATGGTCAAGACCGCCATCTACGCCGGGGCCCCCATGGCACTCCGGTACCCGCGCGGCGCCGGCTACGGCGTTCAGCTGGACCAGGACCTTCGCGAACTCCCGATCGGCAAGGGGGAGCAACTGACCGCCGGGGACGATGTGGCAATCATCGCATTGGGGAGCACGGTCTATCCGGCCGTCGACGCCGCGAGACAACTGGAGACCCGGGGGATCCGGGCAACAGTTGTGAATGCCCGTTTCGTCAAGCCGCTGGACCGGGAGCTGATCCTCGGCGTTGCCCGTAGGTGCGGTACCGTGGTAACGGTGGAAGAGAACGCCCTCCAGGGAGGTTTCGGCACGGCCGTGCTGGAGCTTTTCGCCGACGAGCGGCTGATTGATGTGCGGGTGAAACGGATCGGCATTCCCGACCGGTTCATCGAACATGGCTCCCAGGCCCAGTTACGGAAGGATCTCGGTCTGGACGCCGACGGCATCGCCGCCACGGTAGAGAGGTTCCTGATACAGAAGGAGAGACCGGCCCTGGCCGTTGCTAAATAATCGTAGTATGTGTAGAGGCGCATGTCATGCGCCCGGGACGAATGGCGTTCGACCCGACATATGTAGGCAATTGAAAGGAATTTGATTGATGCGTTTCCCCTGGCGACTGAATTACGATTTGACGAAATACATTGCGAAGAACAAGCTGGCCAAAGTGGAGAAGTACCCGCTGGTCCTGATGCTTGAACCGACCCACCTCTGCAACCTGGCCTGTTCCGGTTGCGGCCGGATCCGGGAGTATGCCGACACGATCCAGGCGATGATGAGCCTGGAGGAGTGCCTCCGCTCGGTGGACGAATGTCCCGCCCCCATCGTAACCATCACCGGCGGCGAGCCGTTCCTCTATCCCCACGTCTTCGAACTGGTCGAGGCGGTACTGCAGCGCGGCAAGCATATCCAGTTCTGCACCAATGCCCTCCTGCTGGAAAAGTCACTTGACCGGCTCCGGCCACACCCTAATTTCACGCTCAACGTCCACATGGATGGCATGGAAGAGACCCACGATCGGCTCCTGGAGCGCAAAGGGACCTTCAAGACCGCCATCGCGGGGATAAAGCGGGCAAAACAGCTCGGCTTCCGGGTCTGCACCAATACCACCATCTTCAAGGACACCGATCTGGTGGAGATCGAGATGCTCTTCTCCATGCTTACCGAAATCGGTGTGGACGGCCTGCTGGTGGCCCCCGGGTTCAGCTATGAGGCGGTGGGCGAGCAACTTTTCCTGGAGCGGCAGGAGATCGAACGTAAGTTCGGTCAGGTTTACGAAATGAGCAAGCGGTTCCGCTTCTGGTCCACCCCCATGTATCTCCGTTTTCTCAAAGGGGAGAAGAAGCTCCAGTGCACCCCATGGGGGAATCCGACCCGCAATCCGCAAGGGTGGAAAGCCCCCTGTTACCTGATCACCGACACCCACTATCCGACCTTCAAGGAGATGATGGAGAAGACCGACTGGAACCGCTATGGTGTCGGTCGCGACGAGCGCTGCGCCCAGTGCATGATGCACTGCGGGTTTGAGCCGACCGTGGTGAACGAGATCGCCAAGAGCTGGAAGGATATCCTGGAAATGGCGATCTGGAACTTAACCTGATACGAAGAAGCCTTTCCGGCCGATCCGAAAGCCGTCCTGCACCCTGCAGGGCGGCTTTTTTTATTTCTTCTGTTCCGGGAAGCTGGGGCGGAGTTTTTCTGCCAAGGCGGGGTCGATACTGCGGAGCGTCAGGTATTCGGCGCGGGCCTCGTCCATCCTGCCCAGGGCGAGGAGTGCAAGGGCAGACTGGTAATGGGCCTCGGCATTGCCGGGCTGCAGCCTCACTACCTCCTGGAAAGCCGCCAAGGCCTCCGCCGGGCTCTGCAGGTGGTTATACAATGCGCCCAGGTTGCTCCAGGCCGGAAGGAGATCTGGCGTGATCTTCACCGCTTCCCTGAGGAAGCCGGCCGCTTCCCGGTAACGGCCAAGCAGGGCTGCAGAGGTTCCCAGGTTGAACCAGGCAAAGGAGTTGGTCGGGTCGATGGCCACGGCCTGCTGGAAGGCATCCAGTGCCTCCTGGTAGCGCCCGGCGGCGTTCTGCTCCATTCCCTTTCTCAGCCAGGCGTCGATGTCGGTGGGGGAGGGAGGTGTAGCGGTAACGCCGGCAGGCGGCTGTTCCAAGGCGATGGTCGTGGCCGGCAGGGTCGCCAGCAGCGCGAAGGCAATGGCGGTGACAAGCAGTCGAGTGATCCGGCCAAGCAGTGGGCGTCTGTCGGGAGAGTGTGACATGGGGATACCGTAGGGTAACTGCTCCCTGCAGTCAATAGCTTAGAATCGATTAAGTCACGCGGGGGATTTCTTCGAGACAGGTCCGGTGAAGAGTCGTGAATGTACTGCATTAGCATGTCGTAATGATTCCGTGCCGTTATTGGTACTGCAGGTGAGCTCTTTTATATATCGTAACGATAACCTCAAACCCCTGCTACGTGCACATTGTTAGCGCTAAATAATAATTAATGCGTTCGAGTGTGTATTGACTGTAATTTTTTACAGAATAAACTTAAGAATATTTTTGTTTGCCGATACAGTAAGTACCTACATGCAAACAGAGCCTCTATCACAGACATCGAAAGCCGCGCGTTCTGCGGGCAAGGGGGGTCAGGAGACCCACGAACGGATCCTTGCGGCCGCTATCCAGATGTTTTCCGAAAAGGGATTCCGGGGGGCCAGCACGCGGGAAATTGCCCGTTGTGCCGATCTCTCGGAAGTCACCCTGTTCCGTCACTTTGCCACCAAGGAGCAATTGTTGGAAGCGGTTATCAACCACTACTCGGTGTTGGAGGTTCAGGATCTGATTCCGAGTGTCGTCGACCTTCCGTATGAGGAAGGGCTGACCATACTTGCCAACCATTTGCTGACAACGCTTGACGGCCTGCGCGACTGGATCAAGATCCTCCATGGCGAGTTGCTCCACTCCCCCGACAAGATGCATCAGATATATCACACCTTTCTCGACACTCTTTTTGCCACCTACGCATCGTACCTCCGGGCTATGCAGCAGCGGGGCGGACTCCGCAGTTTTGACCCCGAACTGGCGGCCAGGGCGTTTCACGGGATTTTTTTCAGTTTCTTTAATATTGAAGAGATCCTACAGCGCAAGAGTTGCCGAAGCATCGATTGCAATAAGGCGATTGCTGAATTCGTCCGTATATTCGCCTTTGGCACCGAACATCGTGTATCAGCCCGTTCAGAAACTGCAAACTCAAACAGGAAGGGAGGAATGGTTAAAGAGACATCTGCCAACAAAGAAGTTGAAAAATGCAATTCCACGAAAGGAGGTTCACTTGATGGGCATTAAAGGAGTAACGAGATTACTTCTGGCCTCGATGATGCTATTGCCAGCTACAGTCGGCTGGAGTGCGGAAATCCATGGCCGAAGCTCAACCCAGTTAACATGGTTCAACAACGAGCTTAAAGAAGACACGCGCCAGGTTGAACTGGGTGAGTACCTGCGGGTTGGCATCACCAACATCGACAAGTCTGGTAAATTCTCCATCTACGGCTATGGGCGGGCGTCCCAGGACCTGACAAACGGAGAAGGGCTCAATGGTCGGCTTTATTACCTCTACGGCGAGTATCGCGACCTGTTCGACAAGGCCGACATCAAGCTCGGCCGGCAGTTCGTCAACAACGCCGCAGGGAGTGCAATTATCGACGGACTTCAACTTGACATCAAGAATGTCGGGCCAGTCGGATTTACGCTCCTAGGCGGCCGCGACGTAATCTTCGGTCTCAACGGCGAAACCGGCTATGGCTGGAATACTGACCTGGGCATTTCGGCATATCTGACCGGTTTCAAACAGACTGATGCCGAAGTGAGCTGGTTCCGCAAATGGGACCATGGCGATACCGCCCGTGACATCCTCGGGATCTCCGGAAAACAGTACCTGCTGAACAATATCAAGGTGTATGGGAATGCGAAATATGACCTGACATCCGAGATATTCAACGAAGTGCAGGCGGGCCTTAAATATTACCCCACATCCAGCCTGATCTTCACCGGCGAGTACTATCAGAGCTATGCCACGTTCGACACCACCTCCATCTATTCGGTGTTCGCGGTCAACCAGTATCAGGAAGGTCTCTTCAGGGTTGATTACACGCTCAACGACATGCTCTCGATCAATGCAGGTTACAACCGCCAGGGGTACGGCGAAGGTGCCGCGGCCAACGTCTATCATGGCGGGGTCACCGTGCGGCCACTCGAACATCTGCGGTTCAACGTCGAATACGACAACCGCAACGGCTATTACGGCTCCACCAACGGCGCGATCATCGACGCGGACTATGAAATCAACAAGCAGGCTCAGGTCGCCGCTGGCTTCACCTATGACGTGTACCAGCGCGATGTGCTGACCGGCGACGAAATCGCCCGCAGATACTGGCTGGGAGGCAAATACAAACTAGCCAACAATATGGCCGTTTCCGGGCGCATCCAGGCTGACGTCAACGCTCAGTTCAGCCACAATACATCCGGTCGGGTCACGTTCGACTACGACTTTTAGAAAGGGGGTGCACCTGTGAAGAAGATGTTATTCGTCTGCCTGCTTCTGATGATGTCCGTCTTGTATGTCCAGCAGGCCGTAGCCCAGAAACAGCAGCATAAAGAATACGCCGAGATGAAGATTGCCGAGTGCAACGATTGTCACAAGGCCGAGGGGATCGCTCCCAATCACGACGGCGACTGGGTCAGGAGTCACCGGACGCTCGTCAAGCAGTCACCCAACAACTGCGCCCAATGCCACAACCAGTCGTTCTGCCTTGACTGCCACAAAGGCGGCGGCATCAATGCCGATCTTTCAGCCGAAAACTTCGGTCGTGATTTCGCGCCCAAGAGTCACCGCAGCGACTTCATCACCATCCACCCGATCAAGGCGCAGGACAACCCGCAGACCTGCTACCGCTGCCATGACCAGAAGTTCTGCACCGCCTGCCACGACCGCTTCCCGAAAGGCAAACTGCGGATCAAGTCGCACCTGATGCTCGGTCCGGACGGCCAGAGATACGCACCGGCCCTGCATGAACATGCAACCGAGGCCCGGCGCAACCTGCAATCCTGCCAGACCTGCCACCCGGAAGGCGATGTCTGCATCCAGTGCCACGCCAACAAGCCGGGCGGGACCAACCCACATCCGCGCAATTGGAAGGACATCAAAGGGAATTTTAAAGACAAGGCCGGAGATAAAGTTTGTAGGAAATGTCACTTGCCGGGAACTTTTTAAAGTATGCAAACAACCCACGAAGGAGGAAAGAGAATGAGTAGAAAACCTTATCTTTATTCAGCTCTACTTGCCGCAACATTGCTCGCTGCATCCCTTACCGGTTGCGGTTCGGGAAACAAGGAAGGGACGACTGCCGCTGCCGATGTCGCAAAGGTTGACGAAAAGACCTGCGCCCAGTGCCACGGTGCATCGTACAACTCCCAAAGCGGCATGCCGATTTACTCCGAGTACGTCCAGTCCGCACACTTCATCAACGGCGTGGGTGAAGTGGTCGGCTGCCAGGATTGTCACGGCGGCGGTGCAGAGCATAACGGCGTCGGCCCTATCCCGTTCTCGAATCCTGACAAGGCGGGCAAGTGCTTCGGCTGCCACCAGCCAGCTTTCCTGGGCCAGTACAACGCCAACAAGAAGCCGACGGCCATTCAGGCAGCCCACTTCAGGAACATGACTGCTGGTGCCAACGCAGTATCATCGGCCATGTACGTGACCAAGAACTTTGAGAACGGCTGCACCGCCTGCCATGAGCCGCACAATCCGCTCAAGGGCAAGGGCGCGGCCGAGCGCAAGGCCTGGGCTGAATCCGGCCACGGGGACGTCAATTCCCCGGCGTTCGCCGATGAGGACTTCAAGGAGAATACCAGCTGTATCCGTTGCCACACCTCGACCGGTTACAGCAACTTCCTTGCTGGGACCACCGGCGGTACAACTGGCGCCTGGTCAGACCCCTTCCCGGCCCAAAGCTGGGCCACCGCAGGGGATAATGGGCGTGAAGTCCTGACCTGCCGCACATGCCACGTGAACGACAGCTTTGCCGTCAAGGGCTCTACGGCGTTTACCGCTCCTTACAACAGCAATAAGAATCCCAAGACCCTTCCGAACATCAGCAAGAGTAACCTCTGCGTAGCCTGCCACACTGGCCGCGAGAATGCCGACTCCATCGAGGCGATCACCGATTTCACCAACGCCAGCTTTAAGAACTCTCACTACAAGGCCGGTGCTGCTCTGATGTATATGGCGTCCGGTTTCTGGAATTTCACCAGCTCCGCTCAGGTTATCGGCACCAGTACCCGGCTGAAGACCATGACTCCGGATAGCACCTCCGTGCCGACTTACGGCGTCTCTGGCGGCGTCACCTCCACCCACCGTAAGCTTGGTACCACCATGATCAACGGCGACTCCCACAATCCGGCCGTCTTTGTTCCGGGCTCGTTTGATGACAATGGTCCCTGCGTTACTTGCCACCTGAATGCCAATGGCGCTCCTACCGGTGATCGTGCGGCTCACGGCCACACCTGGCAGATCGACGCCAACGCCTTCAACCAAGTGTGCGTCAACTGCCATGATTCGGAGGGCGGCGTTCCCCTGACCGGCGCAAACTTCAAGACGGTGTTCCTCGAGGAGCAGGCCCTCGGCTTCACTGATGCGCTGGCACTCATTCAAAACCTTTTCCTCACCAAGTACAACGTCAAGTACGATCCGAATGCCTATCCGTACTTCTACGACCTGACCAAGGACCCCACCGGCAAGACTGCCCTCAAGGACTGGACCCGTGGCACAAAGAATCAGGTATTCGGCAAGCGGCTAATGGGGGCCGCCTTTAACCTCAACCTGCTGACCAAAGATGTCGGATCCTATGTCCATGCCCGTACCTATGTGCGTCGACTTGTCTACGACACCGTTGACTTCCTTGACGACAAGGCGCTGAACTACTCCGCCAGTGCGACCGCAATAGCCTACGATCCCGTCAAGTATGGCAAGGGGGCCAAGGCTTACACCACCAGCGCAACTGTTGGTGACGTCGCTCCGGGGACGACCGCCGACATGCTCTACTTGTGTGGGTACAACCGCACGACCGGTGCCTGGAGCACCCCTGAGCGTCCGTAGAGACTTCTCTATCACTGCATGACGCAGCCCCGCCTCTCTGGAGGCGGGGCTAAAAAGGCCCCGGAGCGATCCGGGGCTTTTCTTTTTGCAGCTAGGAGTCACATAGTCTCAGCGTGCAAATGCAACAAATGGGTATTGCCGAAATGCCTTTTGGCTGCTATCCTTGCCTTCAGGAGGTGCCCATTATGCTGGTACAAACGGATTCACGAAGACGCGTTACCCTTCCTCCGTCACTCGGGATCAAGCCGGGTGATGCCCTTGATGTTGAAGTGCTGGACGACGGACGGATCATGCTGATACCGGTGGAGCCGATTCCGCGTCACCAGCTCTGGGCCTGGACGACCGAAACCAAGGAGGCGATTACCGCGTCTCTTGCGGACCCGCGCCCTTCCCTCAGCGTCAGCACGGCCAAGCAGGCTGGGGACGTAGCCAAGAGGTGGGCCGGTGAAGATTGAGATCCGGCCCGCATTCGACGAAGCGGTCATGGCAGCGGAGATACCGGTGCGCAAGGCGGCCGCCAAGATGCTCCAACTGCTGCATTCGCTGACACTGCAAGAACTCTGGCGTCACAACGGGCTGAATTTCGAGAAACTTCACGGTATGATCGAACCGACCACCGGCGAACAGCTATACTCGCTCCGCGTAACCGGCAGTGCCCGGGCCGTGACCTGCCTTATCAATGGCCCGACTATAGTTCTCGTCAGTCTGCATGTGCAGCATGACAAGGCTTACCGGTCGTAGGAGCCGGATTTCCATAGACGGCCCTTATCGTGGCTTGCCCGTCACGTTAATGCAGTTCTCCAAGCCTCCATCAGGCAGTATCAGACTTTTCCCTTACCATCAAAATAAGCATAAACGCGGAGAGCAGTGCAAGCCCTGCACCCATCCCAAAGGCGGCCTGGGGCGAGAGCAGCTGCCAGACAAAGCCGAAGAGGAGGCTGGCCGGGAGCGCTCCGGCCCCGATGGCGCAGTTGTACCAGCCAAAGGCGCTGCCCCGTTCAGTGGCCGGCGCCAGGTCGGCCAGGAGCGCCTTTTCCACCCCTTCGGTCAGGCCGTAGAACAGTCCATAGAAGGCGAACAGCGCCCAGATCTGCCACTCGGCGGTGGCAAGGGCAAAACCGAGGTAGGAGAGGGCATAGACCAGCCAGCCGGCAATGATCAGTATCCGGCGGCCGAGTCGGTCGGAGAGCGCCCCGAACGGCGTGGCCGAGAGCATCTTGCTCAGGTGGAAAAAGGCCCAGAGGAGCGGGATCTTGGCCGGCGTCACCCCCAGGTTGCCGGCCCGCAGGAGCAGGAAGGCGTCCGACGAGTTGCCGAGGGTGAAGAGGAGGAGGATCAGGAGGAATTTGAGGAGTTCGCCGCGCGGGGTGACCAGGCGGATGGCGGTAACGGCATGGTCCCGGCGGGGAGGCTCCCGAACGAAAAGGACGATGACCAGCACTGCCGCAATGCCGGGGATGGCAGCGAGCCAGAAGAGGGTGCGGAGATCCTTGACCGCTGTTGCCAGGAGCAGGGTGGCCAAGAGGGGGCCGATGATCGCGCCGGCGTGATCCATGGAGCGGTGGAAGCCGAATGCCTTGCCACGGAGCGATGCGTCCACCGAATCGGCGATCAGGGCGTCCCGCGGGGAGGTTCTGATCCCCTTGCCCAGCCGGTCGGAAAGCCGGATCAGGAGCACTGCCAGCGGTGACGTGGCCGCGGCGATGAGCGGCCGGGCGCAGGAGGAAAGGGTGTAGCCGAACAGAACCAGCGGCTTGCGACGCGGCAGGCCGTCGGAGGCGATCCCGGAGGCCAGTTTCAGCAGCGCTGCGGTCGATTCCGCCGCCCCCTCCAGCATCCCCAGGAAGGCGGGACCGGCGCCGAGGACCGTGCTGACGAAGAGCGGCAGGAGCGGGTAGATCATCTCGCTGGAGATGTCCGTCAGGAGGCTGACCACCCCCAGGGCCAGGATGTTGCCGGAGATCCCCCTGAGCATGCGCTCTCCCTACTCCCCGTTTCCGGAACCCCGAAGCTGCAATGCCGCCGCATAGACCTCGCGCCGGGGGAGGCCGGTCTCGGCCGTCACCTGGGCGACCACCTCCTTGAGGGTGTGGGATCCGTCGGAAAGGCGCCGGCCAAGGATGGACCGCAGGTCAGGCTCCGGCGTCTCGTCCGCCTCTGCGGCGGCAACGAGGATGACCACCTCGCCCCGCGTCTCTTCAGCAGCACACCGCTCGATCAGCTCTGAAACCGACCCGTGCCGGAACTCCTCGTGGATCTTGGTCAGCTCCCGGGCGATCACCGCCTGCCGGTTGCCGAGCACGACCAGCATGTCGCCAAGGGTGGCGCTGAGCCGGTGGGGCGCCTCGTAGAAGAGCATCACCCGCTCTTCGGTGGCCAATTCGGCCAGGCGTGCCCGGCGCTTCCCCTGGCGGGGAGGAAGGAACCCTTCGAACGCGAAGCGGTCCGTGGGAAGGCCGGCGGCCGAGAGGGCCGCCATGACCGCAGACGGGCCGGGGATCGGGACGACCCGGATGCCGGCGGCTGCGGCGGCCTGGACGATCCGGTAGCCGGGATCGGCGATGCAGGGGGTGCCGGCGTCGGTAATCAGGGCCAGGTTCTTGCCGGCGCGGAGCTCGTTCAGGAGATGGTCGCTCTTCAGCCGCTCGTTGTGGTCGTGATAGGCGGTGAGCGGCGTAGCAATGCCGAAATGGTTCAGCAGCTTGCGGCTGTGGCGGGTATCCTCGGCGGCGATCAGGTCGGCCTCCTTGAGGATCCGTACCGCCCGGAAGGTGATGTCTTCCAGGTTGCCGATGGGGGTGGCGACTATGTAAAGGGTACCGGAGATCATAGGTGGTGGTTGCTCACGCGATTAGGGTGGATGGACCAGAGGAGGCGTTTGCTGCGGGCAGAGGGCACACGGCGCGAGGCACAAGAAAGAACGATTCTATCGTGCGCCCTGTGCCTTGCGCCTTGTGCCCGATTCATTTCCCCCAGTCCCGCGAATACCTGAAGTCACGGTCGATGGTCCGGTTGGAGACCTTGGCGATGACCGGCAGGCGGCGCTTGAAGTGGGAGTTCTGTACCTTGCGGGAGACGGTGTCGATGAACTCAGGGGCAAACCCCTCGGCCACCAGTTCGTCCCTGTTCATCCGGAGGTCCACCAGGCGGTAGAGCAGTTCGTCCACGTCACGGTAGGCGAAGCCGAGTTCCTGCTCGTCCGTCTGGCCGTCCCAGAGGTCGGCGGACGGTTTCTTCTCGATGACCTCCCTCGGCACCCCGACCTCTTCGGAGAGCTGCCAGACATGGCTCTTGTAGATGTCGCCGATGGGGTTCAGGGCGCTGGCCATGTCGCCGTAGAGAGTGCCGTACCCCAGCAGTAGTTCGGTCTTGTTGCTGGTCCCGAGGACCAGGGCGCCGTGGAGGGCGGAATGGTCGAAGAGGATGGTCATCCGCTCCCTGGCCATCTTGTTTCCCCGCCGCATGTTGTCGGCATCGGGGAAGCTGTCGAAGTAGGCGTCCACCATGGGGGTAATCGGGACCACGGAGAAGCGGACGCCGCAGGCCTCCGCCACCAGACGGGCATGGGCCTCGCTCTGCGGGTTGCTGGTCCGGTACGGCATGCAGACCGCATGGACGTTCTCCGGTCCCAGGGCCTCGGCGGCCAGGAAGACCACCAGGGCCGAGTCGATCCCCCCCGAGAGACCCAGCACTCCCTGCTTCAGGCCGACCTTCCATACTTCGTCCCGGATGAAGCCGACCAGGATCTTGCGGAGCAGCGCGGTATTGACGGTCAACTGGCTCATCGGCTGCTCTCCTCCTCGATCCGGCAGAGTTCGCGGACGGTCAGGGCCAGGTTCTCGTCCCGCATCATGGGGGAGAAGATCCGCTCCCGGCGGAGTTCCCCCTCCTTCAGTACGGCAAGGACCAGGTCCTCGTCCATGATCGCCCCTCTGGCGATGGGGGTGCCGGCAGGGCCCACCACCTCCGATCCCCCCCAGAAGTTGACCCCGTCTTCGTAACCGACCCGGTTGCAGTAGAGGACCCGGGCGTTGAGGAAGGTGGCCACCGTGGCGGTCAGCCGCTGCCAGGCTCCGGTGGAGCCGAGGTTGTCGTCGGTGGAGATGCCGCGGCCCGGGCTGCTGGAGAGGCAGAGAAGGGTCGTTGCCCCGTCCATGGCCAGGATGTAGGGGGCGGAAAGGTGCCACATGTCTTCGCAGATCAGCATCCCCAGCCGGCCGAACTTGCTGTCGAAGGCCCGGAACCGGTCGCCGCGCGCCAGGTAGCGCTGTTCGTCGAAGAGGCCGTAGGTCGGGAGGTAGACCTTGCGGTGCACGTGGCGGATGGCGCCGTCCTCCAGGTAGAGGGCGGTGTTGTAGAAGCGGTAGTCCCTTGTCACCTCCACCAGGCCGACGGCGATGGCGATGTGGCGGGAGAGGTCGACGAGCCGGGCGATCTCCGGGGCGTCCAGGGAGAGGGCCACGTCCGGCACCAGGTCCTTGAGGAAATAGCCGGTGAGGGCCAGTTCGGGAAAGATGATCAACTCTGCCCGCTCGTTGATCCCCCGTTCGACAGCCGCCTCCACGAGGGAGAGGTTGTCGGCCAGGCAGCCGAGCTTCGGTTTGATCTGGGCCAGGGCGGCCGTAAAGTCCATGCGGGTTCCTCCGCGCGCGTTTTGGCAACGTTACCACAGGCGCAGCGGCACTGCAATATCCGCAACCATGCTGAAACCCTTGCGCCACGCCAGGGTGAATGCTAATCTGCCGGAAAATCCCGTTCAAGGTTTGATGGTCAGGTCTCTCCGAGCCCCGGGCCTCGAGCCCCGAGCCTTCCTTATGCTGAGAACAATACTCCCGTTCATCGTCATTCTCCCCCCCCTGGCCTACGGCCTGATCAGCCTGTTCTGCGCCCGCTCCTTCTTCGGCCGCCGTCATCCGGCATCGGACCATACGCCGCCGGTCACCGTCATCAAGCCGGTAAAGGGGATGGATGCGGAGAGTTTCGACAACTTCGCCTCGTTCTGCCGCCAGGAGTATCCGGAGTTTCAGCTCCTGTTCGCCGTCGCCGCGGCCGACGACCCGGCTGTAGAGGTGATCCGCCGGTTGATGGACGCCTTCCCGGCGGTGGATATCGAGCTGGTGATAGATAGCGCCATCCATGGCTCCAACTACAAGGTCTGCAACCTGATGAACGCCTGGCCACGGGCGAAGCACGGGATCGTCATCGTCTGCGACAGCGACATCCGCGTGGGGCCGGAATACCTGGCCCGGGTCTGCGCCCCCTTTGCCGACCCGGCCGTCGGGCTGGTCACCTCCCTCTACCGGAGTTCCCGGGTGGAGGGCGTCGCCACGGTCTTCGAAGCCCTCGGCTTTACGGCGGAGATGATCCCGAACGTCATGGTGGCCCTGAAGCTGGAGGGGCTCTCCTTCGCCCTGGGGGCCTCCATGGCCTGCCGGCGGGAGGCGCTGGAGGCGATCGGCGGTTTTCGCTCCCTGGTGAACTTCCTGGCCGACGACTATCAACTGGGAAACAAGATCCACCGGGCCGGTTACCGGCTTGAGCTCTCCGGCTATTTCGTGGAGAGCGTCATGAAGCGGGAGACGCTCGGTGGCATCCTCTCCCGCCAGCTCCGCTGGTGCCGGACCATGCGGGTCTCCCGTCCCGGCGGCTACTTCGCCTCGGGGATCACCCAGCCGTTTCCCGCCGCGGTGGCCGCGCTCCTCATCGCCGGTTTCGCCCCGGCGGGATGGTGGGCGGCGCTCCTCCTCTACTGCCTGCGGTGTGCGATCGTCACCCTCTACAGTCGCAGTTTCGTGCGGGACAACCTGCTCCCCCGCTACCTCTGGCTGCTGCCGCTGCGCGATATGCTCGCCTTTGGCACCTGGGCACTCGCCTTCCTCGGCAACCGGGTCCGCTGGCGCGGGCACCTGTTCCGCCTCCGGCCGGGCGGAGCCATCGAAGAGCTGCCCCCTTCCGCCTGATTCTTCTCCCGGCGCAACTGTCAACCTCTCCGGGGGCTTGCACGACTCTGGGTCGATGCTAATATTGACCTTGTTCCCTGCGTCCATTCGCTGGATTCCGCTCAGATGACATGCCGGCACCAAGCCGGCATCGTTCCGAGTACTGGAGCGCCATGACGCTGATTCCCCGACATCTCTATACGCAACTGGTCATGATCGTCATGCTGATCGTTGTTGCCGCCCTCCTGCTCTATGGCTTTGTGGTGGGGCAGCGGACCGTCAGCTACACCATCGATGTTCTCAACGATCAGATGGGGGTCGTGGCGCAGAACCTTGCGGTGAGCTGTTCAAGTTATATCCTGGTGCAGGATTACGCCGCACTCGACGCCCTCCTCATGCAGATGGCAGCCATGCCCCATGTCACGGAGCTGCAGGTTTTCGAGACGAAGGGGGCGGTCATCTCGACCGTGGTCGCACAGCACGGGAGAGAGCCGCGCGTCGTCCTGGACGGGCCGGTTCGACAGCTCCCCCTGGTGGCTGGGGTGTCGTCGACCATCGACGGGGAGAGCATAACGCTCTGGCAGCCGATCGTCGCCGGTACAATGCTTGGCTGGTTGAGGATCGTCCTCGATACGGACGATATCAGGGGGATCAAGAGAAACGTCTGGGCCAGCAGCATCGGCGTTGGGTGTGTGATCGTCGTGCTGAGCATCGTAGTCGTGCTCGTCTCCCTGAGCGGCCCGATACGTCAGCTGCGGGAGGTCGCCTCCTTTGCCCGGCGGCTGGTGGGAAGCCAGGGGGAACAGGTCACGATGTCCTGCAGGGCTGTCGAACTGGAGGAGTTGGGACGCTCCCTCAATCAGGCGTCGCATGAGCTGGTCCTTCGCGAACAGGCGCTGATGGCCGAGCGAGAGCAGCTTCAAGAGGCCCACGACCAGTTGACGGTTCTCAATGAAGAGTTGGAACAGCGGGTCGAGGAGCGAACCGCCGCCCTGCTCAACGCGAACCGGCAGTTGGAGTCGTTCTCCTATTCCGTGTCACACGATCTGAGGGCGCCGCTCAGGACAATCGACGGATTTGTCCATCTGGTCATCGAAGATTTTGGCGATCAACTTCCGGTAGAAGCCCGGCAATACCTTGAACGCGCCTGTGACGGTGCCCGCCGGATGGAGCTTTTGATCGACGATCTGCTGCAGTTTGCCCGTCTGAGTCGCCAGTCTCTGGCCATCAGTCCCGTCGATATGGACGCGCTGATCCGCGAACAGGTGGCGGATTGCCTGGCGCAGCAGCCGGAGAGGCAGGTGGCGCTCGTCATCGGAAAGGTTCCCCCCTGCCAGGGAGACCCGGCGCTGCTGCGTCAGGTCCTTTACAATCTGCTGTCCAATGCCTTCAAGTATACCGGGGCCTGTGGCGCGCCCCGGGTCGAGGTCGGATCGCTGGAGCGGGAGGGCGACGTGGTCTACTTTGTCCGGGATAACGGCGTCGGTTTCGATATGGCCTATGCGGAGAAGCTGTTCGGCGTATTCCAGCGGCTCCACTCCGCCGATGAGTTCGAGGGGACCGGGGTCGGGCTGGCGATCGTGCAGAACATCGTGGAGCGGCATGGCGGCCGGGTGTGGGCCGAGGCGGCGGTAGGGAAGGGGGCGACCTTTTTCTTTACCCTGGCGCCGGATTCCCGGTCCGTGCCTTCAGTCCCTTGATGTTTACCTTTTCCAGGCCGCGGTAGTCTCTGGCGTACTCCGACAGGACCGGGCTGCCGAGACGCACCTTCTTGAGCATCGCTGCGCCCTCCGGATCGCCGCTGATCTTCAGCACAGCCGCGGCGACGGAGTGCTGGACCTCTTTGGGGACTCGCGGATTGGCCATCAGGGGGTGGGGCGGGGTTTTTTCGGTCTCCAGCAGAATCCTGATCTGGTCAAGGACCTCCTTCGGCAGTCTCTCCACTTCCACGTCCAGGCTTGCTCCGGCAGCGGCCTTCCCCAGAATGACATGCTTGTAGACGTTGCTGGTGGTCCCGGTATAGCGCGGCGTAAAGCTGACCCGGGCAGTCCCCGTGGTAAGTAGGTGTCTGACGAAGATGCTGCAGACATTCTGCGCGCCGACAAAGGCGATCTCCTTCCCCTCCAGGTCCTTGACGTTCCGGTACGGGGAGTCCTTCCTGACGAACAGTGAGCCGCCGATGGCCTTGCTGCCGCGGACCAGCGGGATGTACCCCTTGGACTGGTGCGCCTCCACTGCCTGGAACGGGTGGACAAAGATGAAATCGGCTCCCCCCTGCTCGAAATCCGATTCGAAGTCGTCCATGGTGCGGTAGAGCTTCAGCTTGAAGCCAAGCCCGGTCTCCTTTTCCATGCGGGAAATGAGCGGACCCCAGTTGGCGTTCAGTTCGGCCGGCGGCAGGTTCGGTATGACCGCCACCGTGTAAGACTGGCCAGCCCAGACAACGGGGACGACGGGGATGGACAAGGCTCCGCAGCAGGCAAACAGTGCAAATGTGATGACCCGCAACAATCTCATGGTCGTTCCTCCGTATTGCATGCTGAGTATTAACTAATCGAGTGTACCACGCCGATCCCGATTGTCATCGCCGCCGGAGCCTCGGACGGCAGGGGCTCCGGTCCGAACTAGCGTTTTTTTCATTGACAACCCCGGCCATATCCATAAGATTCATTTTTTCCACCATATAACGATGTGTCAGGAGGGGTTTGATGGCCAGGGAGTACAAAGTAGCGGTCCTGCCGGGAGACGGCATCGGGCCTGAAGTGATGGCCGAGGCGCTCAGGGTGCTCGACGCCATTGAGAAAAAATACGATGTGAAGTTTGTCCGGACCAACGCCAACGTAGGCGGGGCCGGTATCGATAACGAGGGGAAGGCGCTGCCGGATACCACCGTTGCCATCTGCAGGAACAGCGACGCCATCCTGTTCGGCTCGGTCGGCGGACCCAAGTGGGAGACCCTCCCCCCGGACGAGCAGCCTGAGCGGGGCGCGCTCCTGCCGCTGAGGAAGATCTTCGGACTCTACGCCAACCTCAGACCTGCCATCATCTTCCCGTCACTGACCGGCGCCTCGTCCCTCAAGGAAGAGGTCATTGCCGGCGGGTTCAATATTCTCGTCATCCGCGAGCTGACCGGCGGCATCTATTTTTCCCAGCCCAAGGGGATCGATGGGGTGGGGCGTGAGCGGGTCGGCGTGGATACCATGCGCTACTCGGTGCCGGAGATCGAGCGGATCACCCATGTCGCCTTCCAGGCGGCCCGTAAGCGTGGCAAGAAGGTCTGCTCCATCGACAAGGCCAACGTCCTCTCCTCATCGGTGCTCTGGCGCGAGGTGGTCATCGGCATTGCCAAGGAGTACCCGGACGTGGAGCTGACCCACATGTACGTGGATAACGCCGCCATGCAGCTGGTCAAATGGCCCAAGCAGTTCGACGTCATCCTCTGCGAGAACATGTTCGGCGACATCCTCTCCGACGAGGCCGCCATGCTGACCGGTTCGCTGGGGATGCTCCCGTCCGCCTCGCTGGCCGAAGGGACCTTCGGCATGTACGAGCCGTCCGGCGGCTCTGCACCGGACATCGCCGGCCAGGGGATTGCCAACCCCATCGCCCAGATACTCTCCGCCGGCATGATGCTCCGCTTCTCCTTCGGCATGGTCGAGGCGGCCGACGCCATCGACAAGGCCGTGGCCACGGTGCTCGACCAGGGGTATCGGACCAAAGACATCTACCAGAACAAGCCTGGCGAGAAGCTGGTCAATACGAAGGAAATCGGCGCCGCGATCATCGCCGCGCTGTAACCACGATGTCTGAATCCGCAGGACCGAGTGTCTCGTGGAGCGACTGTGCCCGAACGCCAGCCGCTGTAGGCGAAATGGAGTAAAGCCGGCCCATCGTGTCTGAGCCCGCAAGGGCGAGTTGATGGGCCGGCGCGAAATGAGCCGTACAGCGGTGGTGTGAGTGGCACCCGGAGCGGAACGGGGCGCTGGGTCCTACGGATTCACAACTTATTACCAGAAAAGGAACTGAGACTATGAAAGTCGGAATCGTCGGTTGGCGCGGTATGGTCGGTTCGGTTCTCCTCCAGCGGATGGAGGAGGAGAAAGATTTCAGCCTTGGCTTCGAGCCGGTTTTTTTCTCCACCTCCCAGGCGGGTGCTCCTGCACCGATGAACGCCGGGACACTGAAAGACGCTTCGGATATTGCGGAGCTGAAGAAACTTGACGTGATCCTCACCTGTCAGGGGGGGGATTACACGAAGAGCGTCCATCCCGAACTGCGCAAGCAGGGGTGGCAGGGATACTGGATCGATGCGGCCAGCACGCTCAGGATGGAGAACAACGCGGTCATCATCCTCGACCCGGTCAACCGCAACGTCATCGACGCGGCCCTGGCGCGGGGTGACAAGGACTTCATCGGCGGCAACTGCACCGTCAGCCTGATGCTGATGGCCCTTGGCGGTCTCTTCCGCGCCGGGCTGGTCGAGTGGCTCTCCTCCATGACCTATCAGGCCGCTTCCGGTGCCGGCGCCCCGAACATGCGCGAGCTGCTGGCCCAGAAAGGGGTGCTGCACGGCTCCGTCGCCCACCTGCTCAAGGACCCCTCCTCGGCCATCCTGGAGATCGACCGGACGGTCACCGCCACCCTCCGGAGCGACCTCCTCCCCACGAAGGAGTTCGGCTTCCCGCTGGCCGGCAGCGTCCTCCCCTGGATCGACCGTGAGGTGGAGGACGGCCAGAGCCGCGAGGAGTGGAAGGGGTTTGCCGAGACCAACAAGATCCTCGGCACCACCTCGCCGATCCCGGTGGACGGCATCTGCGTGCGGGTCGGCGCCATGCGCTGCCACAGCCAGGCCATGACCATCAAGCTGAACAAGGACCTGCCGCTGGCGGACATCGAGAACCTGATCAAAAACGACAACCAGTGGGTGAAGCTGGTGCCCAACAACAAGGCCGACACCCTTACGCACCTCACCCCGGCAGCGGTTTCCGGGACCCTCACGGTCCCCATCGGCCGGGTGCGGAAGATGAAGATGGGACCTCAGTATGTCCAGGCCTTCACCTGCGGCGACCAGCTCCTCTGGGGTGCGGCCGAGCCGCTCCGCCGCATGCTCAGGATTCTTCTGGAGCGATAGGGTCATCCAGTGGAGGGCGAAGGCGCCCGTCCCCTGGTACAACAGTCGCGCAGCAACGAAAGCGCCCCGGTCCGGGGCGCTTTTCATTTCGCACGACAGTCAAGAAGGAGATGGTGATGGCTAAACTGTGGAACGTGGCCGTGGTTGGCGCCACCGGCGCCGTCGGCGCCCAGATGGTCGAGTGTCTCGAAGAGCGGAACTTCCCGGTCGGGAAGCTGTCGCTCCTGGGGAGCGGCCGGAACGTGGGGGAGGTGCTGGAGTTCAAAGGGAGTCCGGTGCTGGTGCAGGAGGTGACCCGCGACTCCTTCGCGGGGATCGATATCGCCCTCTTTGCGGCGGGCGGTGAGCGTAGCCGGGAGTTCTGTCCGGCGGCCGCAGCTGCGGGGGCAGTCTGCATCGATACTTCCTGCACCTGGCGGATGGACCCGGACGTCCCGCTGGTGGTCCCCGAGGTGAACCCCCACGCCATAGCCCGCTACACCGGCAAGGGTATCATCGCCAACCCCACCTGCTCTGCCATCCAGATGGTGGTGGCCCTGAAACCGCTGCACGACGCAGCCGTCATCAGGCGGATCGTCGTCTCCACCTATCAGGCCGTCTCCGGCAGCGGCAAGAAGGGGGTGGCGGAGCTGGACAAGCAGATCCGCTTCCTGCTGAACGGCAAGTCGCCAGAGATCAAGGTCTTTCCGCACCAGATAGCCTTCAATTGCCTCCCGCAGGTCGACTCCTTTGGCGACAACGACTCTACCGTCGAAGAGATGAAGATCGTCAACGAAACACGCAAGATCCTGGAGGCCGACGTCGCGATCTCTGCCACCACGGTCCGCGTACCGGTCTTTTACGGTCACTCGGAGTCGATCAATGTGGAGACCGAACAGAAACTCACCGCGGCCGTGGCCCGCGAGCTGCTGAAAGTCGCCCCGGGGGTGGAAATGGTGGATGATCCGGCCAGCGGAGAGTACCCGATGCCGCTGGACGCCGCCGGCCAGGACATGGTCCTGGTCGGGCGCGTGCGCGAGGACGGCTCCATCGCAAACGGGCTGAATCTCTGGGTGGTGGCGGACAACATCCGGAAGGGGGCCGCTACCAATGCGGTGCAGATCGCAGAGATCCTGATCGGCACCTACCTGAAGTAGGAGGGCTCTCTACGGCTCAGACATGGCAATCGACCAGGGTACCCGGCTCGTAGGGAATCAGGGTGACAGGCGTGCCAGCCTGCTCATTCGCTGCACCGCTGGTGGCGCCGGGCACGTCGTTCTTATCCGGACGGGTGACGAATGGGTAGGTGTAGAGTTGTGTCGGGATGTTCGCCTGGTAGACGCGCGCTGCGAAGATCGGGCTGACTTGCGGGGAGAATGGAGACGGCGAAGTTCGTGGCTCGATGATCGGCGGAGTCTCATGGCTGGCCGTAGCCGCCTCGCCTCTGTCGGGCGGCGGTGGGGGAGGATTTCCGGGTAGTGAACGTCGTGCCTCCTCTCGGTACGCGATCAAGGGGGGACGGTATGCACTCCATGTGATGCGGAGGTCTGCCATGACCAGAGACCTCTCCCTTCTCTCATTAGATTATAGCACCGTCGTCATCGTACGGAGTTTGCTGATTTTTCGGCCTCCCTCCGTGCAGGTGGCAGGCGGATGCGGAACGATACCGGCCGGGACCCGGCCGACTTTTCAGAAGGGGGGCTGCCCCTATGGTGGAGAGCGCGTGCGAACGGTCAAGCTGATTATCGAATATGACGGTACCGGTTATGCCGGCTGGCAGGTGCAGCCGAATGGCCTGGCTGTCCAGCAGGTGATGGAGGAAGGGGTGGCGCGCCTGGTGAAGCACCCGGTGAGGCTCTTCTCCTCGGGACGCACCGATGCTGGGGTGCATGCCAGGGGGATGGTGGCGGCATTCCGGACGGAGAGTACCATCCCGGTCCAGGCGTTTCGCGACGGGCTCAATGCCTTTCTCCCCCCTGATATCGCCGTACGTCACGCCGTTGATGTGCCGGCCGCGTTCGACCCGCGTCGCGACGCCACGGGAAAGCATTATCGCTACACCATCCTTCATGCCACCTGCCGCGCTCCGCTGGCGCGGCTCTACGCCTGGCACCTCCGGAAGCCGCTGGACCTGGAGCGGATGAGGGTGGCCGCGTCGTTCTTCGTCGGTGAGCACGACTTTGCCGCATTTCGCACCGCCGGTTGCGCGGCAAAGACCACGGTCCGGCGTATCGATAGCGTGGAGGTCGGCCGGGAAGGGGAGTCCATCCGTATCGACGTGCAGGGCTCCGGCTTTCTCAGGAATATGGTCAGGATCATGGTCGGGACGCTCGTGGAGGTGGGAAGCGGGCGCCTTGCCCCGGAGCGCATCCGGCAATGCCTGGAAGAGCCTGGCTGCAGCGCGGGGCCGACGGCTCCTCCCCACGGACTCTGCCTCATGGAGGTCTACTACTGACCAGTTGGAAAGCTCTTCCCAGGGATTTTTTTTCTTGACAGGGTGCGGTGAATGAATTAGTTTACGAACTTTCCGTGGATACAGGTTATTTACGCAGTCGTGAGGGAGCAATGAAGACAACGCAGGTAGCAAAGCAGGAAGACATTACCAGGGAGTGGTTCCTGGTTGACGTGGACAACAAGGTGCTTGGCCGGGTTGCAACCGAGATCGCCAATATTCTGCGCGGTAAGAAAAAGCCGATCTACACCCCGAGTGTGGATACCGGCGATTTCGTCATCGTGGTGAATGCTGCCAAGATCGCACTGACCGGTAACAAGCTGGCCGACAAGGCCTATCACCATCACACCGGCTTCCCGGGTGGACTCAAGACCATCACCGCCGGCAAACTCCTTGAGAAGAAGCCCGAAGATATCATCAAGAAGGCTGTCAAGGGGATGCTGCCCAAGAACAAGCTGGCCCGGCACATGCTGAGCAAGCTGAAGATATACGCCGGTCCTGAGCACCCCCACAAGGCCCAACAGCCGAAGGTGCTGGACATTTAACCGATCGCACAGCGAGAAAGTTCCTCGTAGGAGATAGCACAGATGGCTGCAACTCAGAGTTTTTACGGTACTGGCAAGCGCAAATCCTCCATCGCCCGGGTGTGGCTCAAGCCCGGCACCGGGAAGATCACGGTCAACAGCAAGTCACTCGATGATTATTTCGGGCGCGAAACCTCCAAGATGGTTGTCCGTCAGCCTCTGGAGCTGACCGAAAACGTGGACAAGTTCGACATCTACGTGACGGTCCGCGGCGGCGGCGACTCCGGTCAGGCCGGTGCCATCAAGCACGGCATCACCAAGGCGCTCCTCGAGGCCGACAACGAGCTGCGCGCCACCCTCAAGAAGGCCGGCTTCATCACCCGCGACTCACGCGTGAAGGAGCGGAAGAAGTACGGCAAGGCTGCTGCACGGAAGAGCTTCCAGTTCTCCAAGCGTTAATCGCGCAGGCCATACGGTCGACAAGGGGAAAATCCGTCAGGGTTTTCCCCTTTCTGTATTGTGCGCTCTCCGTTTCGCTCAACCAGTTTGTTCCGCCCATGCCGGGCGAGGAGGCTTACTATGCTGAACGTTGCAGTCATTGGTGCTAGCGGCTACACCGGGGTCGAGCTGCTGCGGCTTCTCTACACCCACCCAGAGGCGGCCGTCACCTGCGTGACCTCGGAACAGAGCGCCGGCAGGAAGATCGCCGATATCTTCCCTTCACTCCGTGACCGGTGCGACCTGGTGCTGGAGAAGGTCGACGCCGAGGCCGCGGCGGAAAAGGCCGATCTGATCTTCACCGCGCTCCCCCACCAGGCGGCCATGGCGGTGGTGCCGACCCTGCTCCGGAAGGGGAAGCGGGTCGTCGACCTCTCCGCCGACTACCGTTTGAGGGATCCGGAAACCTATGCCGCCTGGTACGCTGACCACACCAGTCCGGATCTCCTGGCCGAGGCGGTCTACGGGCTGCCCGAGATCCGGCGGGAGACGATTGCCGGGGCGCGGCTGGTGGCCAATCCCGGCTGCTACCCGACCAGCGTCATCCTCGGACTGGCCCCTCTGCTGCAAGGGGGGCTCATCGCTACCGACTCCATCATCTCCGACAGCAAGTCGGGCGTTACCGGCGCCGGGCGGAGCGCCAAGGTGGACAACCTCTTCTGTGAGGTGAACGACAGCTTCAAGCCGTACGGTGTGGGTGGGGTGCACAGGCACATCCCCGAGATCGAGCAGGAGTTGTCGCTGCTGGCTGGCGAGACGATCACCATCTCCTTTACGCCGCACCTGGTCCCCATGGACCGGGGGATCGTATCCACCATCTATGGCCGGCTCCTGGCCGAGGCGAGCACCGCAGAACTCCTCGCCCTCTATCGGGAGTTCTACGACGGCGAGGCGTTTGTCCGGATCCTGCCCGAGGGAAGCTACCCGTCGACCGCCTTTGTCCGCGGCAGCAATTTCTGCGACATCGGCCTGGCCGTTGACAAACGTACCGGCCGGGTGATCGTCACCACGGCCCTCGACAACCTGGTGAAAGGGGCGGCAGGTCAGGCGATCCAGAACATGAACATCCTGGCCGATTTGCCTGAGAACATGGGGCTGGAGGGGCTGGCGCTCTTCCCCTGATACGGTTCGACCCTCGAGAGCTGCTCGTTGTGGAGCGACTGTGTCCGGACGCCAGCTGCTGTAGGCGAAATGAAGTTAAGATGTCCCATCGTGTCTGAGCCCGGCAGGGCGAGTTGATGGGCCGTCACGAAATGAGCCGTACCGCAGCGGTGTGAGGGTGCTCTGAGCGGAGCGGGGCGAGCTGCCCTCGAGAATGCGCGGAGATACATGTCCTTTATCCCCATAACACCCGAAGAGGTGCGCCAGCGCGGCTGGAGCGAGCTGGACGTCATCTTCGTCACCGGCGACGCCTACATCGACCATCCCGCCTTCGGGGTACCGCTCCTGGCCCGCTGGCTGGAGTCCCGCGGCTTTCGGGTCGGGATCATTGCACAGCCGGACTGGCGGAGCAGGGACGCCTTCACCCTCCTCGGCCGGCCGCGCCTCTTCTTTGCCGTGGCCGCCGGCGCCATGGATTCGATGGTCGCCCACTACACGCCGGCCCGCAAACTGCGCCGCGACGACGCCTACACACCGGGAAACCGGCATGGTTCACGCCCCAACCGGGCGACAATCGTCTATACCTCCTGCTGCAAATCCGCCTATCGGGACGTCCCGGTGGTTATTGGCGGCATCGAGGCCTCGCTGCGTCGCCTCGCCCACTATGACTACTGGGATGACGCGGTAAGGCGCTCCATCCTCCTTGACAGCAAGGCCGATCTCCTGGTCTACGGCATGGGGGAGCGGCCGCTCCTGGAAGTGGCAGAGCGGATGCGCGGGGGGGAGGGTATCGGAACGATCCGCGATGTCAGGGGCACGGCCTTTGCGGCGCGGGAGTTCCCTGCGACAGGGGTGGCTATCCCTTCGTTCGAAGAGGTCTCCGTTGACACGGTGAGGTATGCCGAGGCCTTTCGACTGGCAGCCCTGGAGCAGAACCCCCACTGCGGCAAACCCCTGGCGCAGCGCCACGCCGACCGCTGGCTCGTCTGCAATCCTCCCGCGCTTCCGCTGGCCGCCAGGGAGCTCGACCAGGTCTACGGGCTCCCCTTCACCAGGCTCCCCCATCCGACGTATCGCGAGCCGATTCCGGCCTGGGAGCAGATAAAGACCTCTATCACCACCCATCGCGGCTGCAGCGGAGGGTGCGCCTTCTGCGCCATCACCAGTCATCAGGGGAAGGTCATCCAGTCCCGAAGCGAAGCGTCGATTCTGGCGGAGGTCGCCCGACTGGCCGCTGCCCCCTGGTTCAAGGGGAGCATCAGCGATATCGGCGGACCAACTGCCAACATGTACGCCATGCGCTGCGCCGGACCCGACGGAGGGAGCGGTTGTCGGCGTCAGAGTTGCCTGTTCCCCTCAATCTGCACGCATCTGAAGGTTGCAGACGGTGAGGGGGCCCGGCTGCTGGCAAAGGCACGGTCAGTCGCCGGGGTGCGGCATACCGCCGTCGCTTCCGGAATCCGCTATGACCTGTTGGCCCGGCAGCCTGCATATTTTCGCGAACTCCTGGCCCACCAGGTGGGTGGGCTGCTGAAGGTGGCGCCGGAGCACCTTGTCGACCGGGTGACCAGGGTAATGCACAAGCCAGCAGGGTCGGCGTTTATGGAGTTTCTGGCGCTCTTCCGCCAGGAGAGCGCCAGCATCGGCAAGCGGCAGGCGGTGGTACCCTACTTCATCTCCGGGCATCCCGGCTGCACCGTCAGCGACATGGTCGACCTTGCACTCATGCTGAGGCAGCTAAATCTCCGCGTGGAGCAGGTTCAGGACTTCACCCCCACGCCGGGAACCGTTGCCACCTGTATCTATCACACCGGGATCGATCCCTTTTCCGGGGAGAGGGTGTACGTGGCCAGGAGCGAAAAGGAGAAGCGTCAGCAGAAGGCACTCCTCCTCTGGCACCTTCCGGACGAGCGGCAGCAGGTATTGGCTGCCTTGCGGGCCTGCGGGCGGGAGGCTCAAGCGGCGTCCCTGCTGGATGGACGGCCGGGAGTGCCACACCGCCCAGGGCCTCGGGGTGGGGGGCTCGGTACGACAAAGAAAAATAGTAGGCGAAAAAAATCTTGACAATAAGACGCACTTCCTTTAAATAGAGAATTCGCTTCGCGTCCGCATCATTGGCGGGCTTTGCTGGCGTAGCTCAATTGGTAGAGCAGCTGACTTGTAATCAGCAGGTTGCGGGTTCGAGTCCCATCGCCAGCTCCACTGAAAGAAACAACGGCCAAATCACCCTGGAGGGATTCCCGAGCGGCCAAAGGGAACAGACTGTAAATCTGTCGTCGTACGACTTCGGAGGTTCGAATCCTCCTCCCTCCACCAGAAAATCCGCAGAGAAGGTAGCATGCGCAGCGCTGCCCAGGAGACCGAGAGGTCGAGAGAACTGGGGCCGAGGCAATGGATGCCCTCTCAACGAAGTATCATGCAGAATAAGGCGGGAGTAGCTCAGTTGGCTAGAGCATCAGCCTTCCAAGCTGAGGGTCGCGGGTTCGAGTCCCGTTTCCCGCTCCAATGTTGAATAAGCCCACATAGCTCAGGAGGTAGAGCACTTCCTTGGTAAGGAAGAGGTCTCCGGTTCGAGTCCGGATGTGGGCTCCATTTTTGGCAACATTGACTATTCTGCATCACCTACGCCACCAGAGAACAAACTCTGCATTTTTAGTTTCAGCCCGGGAGGTAAGCCAATGGCAAAGGCGAAATTTGAGCGTAAGAAGCCGCACGTAAATATCGGCACGAT
>CAYSJJ010000006.1:78572-88672 GCA_964431365.1 uncultured Geobacter sp. | reverse complement strand
GGTGATTCTGGAGGAGGAGATCAACCTCCTGGAACTGCTGCGCGTTATTGTCAGGCGCAGGCGTACCATCATCACCCTCTGTGTTGTTGCGGCACTGTCATCGGTGGGCTATTCCCTGATTCTGCCCAATGTCTACACTGCCACGGCCAAGGTTCTTCCGCCCCAGAAGGAGTCCGGTGGCGGGCTCTCGGCATTACTCAGCCAGGCCGGCGGTCTGGCGGCGCTGGCAGGTGGAATGGGGGGAGGCGGGAGCTCCGAGCTGTATATCGGCATCCTTAAGAGCCGGTCCGTGGCCGACGCAGTCATCAAGCGGTTGGCGTTGGCCGACGAGTTCAAGACCAAGACCGCCGATGCGACCAGGGCCGCCCTGGCCTCCACCGTCAAGGTCCAGACCGGGAAGGATGGGATCATCTCCGTTTCTGCGGACAGCAGGGACCCGAAGAAGGCAGCACAGTTGGCCAATACCATGGTGGATGAGCTGGGAAGGCGCAGCGTGCAGCTTAATCTCTCCAAGGCCGGAACCGAACGAGTCTTCTTGGAGAAGAGGTTGGAGGTCGTCAAAACCGATCTGAAAAAGGCCGAGGATGACCTCAAGCGTTTTGCCGAGCAGAACCGGGCGATAAAGGTGGATGCACAGGCAACCGCCAGCATTCAGGGGATAGCCCAGTTGAAAGCAGAGATCGTCGCCAAGGAGGTTCAACTCGAATCCCTGCGCAGTTTTCAGACCGACGAAAACCCGGAAGTCAAGGCTTTGCGGGCCGGCATCGCCCGCCTAAAGGGACAGCTGGGGGCTATGTCCGGTTCGGGAAGGAGCGGCGACGCCATCCTGACGATGGGGAGTGTTCCGAACCTTGGGTTGGAATACGCCCGTCTGATGCGGGAGCAGAAGATTCAGGAGGCGATCTTCGAGCAGTTGACCAAACAGTACGAGATGGCGAAACTGAACGAGGCCAAGGATTCCTCATCGCTCCAGGTGTTGGACGAGGCCGTGGCTCCAACCCAGAAGAGCAAGCCGAAGCGTTCGCTCATCGTGATCCTTTCCACGGTAACCGCTTTTTTTGCCGGGATATTCCTGGTCTTCGTCCAGGAGTACGCGAGCAAGATGTCGGACGAGGACCTGGTGATCTGGCAGGAGATCAAGGATTCCTGCCGGCTGGGACGCCGAAAGGTCTGATCACCCACCCATGCTTTCGCAACGTTCATATCTTCCCTGGTTGCTGTTCATCGGCTGGGGGACGGCCATTGCCTGGTTGTCTCTGACCCCTTCTCCACCACGACTGCAATCCCCGCTCATTGGCTGGGACAAGTTTCAGCACGCCACTGCCTATACCGTCCTTACGTTCATGGGGGGCTGGGCTTTCGGGAGGACGCGTGGTGCCTTTGCCGGAGCTTTCGTTCTTGCCATACTTTATGGCGGGGCCATGGAACTGGCTCAAGGGTTTCTTACCGTTAACCGTACGGCCGATTGGCTCGACGAATTGGCCAATCTGACCGGAGCCGGCGTGGCAGTCGTGCTCGCCACTCTGTTCTTTGCCCGCGGGAAGGATAATTCGTGAAATCTTGTTTTCGATCATTGGTAGTCGTGTTTGTACTTGCCTTTGCCCTGCCCGTCTTCGGGGCGGATACTGGGCAGCTGTCGGTCACTGGCGAAGTCGTCGACGGGGTTCAGCGCCTGGGTGGGGAAGGGATGGCGGCGATTACGGCTCCCTTCGATTTTAATGACGGATACGGGTGGGGGACGGTTGCAGCGGTAGGAGCAACCGGCTTGGCCTACCTGTACGATACGAACGTGCGCGACCGCCTGCAGGGGGCGCGGAGCGACCGGCTGGATTCGGCAACTGACGCAGGTTCCTTCATCGGGAATCCGTTTGTCCATCTCGGAGTGGCGGCTGCGTTCTACGGCGGCGGCCTGGCAGCCGGTTCCCCCAAGTACCGTGAACTGGGGGAGATGATGGGGGAGTCGCTGATCCTTGCCGACGCCGCAACACTGGTCCTCAAGGAGGCGACCGGACGAGCCCGCCCCTTGACCGGCAGCGGAAAGGGGGAGTTCAAACCGCTCAGCTTCAGGAGCGATTACGACTCGTTTCCCTCCATGCATACGGCCAGCTCCTTTGCCCTGGCGTCGGTGATCTCCTCAACAACGGACAGTCTCCTGACCCGTTTTGCCGCCTACGGTGCAGCTACCTTTGTCGGCTTTTCCCGACTCTACCAGAATAAGCACTGGGCCAGCGACGTGGTTTTGGCGGCGGCCATCGGCGAACTCTGCGGCAGGGTTGTGACCCGTTACCACGCCACACATACCCGGTCGGTGCAGATCGTTCCGCTGCTTAACGGAGAGAGTGCCGGGGTAGCGCTGGTTGCGCGGTTCTGAGCCGCCTTCTCATCTTAGGAGAGCATGTGCTAAAAGCAGTCATTTTTGATTTCGATGGGATCATTGTCGATACCGAACCGCTTCACTACCGCGCCTTTCAGACCATCTTGGAGCCACTTGGCAAAGGGTATTCGTGGGACGAATACGTCGACCGGTATATGGGGTTCGACGACCGCGATGCATTCATCGAGGTGTTTTCCGCTGCCGGCGAGCAGCTCTCCCACGAGTCGCTTGAACTGCTGATAGAGAGGAAGGCCCGGATCTTTCAGGAGGTGATCGCTTCCGGCGTAGCGCCGTATCCCGGTGTAGTTGGGCTTGCGACGGAACTGTCCGCCAAGGTCCCAGTCGCCCTCTGTAGTGGAGCCCTGCCGTCGGATATCCTGCCTATCCTGGAGCAACTCTCCCTGGAGAAGGTCTTCTCCGTCATGGTTACCGCTGTGGATGTTGAGGCGAGCAAGCCAGATCCGGCCAGTTATCGGCTCGCCGTGGAACGACTCCAGGCCGCCTTCCCGGCCCGTGACATCGCCCCATCCACCTGCCTCGCCATAGAGGACACGCCGGCCGGGATCGCCTCGGCCAACGGCGCAGGCATCCCCGTTGTGGCGGTGACCAATAGCTACCCTGCAGACCACTTGCAGAGTGCCTGCAAGGTTGTGGCCTCCCTCGCCGACATCACCTTCAACGACCTCAATGATTTGCTACTCGGTTAGTCGGTGAGTGGTTGAGTAGTAGCCACTCAGCCGCTTGTCCACTCACCCCTTAAACGTGCGACAGATGTCAACTCTTCCCGTCGATGCGATAATCCCTCAGCTCCTTCAGGCCCTCTCGTCCTCAAACGGGGTCGTCCTCCAGGCACCACCCGGCTCAGGAAAGACCAGCCGGGTCCCGCTGGCCCTCCTGAAAGCCCCCTTCCTCAATGGCAAATCGATCCTCATGCTGGAGCCGCGCCGCCTGGCAGCGGTCAACGCCGCAGCCTGGCTGGCCAGGAGTTTCGGTGAGCCGGTCGGCGAGACCGTTGGCTACTCCATCCGATTTCAACGCCAGGTTTCTCCGTCGACGCGGCTGGAGGTGGTAACCGAGGGGCTTCTTGCCCGGAGGCTGCAGTCGGACCCCGGTCTCGAGGGGGTCGGGATCGTCATCTTCGATGAATTCCACGAGCGGAGCCTGCAGGCCGACACGGCCCTCGCCTTTTGTCTCGATGTGCAGCGGCACCTGCGTGACGATCTGAAAATCGTCGTCATGTCAGCCACCCTGGAGAGCGGCCCGGTATCCCGCCTTCTAGGGGATGTGCCGGTCGTCAGCTGTGAGGGGCGAACCTTCCCGGTGGAGATCCGTTACCTGGGAGAACCCGACCGGGATATTGCCAGGGCTGCAGCCGCAGGCGTGCACCGGGCGATTCGCGAAACAGCCGGCGATATCCTGGTGTTCCTCCCCGGTACCGCCGAAATCCGGCGCTGCCAGGAACAGCTGCAGCAAGCGCTGGTGGATGGCGATCCGCTGGTCGTTCCGCTCTACGGAGATCTGCCGTTCAACGAGCAGGAGAGAGCCATTGTGCCGGCTGCGAGGCGCAAGGTGGTGCTCGCCACAGCCATTGCCGAAACCAGCCTCACCATCGAGGGGGTAACCGCGGTCGTCGATGCCGGTCTCTCCCGGCGCCTCCAGTACGATCCGAAAACAGGCCTGAACCGCCTGGTAACCGTGCGGGTGACGGCTGCCTCGGCTACCCAGCGGGCAGGCCGGGCAGGTCGTCTCGGGCCGGGTGTCTGTTTCCGGCTCTGGGATAAGGGGGCGGACTCTTCCCTGCTGCCATTCAACCCTCCCGAGATCATGATCGCCGATCTAGCTCCGCTTGCCCTTGACCTGGCGAACTGGGGAACAACCGACGCGACAACGCTCTCCTGGCTCGATCCGCCACCGGCCGGAGCAATGGGGGAGGCACGGGAACTGCTGTACGAGCTCGGCGCGCTGGATGCAAAGCAGCGGATCACTCCCCTTGGTAGACGCATGGCGGGGTTGCCGCTCCATCCGCGCCTCGCCAGGCTGGTGCTGGACGGCGAAAAGGCCGGATCGGCCGCAGTCGTCTGCGACCTGGCAGCGCTGATCGAGGAACGGGATATCTTTCGTCGTGATCTCCGGTCGGACCGGCCGGTGAGCGACTGCGATTTTTTTGACCGGCTTGAGGCGCTGCACGAGTGGCGCGTCCATGGGCGCGGCGGTCCCCTACTCGATCTCTCCGCCTGCCGGGCCGTAGATCGTGCGGCAAACCGGCTCCGACGGTTGCTGCGGGTGGCTGAACCGACGGAGCTGCCGGATCAATGCACGGTTTCGCGCATGTTGGCCAGGGCCTGGCCCGATCGGATTGCCAGGCAGCGGGAGCCAGGATCGGACCGCTACCTCCTGGCACAGGGCACCGGTGCGCGGCTCGGCCAAGGCTCTGCCCTGCGCAATCAGCCACTGATAGTCGCGGTGGAGATGAGTGGCAGCCAGGGGGCTGAAGCGACCATCCATGCTGCTTCTGCCTTCTCTCTGGATGCCTTGCGGCAGGAGTTCGCCGCGGAGATTGTCCGTGAGCGATCACATGGCTGGGATGCTGACCTGGGGAGTGTCTGGGCACGGGAAGAAGAGCGTTTTTGCCATCTCTCACTGATCAGCAGGACCGTATCCCCCACGGAGGAGGAGCTGTCAGCCACGCTGCTTGAGGAGATCGGCCGGGAGGGGGGGCTTGCCCTGCTTCCATGGTCTAACGCTACCAGCCAGCTGCAGGCCAGGGTTATCCTTCTTCGCCGACACTTCCCGGAGCAGCAATGGCCCGATCTCGGCAATGACTGGCTTTCAAGCCACCTGGAAGAATGGCTGCTTCCCTGGCTGGGGCGCGCCAGAACCCTGGCCGATCTGCATCGGCTCGATCTCTTTGCCATCCTGAGAGGGCTCCTGACGTGGGAGCTGCAACGAGCTCTCGATGAGGAGGCGCCGACCCATATCACCGTTCCCAGTGGCTCACGGATAGCCATTGACTATTGTCATGATGCCCCGATCCTGTCGGTGAAGCTCCAGGAACTGTTCGGACTGGCAGAGACGCCGACCGTGGCTCGGGGGCGGGTGCCGCTGCTGCTCCACCTCCTCTCACCGGCCAGGCGGCCGATTCAGGTGACCGGTGATCTCCGGAGTTTCTGGAATGTGACCTACCCGGAGGTGAAAAAGGAACTGAAAGGAAGGTACCCCAAGCACCCCTGGCCGGACGACCCGTGGCTGGCCGTGCCGACGCGGGGGACCAAGCGGCGGGAAGGGCGTTAACCGCTGGTCTGCGAATGGAGTGATGTTCCCACTCAACGGCTGCAAGGTCCGGCGAGCTGTTACCTGAGATTGGTAAACAGGAGGGTGCCGTCGTTCTGCAGGATTCTGGTTACTCTATCCCGGGTGTTGGCGACGGTTATGGGCTGTTCGACAGAGCCGGGCATGAAACTCTGGGTGACGTTGACCCCGTCGCGCCATGCCTCGAAGTGGAGGTGAGGTCCAGTAGAACGGCCCGTTGAGCCGGAGAGGGCAATGATTGTCGAGCGGTCGACCTGGGCTCCCTCTGCCACGAGATTGGCAGTGTGGTGGGCGTAGACGGTCTGCATACCGTCCTGGTGGTCAACGATGACCGTATTGCCGTAGCCGTTTCGTTTGCCACTGAAGATGACGATGCCTGGTGAGACCGCCTTGACCGGGGTTCCTGTCGGTGCCGCAATGTCGATGCCGTTATGGTGGCGGAGTTTGCCGTCGAAGGGATCATGGCGAAGACCGGTGGGGGAGGTGACCCGGCCGTGAATGGGTAGTTGCGTGGAGTCGGAATAGAGGGCGCCTGCCAGCGGCTGGGCCTTTTTACGACCGGCCGGACCGCTTCGCGGGTGCCTGTTCTCACGCAGGTAGATGGAGTAGCGGCCACTGGTCGGCGTATCGGTGAATGAGACGATGCCGTCCGTCTCCTCGTGGCGGTAGATATCGGCCGACGATTCTCCGACAGATAGCACGAAAAACAGAAGTATGCCCGTGGCGAGTCGTTCGATCATTGGGGTCTCTAAAGGTATGGCGTTTACCTGGAATCTTATATATACTTCGGCAGCTCGGCGGTCAAGTTGAGGAGGGATGCGGTGCGGATTGCAGTTGTCGGTTCCGGGGCACTTGGTCTATATTACGGCGCTCTGTTGCAGCGGGGGGGGAATGAGGTATCGTTTCTCCTCCGGAGAGACTATGAGGCGATACATAGCAACGGCCTGACGGTACGGTCGATCCTTGGGGATTTTCACCTTCCGGAGGTGCGTTGCTTTCGCTCGTCGGAAGAAATCGGCCCCGTTGACCTGGTGCTGGTTGGACTCAAGACCTTTGCCAATGACCGGTTCACCGAACTGATTTCACCCCTGGTCGGTGCGTCGACCCTGATCCTCACCCTCCAGAACGGCCTGGGCAACGAAGAGGAACTGGCAGCCCTTTTCGGCGAGGATCGGATACTTGGCGGCATTGCCTTTCTTTGCGCCAATCGGGGTGAATCAGGAACAGTCCATCACCTGGCCGCCGGCCGGATTGAGCTCGGCTCTTTCGGAAAAGTCCCCCCGGAGCTGGCATCGACGGTTGCAAAAAGGTTTGCCGCTTCCGGCCTCGATTGCGGTTTTGTGGACGATTTATTGAAAGCTCGCTGGCAAAAACTGGTCTGGAACATCCCCTTCAACGGAAGCTGCGCCCTGCTTGGTCAACCCGTTGATCGGCTTCTTGCTGCACCACGGTGTCGCCAATTGGTCCGTGAACTGATGCTGGAAGTGATCATGGCGGCAAACGCCCAAGGATTGAGCGAGCCGATTGATGCAACCTTTGCGGACCGGATGATCAGCTATACCGAAGCCATGGGACCATACCGTCCGTCCATGCAGATCGACCGGGAAGAGGGGAGGCCGCTGGAACTGGAGGCCATCTTCTTCAGACCGCTTCAGCACGGCCGCAGCAGGGGAGTGGCTATGCCGCGCATCGAGGCGCTGGCGGTTTATCTTGAACAGGCGTGTCGTTCATAGCTGCCTTTTTGTTGTGCACTGTTTTGTGTGGTTGCTGAATTTGTAGGCCGGTTTTGTTGTCGCCGGAGCTGGATCTTTGTTGCTCCTTTTTTAACCTATCGGAATAGTGCCTGTTTTTAGATTTTTTTGAGATGGGCAAGCAATTTGCTATTTTAACGGAACCATGCACCGCCTGCTGCCTGTTTCAGCAGCAAAACGGGATGTCGGTTCGATACTACAGCAAGGAGGTAACGGTCCTTGAAAAAGGTTGAGGCAATCATCAAGCCGTTCAAGCTTGACGAGGTGAAAGAGGCCCTGAACGAAATCGGTATCCAGGGGATTACGGTCAGCGAGGTAAAGGGGTTCGGCCGTCAGAAAGGGCACACCGAGCTTTATCGGGGGGCGGAGTATGTGGTCGACTTCATTCCCAAGATCAAGATGGAGATCATTGTCGGTGACGACATTGTGACCAAGGTGGTGGAGACGATCGAGCAGGCGGCCAAGACCGGCCGTATCGGCGACGGCAAGATCTTCGTCACCCCGGTCGAGGAAGTGGTACGGATCAGAACCGGCGAGCGCGGCGAGGATGCACTGTAGGCGTTCAGCGGATAAACTTAACTAACCCTGAAAGGAGAAGTTTGATGACACCGAAGCAAGTAGTCGAGTTTGCAAAAGAAAATGGCGTCCTGATGGTCGATTTCAAGTTTATGGATTTTGTCGGGATCTGGCAGCATTTTACCGTACCCATGAGTGAGTTCGGCGAAGATACCTTTGAGGAAGGGCAGGGCTTTGACGGCTCTTCCATCCGCGGCTGGCAGCCGATCCACGCCTCCGACATGATCATTCTCCCCGATCCGACCACCGCCAAGATCGACCCGTTCACCGCGGTGCCGACCCTGTCGCTGATCTGCAATATCTTCGATCCGATCACCAAGGAAGACTACACCCGCGACCCGCGTAATATCGCTCGCAAGGCAGAGTCGTACCTGAAGTCCACCGGCATCGGCGACACCGCCTACTTCGGGCCTGAAGCAGAGTTCTTCATCTTCGACGACGTCCGCTACGACTCCAGCTCCAACCAGTCTTTCTACATCGTCGACTCTGTCGAAGGGACCTGGAACACCGGCCGCGAGGAGTTCCCGAACCTCGGCTACAAGCCGCGCCACAAGGAAGGATACTTCCCGGTCGCTCCGACCGACTCCCAGAACGACCTGCGTAACGAGATGGTGCTCGAGCTGCAGAAGGTTGGTATCCGGGTGGAGTGTCAGCACCACGAAGTTGCCACCGGCGGCCAGGCCGAGATCGACATGCGCTTCAACTCGCTGGTGGCCATGGCCGACGATCTCCAGTGGTTCAAGTATGTCATAAAGAACGTTGCCAATCGTAACGGCAAGACCGTTACCTTCATGCCGAAGCCGCTTTACGGCGACAACGGTTCCGGTATGCACTGCCACATGTCCATCTGGAGGGACGGGACCAACCTGTTCGCCGGCGACAAGTACGGCGGGCTTTCCCAGATGGCCCTCTGGTACATCGGCGGCATCATCAAGCACGCCAAGGCACTCTGCGCCTTCACCAACCCCACCACCAACTCCTACAAGCGTCTGGTGCCGGGTTTCGAAGCGCCGGTAAACATGGCCTACTCCAGCCGTAACCGTTCCGCATCGCTCCGGATTCCGATGTTCTCCTCCAATCCGAAGGCCAAGCGGATCGAATACCGCACTCCGGACCCCTCCGCCAACGGCTACCTCGCCTTTGCCGCCATGCTGATGGCCGGCCTCGACGGCATCGAGAACAAGATCGATCCGGGCCAGCCGCTGGACAAGGACATCTACGGGCTCTCTCCCGAGGAGCTCAAGGACATTCCGTCCGCGCCGGGGAGCCTGGAAGAGGCACTCAATGCCCTCAAGGAAGACCACGAGTTCCTCCTCAAGGGTGACGTCTTCACCCCCGACGTCATCGAGAAGTGGGTCGAGTACAAGACCGAGGCCGAAGTCAACCCGGTTCGCATGCGTCCGGTACCACTGGAGTTCGCCCTTTACTTCGACATCTAAGATATTGTCCGGTTCATCGCTGTACGAAAAGGCGGGAGATTTCTCCCGCCTTTTCGTTTTCTGCGCCCATTGCGGTGGCGGTACCGCCGTTGACTTCGACGAGGTTATCTGCTAGAAACGTCAGGCTATTGTATCTGCCCTCGTCAGGATTCCATGGATAACTTTTTTCTCAAACTCTCCATCATGCTGGTGCCGGGATTGATGGCCATCACCTGTCACGAGGTCTCCCACGGGTTTATTGCAGACCGCTTCGGCGACAACACTGCACGCTCGCTGGGGCGCCTGACACTCAATCCGCTGAAGCACCTGGACATCTTCGGCACCATCATGGTTTTCGTCGTCGGGATCGGCTGGGCGAAACCGGTGCCGGTCAACTTCTCCAACCTCCGCCATCCCAAGTCGGACATGATCTGGGTCGCCGGGGCCGGACCGGTCACCAACTTTATTCTGGCTTCCCTCTCTGCCCTGCTCATGCGCGGCATTGTGGCCGGAACCGAAGCGCTGCCAGATTCGTCCCTTATCCAGTTATTCATCGATCCCATTGTCCTGATGCTCGCCTTCTCGGTGTACATCAACCTGCTCCTGGCGATCTTCAACCTGATTCCCCTGCCGCCTCTGGATGGTGGGCGGGTCATGGTGGGACTTCTTCCG
>CAYSJJ010000006.1:53808-78562 GCA_964431365.1 uncultured Geobacter sp. | reverse complement strand
TTCCGTACCGCCAGGCAGAGGCCCTGGCACGGATCGAACCGTACGGGATGATCATCATCATTGTGCTGGTCTTTTTCACCAATATTTTCAGTACGGTCATCTCGCCAGTCCTTAACGCGGCGATCGGGCTCCTGGCCGGACCCCAAAGCAAACTGGTTTTCAGTGTTACCCACTTCCTGATGCGATAAGGAGTTTTTACATGCAGAACGCGCGGATCGTCAGCGGCATGCGTCCTACCGGCAAGCTTCATCTTGGTCATTTTCACGGGGTGCTGGCCAACTGGCAGGAACTGCAGCACAACTACGACTGCTTCTTTTTTGTCGCTGACTGGCATTCGTTGACTACCGAGTACGCCACAACGGAGGGGATCAGGGAGAGCATCGCGGAGATGGTCCTGGACTGGCTTGCCTTCGGCATCGACCCGGAAAAGTCGACCATATTCCGCCAGAGCCACGTGCCGCAGCATGCGGAGCTTAACCTGCTCCTCGGCATGATCACCCCGGTTTCCTGGCTGGAGCGGAATCCCACCTACAAGGAGATGCAGGAGAACCTGCAGGCCAAGGACCTCTCCACCTTCGGTTTCCTCGGCTATCCGGTGCTCATGGCCGCCGACATCATTCTCTACAAGGCGGGGAAGGTGCCGGTGGGACACGACCAGCTCCCCCACCTGGAGATCACCCGGGAGATCGCCCGACGCTTCAATCATCTCTACACGCCGGTCTTTCCCGAGCCCGAGGCCCTTCTGACCGAGACCCCCAAGGTCTTGGGGCTGGACGGCAGGAAGATGAGCAAGTCCTACGGCAATGCCATCTTTCTCTCCGAAAGCGCCGACGAAACCCGCAAGAAGGTGATGTCCATGGTGACCGATACGCAGCGGGTCCGTCGGAGCGACCCCGGCGAGCCGGACCGGTGCGTTGCCTTCTCCCTTAACCAGATTTATCTGACCGAAGAGCAGAAAGCCGAGATCTACCCGGCCTGCCGCGGCGCCCAGATCGGCTGTGTGGAGTGCAAGAAGCTCCAGGCTGAGGCGCTGGTGCAGGCCCTGGCACCGTTCAGGGCCAAGCGGGAGGAACTGGCTGCCCGGCCGGGAGTGGTGGATGACATCCTTGCCTCCTGTGCCCGCAAGGCCGCGGTGGAGGCAGAAAAGACCCTGCAGGAAGTCAATGCCGCCATGGGCCTCTAGCTCTCATGGTGGTCTCGGATCCCTTCCAGGGCGGGCTGTTTTCCGACAGCCCGCTGAATTCCTATCAGATCAGGGTCGAGGCCTTCGAGGGCCCCCTTGACCTGTTGCTCCATCTCATCCGGAAGAATGAGGTGGATATCTACAACATCCCCATGTCCGAGATCACCCGTCAGTACCTTGCGTACCTGGAGGTGATCAAAGAGCTGAACCTCGACGTGGCCGGTGATTTTCTGGTCATGGCCTCCACCCTTATCCAGATCAAATCCAAGATGCTCCTTCCTTCACCTCCACCGGAAGACGGCTCCGATGATGCCGGTGAGGACCCCCGTGCGGAACTGGTGCGCCGTCTTCTGGAGTATCAGAAATACAAGGAAGCGGCCGTGAGCCTGGGGGGGAGGCAGTTGCTGGACCGGGATCTGTTTGTACGGCCCGGTCTGGAGCCGGATGAGGATGGGGACGACGGAGGGGATGCTCCCCTGGAGCTCGACCTCTTCGAGCTGATGGCCGCCTTTCGTCGGATTCTGCAAAAAGCGCCTAAAGAGAGCATTCACGAGGTCGGATCGGAAAACATCAGCATCGCCGACCGGATAGCCGATCTCCTGGCCTTCATGCAGGGAAAGGAGCTGGTCAGCTTCGAGGAGCTCTTCCAGGGGAACCTGACGCGTGAATACATCGTTGCCACCTTTCTGGCAATCCTGGAACTCTGCAAGCTCAAGATGATCAAGGTCAGTCAATTGGAGCGGTTCGGTACCATCTGGGTCCGGTCCGCCGTGATCCTGGAACCGGAACCGGCTGAGGACGAAAGGGAGCCTGATCAGGATGAGTCTTAAACCGATTGTCGAGAGTCTCCTTTTTGTGGCCGACACCCCTCTGACCCTGGATCGGCTTTGCACTGTCCTGGAAGAGTGGGAGCGGGACCAGGTGCGGGCCGCTCTGGCCGAACTGGTGGCCGAGTACGATTCGGCCGGGCGCGGGATCACGCTTGTCCAGGTGGCCGGCGGGTTCCAGTTCCGTACCCGGTCCGAACACGCCGACTTCATCAGGCGGCTGCGACGCGGCAGGGTTGCCAAGTTCAGCCAATCTGCACTGGAGACGCTTGCCATAATCGCCTATCGTCAGCCGGTGACCCGGGCCGAGGTCGAGTACCTGCGCGGGGTGGATGTGGGAGGGGTGCTGAAGAGTCTCCTGGAGAAGAAGCTGATCCGCATTCTCGGGAAAAAGGATATTCCCGGCAAGCCACTCATCTACGGGACGACGAAAGATTTTATGACCACCTTCGGGCTGAAGGACCTGGCGAGCCTGCCGTCACTTAAAGAGGTTCATGAGCTGGCCGATGATCCCACATCCGGCGAACAGGCCCCGTTGCCGCTTGACACCGGGGTAGCCGAATAAGTCCACTGCGCTATAATTATCCGGTGCCACAACAGGGATAAGGAGGTGCGTTATGCTTCGTCAGCCAGCCGTGGCCGGACAGTTCTACAGCAGCGAGCGGGACCGGCTCCGGAAGGATCTGTCAGCGCTCATCACCTATGCGGACGAGCCTGAGCAGGCCATCGGGGTCGTCTCTCCCCACGCCGGCTACATCTATTCCGGGGGCGTGGCCGGGACCCTGTTCGGTGCGGTTCATATCCCCCGAACAGTGGTAATCCTCGGGCCAAACCATCACGGGGTGGGCGCCCGCGCGGCCCTTTACCCCTCCGGCTCCTGGCTCACCCCCCTGGGGACGGTAGCGATCGAAGAGAGATTCGCCACCCTTTTCCTCAGCCATGCTCCGCTTCTGGAGAGGGACGCCATGGCCCACCTCTACGAGCATTCCCTCGAAGTACAGGTCCCTTTTCTGCAGACAATCCGGACGGACGTGGCCATAGTGCCTGTTTGCATCGGGTTTGGTCGTTATGAGCAGTGTGAGGAGTTGGGCAGGGGGCTGGCGCGGGCCATTACCGAGTATGGCGAGGAGGTCCTGATCGTTGCCAGTTCGGATATGACCCACTACGAACCGGCCGACAGGGCGCGAGAAAAGGATGAAATGGCCATCCGGGAGATACTGGCCCTCAATCCGGCCGGGCTGCTTGAGGCGTGCCGCTCCCACGACATCACGATGTGCGGGGTCGTGCCGGCCACGGTGATGCTGATTGCAGCCAGGGAGCTGGGGGCGAGCCGGGCGCGTCTGATACGCTACGCCAACAGCGGTGATGTGAATGGTGATCATCGGCAGGTGGTAGGCTACGCCGCACTCTCCGTCTCCTGAACAGGTCATGATGCAAAGAGCCGGCAGACTCCACGGTCTGCCGGCTCTTTGCATAGTTGGTTACGTGTGCTTTCGGTTCAGATCAGAACTTTTCGAACGAATCGTCCAGAGAATCGGTTTCACCATCCCTGAGAGAGATGGCTATGCCTCCGGGAGAGCTGCTCCTTCTGTTGGCAGAGACTTCCCCTTGTGAATGGTTGACTAACTGCTTGCGGGGCGCTTTTACGGATGTCTTGATCATCGTATTGGCCAGTTGGCGCGTCGTCTTCCGTTGCATATCGTTCCCGACCGAGAAAAACGCAATTGCCGACAGCATCTGTTCCGCCTGGCTGGCAAGTTCTTCCGACGTGGAGGCCATTTCCTCGCTCGACGAAGCATTCTGCTGAATAACCTGGTCAAGCTGCTGGATCGCCTTGTTGATCTGGTCGGCGCCGGAATCCTGTTCACGGCACGCCGCCGCGATCTCCTGCACCAGTTCGGCCGTTTTTTGTATGTCAGGGACCATTCTGGTCAGCATACTACCGGCCTTTTCAGCGACCTCGACGCTGGATGTGGAGAGGCCTGAAATCTCTGCAGCCGCCTTCTGGCTCCTTTCCGCAAGCTTCCGCACTTCGGCAGCCACCACAGCAAAACCTTTGCCGTGTTCACCGGCCCGGGCCGCTTCAATTGCCGCGTTGAGGGCAAGGAGGTTCGTCTGGCGGGCAATCTCCTCGATGATCGATATCTTGTCGGAAATATGCTTCATCGCCTGCACGGTTTCCGCCACTGCCTTGCCACTCTCCCGAGCATCCTCCGCGCTCTTCATGGCGATCTTTTCGGTCTGGTGGGCGTTGTCGGCGTTTTGCCTGATGTTTGAGGCCATCTCTTCCATGGATGACGATGCCTCTTCGGCCGCAGCCGCCTGTTCATTGGAACCCTGCGAGAGCTGTTCCGAGCCTGCACTCATCTGTTGACTGCCATCGGCCACGTTATCGGCTGCAGCCTTTACCTCACTCACAACCTCGATCAGTTTCGTTACCATTGCCTGCAGCGAGTGCATCAATTCATCGTCCGGACTCCGCTCCTTAAGCTCTACGAGCAGATTGCCCTTGGCCACTTCCCCGGCCGCACCGGTGATCTTGTTGGTCGCTTCAATCAGCCCGTTGATGTTCTGCTTTATCTGGTTGAATTCCCCGCGATAATCGTCAGCGATGGGGGGAGGGCTTATACCTTTGGCAATCTTGTCCATGCAGTCGCCGGTGACGCGGATTGGGCGGACAAAGGCCTCGATGAGCTGGTTCATGCCGTCCACCAGGTTCTGCCATCCGCCGTGGTACCCCTCCACGTTCCCTCTCGTGTCGAGTTTGCCATCCTGGATGTCACGGGTGAGCCGGTCGGTCTCTGCCAGCAGTTTCTTGATGGTGGCAACCATGGCATTGAGATTCTTCCCCAGAAGATCCTGGTCCGATCGTTCCTTCAGCGCTACCGAGAGATCACCCTCGGCCACCTTCTGAGCGGCCAGTGAGGCTTCTTTGATGTTCTCAGCCATGTTGGCGAAGGAGCGGGAAAGCATGCCGATCTCATCCTGGCTGTCAGACATGATGGAAACGGATACATCGCCCACTGCCAGCCGGTCCGCACTCTCGGTCAACGTGAGGACCGGTTTCGTTATGCTCCGGGTGATCAGGATGCTTACGGCTATGCAGAGTACGATGGCAACCAGGACCATGGCCACCATGCAGGCCATGGCGATACTGGTTGCCCTGGCTCCTCTCTGCACCTCCACCGCCATCGCCTTGTTCTTTTCGACGGCGAATTCCTTGGCTGCAGCTTCAAGTCGGTGGGTTTCGTCCTTCACGCTACCGATGGCCTTGTTGCCGTCTTGGGGAGTTGTGATCTTCCTGGCGACGACCTGGTCGTAGACCTTGAGAAATCCCTTCTCGTAGGCATCCAGATCGGACTTCATGGTGGCAATGGTCTGCTTGTCGGTCGGCGTATCCGCCAGCTTTTCCAGTTCTGCCAACCTGCCGCGGGCGCTTTCCAGGTCTTCCTGCCATTTCTTCACGTACTCGGCCTGTTTCTCGGGTGCCCCCATGTTGAGGAAGGTGTCCTTTTCATACCTCCTCAGAATGTTCGTGTTGGCCCGCAGCCGGGCCGCGTTTTCCGCCATCCGTGCTTCATGCTGCACCATTTTCTCGGTGATGTTGGCGACGAACTTCAGGCCGAAGATCCCGGTGGCTCCCAGGGCGAGAATCAGGACCAGGAGTACTCCAAACCCCCAACCGAGCCGTTTACCGATTTTCATGTCCGACAACCTTGCCATGTCTTTTCCTCCTTTTATCACCATGTTCCGTTCACAATGGAACAGCCCGGCTAACCGTATTCGAAAAAGCTCTTCTAACATATCGACATTCATGTAGAAGTATTCACCATTATTTTGATATATCAATTTCCCGCCCGCCTGTTCTCCATGTGGTTGGTAAAAAGTTGTGCTTCATTGTCAAATGGGCTGCTATAAGTTAATACATGGTTGGAGTGCTGCGCTCTTCTCTCCCCATGTCCCTGTGCGATGTGTGACACTCTTTCTCTTTTGTTAAGGATGACCCATGGATGTCATTACCACCCACGTAAACGCAGATTTTGACTGCCTCGGGGCGATGATCGCCGCCAGGAAGCTGTACCCGGAGGCGTTGATGGTCTTTTCCGGCTCGCAGGAAAAGACCATGCGCGATTTTTTCCTCAAGTCGACCGGCTATGTGCTCAATTTTACGAAGATGAAGGAGGTGGATCTGGATCAGGTATCGCGATTGATCCTGGTCGACTGCCAGCACGCCTCCCGCATCGGTCGCTTTGCCGAGATACTGGCCAGGCCGGGGCTGGAGATACATATCTACGATCACCACCCGGACGCTGCCGGTCTGATCAGCCCGACGGGGGGGCTGATCAGACCGTGCGGCTCGTCCACGACGATTCTCGTGATGCTGCTGAAGGAGCGGGGGATAGCGGTAACCTCTATCGAGGCCACCCTGATGATGCTCGGTATCTACGAGGATACCGGTAATCTCACGTTCCCATCCACCACCGTTGACGATTATTACGCGGCAGCCTGGCTCCTGGAGCAGGGGGCAAACCTGAACACCGTGGCCGATTTCGTCACCCAGGAGTTGACCTCCGAGCAGGTCTCACTGCTGAACGATCTGCTCAAGTCCTTGAAGAATACGACCCTTAATGGCGTGGAGATATCCATTGCCCATGCATCGGTCGATTACTACATCGGGGATATCGCCGTACTAGCCCATATGATGAGAGACATGGAGAGCCTGGAAGCCCTCTTCATTGTTGTCGGCATGGGGAACCGGGTCTATGTCGTTGCCAGGAGCCGAACCCCGGAGGTGGACGTGGGAGAGGTCCTGCGGGATCTCGGGGGGGGAGGTCACGCGACGGCCGCCTCGGCGGCGGTTAAGGAGTTGACGGTCATCCAGGTACTGGAGCGACTGGAACAGGTGCTTCGGTTGCGGGTGAATCCCCGGCGGGTCGCAGCGGATCTGATGTCCTCGCCGGTCAAGACCATGCCGGCCGAGACGACCATTGTCGAGGCGCGGGAGATTCTCACCCGGTACAACGTGAACGCCATGCCGGTTATGGCGGACGGGGCCATGATCGGAATCATCTCGCGCCGGATCGTGGAGAAGGCGATCTACCATGGTCTACAGAGCCAGCCGATCACCGATTACATGCACACCGAGTTCATGCGGGCAAACCCGGACACGCCCTTCAGCGAGATCAGGGAGTATGTTGTCACCCGCAATCGTCGATTCGTGCCGGTGTTCAGCGGCAGCGAACTGGTGGGGGTGATTACCCGGACCGATCTCCTGCGCGCCATGTACACCGGTGAGGCTCTCTATGATCTGGCACGGAGTGCCGGCCCCTCCCGGAGCAAGGAAGTCGCCCGGCAGATGGCACGTGCCTTGTCGCCACGGATTCTGCAGGTGCTCAGGAACCTGGGGGAGGTGGGGGAGGATTTAGACATCTCCGTCTATGCGGTTGGCGGTTTCGTACGTGACCTGATGCTGGGGGTGGAGAATACGGACATTGATGTGACGGTGGAGGGGGATGGGATCATCTTTGCCGAAACCTTTGCCGAACGGTTCGGGTGTCGGATAAAGAGCCACCAGAAGTTCGGGACCGCGGTCATCGTTTTTCCCGACGGGCTCAAGATCGATGTTGCCAGCACGCGCCTGGAATATTACGACTCACCTGGTGCCCTGCCGACGGTCGAGCGCTCTTCCCTGAAGATGGACCTCTACCGCCGCGACTTTACGGTCAACACCCTGGCTGTTCTCCTGAATCGTAGCGACTTCGGCCTGCTCATCGATTACTTCGGTGCCCAACGGGATCTCCAGGAAAAGGTGATCCGCGTACTCCATAATCTCTCGTTCGTGGAGGACCCGACCCGGGTTTTCAGGGCCATCCGCTTCGAGCAGCGACTCGGCTTCCACATCGCAACCCATACGGAAAATCTGATCAAGAATGCGGTGAAGATGCATTTTCTGGAGCGCCTCGGCGGAAAGCGGCTCCTCTCGGAACTGGTGTACATTCTTCGGGAGCAGGAACCGAACAAGGCCATCGACCGGCTGGCCGCCTTGGGTCTGCTCCCGTTCATCCATCCTGAGCTGGAGTTGACAGCGGTGTTGCGTCGTCTCCTGGACGAAACCAGAAAGATACTCTCCTGGTTTGATCTCCTCTTTCTGGGGACTATGTACGAGCGGTGGGTGGTCTACTTTCTCGCACTTACTGCCGAACTCTCGGAGGAGGAATTCTGGGAAACCTGCTGCCGACTGGCGGTAAGCGAACATTACAAGGAGCGACTGTCAGAGAAGAGGTGCCAGGGAATCTCCACCCTTGGCACCGTTGAGCGCCTGCTCGGGGAGCGTAAGGAGTTGTTGCCCAGCGACATCTATCTGCTGCTCAAAGATCTCACGGTGGAGATACTCCTCTTTCTCATGGCAAAGAGTGTCAACGAAGAGGCCCGGAAGGTAATCTCTCTCTATTTCACCAGGCTTCGTACAATCAAGATCAGCGTTACAGGACACGATCTTGAAGCGATTGGCATCCCCCACGGCCCCTGTTACCGGCAGATCCTGGATAGCATCCTCGTTGCCCGGTTGAACGGCCAGGTCGATTCCCGCGAGGATGAATTGAGGCTGCTTGCTCTCCTTGCCCAGAGTGTTGCAAATGTGCAACACTCTGGGCCGGCAAATGACGGTTCGCTACGTTGATTTTGACATTTATTGTCAATGGTGATAAGGTGCTGACCGAGTTCGTTCAATGAATTTAAGTGATTTCGGCTGATTATGCAGGTTGGCTTGTTTGTTGCTTTATATTGTCGTCATTGCATGAAAGGGAGGGAGTAATGAAACGAACAAAGCGTATGATGTCGATTCTACTGGTAGCGGCACTCTTGTCCGGTTGGACTGTTCCTGCCAATGCCCAGGAGAATCCGCTCAAGGTGATTCTAGAGGACGCATTTTACGGCGGTGTGATCGGGACATTGATCGGCGGCGCCATGCTTGCTTTTCCAAAGCATCCCGGTGATCATCTGGAATATATCGGCTATGGCGCTGCAACGGGGATAATAGCCGGTACTGTTTTTGGAGCGGTATCCGTATCCAGGTCATTTGCTGAAATTGACAAGGGTGGGGTTCGATTTGCCCTGCCAACCGTAATGCCGGAGTTGCAGGAGAACGGCGGAACAAAAGGCCAGACGCTGGCATTCAAGGCCGATCTGCTCCGCGGCACGTTCTAATCCGGACATCGTTTATTCTGTACACGGGGGGTGGTCCTATACGGATCATCCCCTTTTTAGTGTCCGGTGACTGCCCGTATCGAGGCTTCGATGCCGTCCATCAGGAAGGCGAGTTCCTCCAGGCTGATGGAGAGGGGTGGGAACACGACAATCACGTTGCCAAGGGGGCGAAGGAAGAGTCCGTGTTTCTGTGCTTCCTGGCAGACCCTGACCCCGATCCGCTCCTCCCACGGGTATGCTTCACGGGTTTCCCGATTCCGCACCAGCTCGATTCCGCCGACCATGCCGCAGGTCCTGATATCACCAACGTGAGGAAGTTCGCGCAGAGCATTAAGTCTTTTGTGTAACTGCTCAATTTTAAGCGGTAGTTTTTCCAGTAGACTGTCCGATGCAAAGAGGTCCAGGCTAGCCAGGGCGGTCGCGCAGGCAATGGGATTACCGGTGAAGGTATGGCCATGGAAGAAGGTCTTGAGTTCCCGGTACTCTCCCAAAAATGCGTCATACACCTTCTGAGTCGTCATGGTGGCCGCCAGGGGGAGGTAGCCAGCGGTGATCCCTTTGGACAGAGCCATGATGTCGGGGGTGACACCCTCCTGCTGACAGGCAAACATGCTGCCGGTCCGGCCAAAGCCCACAGCTACCTCGTCGGCGATCATCAGGATGTTGTAGCGGTCGCATAGTTCGCGCACCGCCTTCACGAAGCCCACCGGCTGGACGATCATGCCGCCGGCACCCTGCACCAGCGGTTCTATGACCAGGCCGGCGGTCTCGTCTGCATGGGCTGCCATAAGCCGCTCCAGTTCCTGCAGGCACTGCCGGTCACAGATGGTGGCGTCCCGTTCTGTGCAGAGTTCGCAGCGGTAGCAGTAAGGAGAGGGTGCCTGAATGGTGGGGAAGAGGAGAGGGCGGAATACCTCGTGAAAGATGTCGATGCCGCCGACACTGACGCAGCCGATGGTGTCGCCGTGATAGGCATTCCTGAACGAGATGAACCGTTGTTTTTCCGGCTTTCCCAGATGCTGCCAGTACTGGAAAGCCATTTTTATGCCGATCTCAACGGCCGTCGAACCGTTGTCGGAATAGAACACCCTGGCAAGTCCCGGCGGCGCGATCTCCACCAATCGTTTGGCCAGGAGTGTCGCTTTGTCGTTGGTGAGCCCCAGCAGGGTCGAGTGCTCAAGCCGGTCCACCTGTATCTTGATCGCCTCGTTGATTTCGCGACGGCAGTGGCCGTGGACATTGGTCCAGATGGTTGCCACGCCGTCCAGAAAGCGGTTGCCATCCGTATCGATGAGCCATGACCCTTCGCCCCGTTCAATAACGATCGGATCGGTCTCGGTCCATTCCTTCATCTGGGTGAAGGGGTGCCAGAGGTAGCGGCGGTCGTATTCCTGCAGCGTGCGAGTATCGAAGTCAGACAAGGCCGATCTCCCTCAAAAGGATAGGTGTCGTTGGCAAGCTGTTCAGTTGTTCAGCCAGGTGAATGACGATAGCTTTCTCGTTATCAGCCTCAATCCTTGGTAGCAGGCCGAGGAGCGGGGCGCCGGAGAGGGAGTCGATCAGGTGGGGTGCGGACGACTCGGCCAGGTCCGGGGCTGCGGGATAACCGTTGACAACGACCCCGGCGACCGAAATGCCGAGCTGACGGGCGGCAAAACAGGTGAGAGCGGTGTGGTTTACGGTCCCGAGATTCGGCCGGGCCACCACCAGGAGTGGCAGGCCAAGGCGGTTCACCAGGTCGGCCACCATGAGCCCACCAGAAAGGGGTGCCATCAGCCCGCCGGCCCCTTCGACGATCACGAAGTCGTGTCGCCCGGCAAGGCGCTCGAAGGCGGCGGCAATGACGGCGAAGTCGACCCGTACCCCTTCCTGTTCCGCCGCCACGGACGGGGCGATAGGGGCGCGCAGCAGATAGGGGGCGCTGTCGCTGTCAACGCCGTCCAGTTCGGCGGCCCAGGCGAGCAGTTCGGCATCATCGGAGCGGAGCACTCCGTTGGCTTCGCTGCAGCCGCTGGTTACCGGCTTCATAATGCCGACGTTGATACCGCGCAGCCGCAGGAGTCTGGCCAGGGCTGCGGCGACCACGGTCTTTCCCACCCCGGTGTCGGTACCGGTAATGAATAGTCCCCTGGCCATATCAGTGACTGCACCGCTCGATAGCGAGACCGAGGTCCTTCAGCATCTGCCAGTCCGCTTCCGGCGGGCGTCCCGTGGTGGTGAGGTAGTTGCCGATCATGGTGCCGCTGGCGCCGGCAAAAAAGATCCAAGACTGGAGGTCCCGCAGGTTGTGTTCGCGGCCGCCGCAGACCGTGATCATCTTGTCTGGCAGGATCAACCGGTACAGGGCAATGGTAACCAGGCACTCCTGGGGGGTGATAGTGCTGGTGCCGGCAAGGCGAGTCCCTTCAATGGGGTTGAGGAAGTTGATGGGGATCGAGTCAACATCCAGTTCCTTCAGGGTGAAGGCGAGTTCGATCCGTTGGCTGGCCGTTTCACCGAGGCCGAAAATTCCGCCGCAACAGACGGCCATGCCAGCCTCCTTGGCAACTTTGACGGTCTCCACATCCTCATCGTACCTGTGGGTCGAGCATATCTGCGGAAAGAAGCTCCGGGCCGTTTCCAGATTGTGGTGGTAGGTGCCGGACCCCGCATCCCTGATGGCCCGGGCCGTGTCCTGGTCGATGATCCCGAGGGAGCAGGAGGGGGTAATGCCGGTTTCGCTCCGGATACGCCTGAGAGCCCGGCAGATCCGCTCCAGTTCCTCACCCTTGCTGATGCTGGTGCCGCTGGTGATGATGCCGTAGCAGGATGAACCCTCCTTCTCGGCAGCCTTGGCGCAGGCGACGATCTTTTCCTCGTCCACCAACGGATAGACCGGTGCCGCCGTCGTATGGTGGGCCGACTGGGCGCAGAAGGCACAGTTTTCCGGGCAACGGCCAGATTTTGCATTGATGATGGAGCAGAGATGGACACTGTTCCCCACAAAATGCTCCTTGACCTGACAGGCGGCCAGAAACAGGGCGAACGCGTCCAATCCCTTGGCTTTGCTCAGGTCTACGGCCTCCGCCTCGGATAGGGCCCCCCCGGCAATAATCCTGTCAGCTATCTTCGAATACTGTTCATTCATAATGAATTCTCCCGCATTCCCTCTACCATAAGCCCGATCATATTGTCAACCAAGCGGGTGTTGTTGGTTGACGAGCTGTCCGGCCGGCTGATTCCTTTGCGGGTGAACAACCCGATTATCTTGACAGAATTTTTCAGTGCGTGATATACAATCAAGCTTTATCTGGCCGTACGGAACCTGAAAAGGGTCGTGGGCAGTAACCTTCTGTCGAGGAGAACGAGAGCATGCAGGTAAACGTCGAAGCGCTCAGCAGCATCAAGAAACGGCTTAATTTTGAGATTCCGGCAGATCGCGTATCTGCAGAGATCGAGAAGGTTTTCGAGAACATCAGAAAGCGTACGGCGATCAAGGGGTTCAGAAAAGGGAAGGCACCCCGGGATCTGGTGGAGAAGAATTTCCGGGAGCAGATGGAAGGGGATGTGGTCAAGAACCTCTTCAATGATGCCTACTTCAAGTACCTGCAGGAGAACAAGATCTATCCGGTTGCCTACCCGGACGTTGAGACCGACAAGGTGGCGGCGGGGGAACCGTTCAAGTTTTCCGCCACCATTGAAACCTATCCCGAGGTCACGGTGGAGGATTTCGAAGGTCTGGAGATCACCCGGGCGCGTTTGGCCGTCACCGATGAGATGGTTGACAAGCGCCTTGCCGAGATCCAGGAGAACATGGCTCAGCTGAAGCCGCTGGAAGGGCGGCCGGCAGAACTCAACGACTTCGTGACCATCGACTTCGTGGGCTATTTGGACGGAACGCCCTTCGAGAACGGCGCTGCCGAAAACCACCAGTTGCAGCTCGGTTCCGGCAGCTTCATTCCCGGATTCGAAGATCAGGTTGTCGGGATGTCGGTGAACGAGGAGAAGGAGATTGCGGTCACCTTCCCCGAGGAGTACCACAGCAAGGATCTTGCTGGCAAAGAGGTCACCTTCAAGGTTACCCTGAAGGATATCAAGGTGAAAGAGGTGCCAGCCCTTGACGATGAATTTGCCAAGGAGGTCGGCGAGTTCGAGACCATGACCCAGCTCAGGGACAAGGTCTACGAAGTCTTCCTGAAACAGGAGCAGGACCGGATCGAGTCAGACGTTCGCGACAATCTGATCAAGGCACTGATTGCCAAGAACGATTTCGAAATCCCTCAGGCATTTGTGGACAAGCAGTTGGACAACATGCTGGAGAATTCCAAGCAACGTCTTGCTGCGCAGCGCATGTCCCTGGAGATGATGGGGATGAGCGAGGAGCTGTACCGTATCCAGTTCCGCAGCGTTGCGGAATCGCAGGTGAAGGGGTCCCTGCTGCTGGATGCCTTGGCCGACAAACAGGGCATCACCGTCGACGAGGCGGAAATAGACGCCAAGCTGCACGAGATCTCCGGCGATAACGAGCAGACCTACGAGCGGATGAGCACTTTTTATAAGACCAATAAGCAGGCCATGGAAAGTCTTACCCACCAACTGAGGGAGGACAGGGCGCTTGAGCTTTTGAAGAGCAGCGCCGTCGTTACCGAGGTCGACCGCCAGGAAGCTCATAAGGAGGGGTAACCCCATGTCAACACTGGTACCGATAGTTGTCGAACAGACCGGCCGTGGTGAACGGTCCTACGATATATATTCAAGGCTCCTCAAGGACAGGATTATCTTCCTTGGCGGAGGGATCGACGACCATCTGGCCAACCTGGTGATCGCTCAACTACTCTTTCTCGAGTCGGAAGATCCTGACAAGGATATCCACCTGTATATAAATTCGCCTGGCGGTGTGGTAACGGCTGGGATGGCAATATATGATACAATGCAGTATATAAAGCCGCCCGTCTCGACCATCTGCATAGGGCAGGCGGCCTCCATGGGGGCAATGCTTCTGGCTGGCGGGGAAAAGGGGAAGCGGTTCTCCCTGATTCATTCCCGGATCATGATTCATCAGCCGCTTGGCGGCTTCCAGGGGCAGGCCACCGATATTCATATTCACGCCCAGGAGATCCTCAAGATGAAGAAGACCCTGAATGGGCTCCTGGCTACACATACGGGACAAACGGTGGAAAAGGTTGAGGCCGACACTGAGCGCGATTACTTTATGTCTGGCGAAGAAGCCTGCAAATATGGTATCGTCGACTCAATTATAGCCCGCAACATCCTGACAGGAGGTTCCCGTTGAGCAGACGTGACGACAGATCTGACACCTTGATCTGTTCTTTTTGCGGCAAGAGCCAGGACGAGGTGAAGAAGCTGATTGCCGGGCCGACCGTCTATATTTGCGACGAGTGTATCGAGCTCTGCAACGACATCATCGCCGAGGAATCCAAGCTGGAAGAGGCTCTGGGACCGGATGTTCGACGGCTTCCCAAGCCGAGGGAGATCAAGGAGGTCCTGGATGAGTACGTTATCGGCCAGGATCGCGCCAAGAAGACCCTTGCCGTGGCGGTGTACAATCACTACAAGCGCATCGAGTTCATGGGCAAGCCGACCGATGTGGAGATGCAGAAAAGCAATATTCTTCTGCTCGGCCCGACCGGTTCAGGCAAGACGCTTCTTGCCCAGACTCTGGCACGTATCCTCAAAGTGCCGTTCGCCATGGCAGATGCCACAAACCTGACAGAGGCCGGCTATGTGGGCGAAGATGTTGAGAATATCATCCTGAACCTGCTGCAGGCTTCGGACTACGACGTGGAGCGTGCACAGAAGGGGATCATCTATATCGACGAGATCGATAAGATCGCCCGCAAGTCCGATTCGCCTTCCATCACCCGCGATGTGTCTGGCGAGGGGGTTCAGCAGGCGCTCCTGAAAATCATCGAGGGGACCGTTGCCAGCGTACCGCCCAAAGGTGGACGCAAGCACCCGCAACAGGAATTCCTGAAGGTCGACACTACCAATATACTCTTCATCTGCGGCGGAGCATTTGCCGGCCTCGACAACCTTATCCAGCAGCGTATCGGCGTTAAAACACTCGGTTTTGGCGCTGATGTCAAAAAGAAGAACGAAAAGAGAGCTGGTGAACTTCTGACCGAAGTGACCCCGGAGGACCTGCTCAAATTTGGCTTTATCCCCGAGTTCATAGGTCGTCTGCCGGTTCTTGCCACCCTGGAGGAACTGAACGAAGAGGCAATGGTCCAGATCCTCAAGGAACCGAAGAATGCCTTGGTCAAGCAGTATCAGAAGCTCTTTGACATGGAACACGTAAAGCTCAAGTTTACGGATGGTTCCCTGGTTGCCATAGCCAAGGAAGCGCTGAAGCGCAAGACTGGCGCCCGTGGACTGCGCTCAATTCTTGAAAACACCATGCTCGACATCATGTACGAAGTTCCTTCTCAGACCATGGTAAAGGAAGTTGTTATTAATGAGGACGTGATTTTCCGCAAGGAAAAACCGATCATCGTCTACGAGCAAATGGCGGAGTCTGCATGAGTAATAAACCTGTCGTGCAAGCAGCTGACTTAGCAGAAAATCGGAAGGGGGAACTGATAAGGTTCCCTCTTTTGCCTTTACGGGATCTGGTTTTGTTCCCCTCCATGGTTGTTCCCCTCTTTGTCGGTCGCGAACGTTCCGTGAAGGCGATTGAATCTGCCATGGAGAGCAGCAAGCTGATCTTCATGGCAACCCAGAAGAGTGCCAAGACCGAAGAGCCGAACGAGGACGACATCTATCGTCATGGCACGATCTGTCAGATCATCCAGGTGTTGAAGCTTCCCGACGGAACGGTGAAGATCCTTGTGGAGGGGAAGTCTAGGGGCAAGATTGTTTCCTTCGCCCCCAAGGCCGAATATTTCCTGGTAGAGGCTGAGGAGGCGGAGGAAAACAACCAGGTGACCCCTACCGTTCGGGCTCTCATGCGCGAACTGCTTTCCGTGTACGACAATTATGCTTCCCTGACCAAGGCTGCCAACCCAGATCTGCAGACCGCCTTGGCAGCCATGCCCACGCCAGGGCCGCTGGCTGACACCTTGGCAGCCCAGCTTACCATAAAGCTGCCGGACAAGCAGAAACTGCTCGCTACCGTCGATCCGGCACGTCGTCTCGAGCGCCTCATCGCCTTCATGACCGCCGAGATCGAAATCCTGGAGTTGGAGAAGAAGATCCGGGGTCGCGTCAAGAAGCAGATGGAGAAGAACCAGCGGGAGTATTACCTGAATGAGCAACTGAAGGCGATTCAGAAGGAGTTGGGGAAAAAGGACGAAAGCGCGGAAGAGTACAAGGAGCTGGAAGAGCGTATCTCCCGGTTGAACCTTACCAAGGAGGCCAGTCAGAAGGCACAGGCGGAGTTGAAAAAGCTTCGTCTGATGTCTCCGGTCTCTGCCGAGGCAGCGGTGATTCGCAACTACCTGGACTGGCTCACCTCTCTGCCGTGGGGGACGTTGACCGAGGAGAAGAACGACATCCGCCTGGCAAGTCGTGTGCTTGACGAAGACCATTACGGTCTGGACAAGGTGAAACAAAGGATTCTCGAATACCTTTCGGTCAATACCCTTGTCAAGAAGATCAAGGGGCCGATTCTCTGTCTCGTGGGGCCTCCCGGTGTGGGAAAAACCTCGTTGGCGCGTTCCATCGCCCGGTCGACCGGGCGCACGTTCGTAAAGATGTCCCTCGGAGGGATGAGGGACGAGGCGGAGATACGTGGCCACCGGCGTACCTATGTCGGCGCCATGCCGGGTAAGATTATTCAGAATCTGAAGCGGGCAGGAAGTGATAACCCGGTATTTCTGCTGGACGAGATCGACAAGATGAGCTCCGATTTTCGGGGGGATCCGGCGTCTGCCCTCCTGGAGGTGTTGGATCCGGAGCAGAACGCAACGTTCAGCGATCTGTTTCTTGATACGGATTATGACCTTTCCCGTGTCATGTTCGTCACCACGGCCAACTCTCTGCATACCGTTCCCAGGCCCCTGCTGGACCGCCTGGAAGTGATTCGTCTTGCCGGGTACACTGAGCTGGAAAAGCTTGCCATTGCGAAACAGTATCTGCTTAAGAAGCAGCTGGAGGCCCATGGGCTTGCCGATCGTGAGATTTCTGTTTCCGACCGGGCCGTAATGGAGATCATCCGCTATTATACCCGTGAGGCGGGGGTGCGAAATCTTGAGCGGGAGATTGCCGGCGTCTGCAGGAAACTTGCCCATCGGGCGGTGGAAGGGAAAAAACTGCCCAAGCTTTTGCAGCCGCACCATATTTCTGAGTCCCTCGGCGTTCGGAAGTTTCGGATTGACTCGGTGGAGCAGGGACAGGCAGTTGGTTTGATAACCGGTTTGGCGTGGACGGAAACCGGTGGGGAGCTTCTTACCATAGAGGTGTCTGTCCTTCATGGTAAAGGTCAGCTGACCATCACCGGCAAGCTAGGTGACGTGATGCGTGAGTCTGTGCAGGCAGCAGTGACCTACGTGCGTTCCCGTTCTCACCTGCTTGGCCTGGACAAGGAGTTTTATCAGAACTCCGACATCCACATCCATGTCCCTGAAGGGGCGATCCCTAAGGACGGGCCATCGGCAGGAATTACCATCGCATCTGCCATCGTATCGGCTCTTACCAGCTCACCTGTGTCGCAGAGTATTGCCATGACCGGAGAGATAACTTTGCGCGGGCGGGTGCTGGCGATTGGCGGCCTGAAGGAAAAGCTGATGGCTGCTCGTCGTGGTGGTATCAAGCTTGTGCTTATACCTGAGGAGAACCGTAAGGACTTGGAGGAAATACCCAAGGAGGTTATGGCCGGCCTCACGGTCAAATGTGTGTCCCATATGGACGAGGTGTTGCTCAATACCTTCGGAGGGGTGCCGGTCTGTACCGAATCTGCACGGACCACAACGGGAATGACCACTGATCATGAGCCTGTTACAGCGCACTGATAACGATGTGTGTCGAAAAATAAGCTTGACAGCAGAGGCGTACCTTTGATACAAAGTGAGTCCTTTGTTGAGCCGAATTTATTTCGGTTGATGACCAGGGGGGTAGTAGCTCAGTCGGTTAGAGTGCCGGCCTGTCACGCCGGAGGTCGCGGGTTCGAGCCCCGTCTGCCCCGCCATTTAACAATGGGCGAATAGCTCAGCTGGGAGAGCGCCAGCCTTACAAGCTGGATGTCACAGGTTCGATCCCTGTTTCGCCCACCAAATGATTTCTGTAAAACTGTTGGGGTAGTAGCTCAGTCGGTTAGAGTGCCGGCCTGTCACGCCGGAGGTCGCGGGTTCGAGCCCCGTCTGCCCCGCCACTAAAACAGAGAGACATCCTAGGCTCCTGAAGTTCTCACCATTAATGGTGGCAGCTTTAGGAGCCTTTTGTTGTTTAGCCTGAGGCATTTTTTCCGAATAGACGCCGTCAATCGCTATATATGGCGTTCCGCGCCCCCTTTCCCTTGACTTGTTTTGCGTGCTTCGTTTAATCTTATCTCACGTTACTCAATACCTGTTCACACTGGATGCCTCCATTGAAAGCCATGGTGGTGATTCCCACTTTTAATGAGCGTGGGAACATCGAAAAAATAGTTCCCCAGATTCTTGCCCAGGATGACGGAATTCATGTGTTGGTTGTGGATGACAACTCACCGGATGGAACTGGTGAAATTGTTGACCGTATGGCGGCAGAGAACAACCGCATTCATGTGATCCATAGACGGGGTAAACTGGGACTGGGGTCAGCATATCGTGAAGGTTTTCGCTACGCCCTGAAACAAGGCGCAAGCTATATCATTGAGATGGATGCTGACTTCTCTCACGATCCGGCAACGCTTCCGCTTTTTCTGGAAAAAGTGCTTACCTTTGATTTGGTAGTAGGGTCACGTTATCTGAATGGTGTGAGCGTAGTGAATTGGCCATTGCGGCGGCTGATGCTGAGTTATTTTGCCAGTGTGTATACCAGGTCCATTACCGGACTTAAGCTTTCTGACTGCACCAGTGGGTTTAAGTGTTTTCGCAGGGATGTCATCCAGGCGATTGACCTGACCAGAATTAAGTCTGACGGCTACTCTTTCCAGATAGAGATGAACTATCGGTGCCACGAGAAAGGGTTCAAGATTGGCGAGGTTCCGATTATCTTTATTGATCGCCATGCCGGAACGTCCAAGATGTCCCGGCATATTGTGTTTGAAGCGGTGACTATGGTGTGGAAACTCAAACTCGGTACAATTCTGCGTAAACTTTTAGGGAGAGATATTCCGTGATTAACGAGGGATGGGGGGTAGTGAGTCAGATTGGCCTTTGGGGATGGATCGCGTGTGCTATCGGGTTTATTCTCCTCTCGTTTCCCCAAAAGGAGAGTTTCTTGGCGAGTAGGGCCAGACTCTGGGGCACTGGCATCGTTCTCTTTTTTTTCACGTGGGTAGTTGGAATGATCAAGGCGTAAGATGGCCATCTTTGTCAGATCTCTTGTCGCTCTCTCTCTACTCGTGTTTCTTTCCGGTTGCGCATCCCAGCGGTTGGATTCCATATTGGTTCCGGACAACACGTTGCATGCTGTCTGGCCTCCACCTCCAGATCCTCCACGCATCAAGCTGTTGAGAGTCATCTCAGGACCTCAAGACGTTGTGCCTCCAAGTACTTCAATGCAGCGTTTTTTTGAATATGTGACGGGCGAGAAGCGGTCCGGCACTCTTTTCGTTACGCCCAGTGGGCTAACCGCCGATGGCAAGGGAGTTATATACGTTGCTGACACCGTTGGCAAAGGTATCCACAAGTTTGATCTGGTTAACCGCGAGGTCTCCTTTTTTACATCGGTGGGGGGGGAGTCGTTTGCCAGCCCTGTCTCGCTGGCGTTGGACAATTCAGGGAATTTGTATGTTGTTGATTCCGTAACGTCAAAGGTTTATCGGCTCAGTTCAAATGGAGAACTCCTTGGTGAATTGGCGAAAGACGAGCGGCTTTTTCAACGACCCACCGGGATTGCAATTACGGATGATGGGGTAAAGTATGTTGTTGATGCGTTGGCCCAAAAAGTGCTTGTTTTCGATAGATTGGACCACTACTTGCGGTCATTTCCTCAAGGGGCAGATGGCGAGCTGTTGATCAGACCGACGAACATTACGGTAGATATGGATGGGCTCGTCTATGTTACCGATGCCTTCGACTTCTCGGTAAAGATTTTCAGTTCAGACGGGAAATTCCTGCGAAGAGTAGGGGAGGTTGGGGATGCACCGGGATTTTTTGCTCGTCCCAAGGGAGTAGCTACAGATTCCGATCGACATCTCTATGTTGTGGACGGAAATTTTGATAATTATCAGATTTTTGACACACAAGGCAGGACCCTGCTGTATGTGGGCAAGACCGGTAACGAGCCTGGGGAATTCATGATGCCCAATGGCATTTTCGTGGATAAGAAAGACAGGATCTATGTGTCCGACTCGTTCAATCGCAGAATACAAATATTTCAGTATATTAAGGGGGAGTAGTATGTTTCGGCTTCGAGTCCTCCTCATTGTTGCCATGTTCTTGTTCCCTGCTCTGGTTGCCGCTGCTGGTCCAAGAATTTCCGATGTAGGTAACAAGCACAATCTGGCCTCCTGGAATACGGCTGTAACCTATAAGGCCCAGGTCAACCCTCTTGATCCCCGTCATACTCAGATATGCGTGTTTTGCCACACCCCCCATCACGCTACCGGTGGGCCGGTTCTTTGGAATAGAAAGGATCCTACTCGCACTTTTGGACATTTTTCCTCGCCAACACTGGTCATCGACAACCCGAACGTCAGGGCCACGAAAAGCTACTACGGTGAACCCAATGGCTCCTCGCGACTTTGCCTCAGTTGCCATGACGGGCAAACTGCTCTTGGAGTAGTCTACAATGGCGATCCAATTGCTTTTCCGACCGGTCTCGATACCATCGCCTACACGAACCTGTCCTCCCATCACCCTGTGTCCTTTGTCTATGACACCTCTGTACTTGGGGCCATCACCATCCAGAAGCCTCTCGAAGGGTACCGACTTCCTTCTGATTCTCCTGCTGCCTCCTTTGTGAAACTTGATTATATGCAAAGGATGCAGTGCACATCGTGCCATAATCCGCATCAGGACCAGTCTTCTTCACCGAGTGCTGCTACCCCCTTCTGGGTGGGACCTGACTATGAGTCGGTTTGCAAGGCCTGTCACAATGTTCAGACCTTGCCGGTCCTTCCGCCATAAGAGGAGAACGATGAATCTTATTCCGACGACTATAATCCTCATCGCTACGGTACTATCATGCCTTTGTGCGGCAGGGCAGGTCTGGGCTCAGGCACATATGGAAAAGAAAAACCTCCCTCTCGGTTGCGTGACATGCCACTATAAGTCGAATCTCAAGAGCGGAGGGGGGCCCGTGGTCTGTATTACCTGCCACGGTCAGCCTCAGCGTCTTAGCTCCCCCCCGAGGAACATGCTCAAAGGATTTGCTCCACCTGGTATGCGTCTTCGAAATATTGAAGCCGAGTTTGCCAAGACATACCGACATCCCACGCTTGACCTCCCTGGCAGGCACAGGAGCAATGAAGTGCTGCCGGAAACCGATCCGAGGATGCCGCGTCATGTCGACTGCGTTGACTGTCACCATCCCCATCAGGCCGGGAAGGAGAATAAGTACGCTGGACTCAGGCGACGAACCACTGGTGGGCAGACACCCGACATTACCCATGAATACGAGCTTTGTTATCGGTGCCATGGCGACAGCGTCAACCTCCCGCCCCGCTACACCAATAAGCGGGTCGAATTCTCCACGTCAAATCCTTCTTTTCACCCCGTTGAAGGGGAGGGTAGGAATCTCGCCGTCGTCAGTCTCATCAAACCGTATCGTGAAAAGAAGATCAACGCGGAGGACGTATCTACCTTTGCCTGTAGCGCATGTCATGGCAGTGACGATCCAAATGGTCCGCGCGGCCCCCATGGTTCACGTTACGAACACATATTGATCGACAACTACTATTCACGGGACAAGCAGCCCGAGTCACCTTTTGCCTATGCCCTTTGTTACCGTTGTCACAGTCGGTCGAGCATTATGGCAAATGAAAGCTTTCGTTACCATTCATTACATATTCTTGGAACGGGAAAGCTAAGCAGTGGTGGCACCTCCTGCAGTACCTGCCACTCCCCCCACGGTAGTCCCGAGTACAAGTATCTGCTGAAATTCGATACTGATATCGTAACGCCGAACTCAAAGGGCCTTCTCAAATTTGTTGAAAAGGGGGCATACAAATTCAGCGGCGAATGCTACCTTTCCTGTCACGGAGTAGATCATAATCCGAAATCCTACTGAGATGCATGCAATGGTGTTGCGGTGACCTGTAAAACCGCGCCAGCACTTAAACCACAGGCTATTGTCCGTGGTTTTTGTGTTTGATTTTCAGGGTAAGTGTGGTAGAAGACATAGGATATGGCCTTGTACACGTGTAAAATTGGGAGCGCAGACGGAAAGATCCTTGAGCGCGAGTTCGAGGCCTTGAACGTGGAAAGCCTCCGTGAAACCCTGAGTGAACAAGGTTTCCACGTCTTCGAAATTCGACGGAAATCATTTCAGTTTATTTGGAAGCGAGGTAGTGCGCGGCGTCGGGTAGACAACAAGGAACTGTTGACGTTCAATCAGGAGTTGTTGGTCTTGATTAAATCGGGCCTGCCGATCGTCCAGGTTCTTGATACAATTCTCGAACGGGTCGACAAAAGCAACCTCTCCGAAATACTCAAGAACGTCAGGGAAGAAATCAAGGGGGGGAGCGCCCTCTCTGATGCCTTTGAACGGTATCCTGGGGCTTTTTCTCCGCTCTATGTGGCATCCATACGGGCAGGCGAAAGGACCGGCGATCTTCCGCAAACCATTCGACGCTTCATCCTTTTTATAAAGAAGACCGAGATGTTCAAAAGGAAGGTCATTTCGGCTCTGTTTTACCCAGCCATCCTTCTCACCGCTGCGTTTCTTGCGGTCACCATGCTGCTGGTCTATGTCGTGCCTACGTTCAGCCAGGTTTATGCAGATTCCGGTGCACAACTCCCTTTGCCAACCCAGATGCTTATCGCCTTTACGTCCGTGCTGAAAAAGTTATTCCCGTTCCTTGTCGCTGGGACAGCTTTCGCGTTTTATGCGATGCGCAGTTGGATGCGCACACCGCAGGGGCGTTTTGCCACCGATCGATTCAAGTTGCGCATCCCGTTTGTAGGTGATGTGGTTCAGAAATATGCCGTAGTCGGTTTTACACGCACCTTTGCAACGGTTCTGGAAAGTGGTATTCCCATTGTCGAGTCTATGAAGATGTCGGTGGGAACACTGAATAATCGTGTTCTCGAGCGGAAACTTCTCGATGCCGTCGTGAGGGTCGAGGAAGGAACGAGTCTCGCTGTTGCAATCGACAGCGTCAGGCTTTTTCCTCCTTTAGCTCTCCGCATGCTCGGAGTGGGAGAAACAACCGGGTCTCTGGAAGAGATGCTTGCAGGTATTTCCGATTATTTCGAGGAAGAGATCGACCAGCGTCTCAACATTCTCAGTACCGCTATTGAGCCTGCAATCATGGTGATTATGGGGCTTGTCATCGGTGTCATCATCATTACCATGTATCTCCCCATCTTTAAGATTGCCGGGACGGTAGGATAATTATGGACTTTTCACGACCCTATACCAGAAGGCGTCTCGGCGATATCATGGTTGATCGGGGGGAACTTAATCCCGATCAGATGGATTATGTCAAAGAGAAATTAAAGACGACCAATCAGCGCTTTGGCGAAATCTGTATCACCGAGGGTTTGATCTCCGAAGAGGTTCTTTATCGCTCACTTGCCGAACAATTTGGCGTTGAGTATGTCGATCTCTCCGGTTTTAAGCCCGATGATGTTTTGCTGGGACAGTTTCCCGCTGACATATTTTATCGTTACCATTTCGTTCCCGTGGAAGAGCGCGGCAACGCCCTGGTAATAGCCATCGCAGATCCGACCGATGTTCTCAAACTTGATGAACTGGAACTTTTGCTGGATCGTCCCTTGATCATCAAGTTGGCCCCGGCGTCCCAGATCGTTCACCTGCTCAAAAAGGGGGAGGGGACGAGCAGGGTGTTGAAGGAGGTCTCGGAAGATTTTCTCCTGCAACTGGTCACTGAGACCGACAAAGGTGAAGAGGTTCTGTCGGTAGAAAACATATCGGCTGATACCAGCCCGATCATCAAACTGCTCAACTCTACCGTTATTGATGCCCTGACCCGCCGTGCCAGCGACATTCACATAGAGACCGCCCAGGAGGGGGTCATCATCAAATACAGGATTGACGGTGTTCTGTACAAAGCCACCGAGCCGATTGATGGGCATTTTCAAGGTCCTATAATTTCCCGTTTGAAGGTCATGAGCGAGCTGGATATTTCCGAGCGGCGCATACCGCAGGACGGTCGCTTCAAGGTACGCATCAGTAACAAATCCATCGATTTTCGTGTCTCCATCATGCCGAGTGCCTTTGGTGAAGATGCGGTTATCCGTATCCTTGATAAGGAGAGCATCGCCAATAATAT
>CAYSJJ010000006.1:38993-53798 GCA_964431365.1 uncultured Geobacter sp. | reverse complement strand
CTCACCCTTGAGTCGCTGGGGATGTCGGAACGGGAGATGAGGCGCTTTCGGAAGATGGTGCGAGAACCGTACGGTATGGTTCTGGTCACCGGCCCGACAGGTTCGGGTAAGACGACCACCCTTTATGCCGCCTTGAGCGAGATTCATACTGGCGAAGAGAAGATCATTACCATCGAAGATCCGGTGGAGTATCTCCTTAAGGGGATCGTCCAGATTCCGGTTAATGAGAAAAAAGGGTTGACGTTTGCACGAGGCCTCCGTTCCATTCTTCGTCACGATCCCGATAAAATCATGGTTGGTGAGATTCGCGACCCGGAAACCGCACAGATCGCGGTACAATCGGCACTTACCGGTCACCTCGTCTTTACGACGGTGCACGCCAACAACGCCTTCGATGTGCTGGGGCGCTTCATTCATATGGGTATCGATCCCTACAATTTTGTATCCTGCCTGAACTGTGTCATGGCGCAGCGCCTGGTGCGAAAGATCTGTCCGAAGTGCAAGTATCCGGTCACTTATACGGACGATGTCCTCCGGGAATCCGGCATCAATCCGGATGAAAGCCGAAATGTCACGTTCTATGAATCAAAGGGATGTGACGACTGTAACGGTACCGGCTACCGGGGGCGTTCCGCCATTGTCGAGCTGCTGGATTTGAACGACGAACTGCGGGAGATGATAATTGCCAAGGCAGCAACTACTATCCTCAAGAAAACCGCCCGCGAGTCAGGCACTATTTTCCTTCGCGAGTCGGCTATGGAAAAGGTTTTCGCGGGAGAGACGACACTCCGGGAGATAAACCGGGTAACCTTTGTGGAGTGATCTGGGATGTTTCTGAAATCAAAAGTCCTCGGCCTTGAAATTGCCCAGGAAGGTGCATCCATAGTGCTGGTTGGAAAGCGGAGGGGGCTCCCGTTGCTGGAGCGTTGCGAATCGATCCCCTTTCCGGCTGGAACTCTCAAGCTTTCGCTCAAAGAGCCGAATATCCTTGATCGTTCTTTTGTGACTAACCAGCTTCGGGAACTGTATGCGCGGCTTCTTACTAATCAGAAGCAGGTATCGCTTTCCTTGCCGGATGCTGCGGGGAGGGTCCTTCTCCTTGATCTGGAAACCCGCCTCAAGAGCAAGGAGGAGGGTGCTGACCTCATTCGTTGGAAACTGAAAAAGAATCTCCCGTTCGACATTAGTGAAATACACCTTGATTACCAGGTCCTCCGGGAACGAGAGACCGGAGAGCTTTCGGTTCTTGTCGCGCTGATCAGCCGGAGCGTGATCGCGCAATACGAAGAAATCCTCGGTGAAATTGGGCTGGAACCAAGCCGGGTAGATTTCACCACGTTCAACCTGTTACAACTGTTTGTGAAGCAGGTGGGGGAAGAGAATACTGCAGTCGTTCTTTGGTATAAAGGCGTAATCAGTATTCTCATATTTCAGGAGGGGATCCTGGAGTTCTACAGGGCTAAGGAGATTTTCGAAGGAGGCTTTGAGCCAAACCGGATCTTCAGGGAGATCAACAGTTCATTTTTGGTCTACAGGGATAAAATACCGGGACAAAAGCTGCAGCGAATCCTTTATTATAGCCCACCTTGGGATCGTGAGGCCCTGCAGTCGCTACTGGCGGATGTAACGGGCATCACTCCTCACTTGATCACTGTTGCCACTGCCGTGGGGCACTCGGCTGAAATGACGTCCGAAGCGATGATTCACACCTATCTGGCCGCCGCTGGTGCTGCCGCGAGGAACCTCTGATGAAGCTCCAGATCAACCTTGCGACGAAACAGTACATCGACATGCGTCCTTTTGATATCGGGTTGCTGGTCTGTGCACTGTTGCTGCTCTCCTTTCTATGCCTCAATGTCTATGACGTGGCCGTCACCGCAGGCGAGAGTCGGCGTTTGAACAGCGAACTGGCCGCCATTGCATTGAAAGGAAGATCAGGACAGCCGCCCGTGTCGGATAAGGATTGGCAGCGCCAACAGGCGGACATTGCCTATGCGAACGCCATTATCCGCAGGAAAACCTTCAACTGGGCCATATTTCTGGACAATATGGAACCTGTCCTCCCTGAGGGGGTAACCATTACATCTCTTGAACCAAAGGCGACCACGGGCGAGCTTAAATTGTCGGGATCGGCACTGACATTCAACGGTATCAGTACGTTGCTGGCCAATATGGAGAATTCGGGACGGTTCGTCGACGTCTACCTGCTTACCCAGGCAGAGCAAAAGTTCGGTAAAACCCAAAAGGGGATTAGCTTCTCTCTTTCCTGCAAGGTGAAGCCATAAATGACACGTAAACAGGTCATTCAAATAGTCAGGCAGCGTCGAATTCCGCTGCTCGTCATCAGTATCCTCCTCGTCCTGAACGTTGCCGCCTACGGACTGTTGTCGACCTACCTACGCCCAGTCTTGGACCAGGCCCAGAGCGAGTGGTTTGCCAAGCGCCGGACGTCCGCCGGTGAACGGGATCAGAGCAGGCCGGCTCTTTACGCACAGGGCCGCAAGGATCTCGACGAATGGAACTCACGGATCATTCCCAAGAAAGATTTTGCTCCCTTTCTTTCGCGCCTGTTCGCCTTTGCCGGTAAACACGATCTTCAGCTTGCAGGAATTACCTATAAGCCTACTCTTGAGAGCGGCAGACCATTGGCAGCATACGTTATCGGGTTTACCGTCAAAGGCAAGTACGCCGGGGTCAAGGCCTTTCTGGTCGATGTAATGGGGTTGCGCGAAATGGCTGTTGTGGACAGCGTCTTTTTAACAGGTGGCAGGGCGACCGAGGAGCAGGTAGAGCTCAGGATGCAGTTAACCTCCTATTTCAAGGTGGACCAACCATGAACCGACAGCGGCTACTTGCGGTTGTTCTTCTGGGGCTGTTCGCCTTGTCGGTTGTGTACAGCTACAGCAAGTATCCCCGGCCGAAAACCGTTGCAAAACTGACCTTCGGACCAGGGCAGCCCGCTCGTCCAACCCCAGTCAAAGTGGATAAAGGTGGCGACGGTAACCGGGTATTGTTGTCGCTCCTTGACGAGAAGCACGTTGCCGCGTCGATCGTTAGAAAGAACATATTCCGTCCACTTTTCCGGGACGAGACAAGGATTCTTCCGTTGCCGCCACCACCACCGAAGCCGCTGCCGGCCCTGCCGCCGCCACCGCCTTCAGTGCCTGCTGCGCCTGCACCAGCCGTAGCTGCTGAGCCCTCGCCGGTTCAGCGCGACATGGCGCGGTTTACGTTTCTCGGTTTTCTGAAAAAGGATAATCAGAAAACAATTTTTCTATCCAGCAATAAGGATATCTTCGTGGTGAAAAAGGGTGATAAGATCGCCGGTAAATACGAAGTGGCCAATGTTACCGATGACCTGTTGACCATCAATGCGTTGGGGGACGGTGGGCAGATCATTATTCCATTGATCGAGAACAAGCCATTGTCCGCACCCCGCAAATAGCATCGAGAAAATCGGATTGTGCAGTTGGATTGATTTCTGTCATCAGCACTGGCAAGGAGAGATACGTGATGCCTTGGTATAGATTTGCAGTACTTGCATTGGCCTTCATGGGGCTGGTTGCGGGCTGTACTGCCGGACGGACTGCCATTGGAAAAGGTGAAATGCTTGAGCAGCAGGGGCGTCTCGATGAGGCGGTCTTGAAGTATGCAGAAGCGGCTGCGGCCAACCCCAATCAAGGCGAATACCGGCTCCGTTTTCTAAAGACAAGCGTCGATGCGGCGCGGGCGCATGCAAAAAAGGGTGATGAATTTCTGAAGAATCAGAACTTCGACGACGCCCTTCGTGAGTATCAGAGTGCATTAACCCTTGATCCATCTTTTGATCGTGTAAAACAGCAGAGCGACCTGCTGATCAAGCTGCGAAACGCCCAGACCCTGTTTCTTGAGGGTGAGAAGCTGGAAAAGGACAACAAGTCTCGAGATGCACTCCGCGCCTATCAGAAGGCGATTTCAATCGACTCCGGTCACAAGGGGGCAAAAGAGGCAATTGAGCGTCTGCTGAAGACACGTAGGACAAAATTGGATGGCTTCGAGCTTAACCTGAAGTCGACCAAACCGATCACGCTCAAGTTCAAGGATGCCAAGATAAAGGAAGTCTTTAGTATCGTTACCCAGTTGTCAGGTATCAATTTTGTCTTTGACGACGCTGTGAAAGACAACAACGTCAGTATCTATCTGGAAAATGCCACGTTTCAACAGGCCTTGGATATCATTACCGGCATCAACAAGCTTGGCAAAAAGGCGCTGAATGAAAGCACGGTCATTGTTTATCCGAAGAACCCGGAAAAGATTAAGCAGTATGAAGAGCTCTTTGTGCAGACGTTCTATCTGAACAAGCTCGACGCCAAAAAGGCCGTGAACCTGATCAGAACCATGCTGCAAGTGAAAAAGATATATGTGAACGAAGAGATGAATGCCCTGGTGATTCGGGACACGCCAGATGTTCTGGATGTTGCACGAAAGATCTTGGAAGCCAATGATGTTCCGGATGCCGAGGTGCTGCTTGAGGTTGAAGTTATAGAAATTGCAAAGAAGAACGCCGACAATTTCGGGCTGGTGCTCAGTCGTTACGCTGTGTCAGCAGCGGCATCCGCGTCGGGTTCCGGTGCACTGCTGTCCGATGTCCTAACGCAACCCGCCACCACTGCAGCCGCGACGACTCCAGCGACTACCACCACTACGGGGGTTTCCAATCTGCTGAATCTGTTCCGTTGGCGCGGGTACGACGGCTTCATCACCGTTCCCAACGCCACCTTCAATTTTGGCAAGACCATTGGCAACGGTGAGACCCTCTCCAACCCGAAGATCCGGGTGAAGAACCGCGAAAAGTCCAAGTTCAATGTCGGGACCCGGGTGCCTATTACTACAACCTCAACCAACGGCACTGTGGGCGGGGTCAACGTCAACGTCCAGTATGTGGATGTCGGGGTCAAAGTGAGCGCTGAGCCGACCATCCAGCTCAACAACGAGGTCAACATCAAGCTGAGTCTTGAGGTCAGTACCATTATCTCCAAGGACAAGGTGGGTGACGGTAACACGACGGTCGTCACCATCGGTACCCGCAACCTAGACACGGTCCTTTCCCTCAAAGATGGCGAAACCAGTATCATTGGTGGTTTGATGCAGGATATAAAGAGCAAGAGCAATCAGAAAGTTACCTTGCTCGGCGATATCCCTGTGCTGGGTTCGCTCTTTTCCAGTCACGATACATCCAATGACAAGACCGAGCTGATCCTGGCTATAACTCCCCGAATTGTCAGAGGAGTCGCTATTCCTGACGATGACATTGTTGCATTCTGGTCCGGCATGGAAGATGATCCCTCTACCGCCAAGCCATATGGCTCGTTTGTACAGGAACCGGACTTTGCCGTGCCGCAGCAGAGCCCCGTTACTCTCCCCAAGACGGCTCCGCCACAGGTTCAGCCGACGGCACCTGCTGCACCTGCCAAACCCGTTCAGGAGCCGCCGGCAAAGGCACCCGTTCAAGCCGGGTCGGCAAAGGCACCGGAATCACCGGTTGCGCCGTCTCTCCAGCAGCCCGTTCCACAACCGGTTACCCAGCAACCGGTGCGGACGCCTGCCGAGCGCATATCACTGAACATCGGTGCACCTGCTTCAGTAAAGGTGAACGATCAATTCATGGCCGAGATCAAGGTCAGCGATGCAAAGTCACTGTTCAATGCTCCGTTCGTGCTGGTCTACGATCCAGCTTTCCTTGAATTCCAGGCTGCTGCCGAAGGAGATTTCTTGAAAAAGGACGGCAAATCGTCATCGTTCAAAACGAAAGTAGATAAGGTCACCGGACAGGTTACTGTTGTCATGTCTCGGCAGCCGGAATCCGGTGGCGTTGAAGGCGGAGGAACACTGCTGACTGCCAGTTTCAAGGCGAAGAACAAAGGTCCGGCAAGTCTCGGTTTCATGTCGGTGAAATTTTCCGATGTCGGTGGAAAGATCATCGAAACAATTCCCTATAACACCGTCATTGAAGTCAAATAGTCCGGTTATTGCAGTATGATGAATTACCTTATCAGAGATCGTCGCGGTGTGAGCCTGATCGAACTTATCGTGACCCTGACGATTCTCTCCATCCTGGCTGCCCTGGTGCTACCATCGGCCCAACTGACCGCCAAGCGGAGCAAGGAGATAGAACTCAGACGGAACCTTCGCACCATCCGCACCGCCATCGACGAGTATAAGAAGACCTACGACAAGGCGGTTGACGATAAGAAGCTTGTCCCCTCGCTCAACAAGTCCGGCTATCCTGAAACTCTGCAGCAACTGGTGGAAGGGTACGATTTTGGAGGAGCGGTAAGCTACAAGAAGAAGTTCCTGCGACGCATTCCGGTCGACCCCTTCAGCCCGTCGACTAACAAGGGAGAGGACTCCAAGTGGGGACTCCGTTCCTATACCGACGAACCAGAGAGTACAAACTGGGGGGGGGAGGACGTGTTCGACGTCTATTCGCTCAGCGAGGAAACGGCCATTGATGGCAGCAAGTATAAGGAGTGGTGATTGGATCGATTTCGATGTGCCATAGGACGCAGGCTGGCTCGTAACCGGGGCTATACGATTATCGAACTGCTGATAGTCATGTCGATCATCGGGATTCTGGCTTCAATCGCAGTTCCTAATTACCGGTGGGGGCTCATAAGGGCACGTGAGGCGGTTCTCAGGGAGAACCTCTACTCCTTTCGTTCGACTATCGACCAGTTCTATGCTGACCAGGGAAAGTTTCCAGATTCAATTCAGGAGCTTATGGACAAGAAGTATCTGCGCGACATCCCCAAAGACCCCTTTACCGGGAAGAAAGACTCCTGGGTAACCGTGCAACCGCCGGCGCCTACCGACGGAGGGGAGATCAAGGGATCGGTATACGATGTCCATAGCGGTTCCAACATGGTCGGCAGCGACGGTACTCCCTACAACGAATGGTGATGGTTCCCAATGATTGAGCTTCACAGTGTGCATGTTCGTTATCAACAGGACAGTGCAGCATTAAAGGGCATTTCACTCAAGATCCCCAAAGGGGATTTTGTCTTTTTGACCGGACCCTCCGGGGCAGGCAAGACAACCCTTCTGAAACTCCTCTACGGTGCCGTGATGCCGTCACAGGGGCAGATCATTGTTGACGGCCAGAACATCGCCAGGCTGGGCCGCTCGCAACTGCCATACTACCGCCGGACGCTCGGCGTGGTTTTCCAGGACTTCAAGCTCCTCCAGAACCGAACGGTAATGGAGAACGTCTCCGTGACCCTGGAGGTCCTTGGCTGGAGCAAGAAAGACTGCAACAAGAAGGTCTATCATACGCTCAAGCAGTTGGGGGTCGAGGCAAAGCAGGGAGTCTGCCCCTCACGGCTCTCCGGCGGCGAGCAGCAGCGGGTGGCCCTGGCCAGGGCATTGGTGAACGATCCCAAGATCCTTCTGGCAGACGAACCGACCGGCAACCTTGACGACGCGAACAAGGAGCAGATCCTGCAGATTTTCAAGGATGCAAATATCCGGGGGACGACGGTGGTGATCGCTTCCCATGACCAGCGTTTGATGAGTCTTGTGCCGGCGGCAAGGGTTATCAGGCTTAAAGGGGGGGCTCTCGAGGACGATGGTGTCAGCGCATAATAAGAATGCAAAACGCCCCAAGCACTCACAAGAAGGGATCTCGGGCCGTTTCAGATATTTTCTAGGCAAGACATTTGTCAATATTCGGCAGAACCTGTTGCTCCATTCACTGGCCACCGGCACCATTACCCTAGCGCTCCTGATCATCGCACTGTTCCTGCTGGTGTACGTCAATGTGGAAAGAACGGCGGATGACTGGAGCACCAAGGTCGAGGTGACCGTCTATTTCGATCGGGAACCGGTCCCCTTGCAGCTTGCAGGAATCAAGAAGTCGATCATGGATATTCCTGGATCGGCCAAAGTGACGTTCATCGGTAAGGACGAGGCGGCAAAACGGTTCAGGGGCCGGTTGAAGGGGCAGGAATCACTTCTCGAAGGTGTCACGGCAGATATTCTGCCAGCTTCCCTGGAAATCGGCCTGAAGCGCGACTATCGAACCGATGAGGCGATCCAGGGGTTCGTGGGACGCCTGCGAAAGGTCCCGGGGATAGGTGAAATCCAGTATGGCGATGATTGGGTCAGGAAGTTCAATGCCTTCATGAATTTTCTCCGCCTCGTCGGACTGCTTCTCGGCGTATTCCTCGTGCTGGCCGTATCTTTCATTGTATCGAACACCATCAAGTTGACCATATTTGCCCGTCGCGACGAACTGGAAATTCTCAGTCTGGTTGGAGCGACACGGTTTTTCATCAAGGCGCCTTTTCTATTAGAAGGTATCGTCCAGGGGGTGACCGGAGCTGTTTTGGCAATTCTGTTCCTTGGCGGCATTTATCTGGGGCTGCTCCAAAACGCAGAGAATTTTCTCGCTCTCAGTCCGGCTTCCGGGATCGCCTTTCTGCCACCTGAATATCTGGCCGGGCTCGTCATTCTTGGCATAATCATCGGCTTCTTTGGGAGTCTGACGTCATTGAAGCGCTTCATCACACTGTAGACCATGCGCTCAACGCCTATTCTCCTATTCTGTTCACTGATGCAGTTTTTTTCATGTGCCGAAGCGGCCGATGTCCACCATGAGCTTCAGGGTGTTAACCGGGAAATCCGCGAAAAACGCCAGCTTCTTCGCAAGACCAAGAAAGAGGAGCGTCTGGTCAGCAGTGATCTGATAAAGATAGACAAGACGTTGCAGGAGAAAGAACAAAATCTGAAGCTCCTCAACAGGGAGCTGAAACAGGCTGAGAGTCAGGTTGAGCGGACCCAGCAGGAAATCGAGCGGGCCAGGCATGATGCGGAGAAGAAGCGCGATCAGATCAGGCAACGACTCGTCGCCCTCTATAAGGCTGGTGAACTGGGCAATGTGAGAATTTATTTCTCCTCAGGCACGCTACCGCAGTTGGTTGAGAATCAGCGCTACATGAAGGTGGTGCTGGAACATGACAAGCAACTGTTTGCTGAATATAACAGTAAGATCGATACGCTCCGGTCGCTAAAATTGAATCTGGAACGCGATGCAGCCCACAAGGAAAAGATCAAGGGGGCCGTTAACGCGAAAAAGCAGGAGATCGAGACCGAGAAACAGAAGAAGACTGCCTATCTTGCCAGGGTCCGCCAAGACAAAGAAACCTATCTTCTGTCTCTGAAAGAGCTTCAGGCCAATGCGCGGCGGCTCCAGTCGATGGTTGAAAGGCTTGAAGCCCGTAGTAGAAAAAGCTATACTCCCAAGGGCGAAAAGAAGACATCCCGCCCGGACGTTGGTCGAGATTTGCCGGTGGTTGCGGATAAGGGGTTCGCCTCACAGCGGGGACGACTGGCGACCCCAGTCAGAGGGCAAGTCGTCGGTACCTATGGAAGGCACAAGCACCCTGAGTTTAACTCGTATACCGTCAGTAACGGCATCTCCATCAGTGCTCCGGTCGGGGCTGAAATCAGATCCGTTTATGAGGGGCAAGTAATTTACGCCGGTGCCTTCAAGGGGTACGGCAACATGGTGATTATTGACCATGGTGGCGGGTATTTTTCGCTATATGCCCACAGTTCGAAGATTCTGAAGAAAGTCGGTTCATCGGTCTCCGGCAACGAGGTTGTGGCTCTGGTTGGGGATACGGATTCCTCCAAAGGACCGATGCTGTATTTCGAAATCCGCTTCCAGGGAAAACCGATAGATCCTGCACCCTGGCTCAGGTAGTTGACGCTTATTGACATAATTCTGGAACAGAGTACTGGGAGGAACAATGCAGAGGAACGTAAGCCGCAGGAAAATGGCCATCTTCGGGGTTCTCCTGATTTTGGTGACACTCGGGTTCGGGGTTGGGATCCAGCGCAAGTGCGCTGCCCAAGGGGGCAACGACTATGAGTCGATAGAGCTCTTTACCGATGTGCTCTCCATTGTGAAGAAAAGCTATGTTGAAGAGGTGGACACCAAGAAGCTGATCTACGGTGCCATAAACGGCATGCTATCGTCTCTCGATCCCCATAGTTCATTCATGCCTCCCGAGACATACAAAGAGATGAAAATCGAGACCAAGGGGACGTTTGGCGGACTTGGTATCGAAATATCCATCAAGGAAGGGATCCTTACGGTCATTTCACCTATCGAGGACACCCCTGCCTTCAAGGCCGGCATCAAGGCCGGCGACCAGATTCTGAAGATTGACGATAAGTTCACCAAAGACCTGAGTATCATGGACGCGGTGAAACGGATGCGCGGCACCAAAGGGACGAAGGTCACCCTGACCATTATGCGGGAGGGGTTTGACAAGCCGAAGGAATTTCCGCTGATCCGTGACGTGATTCAGGTGAAGAGCGTAAAATTCAAGACTCTGGACGATGGTTACGCCTATGTCCGCATTGCCCAGTTTCAGGAAAAGACTGACGACGATCTGGAAAAGGCACTGAAAACCCTCATGGAGGAGAATGGCGGCAAGCTACGTGGCCTCGTGCTCGATCTTCGCAACGACCCCGGCGGGCTTCTGGATCAGGCGGTGAGGGTTTCCGAGCACTTCGTTGACGAAGGGAAGATGATCGTTTACACCGAAGGTCGGGAGAAGGATGCGAAAATGAAATTCGTCTCCCGGCGTGGCAACAAACAGGAGAACTATCCGATCGTCGTACTGATCAACGGGGGGAGTGCCAGTGCGTCCGAGATCGTCGCCGGTGCTCTGCAGGATCACAAGCGGGCCGTGATCATGGGTACGCAGAGCTTCGGCAAGGGATCGGTGCAGACCATTATCCCGCTCTCGGACAACTCCGGACTCCGGTTGACAACGGCACGCTATTTCACACCGAGCGGACGCTCGATCCAGGCCAAAGGGATCGCACCTGATATAACTGTGGAGCGCATGGAGCTTTCTGCAGCTGAAAAGAAGGAATCAATGCATCTGCGGGAAAAGGACCTTGAGAATCATTTCGAGGAAGACGCAAAAGCGAAGGCACCGGCAGAGGAGAAGAAGGCCGAGAAGCTTCCTGCCTACAAAACTGACGAGCAGATCAAGACCGATTATCAGGTGTTGCGGGCACTCGACCTGTTGAAGGGGTGGGACATTCTCAAAAAGGTCATGAATAACGCCGGTTAGTCTACGCAATACATTTAGGTATGTCTTATCAGCGCTGTCGGCCGACCTTTGGCAGACAGCGCTGTTTTGTTGGGCACAGATACTGCAGTAATAATTCTGCTCCAATCGTTCAAAGGGAGAAAAACAATGAATCATGTAACTTCCACGATCTGCAGAACATCACTCCTTCTTTTCGTGCTCTTGCTCCTGATAGCCACTTCCGCGTTTGCAGCTCCATCCATTTCCATCAGTTATGCTGGAAATGGCGTGTTCACCATTAATGGCAAAGACCTGGTCGACACCGCCGGTTTTAGTTTCAGGGTCCGCTATGATCAAAACGTTTTGGCGAACCCTCGCGTCGAGAAGGGAGCCCTGATCCCTTTGGCCATGATGGTGCCGAATACGTCGACGGCAGGGATGGTAATAATCTCCGCCATTCAGGCTGAGCCTATAGACAAGGCGAATAAGATACCAACGGGAGTCCTCGCCTCTATCACATTCGATATAAAGGGGAATTCTCCGTATGCCATCCTGGGGATGGAGGCTTCAGTTGGAAACTCGAAGGGGGAGCCGATTCCGGTAGCCACTCCTTCAATCTATAACCCTTCGGATCTTGGTGGTAGCCAGAAGGATTCTGGCACCAAGGATCCTGGCACTCTCATCAAGGATCCTGGCACTCTCATCAAGGATCCTGGCTCCAAGGATCCTGGCTCCAAGGATCCGAATCAGAATTATACCGGCTCATCCACCGGTGCCTACATCGTCGCCGGCACCGTGACCCTTCCAACGGACCAGTCTGCATCGACCGGCAAGTCAGAGGATGCTCCGACGCTCTATACCGACCTCCGCAAGGACCTGGCTGGCAAGCCCAAAGAGGGTGACGAGGCAGCCAGCACGGAGAAGGGGGATGATAAGCCTGCGGAAGACAAGTACGTGGTGTATAAGGGAGTTGTGCAAGCTTTCAAGACCGCCGTTGGCGAGAAAAGTCCTACGTCGCTCATACTGTTGTTTGCCGACCGGACCATCCCCGGCTTTGTTCAGGAACCGAAGATTCTTTTTACCGATGGCAAGGCAACGGCAAAGCTGTCGATCAGCCCGAAACTCCTGGGGAAGGAGACTCCGTCGTTTGCCGTATCTTCCGCCAAAATACTTTCGCTGGCTCCTGAAGAGGACGGCTCCTGGACCCTTGTTGTTCAGCCCAAAAAGGGAGCAACGGACTCGGTTCTGTCTATTTCCTATGGCAAAGGGGGGGCCGATATCCCGCTGACGGTGGCCCCGCAGATGGAACCGAATATTTCGAAGTCCGGCAAGCTCTCCGAGGCGGATTTTCTGCTGTTCCTCAAAGAAATGGGAACACCAAAGGTGCCGAAGTTTGACCTGAACGCTGATGGTAAGCGTGACTATCTGGACGACTACATCTTTACTGCCAACTACATCGTGAAGATGAAGATCAAACCCGAGTCGTTGAAACCGAAGGATAGCGACCAGAAACCGAAAGCGAAGGAGCCTGGAAAACATCCGGAAAAGAGTGACGTGAAAGCTCCCAAGGAGTCCCCATCTGCCCAAGGTGCGAAACCGGCCCCGGCCGAGGCAAAACCGGTCGACGCGAAGCCCGCACAAGATACAAAGCCGGCAGTAAAAATGCCGGGAGCACCGGAGATGATGCCAGGAGGAAGCAAGGAGAGTCGATAGCATCCATGTAACTACGACAGCAAAAAGGCCTTTCAGCTCTTGCTGAAAGGCCTTTTGCGTGTATGTCGAAACGTTACTTATTGGCCGTTTATACTGTATTTCTCCAACCGGTCACGCAACGTATTGCGACTGATTCCGAGGAGTTTTGCGGCAAGCACCTGATTGTTGTTGGCCTTGGACATGGACATCTGGATCAACGCTTTCTCGAGGCCCATGTTGACGTTGTCGTAGATGGAGCCCTTGTTCTTCTGGCAAAGACCGTCGAAGATCGGTTCTAGCATGCAGGTGAAAACCTGGTAATAATCGTCGCCGGCGGCGTCCAGATCAATCTCTTTAAATCCTGCCTTGGCCTCCAGGAATGACTCGAAGTCGTCCGGTATCAGGAGATCTCCTTTGCACAAAACGACCGCAGAGTTGATCACATTCTTCAGTTCCCTGATATTCCCCTCCCATGCATGGGTGGTCAGCACTTCCATCGCTTTTGGAGCGATCCCCTTGATCTGCTTGCCGTATTTACGGGAAAACCGGCGAATGAAGAGCTCGGTGAGCAGCGGAAGGTCCTCTGCCCGCTCGCGAAGGGGAGGGAGGAAGAAGGTTACCACCCTCAGCCGGTAGAAGAGGTCGAGCCTGAAGGTTTTTTCCTTCACCGACTGCAGAAGAGAACGGTTGGTGGCCGCAACGATTCTGACATCAACCTTGATGGTTTCGTTCCCTCCGACCCTCTCGAACTCCTGATTCTCCAGTACTCGCAGGAGTTTTCCCTGGCTTGCAAGGCTCATCTCACCAATTTCATCGAGGAAAATGGTGCCGCCGGTGCACTGTTCGAATTTCCCGATCCTTCGGGCGTGAGCGTCGGTGAAGGCGCCTTTTTCGTGGCCGAAGAGTTCACTTTCAAGGAGGTTCTCCGGAAGCGCGGCACAGTTGACGGCGAGAAACGGACGATTCTTCCGACGGGAATTATCGTAGATGGCACGGGCCAGAAGCTCCTTGCCGGTACCACTTTCTCCCTGGATTAGGACCGTGGCGTCGGAATCGGCAATCTTGCCGACCATTTTCCAGATCTCTATCATCTCCGGAGAAGAGCCGATCATGATATCTTCATCAAGGTGCTCTTCGGTCAGGAGCTCGCGATCACGGGTAAACCGTACCTTGCGGTTGAGCAGGTTACACTCCAGGGCCTTCTGGACATTTGTCTTCAGTTTTTTTAGATCCAGAGGTTTGGTCATGTAATCGTAGGCGCCGCGTTTCATCGCCTCGATGGCATTTTGGGTTGTCTTTTGGCCTGACGTTATGATGATGGCCAGGGCCGAATCGACCTTCTTGGCCTCCAGCAGCAGATCCAGTCCCGATTTTCCCGGCATGTTTATGTCAAAAATGGCCACATTGGGCCGGTCGGAGAGTATCCTCTGCAGCGCTGTCGAGCTGTCGGTCTCCAGGACCACCTCCATATCGTCGCCGGCAAATGCGGTCTGGAGCATTTTCAGTATGTCGAGGTCATCGTCGACGATAAGTAATTTGGGTTTCACAGATAAACTCCTTGTGACATTTTCTTCATGAATATCGTCATGGTGCGCGGCAACTTTAGGCAGCCACCGATAAAAAAATAACCGCCCAAGGCGGTTATTAGTCAAATCTATTCTTCGTCGTCCTCTTCGCCATATTCATCGACGCCAAAGGCCTCGTCATATCCCAGGTCGCCGGCTCCCTCAACGTCCTCCAACTCCTCGGCTAAGTATTGTTCCGGAGCCCTCTCCTCGTCGTCAGCTATCGCTTCAAAACGGGCGATGAGGTCTCCCTTGGTGCAGTAACGACCGTCTTTATGACCGCAAACGTCGAGTTCACAGAGATCGAACAGCTGTATTTCACTGCAGAGCCTTTGCGCTTTCTTGCCTTCTGTCATGACGACCTCTTCGCAGTTAGTTATCCGTTCAGGAATTCGACCGCCTTGGCAACGTCTTCACGGCAGCCTATGTAAATCGGTTCACGCTGATCTAGACTCTCCGGT